>JAYSEK010000007.1:0-154919 GCA_041913905.1 Burkholderiaceae bacterium | reverse complement strand
ACAGGTTCACGATCACCTGGGCGCCCCAGTAGGACATCTGGCCCCAGGGCAGCAGATAGCCCATGAAGGCCTCGGCCATCAGGCACAGGAAGATCGCGCAGCCGAAGATCCAGACCAGCTCGCGGGGCTTGCGGTAGGAGCCGTAGAGCAGGCCGCGGAACATGTGCAGGTACACGACCACGAAGAAGGCGGAGGCGCCCGTCGAGTGCATGTAGCGGATCAGCCAGCCCCAGGGCACATCGCGCATGATGTACTCGACCGAGGCGAAGGCCACGGCGGCATCCGGCTTGTAGTGCATCACCAGGAAGATGCCGGTGACGATCTGGATCACCAGCACCAGCATGGCCAGCGAGCCGAAGATGTACCACCAGTTGAAGTTCTTCGGAGCGTAGTACTCCGACATGTGCTCCCGGTACATCTTGCTGAGCGGGAAGCGGTTGTCCACCCAGGTCAGCAGCTGCTCGCCCATGGACGCGCCGGCGGGAGCTTCTTTGAATTCAGCCATATCGACCTCTGTCCTCTCGCTTAGGCAGCCTTGTCCTCACCAATCAGGATCTTGGTGTCGGACAGATACATATGGGGAGGCACCTCGAGGTTGTCGGGTGCGGGCTTGTTCTTGAACACGCGGCCGGCCAGGTCGAAGGTCGAGCCATGGCAGGGGCAGAGGAAGCCGCCGTTCCAGTCGTCCGGCAGCGAGGGCTGCGGGCCGGCCTGGAACTTGTCCGAGGGCGAGCAGCCCAGGTGCGAGCAGATGCCCACGCCCACGAAGTACTCGGGCTTGATCGAACGGTGCTCGTTCTTGGCGTAATCGGGCGTCGGGTAGGCGGTGCGCTTGGACTCCGGATCAGCCAGCTGGGGATCGTTCTTGGGCAGGGCGGCCAGCTGCTCGGGCGTGCGGCGCACGATCCAAACCGGCTTGCCGCGCCATTCCACCGTCAGCTTCTCGCCAGGCTTCAGGCTGCTGATATCGACTTCCACGGCTGCACCGGCAGCCTTGGCACGCTCGGACGGCGCGAAGGTACTGACAAAGGGCACGGCGGTCGCGACGCCGACACCGGCACCGGCGCAACTCGTGGCGATGAGCCAGGTGCGCTTGCCTTGATCCACTTGCTGGTCACTCATGAGGGTCCTCAAAGGAGACTTCTGATCGGGAGCAACCGCGGATTCTAGCGGACGCCCACCACTGCCCCGGCTTGATGCAACTCGGGGATTACGCAAATCGTCTCGCCGAGGCGTCAGTTCGGCGCCTCAGCGCGCGGTTGGGAGCGTCGAGACGGAAATCCCCGTGTTTGGCCCGATTTGCAGCGGCCGCAAACGTAGACAATAGCGCTCAGTGCATCCGGGACGCCCCGCAGAGGAGTAGATGAAGATGGGAATGCTGAGCGAGTTCAGGGAGTTTGCCGTCAAGGGCAATGTGGTGGACCTCGCCGTGGGCGTGATCATCGGCGGCGCCTTCGGCAAGATCGTCGACTCGATGGTCAAGGATCTGATCATGCCGTTTGTGGGCAAGGTGGTCGGCGGCCTGGACTTCTCCAACTACTTCATCGTGCTGGGCGCCGTGCCCGCCGACTTCAAGGGTCCCCAGACCTACGAGGCCCTGACCAAGGCCGGCGTGCCCCTCTTCGCCTACGGCAGCTTCCTGACCGTGCTGCTGAACTTCATCATCCTGGCCTTCATCATCTTCATGATGGTCAAGCAGATCAACCGCCTCAAGCGCGGCGAACCCGCCCCCGCCCCGGCGGCGGAACCCGCAACCCCCGAGGACATCATGCTGCTGCGCGAGATCCGCGATTCGCTCAAGCGCTGAGCAAGCTCCCTACCCGCAAGTGCGGGTGGGACATGATCCTGCATGATCCAGCGTGCAGACTGCGCTTGGTCACAACATGAGCCCTCAAATCCACGCATACTTGGCATACGCTGCGCGCCGCACTGAGCGGCGCGATTGGTCCTCTCGTCCATGAACCAGCCCGAGTCACGACTCAACCCGCATCTCGAAGCCGCCCTCCAGCGCGTCCGGGCCGCTGCCGAACAGGCAGCCGAACGCGGCGCCGAAGGCCTGGGACTGGCGGCGCTGTCGGCCGGCTTTGCCAAGCGCCGGGACACCCTGCTGTCGGCCCAGTACCTGTTCAGGGAGCACCTCGCCCAGTTCGTCCAGGAATTCCAGGCCAGCCTGCGGCGCCAGATGGCCGGTGAACAGCGGGACAAGGCTGCCCCGGCCGCGAAGAAGGCCTGGGACGAGCTGTCCCTGATGGACGACGAACAGGTCGACGCCATGGTCGCGGCCGACCGCATCGGCATGGCCATCGGCCACCAAAGCGAGTGGGAGCTGCGGGATGTCGAGTCCTTTCTGGCCGGCCTAAGTTCCTCCGAAGGCGGGCTGGACCGCAACCCGCTGCGCCCGGAACTCATTGCACAGGCGCTGCTGGACGCCGTGCACAGCCTGACGGAGGACAGCGAGATCCGCCAGGCCCTGATCGACGAACTGACCCGCTCCTTCACCACGGAGATGCGCAGCTGCTACGCCGACATCGCCGGCCTCTTCCGCAGCCGCGGCCTGCGCCAGCAGGATCTGCGGGTGCGCGCCCTGGATCCGCGCGGCGCGATGGCCGGCGGCGGCCCCAGCAGCGTGTCCGGCGACCTCGGCGGCCCGGTGGGAAACTCCCGCTTCGGCGGCCTGGGGCCAGCCGCCAGCGGCTATGGCGGCGTGGGTGCGTACGCGGCGCCCGGCTATGGCGGCCCGGTGCCGCCCGGCGGCTACGCCGCTGGCGTGAACATGCCGGGGGGCTATAGCGGCGGTTATGGTGGCGGCTACGGCGGCGGATTCAGTGGTGGCTACGCCCCCGCCGGCGTGATGGGCAGCGTCGACCCGCAGCTGATGGACCTGCTGCGCCGCTTGTCCAGCCTGCCCCTGCCCGCATCCGGCGGCATGGCCGCTGGCGGCTCGGGCTTCGGCGGCACCACGGTCTCGGGCGCCCTGTCGTCCGGGGGGCCTGGCAGTGCCGGCGTCCCCCTGAGCGGCGAGTGGGGTGGCGAACGAGGCGGAGACTGGGGCGACGAAACCATCCCGGGTGGCGCCTTCCCCTTGCCACCCAACCTGATCCACCTCCACCGCGACGCCCTGCGCCAGGCGGCCACCGGCTCGCTGGACCACATGGTGATCGACGTGGTGGGCAGCCTGTTCGACCACATCCTCTCGGACGCCAAGGTGCCGCCGCAGATGGCGCGCCTGCTGGCCCAGCTGCAGCTGCCCGTGCTGCGCGCCGCCCTGGGCGACAACACCTTCTTCTCCTCGCGCCGCCATCCGGTGCGCCGCTTCATCAACCGCCTGGCCTCGCTGGCCTGCGCCTACGACGACTTCGTGGACTCGCCCGGCAAGGAGTTCCTCGAGCACGTGCGGGCGCTGGTGCATGACGTCAGCGGCGGGGACTTCGAACGCATCGAGATCTATGAGCAGAAGCTCGATGACCTCGAGGCCTTCGTCAGCGCCCAGACGGCCCAGGTTCTGCAGGCCCATGGCGATGCCGCGGCCCTGGTCGAGCGCAAGGAAACCGATCTGCGCCTGCAGCAGCGCTACGCCAAGCAGCTGGCCCAGAACCTGGCCAAGGTGCCCATGCCGGACTTCCTGCGTGAGTTCCTCTCCCAGACCTGGAGCGGCGCCATCGTGCAGGCCTCGCGCCATGAGGGCGGCAGCGTGGAGCGCGAGAAGCGCTTCCGCCAGTTCGGCCGCGACCTGGTCCTGAGCGTGCAACCCAAGGCCCCGGGGCCGCAGCGCCAGGCCTTCCTGAGCGCCCTGCCCCGCATGATGCAGACGCTCAACGAAGGTCTGGATCTGATCGCCTGGCCCGAATCCCTGCGCAAGCCCTTCATCGGCCAGCTGCTGCCGGTGCACGCCGAATCGCTCAAAGGCCAAGGGCTCTCCGCCCTGGACTACAACCTGCTGGTCAAGCAGCTGGAAGCCGTCTTCGGCATCGAAGCCCCAAAAGAGCAAGACCTGCCCCCGGTGCAGCCGGACGAGTTCCGCGACACCGAATCCGGCGAAGTCGACATCGACCTGGCCCAGGGGCTCAACGCCAAGGAGGCTTCCAGCCTGGGCCTGGTGCGGGAGACCGCGGTGGACTGGAACGGCGAGGTCGACATCGACATCACCGCCCAGGAAGCCCCGCTGCAGACGGTGGACATCAGCATCGACGGCCTGCCCTCCCCCACGGAGGAGCCCGAGCCGAGCTCCGGCGTGCTGCTGATCGACCACCTCCAGCTGGGCTTCGCCTACCAGATGAACACCGGCGAGCACTGGCGCAAGGTGCGCCTGGCCCACATCAGCGCCGGCCGCAGCTTCTTCATCTTCACCCAGGGCCACAAGCACCAGCAAACGGTCACCATGACCGCCCGCATGCTGCGCAAGCTCTGCGAGACCGGCCGCCTGCGCGCCTTCGAGAACGCCTACCTGCTGGAGCGCGCCACCGCGCGGGCGCGCAAGCAGCTGGCGGCGCTCAATACCCAGCAATAAGCGCCGCGCGCCGCGTTCTTCAGCGCAGGGCTCAGCCCTGGCTCAGCTGATGAGCCATACGCAGCGCCGCCCGCATGCTGGAGGCGTCGGCGACGCCTTGGCCCGCGATGTCGAAGGCCGTGCCGTGATCCGGGCTCGTGCGCACAAAGGGCAGGCCCAAGGTGACGTTCACGCCCTGCTCCACGCCCAAATACTTCACCGGGATCAGGCCATGGTCGTGCGTCATGGCGACGACGGCGTCGAACTCGCCCGGATGCGCGGGCGGTGCGTGGCGGGCGCGCATGAAGACGGTGTCCGGCGCGAAGGGGCCGCGGGCGTCGATGCCCTCGGCGCGGGCCGCGGCAATGGCCGGCGCAATCTCGCGGAGCTCCTCGTCGCCGAAAAGGCCGCCCTCGCCGGCATGCGGATTCAACCCGGCGACGGCGATGCGCGGCGCCTCGATGCCGAAACGACGCAGGGAGTCGCGGGTGATGCGCAGCGTCTCCAGCACCGCCGCCTTCGTGACCAGGTCCAGCGCCCGGCGCAGCGAGACGTGGATGGTCACCAGCACCGTCTTCAGCTCCTCGTTGGCCAGCATCATGCGCACCGGCGGCGGCGTGCCGCCCGGCGGCGCGGCCAGGGCCTGCAGCATCTCGGTGTGCCCCGGGAACGGCACGCCGGCCGCATGCAGGGCTTCCTTGTGGATGGGTGCGGTGACGATGCCGCGCCCTTGCCCGCCCTGCACCGCCGCCACGGCCGCCTTGATGCAGCAAGCGGCGGCGGCACCGGCCTTGGCGCTGATCCGGCCCAGCGGCTCGTCCAGCAGCCCGGGCGGCATGCCGGGCGGCTGCCAGACAGGCAGACAGCGCGGCGGTGCGTGTGCGGCCTCCGCGGGATGATCCAGGCGAGCCACAGGGAGGTCCTGCCCGGCGATGCGCAGGGCGCGCCGCCAGACTTCCACGTCGCCCACCAGGCACAGAGGCACGGCGCCGGGCGAGTCCTGTTCGGCCGCCCAGGCCTTCACGGCGATCTCGGGCCCGATGCCGCAGGCATCGCCCTGGGTGATCAGCAAGGCATTCATGCGGGATTGTTCAAGTCCAGGAATTCGACGCTGAGACCGGCCTCCTCACCCAGACGACGGCCCAGGGCCTGCACGCCGTAGCGTTCGGTGGCGTGGTGGCCGGCGGCCACGAAGGCCACCCCCGTCTCGGCGGCATAGTGCGCCTGGGGCTCGGAAATCTCGCCGGTGACGAAGACATCGGCCCCGCTGGCGATTGCGGCCTCGAAAAAACCCTGCGCGCCACCGGTGCACCAGGCCACGCGGCGCAGTGGGCGCCCGTCGCCGGGGATGGCCGTCACCGGGCGCCCCAGCTGCCGCTCCAGCACCGACTGCAGGCCTGCCAGCGTCTGCTGCTCGGGCGGCAGTGGGCCGGCAAAGCCCAGATCCTGCTCGCCGAAACGGGCGTCGGCCGTCCATCCCAACTGCGCCCCCAGCTGCGCGTTGTTGCCCAGCTCGGCATGCGCATCCAGGGGCAGGTGGTAGGCGATCAGGTTGATGTCATGGGCCAGCAGGCGCTGCACGCGGGTCTTCATCCAGCCCGTCAGGCGCTGCTCCTGGCCGCGCCAGAACAGGCCATGGTGCACCAGCAGGGCATCGGCACCGCGCTCGATGGCGGCGTCGATCAGCGCCAGGCTGGCCGTCACGCCACACAGCACGCGGCGAACCTCGGGCTTACCCTCAACCTGCAGGCCGTTGGGCCCATAATCCTTGAAACGACCCGGCTCCAGCCAGCCGTCCAGCAGGCGCAGCAATGCGTCACGGGACAAGCCCGCAGGCTCCGCCGCCCCTTCCCGCCCGGTCGCCAGGGTGCTTTCCTTCATGTCCACATCGTCCTCCTCGCCGTCCACACCTTCAGGGTCGTCACGACCATCGTCCTTGCGCCAATCCTGGCTGATTTTCTCCCAGGCCACGACCGTCGCGCTGGCCGGCTATTTCGTCGTTGCGACGCTGAAGCCGCAATGGCTGCAGGGCAGCCTGCACCCGGCACCCAGCCTGCAGATGGGAACACCCGGCGGCAAGCGACCCGGCTATGCCGAGGCCGCGCGTCTGGCTGCACCGGCCGTGGTGAGCATCAGCGCCAGCAAGCCCGGCCAGCCGCTCAGCGAGGAAGAGGAAGCCTGGCTGCGCTACCACGGCGGCAGCCCCGACGAGGACGAGCGCGACGGCCCGCGCGGCACAGGCTCAGGCGTCATCGTCTCGCCAGAGGGCTATGTGCTCACCAACAACCATGTGGTGGAAAACGCCAGCGAGATCCTGATCCAGCTCAGCGACGGTCGCGAGACCACGGCCGAGCTGATCGGCACCGACCCCGACACCGACCTCGCCGTGCTGCGCATCCGCCTGCCCGACCTGCCGGTGATGCGCCTGGGCGAGGCCGACAGCCTGCAGGTCGGCGACGCCGTGCTGGCCATCGGCAACCCCTTCAACGTGGGCCAGACGGTGACCTCGGGCATCGTCAGCGCGCTGGGCCGCAAGCAGCTGGGCCTGTCCACCTTCGAGAACTTCATCCAGACCGATGCGGCCATCAACCCCGGCAACTCGGGCGGCGCGCTGGTGGACACCCAGGGCCAGCTGCTGGGCATCAACACGGCCATCTACTCGCGCAGCGGCGGCAGCATGGGCATCGGCTTCGCCATCCCCGTGGGCCTGGCCCGCGAGGTGATGGAGGCGCTGATCAAGCAGGGGCAGGTCTCGCGCGGCTGGGTCGGCGTGCAGACCCGCGAGATCACGCCCGAGGTGCTGGAGGCCTTCCACCTGCCGCCCTTGAGCGGGGTGATGGTCAGCGGCGTGATCCTCAAGGGCCCGGCCGAGCTGGCGGGCATCAAGCCCGGTGACGTGGTGCTCAGCGTGGCCGGCAAGCGCGTGCAAAGCCCGAATGAATTGCTGACGGCCGTGGCCGCACTGGCGCCTGGCAGCCAGGCGAAGCTGGAGGTGCAGCGGGGTCAGGACCGCAAGGCCTTCGTGCTGAAGATCGGGCAGCGGCCCCGACCCAAGGCCGAAGACAACCCGAACTGAGCGGGGCTCCCGGCCCCGCGCTGATCAGGGGGCCGGGTCCTGGGCGTCTTCGGGCGCCTTGGTGGCGCGGACGAACGCTCCTGCAGCCCAGATCCCAAGCTCATACAACACGCACATGGAAATGGCGAGGGCGGCTTGAGAAGCGATGTCGGGCGGGGTGATGATGGCGGCGACCACGAAGGCCAGCACGATGAAGTAGCCGCGGAACTCGCGCAGCTTCTCGACCGTCACCAGCCCCATGCGGACGAGCACCACCACCACCACGGGCACTTCGAAAGAAGCGCCAAAGGCAATGAACATGGTCATCACGAAGCCGAGGTAGGCCTCGATGTCGGGAGCGGCCGTGATGCTCTTGGGCGCAAAGCTCTGGATGAACTTGAAGACCTGGCCGAAGACGAAGAAATAGCTAAACGCCACGCCGACAAAGAACAGCACTGTGCTGGAGATCACCAGGGGTAGAACCAGACGCTTCTCATGCGAATAAAGCCCCGGCGCCACAAAGGCCCAGACTTGGTACAGCACGACGGGAAGCGCCAGCATGAAGCCAGCCAGCAGCGTGATCTTCAACGGCACCAGGAAGGGCGAGAGCACGTTGGTGGCGATCATCGACGAGCCCTTGGGCAGGTGTTCCACCAGGGGCGAAGCGAGCAGGTCGTAGAGACCAGACGGGCCCGGATAGATGCACAGCACACCAAAGGCTACGCCAATGGCCAGCGCCGCGCGGATCAGGCGATCACGCAGTTCGATCAGGTGCGACACGAAAGGCTGTTCGGTGCCAGCCAGTTCGTCTTCGGGGGAAGAACTCATGGGAGGGGGCGCGACGATGCGTGAGATGCGTGAGACTTGGGACGGAAGCGCGCCACGCGGGCCGCGCCGGATTGCACATGGCGTCGCACGCCCTGCTGCTTTTTGTACCAGAGGGGCGTGGCGCCGCGCTTGACGCGCCATTTCTTGCCCGGATGGCGGTAGGCGGGCGGCAGCGGCTCGTAGCTGCTGCCTTCGCCGCCGATGCTCTGCCAGGTCTGGTCAAAGGCCTGCGTGGCAGTGTTGATCTCCTGCTGCACGCTGTGTTCGACGTCGCGCGCGGCGTCCTCGAACTGGCCCTTCATTTTCTTGAGCTCTTCCAACTCCATGGAGCGGTTGACCTCGGCCTTGACCTCGGCCACATAGCGCCGGGCCTTGCCCATCAAGTGCCCGGCCGTGCGCGCCACCTTGGGCAGGCGCTCCGGCCCGATCACGATCAGGGCCACGGCGCCGATCAGCGCCAACTTATCAAAGCCGAAATCAATCATCCGCGCTCAGCTCAGGACTTGGTCTTGGCGTCCACGTCCACCGTGTTCGCATCCTGGGCCTTGCTGTGGCTCACCTGCTGAGCCGGTGCGTCAGCCGAACCGTCCTTCATGCCGTCCTTGAAGCCCTTGACCGCCGCGCCCAGATCCGAGCCCACATTGCGCAGCTTCTTGGTGCCGAAAATCACCACAACCACCAGCAGCACGATCAGCCAGTGTCCAATGCTCAGTCCACCCATAGTGGTCTCCTCAAAAGCGAATACCCGATTCTAGGCTTGCGCCGTGACAGTCTCTTGCGACGGAACAGATGCCGCCGATTCCCAGGAATTCAAGGGTGGATCAGCCCTTCAGCCAGGGGCGCGGGCCACCCATGGCATGCATGTGCAGGTGGTAGACCTCCTGCCCACCGTCCGGGCCGGTGTTGATCACCGTGCGGAAGCCGTTGCTGACGCCCAGCTCCTTCATCAGCCTGGGCGCCAGCACGCTCATCTTGCCCAGCAGGGGCGCATGCGCGTCCGTCAGCTCGACCATGCTGGCGATGTGCAGCTTGGGGATGATCAGCACATGCACTGGCGCCCATGGGTGGATGTCATGGAAGGCCAGCAGGTCCTGGTCCTCGTAGACCTTCTTGGACGGGATCTGGCCGGCGATGATCTTGCAGAAGATGCAATTGGGGTCGTGGGACATGGGTTCCTCGTGATGAAAATTGCGTCCTAGCCCTCAGGCGGGCATGCGGCGATGTTCGTTCCAGTTCAAGAGGCCACGCAGCATGCGGGAGACAACCCACAGCCAGTTCAAGCCCATGACGGCCAGCCCGATGCCGCTGCTCCAGCCGCCAAGGAGCCGCAAGTCGCGTTGGACGTACTCATTGGCCGCATAGGTGGTCGCGCTGGCCAGGCCGGCGACCATCAAGGCGCCACCCAGGGCCAGCCAGAACAAGCTCCACCAAAAGCTGCGCAGCATCCAGCGCAGGTGGCTGTGGTAGATCGTGCCCCGGCTTTCACCCAGGCGAAGATAGTTCAGCAAGACTGCCAGCAGGATCGGTACTCCCGTGAACAGACTGAGTCCATAGATCAGGTAGATCACCAGCACCAGTCGGCGCAAGCCCTCTTCCTGCTGGACCGGCACGACCGGCATCTTCAATGACTGGTTCATCATGTCGTTCTCCCTCGCTTGGTCAATGCTGGCGCTGGACTGCGGCCTGTTCGGCGGCTCTTTCAGTCCTTGGGCCGCGCAGCAAACTCCTCCAGCCCCGACAAGCCCTCGCGCCGCGCCAGCTCGTTCAGCACGTCCGCCGGCTTCAGCCCCAGCGCGCTGAGGGCGATCATGGAGTGGAACCAGAGGTCGGCCACCTCGTAGGTCAGCTTGGCGGGATCACCGTCCTTGGCGGCCAGCACCACCTCGGTGGCTTCCTCGCCGACCTTCTTCAGGATGCTGTCCAGGCCCTTGTGGAAGAGCTTGGCCACATAGCTGGCTGAAGGGTCGCCGCCAGCCTCAGGCTTGCGGGAGTCGATGGTTTCGCCCAGGCGGGCCAGGATGTCGTTGCCGTTCATGGCGCTCAGTTGCAGTCAATCACTTGCTGTAGATCTGGTCCGGATCCTTGAGTACCGGCTCCACCGCGGTCCACTGGCCGCCCTCCAGGCGCTGGAAGAAGCAGCTGTGGCGGCCGGTGTGGCAGGCAATGCCGGGCTCGTGGCCGCGCTGGGTGATCTTGAGCAGCACGACGTCGTTGTCGCAGTCCAGGCGCAGCTCGTGGACCTGCTGGATGTGGCCGGACTCCTCGCCCTTGTGCCACAGCTTCTGGCGTGAGCGGCTCCAGTAGACGGCCTCGCCCTTCTCCGCCGTCAGGCGCAGGGCCTCGCGATTCATCCACGCGAACATGAGCACATCGCCCGTGTCGCGTTCCTGGGCGATGACGGGCACCAGGCCCTGTTCGTCCCACTTGATCTGATCCAGCCAATCCATGGCGGCAGTGTACTCAGCCATGGTGGGTGCCCCCCTGGAAACCACGCTCGGCGGCGAACCATTGCAGCACGGGAATGGTGCCCGGCAGCACGGGCTGCACCGTCACCGGCAGGCCCTGCCAGGCCATCTGCTGGCCCTCGCGCATCTCGAACTCGCCCTGCCATTCGTAGACCTTGCAGAAATGCAGGCGGACCCGCGCATGGGGATAGTCCATCACCTCGATCTTCCAGGGATGGGCCGCACCAATGGTGATGCCCAGCTCCTCGTGCAACTCGCGGCGCAGGGCCTGCTCCACCGTCTCGCCGGCCTCCAGCTTGCCGCCCGGGTACTCCCAGTAGCCGGCGTAGACCTTGCCCACGGGGCGGGAGGTCAGCAGGAAGTCGGCTTCGCGGCCCTGGGCATCGCGCTTGACCAGCACGCCCACGGCCACGTCGACCGGCACGCGCTCGGCGGGACTCGTCATGCTTGCTGTCATCTGGGCGGTCGTTTCGTTCGTCATGAGGGATCAGGCCTGGTCCAGGCCGTCGGGAATGGGGGCGTCGGCCGGGCGGGCCGTATCAGCAGAAGCGGGGCCGCCGCGTCCGGCCATGTCGCGGGCGAACTGGTAGGCCACGCGGCCGGAGCGCGAGCCTCGCTCCAGGGCCCAGATGAGTGCCGGCTGGCGCGCTGCGGCGATGGCGGCTTCGTCCAGGCCGAAGTGCCGCAGCCATTGGGCCGCGATGGCCAGGTACTCCTCCTGGCTGAAGGGATAGAAGCTGATCCACAGCCCGAAGCGCTCGGACAGCGAGACCTTCTCCTCGATGGCCTCGCCGGGATGCAGCTCGCCGTTCTCGTCGACCCGGGCGGCGAGGTTGTCGCGCATCTGCTCGGGCAGCAGGTGGCGGCGGTTGCTGGTGGCGTAGATCAGGAGGTTGTCGCTGGCCGCGGCGATGGAGCCGTCCAGCATGGATTTCAGCGCCTTGTAGCCGGCCTCGCTCTCCTCGAAGCTGAGGTCGTCGCAAAAGACGATGAAGCGCTCGGGCCGCTCGGCCACCAGGTCGACCAGGTCCGGCAGGTCGACCAGATCCGCCTTGTCCACCTCGATGAGGCGCAGGCCCTGCGCGGCAAACTCATTCAGCACGGCCTTGATCAGCGAGCTCTTGCCCGTGCCGCGCGCACCGGTCAGCAGCACGTTGTTGGCCGGCAGACCCTGCACGAACTGGCGGCTGTTCTGCAGCAGGCGCTCCTTTTGCGCATCCACCTCCTTCAGCGCGTCCAGCCGGATGGCGGCCACATGGCGCACCGGCTCCAGCACCGGCACGCCGCGCCGGCGGCGGTAGCGGAAGGCGCTGGACGCGGACCAGTCAGGCGCCTCAAGCGCAGGCGGCAGCAGGGCTTCGGCGCGGGCCAGCAGGCGCTCCGCGCGGCTCAGAAACTGGGCAAGGGCATCGGTGGACATGGCGGTCTTCCCTGGGGAGCCACTCGGCAAGGCCTCGGGCAAAGAAAAAGCGAATGAAGGCTTGCGGCGCGTCGACCCGCGTACTCAGCGCGCCAGCAGGCCCAGGGCCACGTCCAGCTGCTCGGTGGGCATGCGCTTGAAGCCCGAGCGGGCATAGCGCTGCAGGCGGCCGATGATGAAGCTCACCAGCACCGAGGCCTGGGCATTGGCTTGCACCGTGGGCGTTGCCGAGCCCTCGGCCTCGGCCGCCTGGCGCAGCACCTGGCGCAGCGTGGCCTCCACGCGGTCGAAGAACAGGTTCATGCGCTGGATCAGCCGCTCGTTCTCGTAGACAAGCGCATCCCCCACCATCACCCGGCTCATGCCCGGATTGCGCTCGCCGAACTGCAGCAGCACCGAGACGATGCGCTGGGCCTGTACGAGGCCGGCGGCCTCGCGCTCGGTGATCTGGTTCAGCAGGGTGTAGATGCTGGACTCGATGAACTCGATCAGGCCCTCGAACATCTGGGCCTTGCTGGCGAAATGGCGGTACAGGGCGGCCTCGCTGACCTCCAGGCGGCCGGCCAGCGCGGCCGTGGTCACGCGCTCGGCGCCGGGCTGCTCCAGCATGCTGGCCAGGGTCTGCAGGATCTGCACGCGGCGCTCACCAGGCTTGGGCCGGGAGCGGCGCTTGGTCTCGGGGGCCGCCGCCTGGGCGGTGCCGGCGGCAGGGTCTTCAGGGTCCAGGTCTGGGTTGGCGGCGACGTGCATGGCACTTTGGATTCTGGCACAGGCCCGTGACGCTCAGCCGGCGCAGGTGCCATGGACGCCGCTCGCTGCAAGTTTCCTCGGCCCGCTCAGGCGCCTGGCAGGCAGTGACGGCTCAGGCGGTGGTCAATCCCGGAGCCAGCCCAGGCGCCGCGCCTCGTAGATGGCCTCGACCTTGGAGCGCACCTGCAGCTTGCGGTAGATGCGCTTCACATAGGTCATCACCGTGTGGGGCGAGACCTGGAGGAACTGCGCGATTTCGTCGAAGGTGAAGCCCTTGGCCGCCAGGTGCAGCACCCGCGACTCCTGCTCGGACAGCGCGATGACGTTCTCGTCCAGCGGCGCAGCACCGGTCTCGGCTGGCAGCCCCTGCAGATGCTGGGTGCCGGCGTTCAGGCGCAGCAGCAGGCGGCGGGCGATGACGGGACTGATGGGACTGCCGCCGCTGCGCAGCGCGCGCAGCTGGTCGGGGAGGTCCAGCGCCAGGCTGTCCTTGAGCAGATAGCCCGTGGCACCGGCTTCGATGCTGGACAGCACATGCTGTTCATCCCCGAACACGGAGATCACCATGACCTCGCAGTCCGGGTGCGCCTGCGCGGCGTGGCGGATCAGGTCGATGCCGCTGCCGCCCGGCAGGTCCAGGTCGACCAGCAGCACGTCGGGACGCAGCTGGTCGAACATCTTGCGGCCCTGCTGCAGGTCTGAGGCCATGCCCAGCAGGCGGATGTCGCTGGCTTGGGACAAGGACTTCTCGAAGGCTTCCCGGAACCGGATTTGGTCTTCGACGATCAGAACGCTGAACAATGACATGGGCTTGTCGTTCTTCTAGACCCGGCTGTGCGGGGCAGATGCACCGCCGCCTCTGCGAGCCGCATGCTACCGTCAAAAGCGGGCCGATGGCAGCGGGCGTTCGGGGGGCTATGGAAAACCCCCTCCATCCTTGTCCGGAGTGCGGACGAGTGCACGCCAGCGCAACTCGCACAGGCCATGCACGCGCCGGTCCACATAGGCCGGACGCCGCCGCAGCGGCTGGCCGGCTTCAGGACCGTGGAGCGAGGCCTTGGTCCAGCGCTGCAGCCACACGGTGCGCAGCCCTAGCGCGCGAGCCGCCTTCTGATGCATCAGGCTGTCCTCGACCAGCACACAGCGGCTCGCCCTCAGCTGCAAGCGCGCCAGCAGGTGGCGGAACATGCGCCGATCGGGCTTGGGCCGCAACTGGCCGAACATGGCCATCTGCTCCAGCGCGATCACGCCCTCGAAGGCCCGTGTCAGGCCGACGGCCTGCAGCACGCGCCAGGCATAGGCCTCGGGACCGTTGGTCAGCAGGAACTTGCGCCCCGGCAGGCGGGCCAGCGCCGCGAGGTCGTGGGCATGCCCGTGCAGATGGGCCTCCATGCCTGGCAAGGCGTGGGTCTCGGCCAGGAAGTGCGCGGCATCCACGCCATGGTGGCGCACCAGGCCGGTCAGCGTGGCGCCGTAGCGGGCCCAGTAGAGGCGGCGCAGGCGATTCGCCTCTTCGGCATCGACGGACAGATGCTGCTCGATGTAGCCCGTCATGGCCACGTTCAGCGCCGCGAACACGCGGTCCGAGGCGTTGTGCAGCGTGTTGTCCAGGTCGAAGAGCCAGACCAGGCCGCGGCCATGCTGGCGCGCCCGGCCGGCGTGGCGCAGGGGTGGGCGCCGCATCAGGAAAACATCAGACCGGGATCGCGGGGCCGCGCTCAGTGCGAACGGATCATGGTGCCGTAGGCCTGATCGGACAGGATCTCCAGCAGCATGGCATGCGGCACGCGCCCGTCGATGATGTGCACGGCATTGACGCCGCTCTTGGCCGCGTCGATGGCGCCGGCAATCTTGGGAATCATGCCGCCGCTGATGGTGCCATCGGCCACCAGCTCGTCGATGCGGCGCGGCGTCAGCTCGGTCAGCAGCTGGCCTTCCTTGTCCAGCACGCCGCGGATGTTGGTCAGCATTAGCAGCTTCTCGGCCTGCAGCACGGTCGCCAGCTTGGCGGCCACCACGTCGGCATTGATGTTGTAGCTCTCGTTGTGCTCGCCAAAGCCGATGGGGCTGACCACGGGGATGAACTGGTCGTCCTGCAGGGCCTTCACCACGCTGGGGTCGATGGCGACGATGTCGCCCACCTGGCCGATGTCGTGCTCCTTGCTGGGGTCGTCCTTGTCCTGGACCTTGAGCTTCTTGGCGCGGATCATGCCGCCGTCGCGCCCGGTCAGGCCCACGGCCTTGCCGCCTGCGGCGTTGATCAGGCCGACCACATCCTGCTGCACCTCGCCGGCCAGCACCCACTCGACCACGTCCATGGTTTCCTTGTCGGTCACGCGCATGCCCTGAATGAAGTGGCCCTTCTTGCCCAGCTTGGTCAGCAGCTCCTCGATCTGCGGGCCGCCGCCGTGCACCACCACCGGGTTCATGCCCACCAGCTTGAGCAGCACCACGTCCTCGGCGAAATCCTGCTGCAGCACCGGGTCGGTCATGGCGTTGCCGCCGTACTTGATCACGATGGTCTTGCCGTGGAACTTGCGGATGTAGGGCAGCGCCTGGGACAGGATCTCGGCCTTCTCGCGCGGGGCGATGTGGGACACGTCGGTGTGCAGGGCGGGGTCGTTCTTCATGAGGCGGCTCGGCAAGGGGCGCGGGAAAGACGGGAGGCCGGCCAGGCCGGCGAGCCCGCGCGGAACTCGAGACGATTGTAGGACCGCACCCCGGCCTCATGAGGCGGGCGGGGCCGGCGCGAAAGGAGAACGCTTCGCATTGGAGAAACGCTGGCCGCGCAGCAGCGAGAATCCGGCCCATCATGCAAGTCAGCAGCTACCTCAAGCTCTCCATCGCGGTGGCGGCCGTCACCATCGCCCTGAAGACCGGGGCCTGGTACTGGACGGACTCCGTCTCCCTGCTCTCGGACGCCCTGGAATCCCTGGTCAACCTGGCCGGCGCCATGTTCGCCCTGGCCATGGTGACCGTGGCGCAGCGCCCGCCGGACGAGGACCATCCCTTCGGCCACCACAAGGCCGAGTACTTCTCCAGCGGCTTCGAGGGCGTGCTGATCTTCGCGGCGGCGGCCGGCATCATCTGGGCCGCAGTGCACCGCCTGCTCTACCCGCAGCCGGTGGAGCAGCTGGGGCTGGGCATGGTGCTTTCGCTCGTGAGCTCGGCGCTCAACGGCGGCCTGGCCTGGGCCATGCTGAAGAAGGCCCGCGAGCACCGCTCCGTGGCCCTGGAGGCCGACGCCCGCCATCTTTTCACCGACGTCTGGACCTCCATCGGCGTGGTGGCCGGCCTGATCGGCGTGCTGGCCACAGGCTGGCTGTGGCTGGACCCGGTGATCGCCATCCTCGTGGCCCTGAACATCCTGCGCGAAGGCGCGCTGCTGGTGATGGAGTCCGCCGCCGGCCTGATGGACGAGGCCCTGGACCCCGAGAGCCAGGCCGCCATCCAGGCCGTGCTGGCGCGCTGCAGCCATCACCAGGTGCGCTTTGACCACATCGCCACGCGCGTCTCCGGCCAGCGCCGCTACGTGGACATGCATATGCACATGCCCGCCAACTGGTCCCTGGGCCAGGCCGCCGCCGAACGCGGCGCCGTGGAGCGCGCGCTGATGGAGGCCGTGCCGGGCCTGCGCGCCAGCATCCAGCTGCTGCCCATGGACGTGGAGGCGCATTTCAACGATCCCAAGGACGAGGAGGGCATCGGCCCATGATCGCGATCCTGCAGCGCGTGCGCGAAGCACGGGTGGAAGTGGCCGGCCGTGTGACCGGCCAGATCGGCATCGGCTTCCTGATGCTGGTGTGTGCCGAGCCCGGTGACACCGAAGCCGTCGCCGAGAAGCTGATCCAGAAGGTGCTCAAGCTGCGCGTCTTCAGCGACGAGGCCGGCAAGATGAACCGCAGCGTCCAGGACGTCGGCGGCGGGCTGCTGATCGTCTCCCAGTTCACGCTGGCGGCCGACACCAGCGGCGGCAACCGGCCCAGTTTTTCGGGCGCGGCGCCGGCCGAACTGGGCCGGCATCTCTACGAGCACTGCCTGACTTTTGCCCGCAGCCAACACGGCTTGGTACAAAGCGGCGAGTTCGGCGCGGACATGCAGGTGCACCTGGTCAACGATGGCCCGGTCACCCTCCCCCTGCGCATGACCTGACCCCCACACCTTCAGAAGGAACTGCCATGCTCACCTACGCCACCCTGGGCAGCAACGACCGCCAGGCCGCCAAGCGCTTCTACGACGCCACGCTGGCGCCACTGGGCATCAAGAGCACCTACGCCGACGACGACTTCTGCGGCTACGGCCCGGACGCGCCGGACGCCAAGGCCTTCCTGTGGATCTGCAAGCCCTACGACGAGGCCCCCGCCACCGTGGGCAATGGCAGCATGCTGGCCCTGGCTGCCGGCACCCGCGCCCAGGTTGACGCCGTGCATGCCGCGGCGCTGGCCGCCGGCGGCCGCTGCGAAGGCAAGCCCGGCCTGCGCGACTACGCGCCGAACTTCTACGCCGCCTATTTCCGCGATCTGGACGGCAACAAGCTGGCGGTGGTCTGCACCGCGGCCGAGGCCTGATCCCGAGGGCTGACCATGAGCACAGCGCCGCGCATCATCCCCATCACCGGCACCGAAGGCCATGAGGCTCAATGGGACCAGCCCCGCGAGGACCGGCGCATCGAAGGCGCCCCGCAGCGCCAGACCTGGCTGATGCACGAGGCCGGTCCCATGAGCGCGGGCGTCTGGGCCTGCGAGGTGGGCCGCTGGCGGATCGAGTTCCCCACCGGCAAGCAGGAGTACTTCCATGTGCTGGAAGGCCGCATCTGCCTGCACGGCGAGGATGGCAGCCGCACGGAAATCGGCCCTGGAGAGGGCGCGGTCATCCCGCCAGGGTTTCGTGGGGAGTTCGAAGTGCTGGTGCCTGTGCGCAAGCACTTCGTTCTGGTTGAAATAACACCCTGAGAAAGCGCCCTCCACGAGGACTCAAAGCCGCGTCCAATTCGCCACGCGGGCATTGAAGAAGCCGCTCTGCTCATAGGCCCGATGGATCAGCCCTTGCTGGCGCAGTTGGGCCAGCCCGGCATTGAGCTGCGCGCGCAGCCGCGGCCCCAGCGCATGCGTGCCGGAAACCAGGAAATGCCGCGTGCCGCGCATGCGCAGCTTGACGCCCGGCACTGGAACCAGGCGGATGCCTTCGACCGTCAGCGAGAGGTCGGGCGTGGGCTGGAAAGGCGCCAGCAGCAGGTCGGCGCGGCCTTGCTGCACCATGCGCGGCATCAGGTTCCAGCTCGCCACATGCTGGAGCTGGGCCATGCCCAGCTGCTCCAGGGTCTGCCAGTCCACCCGCCAGCTGCGGTTGCTGAGCACACGCAGCTGGCGCAGCTCAGGCAGGCTGCGCGCCGCCAGGGCCTTCTCGTTGTCCGGCGTGGTGTAGAAGCCCACCTCGAACTCGCCTTCCTCCAGCACCGGATCGCTGAACAGCAGCCCGTCGGGCTTGGGGAAATCCTCGCGCCAGTAGCTGGTCGCGCTGCAGGCCGCATGCCCCAGCCGCAGCTCGACCTGCAGGCGCTGGCTGGTGGGCATGGGCGTCAGGCTCAGGCGCAGCTCGCTGTCCTGCCGTGCCAGGGCCTGCTGCAGCAGCAGCACCTCGACCACGTCACGGCGCGCGTGGGGCCCGCTGTAATCGCTGACGCTCACGGGGTCGCGGCCAGCGAGGAAGCGCTGGTAGTCCAGCAGCACGTCGTCCGGGATCAGGGCGGGCAGTTGCCGGCCTGCCATCGCCGGTGCGCTGGCCTCCGAGCCCGCCCCCGCCCCCCTCACCGCCCAGCCGGGCTGGGGCAAGGCCGCAGCCAGGCCCAGACAAAGCAAGCCGCGCCGCCGCAGCAGCGCCTCGGCCGGACCAGCCGGTGCAGGAGGAAGACAGGACATCGGAAACAAGCGCCGCAGCGCAGCGGAAGGACGGAACTAGATAGGCAGCGAAGCCGGGCAGCAGCAAGAATACTTCAGCCCGGCGGCACGCCCCACGGTTCCCATGCGTCCAATCCGCGCACCGTGCGCGAAGTGCCGCCGACGCTCAGTCCGCATACTGGCCGGCTGCCTTGATCACCGCACCCCACTTGTTGATCTCATCCGTCACGAACTTCTTGTGCTGGGCAGGATTGGTGCGGGCGTCCTCCACGATCACCGCACCCAAAGCCTCCTGGCGCTTGTGAAGATCGGGATCCTGCAAGGCCTTTTTCAGGCCGGCGTTGAGCTTGTCCAGCACGGGCTTGGGCGTGCCCTTGGGGGCGTAGAGGCCGTGCCAGATGGCCACCTGAAAGCCTTGCAGGCCCAGCTCATCCAGGGTGGGCAGCTTGGCCAGGGCCGGGCTGCTTAGGCGCTTCAGCGAGGTCACGGCATAGGCCTTGATCTTGCCGCCCTCGATCTGCGACGTGGTGTTGGTGGTCTGGTCGCACATGATGTCCACCTGGCCGCCGATCAGGTCGGTCATGGCCGGGCCGGTGCCCTTGTACGGCACCGTGGTCATGTCCACCTTGATGGTGCTCTGGAACAGCAGGCCGCACAGGTGCGAGGCCGAACCCAGGCCGGCGTTGGCCAGGTTGACCTTCTCCTTGTTGGCGCTGATCCACTTCGCCAGCTCGCCGTAGTTGGCTGCGGCCATCGAGGGGCGAGCCACCAGGGTCATCGGAACTTCGTTGATCAGGCCCAGGTACTCGAAGTCGTCCAGGGTCTTGTACTGCAGGTTGCGGTAGAGCGCCGGCGAGGTCGCCATGCCGATGTGGTGCAGCAGCACCGTGTAGCCGTCCGGCGCGGCCTTGGCGACCTTGGTCGCGCCCAGGGTGCCGCCGGCGCCGCCGACGTTCTCGATGACCAGGGTGGCGTTCAGCGTCTTGCGCAGCGACTCGGCGAGATCCCGTGCCACCTTGTCGGTGGGCCCACCGGCGGAGAAGGGCACGACGATGGTGATGGGCTTTTCGGGGTAGTCGGCCCGGACGGCCAGCGGCAGGGCCAGCAGGCCGGCAAGGGTGGTCATGCCGAGGGCAGACGGACGGGTTCGCATGGGCGGTCTCCTTTGTAGTGGCCTGAGGCCTGCGCCATGCTAAGGGAGCCGATCCCACTCTGCACTTCGGAAACTACCAATGTGGCATCAAAGTGCGCACACCGGCGCGCAAAGCGCTGCAGGACGGCAGGCGCTTGATGCAGCGCAATCTCAGTCGAAGCGGCGCCTGTCCTCGATCACGCGCCCATCGTTGGGCAGGCTGCCCGGCGGCACGAACAGCACCTCGCCGCGCAGCTTGGTGACATCGCGCAGGGCCGCCACCAACTGCTCAGCCAGGCCGTCCGACGCAGCGCCCAGCTCGACCTGCAGGCTCATGCGATCCTGGGCCAGCTCGCCCTCCACCACCAGCCGGCCGCGTCCCAGCACCGGGAAGCGCTTGAGCACCTCGCCCACCTGCCCGGCATGGACGAACATGCCACGCACCTTGGCGCTCTGGTCGGCCCGCCCCATCCAGCCCTTGATGCGGGCGTTCGTGCGGCCCGTCGGGCAGTGGCCCGGCAGCAGGGCGGAAAGGTCGCCGGTGCCGAAGCGGATCAGCGGATAGTCCGGATTCAAGGTGGTCACCACCACCTCGCCGACCTCGCCCTCGTCCACCGGATCGCCGGTGCCGGGACGCACGATCTCGACGATCACGCCCTCGTCCAGCACCAGGCCCTCGCGGGCTGGCGTCTCATAGGCGATCAGGCCCAGGTCGGCCGTGGCATAGCACTGATAGGCCGCAATGCCGCGCGCGAGCAGCCAGTCGCGCAATGCGGAAGGGAAGGCCTCGCCGCTGACCATGGCCTTGCGCAGGGACAGTGGCTGACCGGCCTCCGCGGCCTTCTCGACCAGGATCTTCAGAAAGCTGGGCGTGCCGATGTAGCCGACGGGTCGCAGCTCGGCCATGGCCTGCAGCTGCAGCTCGGTATTGCCAACGCCGCCGGGAAAGACCGTGCAGCCCAGGGCATGGGCGCCGCCTTCCATCATCGATCCGGCCGGCGTCAGGTGGTAGCTGAAGCAGTTGTGTGCCAGCTCGCCGGCGCGAAAGCCCGCCGCATGCAGGGCACGCGCCGCGCGCCAGTAGTCGGAACGCGCGCCCTCGGGTTCGTAGATGGTGCCCGGGGACTGGAACACGCGGCGCGCAGCGCCCCAGCCGATGGCCGAGAAGCCGCCAAAGGCATCGCCCCCCGCGGCGCGCACGGCCTGCTGGCGGGCCAGCAGTTCATGCTTGCGGGTGACAGGCAGACTGGCCAGCGCGGCACGCGAGGTGATCGCGCCAGCGTCGACATCGGCCAGCAGCTCGGCGAATGCGGCCGTGCGCGTCTTGGCCAGTGCGATCTGCTGCGGCAAGGCAGCCATCAGCGCCGTTTCGCGGGCCTGCGGATCGCGGGTTTCCAGGCGGTCGTAGAACTCACTCATCGGCATCACTCCAGCCCGACAGGCTTTTCTTCACCAGCGCCGTGAAGTCGCGCAGCTGGGCGCTGTCCTTCACCGTCCTCTCGTTCCATTCGGGCGTGCGTGCCGGCCGCTTCACCAGCGCCACATTCAGCAGCTCGCCCTCCACCGCGGCACGCGCGATGGCCATGCCGCGCCGCTCAAAGCGCCCTTCCCGCTCCGCCAGCCCCAGCTCGCGCAGATCCCGCCGCAGCTTCTGCAGCGCTTCCTCCGGCTTGAAGGCCGGCAGTGCAAAGCCCCAGTTCTCTTCACTCATGGCATCTCACCTCATGAATGCCCCGTCGCGCCGTACAAAGAGCGCCCGGCGCAGCCGACGCTCGCCCCCGCACGAACACCGCCGATCCGGCTCCGCCAATGCGGGCGGGTACTGATCGAGTGACGCCCGAGGATCCGGCTTTGCCGGTCCTTCGGGCGTGCCCCCTTGAGGGGGCCGGCGAAGCCGGTAGGGGGTGGTTCATGCCAACCATCGCTTGCGCCGCTTGTAGCTCTTGACGTCCTTGAAGCTCTTGCGGTCGCCGCCACCCATGCCCAGGTAGAACTCCTTGACGTCCTCGTTCTCACGCAGTCCCTTGGCCTCGCCGTCCATCACCACGCGGCCGTTCTCCAGGATATAGCCGTAGTCGGCATAGCGCAGGGCCATATTGGTGTTCTGCTCGGCCAGCAGGAAAGTCGTGCCTTCCTTGCTGTTGAGATCCTTCACGATCTCGAACACCTCCTCGACGATCTGCGGCGCCAGGCCCATCGAGGGCTCGTCGAGCAGCACCATCTTCGGGTTGGCCATCAGCGCGCGGCCGATGGCGCACATCTGCTGCTCGCCGCCCGAGGTGTAGGCCGCCTGGCTGCTGCGCCGGGTCTTCAGCCGCGGGAAATAGTTGTAGACCTTCTCCAGCGTCTGCTGCACCGCGGCCTTGCCGTCGCGGCGCGTGTAGGCGCCGGTCATCAGGTTCTCCTCGATGCTCAGGTGCGCGAAGCAATGCCGCCCCTCCATCACCTGCACCACGCCGCGGTTGACCATGTCGGCGGTGGAGAGCTTCTCGATGCGCTCCCCGCGCAGCTCGATCGAGCCCTTGGTCACCTCGCCCCGCTCGCCTTCCAGCAGGTTGGAGACCGCGCGCAGCGTGGTCGTCTTGCCCGCGCCATTGCCGCCCAGAAGGGCCACGATGCCGCCCTCCTTCACCTGCAGCGACACGCCCTTCAGCACGAGGATCACATGGTTGTAGATCACCTCGATGCCGTTGACGTTCAGAAGCACATTGCTCATAGCTGGCCTTTCACTCGGCACGAATCACTCGACACAGCACCGCCCGCGATGCTGTGTCCAATCCCCGCTCCCCCGCGAAGTACGTCCCCCGCCCCGCGGGGGCGGGGACAGGGGTGGGGTCACTGTGCCCCGCACTCTCGGAGGGCGGGGATGGGGTGGGAGCCCACTGAGCCCCCGGCGAGGACGCCGGAAGGCGGCCAGTCCGATCAGCTCTGGCAGTCCTCCGGCGTCCTCCGCTGCTGCTTCTTCTCCGCCGCGTACTTGTCCGCCGTGCTCTTGACCAGGGGCTTGATGATCTGCTCATCCGCCTGGTACCAGCCCTCGACGAAGCCCCACTTCTTGCCATCCCAGGTGTGCACGCGGGCCCAGTTGGCACCCATGTGGTCCACGCACGAGGTGGAGACCGGACGCATCACGCCGGCCAGGCCCAGGGCATCGAGCTTCTTCTGGTCCAGGGCGAGGTTCTCCAGGCCCCAGCGGACCTGCTCACCGCTCATCACCTTGCCCTTGCCATAGCGCTCCTGCGCACGGCGCACGCCTTCCACGCCCATGGCGGCGGACAGCAGGCCGCGCATGTAGAGCACCTGGCCCACCTCTTCCTTCGGCCCCGTGCCCTGGCCCTTGGCATGCAGTTCCTTGAGGATGTCCTGCACGACCTTGGACTGCGGCTCGGCGCCATGCTGCATGGTCACGGCGCTGTAGCCCTTGGCGCCCTCGCCCACGTCCTTGACGTCAGGCTCGGCACCGGCCCACCAGACGCCGAACATCTTCTCGCGCGGATAGCCGGTGGCCTGCGCCTCCTTCAGCGCGGTGGAGTTCATCACGCCCCAGCCCCACAGGAAGACATAGTCCGGCCGGCTCTGGCGCACCTGCAGCCAGGTGGCCTTCTGCTCCACGCCCGGCGCCGTCACCGGCAGCACCTGCACCTCGAAGCCGTGCAGCTTGGCGCGCTCCTGCAGCAGCGGGATGGGTTCCTTGCCATAGGGGCTGTCGTGGTAGACCAGGGCCACCTTCTTACCCTTCATCTTGTCCCAGCCGCCCTCCTTCTTGGCCACGTGCTGCAGCAGCACGTCGGCGGCCACCCAGTAGGTGCCCAGCAGCGGGAAGTTCCACTTGAAGACGCCGCCGTCCTGGCTCTCGCTGCGGCCGTAGCCGGCGGTGATCAGGGGGATCTTGTCCACGGGCGCCTTTTCCGTCAGCGCAAAGGTGGCGCCGGTGGACAGCGGCTGGAACAGGGTCGCGCCCTTGCCCTTGAGGCGTTCATAGCATTCCACCGAGCGGTCGGTGGCATAGCCCGTCTCGCATTCCTCGAAAGTGAGCTTCACGCCATTGATGCCACCCTTGGCATTGACGAGCTTGAGGTAGTCCACATAGCCATTGGCCCAGGGCGTGCCATTGGGCGCATAGGCGCCGGTGCGGTACACCAGCACGGGGAAGAACTGCTCCTTGGCATCGGCCGCGGCCACCGAGGTGGCCAGCCCTGCCAGACCAGCGGCCACGAGGGTGGCTGCGACCGCAAACGACTTCAGTTTCATCATGATGCCTGTCTCCTTGGCGATGCACTCGTGGTGCTGTTTTGAAAATTGCGCTGGGTCATTGACTTGAGTTGGCTTGGCCGAGCGACGCCCGAGGATCCGGCATTGCCGGTCCTTCGGGCGTGCCCCTTGAGGGGGTGCGCGACAGCGCGTACGGGGTGGGTCATATCTTCAGTGAGGGAAGGGCCAGAGCCGCAGTTTCTCCTTCGCGGTGGCCCACAGCCGCGCGATGCCGTGCGGCTCGACGATCAGGAAGAAGACGATCAGCGCGCCGAAGATCATGAACTCCAGGTGCGAGGCCGTCTCGGTGCCCAGCGGGATGCCCAGCCAGTGCGGGATCTGGTTCAGCAGGATGGGCAGCACGATGATGAAGGCCGCGCCGAAGAAGGCGCCGGAGATCGAACCCAGCCCGCCGATGATGACCATGAACAGCAGTTGGAAGCTGCGGTCGATGGAGAAGGCCGCCGGCTCCCAGGACCCCAGGTGCACGAAGCCCCACAGCGCACCGGCCACGCCGACGATGAAGCTGGACACGGCAAAGGCGCTGAGCTTGGCGTAGACCGGCCGGATGCCGATCACGCTGGCCGCCACGTCCATGTCGCGCATGGCCATCCACTCGCGGCCGACCGCCGAGCGCACCAGGTTCTTGGTCAGCAAGGCGAAGAGCGCGAGGAGGCTGAGGCAGAACAGGTACTTCTGCACCGGCGTCTCGATGGGCAGGCCGAAGACCTGGAGGCCCGACACCGAGACGTTGCCGGACGTGGAGTCATGCGTGAACCACTTGATGCGCAGAAAGGCCCAGTCGCAGAAGAACTGCGCCGCCAGCGTGGCCACCGCCAGGTACAGGCCCCGGATGCGCAGCGAGGGAATGCCGAAAAACACGCCCACCACCGTCGCGCACAGCCCGCCGCCCAGCAGCGAAAGTATCAGCGGCATGCCCTCGATGCGGACCTGGAAGTTGTAGGCCGCATAGGCACCCACCGCCATGAAGGCCCCGGTGCCCAGCGAGATCTGCCCGCAGTAGCCCACCAGCACGTTCAGGCCCAGGGCCGCCAGGGACAGGATCAGGAAGGGAATGAGGATGGCGCGGAACAGGTATTCCGAGGCCAGCAGCGGCACGCCGACAAAAGCCAGCGCCAGCAGCAGCAGGATGAAGATGGCGTCCTGGCGGATGGGGAAGATCTGGCTGTCGGCGCTGTAGCTCGTCTTGAACTGGCCGTTTTCTCTATAGAGCATGACTTACTTTCCAGATGATCTTTTGACTTCGGCCGCTCACTTCGTTCGCTTAACTTCGCTGCGCGAAGTTAGCCTGCGTCGAAAAATCATTGCCCGCTCACACGCGGTCAATGATTTTTTCGCCGAACAGACCCTGGGGCCTGACCAGCAGGAACACCAGGGCCAGCACATAGGCAAACCAGATCTCGATGCCGCCGCCCAGATGCGGGCCCAGGTAGACCTCCGAGACCTTCTCGCCCACGCCGATCAGCAGGCCGCCGATGATGGCGCCCGGCACCGAGGTCAGGCCGCCGAGGATCACCACCGGCAGCGCCTTCAATGCCACCAGCGAGAGCGAGAACTGCACGCCCAGCTTGGAGCCCCAGATGATGCCGGCCACCAGGGCCACGAAGCCCGCCACGCTCCAGACGATGATCCAGATGCGCGAGAGCGGGATGCCGATGGACTGCGCCGCCTGGTGGTCGTCCGCCACCGCGCGCAAGGCGCGGCCGGTGGCCGTCTTCTGGAAAAAGAGCGCCAGCAAGGCCACGAGGCCGGCCGCGATCAGGGCCGCTACCAGGTCTTCCTTGTTGACCAGCACGCCGCCCTCGAAGGTCTTCTCGAAGAGGAAGAGCGGGTCCTTGGGCAGGCCGATGTCGATCTTGTAGATGTCCGAGCCGAACAGGGTCTGGCCCAGTCCCTCAAGGAAATAGGTGATGCCCAGCGTGGCCATCAGCAGCGTGATGCCTTCCTGGTTGACCAGCCTGCCCAGCACGAGGCGCTCGATGGCCCAGGCCACCGCCACCATCACCGCGCAGGCCGCGGCAAAGGCCAGCACATTGGCCAGCACGGGGTTGTCAAAGCCCAGCCACTTCGGGATCCACTCCGAGAAGCGCGCCATCGCCAGCGCCGCGAACAGCACCATCGCGCCCTGCGCGAAATTGAAGACGCCCGAAGCCTTGAAGATCAGCACGAAGCCCAGGGCGATCAGGGAGTACAGCATCCCTGTCATCAGCCCGCCGAACACTGTCTCGATCAAAAAACCCATGTCAGTTCTCCATGCCTTCTTCAGGCATTTCTCTTCGCACCGCCCGGTTCCACCTGCACGGCGACCGGGGATCCGGCTTTGCCGGGCCGGCGGTCGCGCCCCCTGGGGGGCCGGCGCAGCCGGTACGGGGGGTCAATGGCTTGTGCCGAGATACGCCCGGATGACGTCTTCATTGGCGCGGACTTCATCCGGCGCGCCATCCCCGATCTTCTTGCCGTAGTCCAGCACCACCACGCGGTCGGAGATGTCCATCACCACGCCCATGTCGTGCTCGATCAGCACGATGGTGGTGCCGAACTCGTCGTTGACATCCAGGATGAAGCGGCACATGTCCTGCTTCTCTTCCACGTTCATGCCGGCCATGGGCTCGTCCAGCAGCAGCACCTTCGGCTCCATCGCCAGCGCACGGCCCAGGTCCACGCGCTTTTGCAGGCCATAGGGCAGGCGGCCCACGGGGGTCTTGCGGTAGGCCTGGATCTCGAGGAAATCGATGATGCGCTCGACCTTCGCGCGCTGCGCCACCTCCTCGGCTTCCGCCTTGCTGAAGCCGAAGGGATTGCGGAAGGCCTGCTGCAGGAGATTGCTCCTCATGTGCAGGGTGCGGCCGGTCATGATGTTGTCCAGAACGCTCATGCCCTTGAACAGGGCCAGGTTCTGGAAGGTGCGGGCAATGCCCATCTCGGCCACCTGGCGAGAGTTCATGTGCCTAAAGGTCTGCCCCTTGAAGCTGATCTGCCCCTGCGTGGGGTGGTAGACCCCGTTGATGCAGTTGAGCATGGAACTCTTGCCGGCGCCGTTGGGGCCGATGATGGAACGGATCTCATGCTCGCGGACGTCGAAGCTGATGTCGGTCAAGGCCTTCACCCCGCCGAAGGCGAGGGAGATGTTCCGGACCTCCAGGATCACGTCGCCGATCTTCTTGCTGCTGCTCGTGCTCATGCGTAGTGCTTTCGTGCCGGGGCGTGGTCAGGCGGCCTGGCCCACGGCCGGGAAGGTCCGGGTGTCGAGGATCTTCAGCTCCGCCGCCACCTTGCCGCTGCGGCCGTCCTCGAACTTCACCGCGGTCTCGATGTACTGGCTGGATTTGCCGCTGTAGAGCGCGTCGATCAGCACGCCGTACTTCTCGGCGATGGCGCCACGGCGGACCTTGCGGGTGCGGGTCAGCTCACCGTCGTCGGCGTCCAGTTCCTTGTGCAGGATGAGGAAGCGGGTGATCTGGCTGCCGGCCAGCAGCGCGTCCTGCGCCAGGTCGGCATTGACCTGCTCCACGCAGCCCCTGATCAGTTCGTAGACCTCGGGCTTGGCCGCCAGGTCGGTGTAGCCGGCATAGGGCAGGTTGCGGCGCTCGGCCCAGTTGCCCACGGCCTCGAAGTCGATGTTGATGAAGGCGCAGACGCGGTCGCGCCGGTCGCCGAAGGCCACCGCCTCCTTGATGTGGGCGAAGAACTTGAGCTTGTTCTCCACGTACTTGGGCGCGAACATGGCGCCGTCGTTCGCACCGCCGACGATGCGGCCCACGTCCTTGGCGCGGTCGATGATCTTCAGATGCCCATGGGCATCGATGAAGCCGGCGTCGCCCGTGTGGTACCAGCCCTCGGGCGTCAGCACCTCGGCCGTGGCCGCCTCGTTCTTGTAGTAGCCCTTGAGCAGACCCGGCGACTTCACCAGGATCTCGCCCGAGTCCGCAAGCCGGATCTCCACGCCCTCGATGGGCACGCCCACCGTGTCGGCCCGCGCCTCGTTGTCGGGCTGCAGGCAGACGAAGACCGCGGTCTCGGTGGAGCCGTAGAGCTGCTTGAGATTGATGCCGATGGAGCGGTAGAAGCTGAACAGGTCCGGGCCGATGGCCTCGCCCGCCGTGTAGGCCACCCGCACGCGGGAGAAGCCCAGGGTATTGCGCAGCGGGCCGTAGATCAGCACGTCACCCAGCAGGTACTTGAGGCGGTCCCACAGACCCACGGGCTTGCCGTCCATCAGCGTGGGGCCCACGCGCCGCGCCAGCTTCATGGCACGATGGAAGAGCCCGCGCTTGAGCGCCGAGGCATCCTCCATGCGGATCATCACCGTGGTCAGCAGGCCCTCGAAGACCCGCGGGGGCGCGAAGTAGTAGGTGGGACCGATCTCCTTCAGGTCGATGGACACCGTGCTGGCCGACTCCGGGCAGTTCACCACATAGCCGCAGGCCAGCCATTGCGCATAGCTGAAGATGTTCTGGCCGATCCAGGCCGGCGGCAGGTAGGCCAGCACCTCTTCGTGCGGGCCCAGCTGGTCGAAGCGGGCACCGGCCAGGGCGCGGTCGATCAAGGTGGCGTGGGTGTGGACCACGCCCTTGGGGTTGCCGGTGGTGCCTGAGGTGAAGAACATGGCCGCCACGTCCGCCGGCTGCCCGGCCTCGACCCATTGCCCGAAGAGCTGGGGATGGGCGCGGGCCTCGACCGCGCCGGCCGCGATCAGCGCATCCAGCGGATTGAGCCCGTGTTCATCGTAGTTGCGCAGGCCGCGCGGGTCGTCGTACCAGATGTGGCGCAGCTGCGGGCACTGCTCGCGGATCTCCAGCAGCTTGTCCACCTGCTCCTGGTCCTCGACGATGGCGTAGGCCACCTCGGCGTTGTTGAGCGGGTAGACGAACTCGGCCGCCACCGCGTCCTGGTACAGCGGCACGGGAATGGCGCCCAGGCTCTGGGCCGCCAACATGCCGGCATAGAGGCGTGGCCGGTTTTCTCCCACCACCACCACATGCTGGCCGCGGGTCACGCCGGCCTGGTGCAGGCCGTGAGCCAGCGCCTGCACCATCTCGGCCAGCTGCCGCCAGCTGAAGCTTTGCCAGATGCCGTATTCCTTCTCGCGCAAGGCCGCGTCGTCCGGACGCTGCTGCGCATGGGCCAGCAAGAGCCGGGGAAAGGTCGTCGCCGCAGAACTGCTCACCATGGTCTCCTGGTATCCGGGTCGTCGCCTGGATGGCGTTCGCCCGACTTTGTTGGCAGCAATGCTAGACCTTTACTTTGACGCCGTGTTGTCGTTGCAACGACATTTGAGAGAAATCACCCCCGGCGTTTTCCCGGGGGGCTTTGACACCGTCCCGTCAGGCTCCTGTCATGCGCAGCGGCGATGAATACGGGATATGCGCTCCAGCCCCCAGCACGAACTCCCCCCGCCGGCCACGCTCCCGCAACACCTGACCCTGCGCCAGCGCGCACGTGCCGCCAGCGCGGCCGAGCTGGCGGCCATTCCCTGGCTGCGGGTGCTGGACGAGGAGCACCGCCAGCTGGCCGTCTCGCAGCTGCAGGTGGGCGAGGCGGAAGTGGGCGAGCGGGTCTGCCGCATCGGCAAGCCGGCCAATTTCTGGTTCGGCGTGATCGACGGCCTGCTGAAGATGAGCAATGACGACGCCGCCGCGCAGTCCATCACCTTCACCGGCGTGCCGCCGGGCGGCTGGTTCGGCGAGGGCACGCTGCTCAAGCGCGAGGTCTACCGCTACAACATCCAGGCCCTGCGCAAGAGCACGGTCGCGGGCCTGCCCATCGAGACCTTCCACACCCTGCTCGAGACCAGCCTGCCCTTCAGCCGCTTCGTGCTGAACCAGCTCAACGAGCGCCTGGGCCAGTTCATCGCGGCGCGCGAGATCGACCGCATCTCCGACCCTGACCTGCGGGTGGCGCGCAACCTCGCGGCGCTCTTCAACCCCCAGCTCTACCCCGGCGTGGGCGGCATGCTGCGCATCACGCAGCAGGAGCTGGCGCGCCTGGTCGGGCTGTCGCGCCAGCGGGTCAACGAAGCCCTGCGGCACTTGCAGGAGCGGCAGCTGATCGCCGTGGACTACGGCGGCCTGCGCGTGCTGGACCTCGAAGGGCTGCGGCACTATCGCCCCTGAGGGCCTGAAGCCTCAGCGCTGGCACAGGCGACGCATGGCTTCGAGGTGCAGGGATCTCAATGCCTCGAAGGGCTCCTGGCAGCGCGCATAGGGCTGCACCTCGGCGCCGCCCAGGTCATCGCGGCTGGCGCTCAGACAGGCCTTGCGGACGGGCGCATGGGCCAGGAACTGGCCCTGATGATGCATCAGCTCCGCCCCCAGGTAGCTCACCCCGTGCATATAGGTCCGGCGGCCGGCCAGGCCCGGCGCCGTCAGCGCCTGGCCCTCCTCGTAGGCCTGCGGCCTGGCCAGGCCCAGCCTCTGCAGCACCGTGGGGCCGATGTCGATGTGGGAGCTCACCACATCAGCGTCGAAAGGCAGTTCGAGCCCGCCGTCGTAGAACAGCAGCGGCACCCGGCTGGAGGCCCCGGTGAGCCAGCCGGCGGGGAGCGCCGCATCCTCCGCCTGCGTCCGCAGGCCATGGTCCGCGGTCACGACCAGCAGGGTGCGGTCCAGCCGCCCGGCGCGCTGCAGCTGGGCGACGATCTCATGCAGCCAGGCCATCTGCAGCTGGCCCAGCGCCCGTGCCCGCGCCTGCAGGCTCACCGGGTCGGCTCGCCCCAGCAGGTCGGGCCAGGGGCCGTGGCCGATCTGCGGCGCGAACACCGCCACATAGGGGCGGGACTGGCGCTGCCAGGTGGCCATGTCCGCCAGCATGCGATCCAGGGCCTGCTGGTCCAGCCCGGCCTTGGCTGGCAGCGGCATCCGGCTGTCGGGAAAGATCCGGCGACGGATGCGTTCCAGATGCTCGGCGGCGCCCTGGCGGCCCGGGTCGTCCTGCTCGGCGATGTAGCGGTCAGGCAGCCCGAGGCGGTCCAGCATCAGCCCGTCGACCTCGAAGCTGTCCGGCAGAGGGGCGTAGTGCTTCGTCGCGTAGCCGGCACGACGCAGGGCGGTCACCCAGCCCAGGGGCTGCGACTCGCGGCACTTGAGCCACTGGCGGCGCCCCTCCGGGTAAAGAGCGGACAGCAGCGAGAACGTGGCATCGCTGGTGTAGGGATAGGTCGAGTAATGGCGCCGGGCCAGCCAGGCACGCCGGGACCATGCGCGCAGCAGCGGGTCTTCGGCCGTCAGGGCCTGCAGGTCGAAGAAGTCGGCGGGCGCCGTCTCCATGACGAAGAGGATGACGTCCCGCGGCGCGCCTGTCGGTACGTTCGCCTGATCGGGGCCGCCCGCTGGCCGGCAAGGTGACCCCACCTGGGTGCAGAAGGCCTCCTGGAGCTGGACTGGGCTGTAGTCGCGGTACTGCTCCTGGACGGGATCCGGCAGCATGGCCGAAACGGCGCGGGTCAGGGCCGCGGACGATTGCGGGTAGGCCGCCACCGGCTGCAGCAGCCCGCACAGGACGGCCAATGCCAGCCCGGCCGCCAGCAGGCCGGCGGCCCAGGCGGCCGATCCCTGGTCCAGCTGCCGGGGCCAGCGCCAGCGCCCCCGGTCCAGCCACAGGAGCAGCAGCATCAGCCCGCCCGTGCTGGCCAGGATCTTCAGCCAGGTGCGCGGGCCCACGTAGTAGGGGATGATCGAAGGATCATTCCGCGCCCAGGCCAGCGCCTCGCTCATCATCTCCCAGCTGAGCAGGGTGCTCACATTGGCGAAGGCCGCCATGTCCGCATGCAGCAGCAGCACATCCGCCAGCAAAAGCAGGGCCAGCAGCAGCCGCATGCCGGCCATGCGCCGCTGGGCGGCCAGCAGGCCCGCCAGCAAGGGGATCAGCAGCAGGCCCAGGGCGATGTCGGCCCCATACAGGCCCAGCACCTCCCAGGGGCTGAAGTCCTCCTCCTCGCGGTTCAGTACCCGCGCCAGCAGCTTGAGCCCCGTGAGGTGCTTGAGCTGCAGGTGCTTGAACAGCAGCCAGCCCAGCCCCGCCAGGAAAAAGGCGCTGGCATAGGCCAGAAAACTCCGCCAGCGAAATGCCGTGGCCAGCTTGGACATGCACAAAGCCCCAACCGCGGCCGTCCCGTGACGCCGCCTCTGCGCCGCACCGGCTGATCAGAATCCTTCGGTCGCAGCCGTCTTCAAACGGTGGACGCGGCCCCTTTCGTCATCGGAAAGACAGAGGGCTCACGCCTGCCCACAATGAGCCATCCGGCCCATACGCGCTGAAGGGTACTGCAGCAGCCCGGGCCCGCACCAGGGGCGCGGACGCCCCGTCTCCAGCGACATTGCGTCGCTTGGTTACCGGACACGCGCCGGGGTCACAACTCGTATTCAAAGAGCCAGAAATTGTCCAGGCGCAGGTAGCGGCTGCGGCTCGCCCGGCCGGCCACCAGGGCCTGCAGTTCATCCTCGCCCGGGAAGTTCTTCAGCACCCGGTGGAGGCTGCCGTCGCGCAGGGGCCGAAGCATGGCTCACGGTGTGATGTCCTCCATGAAAAAGGGCCCTCCGGCCCTCGATTGACGGCAAGCCCCGGGCTGAGTGCCCGGCATCAGCGCCCGGGGTCAGCACCGGCCCTGCAGCAGCGGCCGGCCTCGCGCTGCTCCAGGTAGCAGCCTTCGTTCATTTCGTAGATCAGGCTGGCGGCCTGCCCCGGCACATCGCCCCAGGCACCGATCAGCCGCAGCCCGACCCGCTCCAGGGTGCGGCGGGCCGGCTGGTTGGCCGGCCGCACCACGGACAGCACCTCGGCCTCATGCAGCTGCTCAAAGGCCAGGGCCAGGGCGGCGCAGGAGGTCTCGGCCGCATAGCCCTGCCCCCAAGCCTGGGGGCGGAAGCGGAAATGCAGGTTCATCGCCTGCTGGCCATCGATGCGCTTGCGCATGATGCCGCCCACGCCCAGCACCTGCTGCGGCTGGTCACGCCGACAGACCAGCCAGTAGCCGAAGCCATGGTGCTGCCAATGCAGCAGCCAGCGCTGCAACTCCGCCTCCATGTCCGCCAGCCGGCTCAGGCAGCCCCCCGGGTTGTAGCGGTGGGTCGCCGGATCGGCGTGGAATTCATGCAGGGCCGTCAGATCGGAAGCCTGGGGTGCGCGGAGCCAGAGCCGCTCGGTCAGGCGTTCGGCAGGGCCCAGGGTCTCGGGACTGGCGGGAGACGAAAAACCGTCTGCCCGCAGGGACAGAGGGTCGGCAAGGGACGCAGGCACGGGCGCAGCGGCCCATGCGGCGGGGGCAGCAGGAACAGCAGAGAACACGCAGAAATCCTTGGGCTGAGTCATGGCATCAGTCCCCCTCCTGCCATTTCGGGTTTTCCCTGATTATGCAAGGCCAGACAGCCCCAGCCAGGCCCTCCTTGGCGTCCGCCCCACAAATTCACTGGAACCGGCGCCTGGACAGTGCGCCTTGCGTACACGCGTGGGCACTTGGACATCCCAGCCGCAGCTTCTATACTGTTTTTTCATACAGTATCGATCTCCCTTCGCCATGCCCGCCGCCGCGTCCACCTCCCGTGCCGCCTTGCTGGACCACCCGCTGCTGCGCGAGGGTCGGCTCTGGCAGGCCGGCAGCCTGGGCCGCTGCCAGAGCCGCACGCTCAGCAGTGGTTTTGAGGCCCTGGACGCCGAGCTGCCCGGTGGTGGCTGGCCCTGCCAGTCCCTGTGCGAGATCCTGCAGCCCGCAGGCCAGCATGCGGAATGGCGGCTCCTTGCGCCCGGGCTGCGCGGGCTGTTCACCGCCATGCCGGGCGGCTCGCCGCGCACGGTACCGCCCTTGCTGTTGATCGCCCCGCCCTTCGTCCCCCATGGCCCGGGCCTCGCGGATCTTGGGCTGGCCGCCGCGCACTGGGTCTGGATCAAGCCAGGGCCGGGCGACGGCAAGTCCCCCCCGAAGCCTCCGCACCAGGCCTTGCATCAAGCCCTTTGGGTGACGGAGCAAGCCATCAAATCCCAGGCGGCGGCCGCGGTGCTGGCCTGGCTGGACGGCGCCCGCCCCGAGCAGATCCGGCGCCTGCAGGCAGCGGCCCTGGGCTCGCCCGCGCCCATCTTCCTGATGCGGCCGGCCAGCGCGGCCCTGCAGTCCTCGGCGGCGCCCTTGCGGCTCAGCCTGACCCAGCCGCCCGCCGCCCAGGGCCTGGCGCCTGGCCTGCTGGAAGTACAGCTGATCAAGCGCCGCGGCCCCGCCATGGTCCAACCCCTGCAGCTGCACAGCCTGCCTCCCCGCCTTCAGCACAGCCTGCCGGCCCGGCTGCGGCAGGGGGTGGCGCCGTTGCAGCCGGCAACCGAGGTGGCAAGCGAGTCTGCGGCGCGGCCCGCGGCAGGCCGGGCCCGCGCGCCGGTCGCGCCTGGCCCGGCGGCAGCAGGGCTCATGCCGCAGTTCACATCCATGGCCGAGGCGGCGCTGCGGGAGGCTGAGGCATGAACCCGATGAGCACGGAGACCCCGGGGCTGAAGCCCGAGCCCGCACCCCGGCCCCAAGGCGGCGGACCCCAGCGAGCGCGCCAGGGCACCTCCCCCAGCACCCCTCATTGGCTGGCCTTGCGGCCCCCACCCGAGCCCGCCGCCGAGCCGGGCGCCCCCTCCCCGCAGCAGCAACTGGCCTGGTGGGCGCTGCAGTTCACCCCCCGCGTCAGCTTGCTGGAGGAGGCCGTGCTGCTGGAGCTGTCCAGCTGCCTGCGCCTGTTTGGCGGCCTGCGAGCCCTGCACCAGCGCATCCAGCAGGAAGGCCGGGCCCAGGCGCTGCTGGCCTGCGGACAGCCCGCCATGGCCTGGGCGCCCAATGCCCTCGCGGCGCTGGCCCTGCTGCGGGGCGGACGGGTCAACGGCATGACCGCCCCCCTGCTCCCGCTGCTGGATGCCCTGCCCCTGTCCTGTCTCAGCGCCGTGCAGGCCCAGTCCGCCATGCTGGCCCGGCTGGGCTGCCGCCGCCTGGGAGACGTCCGCCGGCTGCCGCGGGCCGGCCTGGCCCGGCGCTTCGGGGCCGAGCTGCTGCTGGCCCTGGACCGCGCCTACGGCGAGCTGCAGCAGGCGCACGACTGGGTCCGGCTGCCCGAGCGCTTCGAGGCCCGGCTGGAGTTGCCCTGGCGCCTGGATCAGGCCCCGGCGCTGATGCCTCATGCCGAAACCCTGCTACGCAGCTGCTGTGCCTGGCTGGCGGGCCATCACGCGGGCCTCAGCAGCCTGCGCCTGGGCTGGCAGCACGATGCCATGCGCGCCCGCGACTGCCCACCCGGCGGCGAACTGCTCCTGCGCAGCGCCGAGCTCACCCGCAGCTTCGAGCACCTGCAGGGCCTGCTGCGCGAGCACCTGGCACAGCTGTCCCTGCCCGCCCCCGTGGCCGAGCTGCGCCTGGGGGTGGACCACATCGAGCGCCTGCGCCCGCCCAACACCGCCTTGCGCCTGGACGAGCACGCCCGCGCGCCCGCCCGCGAGCCCCTGGGGTTGCTGCTGCAGCGCTGTGCGGTGCGGCTGGGCCCAGCCCAGGTCTGCCAGGCCCGGCTGCAGGCGGATGCCCGCCCCGAAGCCATGCAGGCTTGCGAACCCTGGCAGGGAGAGGGGCCTGGCACTGCCGCCGCTGCCTCCGCAGCCATCTCTACGGCCCCGCAGCCCGCCGAGATCGCCTCCGCCTGGCCTGGCCCCCAGCCCAGCTGGCTGCTCGATCCTCCTTTGCGCTTGCACGTCCCCCGCGAACGCCCTCACTACCAAGGCGAGCTGCAGCTGCTGCTGGGCCCGCACCGGGTGGAAGGCGGCTGGTGGGGCTGGCCGGGACAGCCGCTGCAAAACGGACACACCGGCAGCGCCCCCCAGGTCCAGCGCGACTACTACCTGGCCCGCAATCCCTCGGGCCAGCTGCTGTGGATCTTCCGCGTCCGCAGCAGCCTGCTCGCAACGCCGAGGCAGGACATGCCGGAGCCCGGCTCCCGCCCGGAAACATCCGCCCGGGAGGCGCCGGACAGCGCCCTCCACTGGTATCTGCACGGCCTCTTTGCCTGAGCCTGGCTCCTGAGCCGTTGACGTCACCCTCAACACCTCTGAACGCCTCTGAACACCTGCCCCGGCCCCCAGCGCCACCACCCCCATGCCCTCGCCCACGCCCACTCCCGATGACGAGGGGGATACCCATCCCCCCGGCAGCCGCAAGCCTGAACGCCCCCTGCCTTCGGCCCTGCAGCGCATGCTGCAGGCACCAGGCTCGGCCGGGCGCTCGGGCGAAGCGCGGCCTGGTGCGCGTGTCCTGCCGGGCTATGCCGAGCTGCACTGCCTGAGCAATTTCAGCTTTCTGCGCGGCGCCTCGGCCCCGGAAGAACTGGTGCTGCGCGCCCAGCAGCTGGGCTACCGCGCCCTGGCCCTCAGCGATGAATGCTCGCTGGCGGGCGTGGTGCGGGCCCATGTGGCCTTGAAGAAGCTCGTCGGCCGCCTTCGCGAGGAAGCCCCGGAGCTGGACCCCGAGCTGGACGTGGTGCAGCTCATCATCGGCAGCCAGTTCCGGGTGCATTGGATGATCGATGCAGCGGATGCAGCGGATGCAGCCGGCGCTCCCGCCCCTCCCCAGCCCCAGACACCGGATGCAGCCCCCGACCCCGGCTTCCAGCTCGTGCTGCTGGCCCGCCACCGCGACGGCTACGGGCAGTTGAGCGAGTTCATCACCCGGTTGCGCCGCGCCTCGCCCGTCAAGGGCCGCTACCGGCTGGACTGGCCGCTGCTGCGCGAGACCTTGGCCGCAGGCGCGCTGAGCGGCTGCCTGGCCCTGCTGCTGCCGGACCGCCGCCTGGACGCGCCTGCCGAGCTGCTGGCCCAGGCTCAAGCCCTGGCCGCCGTCTGCGCTCCGGGCCAGCTGTGGCTGGGCCTGTGCCTGCTGCGCGAGCTGTCGGACGAAGCCTGGCTGCAGCAGCTGCGCGACATCGGCGCGCAGCTGGCCCTGCCCCTGGTGGCCTGCGGCGACGTGCATTTCCATGTGCGCTCCCGCAAGCCCCTGCAGGACGTGATGACGGCCACCCGGCTCAACCGCCCCTTGCACGCCTGCGGTGCGGCCCTGCAGCCGCAGGCCGAGCGCCATCTGCGCAGCCGCCTGCGCCTGAGCCAGATCTACCCGCCAGATGTGCTGGCCGAGACACTGCAGATCGCCTCCCTGTGCCATTTCTCGCTGGACGAGCTGCGCTACCAGTACCCCGAGGAAGTCGTGCCCGCCGGCCACTCGGCTCCGAGCTGGCTGCGGCACATGACCTACGAGGGCATGCACCGCCGCTGGCCCCATGGCGTGCGATCTGATCATCGCCAGACCATCGAGGACGAACTCGCCCTGATCTGCGAGCTGGGCTACGAGCACTACTTCCTCACCGTGGCGGACATCGTGCGCTACGCCCGCTCGCGCGGCATCCTGTGCCAGGGCCGTGGTTCGGCGGCCAACAGCCTGGTCTGCTACTGCCTGCACATCACCAGCATCGGCCCGGAGCGCAGCACCCTGCTCTTCGGCCGCTTCATCAGCCGCGAGCGCAACGAGCCGCCGGACATCGACGTCGACTTCGAGCACGAGCGCCGCGAGGAGGTCATCCAGTACCTCTACCAGCGCTATGGCCGGGACCGTGCGGCGCTGACCGCCGTGGTGATCCGCTACCGCGCCCGCAGCGCCCTGCGCGACGTGGGCCGGGCGCTGGGCATCAACGAAACCCTGGTCGAGCGCCTGGCCAAGGACCACTCCGGCTGGAGCCATGAAATCCTGCCCGAGTCCCGGCTGCAGGAGCTGCAGCAGGAGATCCTGGAGCGCCAGGGCCGCGACCTGGTGCAGGAGCTGCCCCTGCGCCAGCTCATCGTGCTGGCCCGCCAGCTGATGGGCATGCCCCGCCACCTCAGCCAGCACGTGGGCGGCTTCGTGCTGACGCAGGGGCCGCTGTCGCGCCTGGTGCCCATCGAGAACGCCACCATGCCCGGCCGCAGCGTCATCGAATGGGACAAGGACGACCTCGACGCCCTGAACCTGCTCAAGGTGGACGTGCTGGCCCTGGGCATGCTCTCGGCCCTGCGGCGCTGCTTCGATCTCGTCAACAGCCTGCGCGAGGACTACCGCGAGCAGCCGCTGGACCTGGCCCGCATCCCCGAGGGCGACGAGCCCACCTACGACATGATCTGCGCGGCCGACACCATCGGCACCTTCCAGATCGAGAGTCGGGCGCAGATGTCCATGCTGCCGCGCCTGAGGCCGCGCTGCTTCTACGACCTGGTGGTGGAGGTGGCCATCGTGCGGCCCGGGCCCATCCAGGGCGGCATGGTCCATCCTTATCTGGAGAACCGGCGCAAGGGCAAGGACGGCATCCGCTATCCCAAGGAAGACCTGAAGAAGGCCCTGGAGCGCACCTATGGCATTCCGATCTTCCAGGAACAGGTGATGCAGGTGGCCATGATCGCGGCCGGCTTCACCCCCGGCGAGGCCGACCAGCTGCGCCGCGCCATGGCGGCCTGGAAGCGCCCCGGCGACCTGGCCCAGTTCCATGCGCGCATTCTGAGCGGCATGCGTGCGCGCGGCTACGAAGACGAGTTCGCCGAGGCCATCTTCCGGCAGATCCAGGGCTTTGCGTCCTACGGCTTTCCGGAATCCCATGCAGCCAGCTTCGCCCTGCTGACCTATGCCAGCTGCTGGTTCAAGCGGCATGAGCCGGCGGCCTTTCTGTGCGCCCTGCTCAACTCCCAGCCCCTGGGCTTCTACACCCCGGCCCAGCTGGTGCAGGATGCGCGCCGGCACGGCATCGAGGTGCGCCCCGCGGACGTCAACCTGAGCGACTGGGACTGCAGCCTGGAGACCGCCCCGCGCCCGGGCGAGCAGGCGCGCAGCTGGATGCAGGACGCAAGTTCCGCCCAGACGCCGCTCGCCTCGCGCGCCTTCGCCCACACCCGGCTCCAGCCCGCGGTGCGCCTGGGCTTGCGCATGGTGGCCGGCCTCAGCGAAGAAAGCGGGCGTCGCATCGTGGACCTGCGGGAGGGGCGGCCCTCTATCTCTCCCCCTCGCTCTCCCTCGCCCTCTCCCTCGCCCTCATTCGCATCCGCGTCACTACCCACGTCCTCGCCTGCCCCTGCACCGGCGCAGAAGCCCGGGTTGACGCAGGCTGCGGTGCCCGCACCCGGCGTCTACCGCGACGCGCAAGACCTGGCCCTGCGCGCCCGGCTGGACGCGCGCGAGATGCAGCTGCTGGCCGCCGCCGACGCGCTGCACAGCCTGGCCGGCCATCGCCGCCAGCAGATCTGGGAGGCCAGCGCGCAGGGGCGCACGCCCGCGCTGCTGCAGGACGCGCCCATCCATGAAGCGCCCTTGCAACTGAGCCTGGCGCCCGAGGGCGAGGAGCTGCTGTGGGACTACCGATCCCTGGGCCTGAGCCTGCGCCGCCACCCCTTGGCCCTGCTGCGCGAGCGCCTGCAGGCCCACGGGCTGCGCAGCTCGGCCCAACTGGCCCGCCTGCCCAACGGCCGCCGCGTCCGCACCGGTGGCCTGGTGACGGTGCGCCAGAAGCCGCAGACGGCCAAAGGCACGCTTTTCATCAGCCTGGAAGACGAACACGGCAGCATCCAGGTCATCGTCTGGGCGGACGTCTATGCGCGGCACCGCAGCACCATTCTTGCCGCACGCCTGCTGGCCGTTCAGGGCCGCTGGCAGCGCAGCCGCGAGGGCATCTGCAATCTGCTGGCCGAAGGTTTCGAAGACCTCAGCCCCTGGCTGGGGCGCATGGCGGAGGAAGCGGGGAGCCGGGATTTCCGGTGAACGCGATGCGAGGGAGCGGAGGCCCAGCACTCGAACCACCGACCCGCGAATTCGCCCAGGGCGGGCTGAGGCGGGCTCGGGAGCGCCGGCGCCCCTTTTGCGCGCTCGGCCACAGCGCGCCCGCCCCAGTGCGCTGGGCCCCAGCGCTCACAAGACATCCAGCGGGCTGCGAACCCCGCGACCGCCGCGGTTCAGCACGTGGGTGTAGATCATCGTCGTCTTGACGTCGCTGTGCCCCAGCAGCTCCTGCACGGTGCGGATGTCATCACCGGCCTGCAGTGTCACCCGGTCCTTGTTCAGCACCTGCCCACAGAGGAACAGCAAGGCGGCGCGAGCCTGGTTCTGCGTGGACGGCGACACCTGGCGCTCCACAGCCAGATGCGTGAGGAAGGCGGTGACCTCCTCGGCGCCCAGCTCGACGAGATGCCGCAACCCATGAAAGCGCACATAGCGGCGCACCCAGTCGACATAAGCGCGCTCGGTGCGGATGGCGTAGTGCCGCACCCGCAGGGCGTCCCGCAGTTGCTCCAGCAGGCGTGGCGCTCCTGCTCCTCTGTGCCCTCGCCGCAGGCCCGGGTGCTGTGCCGCGGCCGGCCGGCGCGAAGCGCCCTGCCCCGTAGCGTCCTCGTCGGGACATGCATCTTGATCGCGGTTGTAAGGTTCCATCCGCGCAAATTTAGGCCGTATAAGATGCCGCCACATCCTCCATCGGAAGGGCATTTTCATGGGAAAGTTCGGTCACAATCCGCCCATTCACATGGCGGCTTAGGCAGCCCAATTTCTGCTGAGGCAGTCAGTCCAAGTTACGTTAGGTGCCATGAACCCCCTCCTCCGATGTGGCGTTGCCGCATTGTTGATTTCTGTGCCGTGCTCCGCGCTGGCGAACGCGGGCATCCCGATGCTTGCGCTGTCATGGCCGCTTCAGTGGCTGGCCTTCATTCCGGTCGTGGCTGGCGAAGCAGGCATTGCATCGCGAAGGCTTGCAGTTCCATATGCCGCTTCGCTCAAGGCCACGGTGGTTGCGAATCTCTGGTCTACGCTTGCTGGCGTACCGCTGGCATGGGTTGCAATGCTTCTCGTGGAGGCGCTCGGTGGCGCCGTGCTGAGTTCACTGCCAGAGCATGTGGCGAACTCGGAAGCGTTTCGCTATCTGAGCTTCCCGCTCTTTGCGGCGTGGATCGGGGGCAGCAGCCCGCTTGAGCTTAAGGCTGCGTTCTTGGTGCTCATGCTTGTTTTCTGCTGGGTCTCAATCGTTGTGGAGCGCAAGGTCTTGTTGCGGTACTTTGCCGAGGTCGATAGCGAGATCGTGTCGCGCTGCGTCAAGGAGTCAAACGTTGCCTCATATGCCTTGCTGGCGCTGGTAACTCTTCTTGCGTTCGGGGTGGTGTCGTAGCATGGCACCTAACCAGTTACAGGGACTTCCCACCGCGTCAACATCGTCTCATTGAATTCCCCCGCAATACCTGACCCCGATTGATCTGGATTGCACACGCCGACTCGGACGAATGGCTGAACAGAGAACAGACTGCCACTCTACAGACGGCCTTGTTGCAGTCGCTGGCAGGTACGCTGGCGCTGCGGACCCAGATACGAACCGCTCAGCAGGGCTCCACTCACTCGCCGCCATCGCCACCAGGCAGCCGGGAGGCAGTTGCGCGCACCAGGCCGCGAACTTGTCGGGGGCCAGCGCCTTCGTGAACACGCCACGGCCGCTCGCATCCACCGCGTGCACCTGGAGAGCCCGCTTGGCCAAATCCACCCCGACTCGGGTAATCTCGTTCATGGACTTCCCCTTTCACATGGCTGCAGATTGATGACTTTGATCACCACCAATCTTGGCGCATCGACGCCGTTTGCCCGAAGGCGGGAAGTCACTTCGTATTCCATCGAGCGGACGGCTTCCAGCGGGCTTCGCACGCTTTCAGTCGCCGCTCATGTCGAACGTTGGGCGCCACCGGAGAGCGTGCCGCGCTAATATGCGAAAAGGGCGTTTCCCAGAGGTGGTTGCATATGTCGTCCCAGTTTGAGTTTTTGGAGGCGGAGGCGCTGAAGCTCCCCCCTGAGGAGCGCGTGCTTCTCGCTGATCATTTGTTGGCCAGTCTCGGTGTCCAGGCCGAGATTGAGGAGGCGTGGGCGGTCGAAGTTGAGCGCCGGCTTGCTGAGGTCGAGGCCGGTCGCGTTACTCTTGTTTCGGCCGAAGAAGCTATCGGGCGGGCTCGCAAGGCGCTTCAGTGAGGGTTTCGCTTACCCCGGAGGCAGAGCAGGAATTGGTCGAAGGTGCCTTGTTCTATGCCCGGGAAGCAGGCGTCGCGTTGGGCGAGCGGTTTATCGCGGAGTTCGAGCGATGCACAGCGCTGTTGTCCGAGCAGCCGAAGCTTGGTGCGGTCTGGCGTGGCGTGATCCACCGGTTCCCGTTGCGGCGTTTCCCTTACAGCATCGTCTATACCTTGGGTGCGTCTGAGGTCAGAGTGCTTGCTGTCGCGCATCAGAGCCGCAGGCCAGGCTTCTGGCGTGGCCGCGCGTAGGCGGCGCCCAGCCCCTCCATCGAGCGGACAGCCGTCGGCAAGCCGGCACCTGACGCCAATTTCCGACGTTAGGCACCATGAAATCGTCTGTTGCCAATCATCAATGTGCTGCCCTTGCAGCATGCGATTCAACCGTCCCGCTCTTGAATGAGGCAGGCTTGAATGAAGTCGCTGAGCAGCTCGCCGAGATTTCGTCACTGGCGGTTGTCAGCGCGGGCCCAGATACCAAGCGCTCAGCGGGACTCCATTCACTCGCCGCCGTCGCCACCATTGGCGCGGCACAGGGTTGGTCGAGCTGGCCTGCTGCCGGTCTGACCTGTGTGATGCATCTTCGAACGCATGTCTTCAGCGAGGAACTGTTGATGAGGCGAGAGACGATTCAGACCGGCGCAGTGTCAGGTCTTGCCTGCCTCGGGCCGGGTTTGACCGATACCAGGCCGCGAACTTGTCGGGGGCCAGCGCCTTGGTGAACACGACACGGCCGCTCGCATCCACCGCGTGCACCTGGATAGCCCGCTTGGCCAAATCCACCCCGACTCGGGTAATCTCGTTCATGGACTTCCCCTTTCACATGGCTGCAGATTGATGACTTTGATCACCACCAATCTTGGCGCATCGACGCCGTTTGCCGGAAGGTGGGAAGTCCCTTCGTATTCGCTCGAGCCGACTCGCGTCGGCAAGCCGCCGCTCGCGGCTCAGCTTCAACGTTATGCATCATGAGTAATCGAACGTTCGCGTGCCTCTATTGCCGCAAACTTCAACGCAAAGATCAAAACATCGAGGCCTTCTTCTGCCCGCTTTGCGGTCGGGAGAGCGTTCGTGTGCATTGGAAGCTCCATGTCCCGTCTCCAAAGAAAACAAAGAAGTGGAATTCTTTCTGGGATCGTTACTTGTACGAGCTGCGCCAGATCGAAGAGTTCAAGCACAACCCCAACATATCTGAGATTCGCTTGCCGCTCCTTAACCAGGTATTCCGTCGCCAAACCCGACGATCTTTACTATGACGATTTGGCATAACCTCCAGTTTCAGCGGACACCTACCAGCGCCACTGAACAGCCACGTTGGGGCTCAACTTGATACCGGGCACTTCATTTAGTCCTGCCAAAGCATTCATTGCCTTTGCGAGAGAATTCTTCGAGGCTCTGGCGCAGGACGACATCCAGGCCGCGTTGGGTGGCCTAGATGCCTCGTCTAAGCGCTGGTCAAAGAAGGAACTGCTATTGCGTCTCAGTGCGGTCATTGGCTCTGACCGCATTTGCTCTGCGGCAGACTTCACCAAGTCCGCGTCGCCTGAGTTGGAGCAAACAGAGTCAGGCTTTGTCCTTCGCCATCGGCTCCCGGTGAATGGCAAGTGGGCAAATCCCAAGGCCGTGTTTGAGTTCACTCGAAAGCAAGGTACGGAATACTTCAGGGTCAGCCTGCGTGGTTTTGAGCCCTAACCCATTACAGGGACTTCCCACCGCGTCAACACCGCTTCATTGAATTCCCCCGCAAGACCTGACCCCGATTGATCCGGATTGCACACACCGCCCCGGGCGAAGGGCTGAACAGAGAACAGACTGCCACTCTACAGACGGCCTTGTTGCAGTCGCTGGCAGGTACGCTGGCGCTGCGGACCCAGATACGAACCGCTCAGCAGGGCTCCATTCCATTCGCGTGGACTGGGTCCTGGGTGTTCTACTACGCGTTGTTCCCATGGATCGCAAGGCGGCCTAGGAAGTGCTGCGGGGCCTGCGGCTGCCGCTGAGCTTCGGTGGTGGACGTCCAGCAGGCATCTGTTTCGGAGGCGCCGTGTTTTCACATGTCTTTGTTGGCGTCAGCGACTTCGACCGTGCGCTGGCGTTCTATGCCCCACTGATGGCAGCCCCCGGCAACGAGGCACGCTTCTGCGAGAGAAGTCGCCCATGGGCCGGCTGGCAATCCAGTCCGGGCCCACGGCCCCTGTTCCTGATAGGCAAGCCCTACGACCAGCTTGCAGCCCAGGCCGGCAACGGCAACATGGTGGCCTTCCTGGCTGAGAGTCGTGCGATGGTGGATCAGGCGTTCAGCCTTGCGATCGCCCACGGAGGTCAATCCGAAGGCGCCCCGGGACTGCGACCCGAGTACCACGAGCACTACTACGGCGCCTACTTCCGCGATCCAGAGGGCAACAAGCTCTGCGTGGTTTGCCATGGCGCACCCGACTAAAAGCAGGCAGTCCGACAACCCCAAGACGCAGCGGGGGTTCGGTTGCAGCCTCTGGGTTGCAGTCTCTGGGTTGCAGCCGGGTGCTCGGATAATTCAAGCCGTGTTCGGTGGGAGTGCCGAACGCAGCGCTGCCGCTGGCCGCCCTCTCTGGCTCGGCCGACCGCATGCAGCGATGTCAACGGATCAGTTCCAGCTTCCCCCTAGAGTGCCCTCAGCTCATGATTGTCAGACGCCAGCAAATCACGCCCGAAATCAACTCAAAGCCCGGCTGGGGCCATGTAGAAACCTACCGCCTTTCGGACGCCGGCGCCCTCACCCAGTTCGGCGCCTCGGTTCAGGTGCTCCAGCCTGGCGCCAAGGCCTCCATACGGCACTGGCATGAGCATGTCGACGAGTTCCTGTTCGTGATCAGCGGCGAAGTCACGGTCACGGAAGACGACGGGCATCACACGCTCATGCCTGGTGACTCGGCCTGCTGGCCGGCCGGCGTGCCCAATGGCCACACGGTCTCCAACAGGTCGAGCGCGCCGTGCTCGTACCTCATCGTCGGCACGCGCGACCGGGACCAGTCCGGCCATTACGTCGATGATCCCGATGTCCCTGAGCTGTCCGCCGGCTGAAGCGTGCAGGCGGGGCGAGGATGCTTGCTCCGGCGAGGCTGCAACCGGGCCCCTTCCGCATGTACAGTGCGCCGCTTCCATGCAGACACGCTGCGCATTTTTGAAAGGGCCCGGTCCGTGTATTCATCCACCTTCATCTTCGCGACCAAGCAGTTCGATGACGCCTTCCATCGTCTGGATCAGGAAATCGCTGCTGCGGCCAAGGCCATTCCTGGCTACCTGGGCGAAGAGACTTGGGAGAATTCGGCCAAGGGTCTGATCTCCAACGTCTACTACTGGGACTCGCTCGAGGCCCTTCAGCAACTGGTTCGCCATCCCCGTCATCTGGAAGCCAAGGCTGCGCAGGGCAACTGGCTGGCTGGCTATCAAGTCATCATCTCGGAAGTGATGCGCAGCTATGGTGATGCGGGCATTGATCACCTGCTGCCTCCCGGGGCAACAGGCAAGCCTGGCGGCCAACCCAGCGATGGCCCTCCAGCGCACGCCGCGCCTGCCTGAGGTCCGCACCCTGGCGGCAACGCGCTTCCGGTTTGACCAAGCCCCGGCCATTCGCCCGCAAGATCCCGGTAAATTAACGCCTGAACACCACGGACAGGCTGCGGGAGGTTCTTTCGCATACAGTCTTGCGGGCGTCCTCAGGCCGCGTCCTGCGCCTCGAACCGCGCCGTGGTTGTGAAACCATGGAGCACACCGGGAGACTCAACATGCCAAACAAGCTTCTCGTCTTTGGAGCAGCCCTCAGCGCCATCGCCGCCCTGCTCCATGTCGGCTGCATTTACTTTGGCGCACCGTGGTATCGCTTCTTCGGCGCGGGCGAGGAGTTGGCGCAGTTGGCGGAGGCGGGCAGCTGGATACCAGGGCTCATCACGGCGGGCATTGCCCTCGTGCTGGGCATCTGGGCGCTGTACGCACTGTCCGGTGCCGGGGCCATTCGCCGGCTGCCGCTGCTTCGTACCGCCCTGTGCGCCGTGACCGGCGTCTACCTGCTTCGAGGCCTGGCCGCCCTGCCCGTCGCCGTCTTGCAGCCGGAGCAGGCCACGGCATTTCTGTGGTGGAGCTCGGCCATCTGCCTGGGCTTCGGGATCGTGCATCTGGTCGGACTTCGCCAGCGCTGGCCGGCCCTGTCGGCGCAGCATGGCCGCGCGAATCCCGACGCGCACCCGCCGTGCGCAAGCAGCCCGTCAGCCTAGGAGACGATGCATGCCACCTCGCGCCCTCATCGACCTGTGTGCGCCCGCAAGAAGGCTCGTCAGCACCGGGCTTCGTACCGCGGCTGCCGTCCTCCTGGCGTTTCCACTCGTCGCGACCGCAGCCACCTACAAGGCGGCGCAGCTCTCGGATGACCGAACGCGCTTGCGCATCACCACGACCGAGGGCGAGCAGTTCGACGCACCGCGGCTCGACGAGCAAGTCGAGTTTGACCAGCCCCGGCTGTCAGCAGACGGGCGCCACGTAGGCTGGCTGGCCCTCTTCCCGAACTGCTGCACGTCCTACCCCATCCCGCTGAAGCTCGTCGTGCTCGACCAGCAGAGGCAGCAGCACAGCTTTGTGGGCATGGAGATTTCCATCTTCGCCTGGTGCTTCGTGCCGAAGTCGTCGTCGGTCGCCTACTGGCAGGGTGTGCTGCATGGCAGCGAGTTCCGGCACTACGAGTGGCGCAATATCGCTGACGGCCGCCTGCTGGGCGCATACGAGTACCCGCACAATGAGGCGGCGAATGCACGTGCACGCCAGCGCGCACCGGCCTGGGTGCGCTGCGTTCCCGAATGAGCAGAGCGTCCCCTTCATCCCTGTTGATGCCGACAAGCCCCATGTCCCACATCCCCCCATCCACGATCGGATCCACGAACTACGAGCGCGTCATGGGCCACGCGCCGCATGTCCTGTCGGCCTGGTCCGCGCTGGAGCACACCTTCTTCAGCAACTCGGTGCTGCCCAAGGATCTGCTTGAGCAAGTCCGGCGCACCTTGGCCGAGTCGCACGGCTGCGAGTACTGCCAGGCCAAGGGTGGGGCACCGGAGCGCACGCAGGCCGAGTTCAAGACCTCGCTGGCCGTTGGCCTGGCGCAGGTGTTCGCCGCGGACCACAGGGGCATCGACGCGTCCATGCTGAAGCTGATGCAGGCACACTTCACCCCCGAGGAACTGGTGGAGCTGGTCGCCTTCATGGGCTTCATGTGGGCCGGCGGCACCTTTGGCAAGGTTTTCGGGATTCAACCCTGAGGCACTCGGCGGTCCTTCAGAGCCGGCGTTCCGAAGACACCCCTGCGCACACGACACCCATGAAGCCCCATCGACTTCTTCTCGCCGCAGGCCTGCTTGCCCTGTTCACCGCGCTGGTCCACCTGCTGGTCGGCACGCCGGAGATCCAGGCGCCCCTGCTGTCGTCCACCGTGCCAGCCCCGGTGGCCCTGCTGCTCCTGGCCTGCTGGCACCTGGTCAGCGTGACGCTGCTGGCCAGCGGCGCGGCGCTGCTGTGGAGCGCCCGGCCACGCCAGGCCGCGTCGGCACGGGCCTTGGCCTCGTTCATTGCGGTGCTGTGGCTGCTGTTCGGTCTCGTGTTCCTGGCGGTCGCCCTGGTTTTCATGGGGCCCCAGGGCTGCCTGGTGCTTCCCCAATGGGTGCTGCTGATCCCGGTCGGCCTTCTGGCCTGGGCTGGGGCGCGACGCACGGCCGCCGCCTCGCCGTCGCAGGGCTGAAGCCCGTCCGCAACGAGCAAGGCCCCGGGCATTCCGTGCCCGGGGCCTCACCGCTCCTCTTCCTCGCTTGGCAGGGGTCAGTACTTGTAGCTGGCGTTCAGATAGAACGTGCGGCCCAGCGGATTGGCGTAGCGTGCGTCAAAACCCATCTGGTTGCCGCCGCCCGAGGTGCGCAGCGAGAAGGGCGGTGCCTTGTCCAGCACATTGCGAATGCCCAGGGTCAGCGCAGTGGATTTCAGCAGCTGCAGGCGGGTCTGCCAGTCCAGGGTGCCGTAGGCGCCGACATCGCGAACCACCGTCGCGTAGTCGCCCAGGCTGCCGTCCGCCTTGACCTCGCGCACCTTGCCGTCGGCCGCGGTCTGCACTTTGTCGTGATAGCCGCTGCGCCAGTTCCAGGTGGCCGTGTGGCTGAACATGCCATGGCTGAGCGTGGCGCTGGCGCGCTGGATCACGCGGAAGCTGACGGTGCTGTAGGCGTCGAAGCGGCCCACCGAGTTCTCCACATTGCCGGCGCCATCGTCGATCTCCGACTTGAGCATGTAGGTGCCGGACCAGCTCAGCGCCAGGCGGCCCAGCCCTTCGAGCTTGCTTGCATAGCCGAGATCCCAATCCACGCCCCGGAAGCTGGAACGCCCCAGGTTGTAGCTGGGCAGCAGCACGGCCAGCTTGTCGGAGCCCCGCGCGGGGTCGTAGACGGTGCGGATCAGGCTGTCATAGGCCGCGGGATTGCCAAAGACCAGGGTCTCAGGCAGCGAGACGATCTGGTTCTTCATCTTGACCGACCAGTAGTCCAGCCCGGCGCTCAAGCCCTTCACCGGCTCGACCTTGACGCCCAGCGTCATGTTGCGGGACTCCTCGGGCTTCAGGCCATTGGGGCCGGACAGCGGATTGCCGCCGCTGAGCAGGTCGTACTGGGTCGTGCCCTCGCAGTTGACGGCGCGCGGGTCCGGTGCCTTGACCGGGCAGGGGTAGGCGCCGCTGGTGTTGCTGCCCCCGGAGATCGCCTTGGTGATCAGGTCCATCTCCGGTACCTTGAAGCCCGTGCCATAGGAGCCGCGCAGCAACAACTCGGGCATGGGCTGGAACTTGAAGGCCAGCTTGTAGGTCGCCTTGCTGTTGGGATTGCCCTGCTTGGCCGGTGCTGCCAGCTTGCCCTGGTCATCCAGCACGATGTTGTTGCGCACCGCGCTGTAGTCGTCATAACGCAGCGCGGCAGTAGCCTCCAGGGTCTTGCTCAGCGGCAGGGCCAGCTCGGCAAACAGGCCCCAGTTGCGGCGGCTGGCCTCGATGGGCAGCGCCCCTGTGGCCCGGCCGAAGGCGGTGTCCGTGCCGCTGTGCAGCGGGTTCGGACCCATGGCCAGGGCGCTGGGGTCGTAGTCGTACTTGCGGCGCGTCAGGTCGCCGCCTGCGCCCAGCATGGCGGGCCCCGCCGGCATGCGGAACAGCTCGCCGGAGACGCGTCCGCCCACGGTGTCCAGTGCCGTTCGGGTCGTGTCGTTGCGCTCCTGCAGCAAGCAGGGCGCAAAGGCGCTGGCATTGCCGCCCACTGGTGCGAAGGGGTTGTACTTGCCGCTTCGCAGCAGGCTCTGGTAGCAGCTCTGGCGCAGGTAGCCGCCGTCATAGAGGGTGTCGGCCCGGCTGGTGGAGTGCACGTAGCTGGCGCTGTAATCGAACTCGCGGAACACGCCCTCCACGCCAAACGCCAGGTGGCGCGCGTCGGTCCTGAAGAGGTCCGATCGGCCGCCTGCATCGACGAAGCGGTTGTTCGTGGTGGCCTTGCTGACGTTGGCCGGATCGACACCCAGCTTGCTGAGGTAGGGCTGCACATTGGCGGCGTAGAGCGGGTCGCTCAGGTCCAGCGAGATGGCCTGGGCCACGGGCGCATGCCGCTCCTTCAGCTCGAACTTGGAGGCCACCGCCTCGAAGAAGGCGCTGGCGTTTTCCCCGAGCTTCAGCGTGCCGGAGGCGAAGAGGCTGTCTCGCCGCGTGGACGGCAGCAACTGCACCGTGGCGGCGTAGTCGAACTGGCAGGCCTGGTCCAGGCCCACGGTGGAGAGCACGGTATTGGGGCCGCACTTGCCGTTCTTCAGGTAGTCCGGCGAAAAGGTCAGCGCGCTGATGGGCGCATCACCCGGCCCCTTGAGCGGATTCTTCAGGCCCAGGGTCACCGACGACGGCGCCGTGTTGCGGGCCGACTCATACAGCGTGTAGGTCTTGCCCTGGTGCGAGAAGGGCACGACACCGGAGCGGGCGAAGTCGCGGTCGGCCGCGTTGAGCTCGCTCTGGCGCTCATGAGCGAAGGACAGCATCAGGTTGTAGCCGTCGACCGGATAGTCCCCGAAGCCCTTGCTGAGGGACAGGCTGCTGGAGCGCCCCCCGTGCTTTTGCGGCACGGACGCCGCCGCCTCCAGCACCAGCTCGGTCTGGTTCTTCTTCAGGATGAAGTTGACGACACCGGCCACGGCGTCGGAGCCATAGAGCGCCGAGGCGCCGTCGGTCAAGACCTCCACGCGCTCGACGGCGGCCAGCGGGATGCTGGACAGGTTGACCGCCGAGCCGGCGTTGTAGGCGGCCAGCCGGCGTCCATTGAGCAGCACCAGCGTGTAGGACGCGCCGATGTTGTGCAAGGACGCGTTCTGCACGCCGCCGGGTCCGTCGCCGTTGACCGAGGCCGAGGAGGTCTGGAAGCCTTGCATGGCCGGCAAGGCCTGGATGAGGTCCTCCACATTGCGCGCGCCGGAGCGCTCGATGTCGGCCCGGCTGAGCGTCTGCACCGGCAGCGCGCCCTCGTTGGCGATGCGCTTGATCGAGGAGCCGGTCACCTCCACGCGGTCCAGCGTTTCCTGTCCCCAGGCCCCTCCTTGGGCGGCCAGTCCCAGCGCGGCGAGAGCGGCCTTCGTGATCAGAGATTTTTTCAAGATTGCACCTGTGTTGCACCTGTCGTGCAGCGTTTGTCGGCGACGGAACGGCACGTCCCGCCCTGGCGCCCTGCGTGTCCGGTGGTTCCGCTGACCTTGCCAAGGGCGTGAATGCGCACGTCCGATTTTGTATATCCTTTGTGCCTTTTCAATATATTTAATGTCGACTAATGATTTGGATAGGTGTTTTCAGCAACCGGAGGGAAGAAGCTGCCGTGCTAGACGCCTGCGCGTGTTCGCCAGGCGTGCGGGCCGGTGGCACACTGGCTGGTCCTGAAGGGAGCGGCGATGTACAGCATGTGGAACTACCTGGGCATGGGGGCCGTAGGCGCGGCGGCGCTGCACTGGTTGTGGCAGCAATGGCAGCTGCGAACCATGCGGCGCCAGGGCCTCTATCCGGCGCCCGGCCAGGCACGGGCGGTGGACGTGCGCCGCCTGGTCCAGGCCGGTGAAATCCATTGGGCGAGGCGCTGCTACCGCGAGCTGCACGGTGGCAGCCTGCTCGACGCCCGGGTCGCGGTGCAGGCACTGCGCGAGAGCTGCGCCTCGGACGGCATCCTGGAGGTGGCCCACCTGCAGCTGCGGCCCGGCACCGCCACCACCTTCGAGGCTGCCTTTGCCGAGGCCCGGACCTTGATCGAGTGCATGCCCGGCTACCGCAGCCATGAGCTGCAGCGCTGCCTGGAGCGGCCGGACCACTACCTGCTGCTGGTCCGCTGGGACAGCGTCGCCCACCATGAGCAGGGCTTCCGGCAGTCGTCGCAATACCAGCAGTGGCGCGCCCTGCTGCACCACTTCTACGACCCCTTCCCCACCGTGCTGCACTACGAGCCCGTCCAGGCTTGCACCTCGCCCAGGATCCCTGCGTGAGCACGACCGCCCAGCGCGGCCACCTGATCCTGCGCGTCAACGACCTGGATGCCAGCCTGCGCTTTTACACGGAGCTCATGGGCTTCGAGCCCAAGGAGCGCAAGGGCCCCGGCACCGAGGTGGGTGCTCGCGGCGCGGCACCCACGCTGCATTTCTTCGACCCCAACCGGCACCTGATCGAGATCCTGACCTACGCGCTGACGGCGGCTGGCCTGCCGTCCTGATACCCTCTTCCCGCATTGCCTGTCGTTACAACAGCAGTCGCCCCATGCCCCGATACATCGCCTTCCTTCGCGGCGTCAGCCCGCAAAACGCCAAGATGCCCGTACTCAAGGCCTGCCTGGAAGAGGCCGGATTCGCGGCCGTGCGCACCCTGCTGTCCAGCGGCAACGCCGTCTTCGACAGCCGCGCCACGCCGCTGCCCACGCTGGAGAAGCGGCTGGAGCAGGTGATCGAAGCCGGCATGGGCCGGCCGTTCCCGGTGATCCTGCGGCGGCAGGACCAGCTGCAGACCTGGCTGGACACCGACCCCTTCGGTGCCCATCCGCTGCCCGCTGACGCCAAGCGCATCATCACCTTTGTGCGCCGGCCGCCGCCCACGCCGCCGGCCCTGCCCCTGGTGGCGGACGGCGTCCACATCCTGCAGTGCTACGGCAGCGAGGTCATCAGCGCCTATCAGCCGAATGAGGAGGGGCCGGTCTTCATGCGGATGCTGGAGCAGCTCTTCGGTCGCGACATCACGACCCGCACGCTGGACACCGTGAAGAAGTGCCTGCAGGCCTGAGACCTGCGCCATGCCGGCCCCGCTGCCCTACCGCGCGCGGCCCAAGCCCCCTCTTGCAGCGGGCCGCCCGCAGGCTCACACTGACCCCGATCAGCCCTGAAGGAGCAGCTCATGGCCCTCTCCCATGCCACCGCCGGCCAAGCCGTCAACGTCCAGCCCCTGGGCGCCCGCCTGCTGGACACCAAGACCAGCGCGCTCTTCAAGTCCCAGGACCTGGAGCTCATCCACCTGGTGCTGGCCAAGGGCAAGTCGCTGCCGCCGCACAAGGTGGCGGGCGAGATCACCATCCAGTGCCTGGAAGGCCGGCTGGACATCAGCGTGGACGGCCACAGCCAGGTGCTGGAGCCCGGCCAGTTGCTCTTCCTGCAGCGCAACGCCCTGCATGCGGTCACCGCCCTGGAAGACGCCTCCGGCCTCGTGACCATCGCCCTGCGCAACGGCGCCTGAGCGGCCTGCGTGGCGCCTTGCCATCGCCCGCTTGCCGCCGCCGGTCCGCCCTCGCTGGCTCACCCCGCTGACTCACTCAGCTGACTCACTCAGCTGATTGCGCCCGCAGCTTCGTGCTTGCCTCCCCGCGCTCGCCTCCCCGCGCTCGCTTCTTCGTCCTCACCGCTTCGCCCGCGCGGGGCGTCGCAGCGCGGCACAATGCAGCGGCTGAGCGCCCCAACCCCGGGGTCGCTCGCCCTTCGCCGCGCTGCCATGGATGCCCAAGACCCCTACGACCACCGCCTGACCGAGCTGGAAATCAAGGCTGCCTACACCGAGGACATGCTCGACGAGCTGAACCGCGTGATCGTGCGTCAGCAGCAGCAGATCGACGTCCTGCTGCGTGAATTGCTGCAGCTGCGGGATCGGCTGCCCGACGGCAGCGGCGCAGCGCCCCGCAATCTGCGCGACGAACTGCCCCCGCACTACTGAGCACCGGACTGCCGCATGACCACCGCCCTGCCCCAAGCCAAGCCTGAAGCCAAGCCTGAAGCGCTCCTCATCATCGACGTCCAGCAGGCGCTGTTCGATCCACCCCCCTTCGAGGCTCAGGTGGTGATCCAGCGCATCAACGCCCTGGCCGAGCGCTTCCGGGCCCAGGGCCGCCCCGTCTTTCTGGTCCAGCACCAGACCGCGCAAGGCGCGCTGCAGGCAGGCTCGCCAGGCTGGGCCTTCGCGGCCGGCCTGCAACAGCGGCCCGGCGATACCGTGATCGCCAAGACCACGCCGGACGCCTACCTGCGCACACCGCTGGAGCAGGCCTTGCGCGAGCAAGGCGTCAGCCATGTGGCGGTGTGCGGCTATGCCAGCGAGTTCTGCGTGGACACCACGGTGCGGCGCTCCGCGGCGCTGGGCTTCGAGGTCACCCTGGTGGCCGACGCCCACACCACCCACGACAAGCCCCATGCAGGCGCGGCGCAGATCCGGGCGCACGAGAACGCCACGCTGCCCAGCATCAGCAGCTTCGGGCCGCGCATCCGCAGCGTGTCCACCGCTGAGCTGCTGTAACGCCTGTAACGCCGGGCCGATGATGTCGAGGCGACGGCACCGGCAAGCCGCGGACCACAATGCCGCCGTGAGCGCAGACACCCCTCCCTTTTTCATCGCCGCAGCGCCTGACCGGCCGCTGCAGATCGAACTCGACAGCCAGCAGCTCACGCTGAGCCCGCCGGATGCACCGCCGCAGCGCCTGCGCAACCGGCTGCTGCCCAGGCTGCTGGCCGCCCTGCTGCTGGCTCACGCTGAGGGGCAGGCCTGCGAACGCCATCCCTGCAGCCGCAAGGCCCTGCAGCAGCGCCTGGGAGACCGGGCGGAGCTGCATCGCACGCAGCTCTGGCGAGCCCTGCAGGCGCTGGACGAGAGCCCGCTGGCCGGCCTGATCCGCCACGGCGCACGCTCGGCCGGCCCCTTCTGGCTGGACGAAGCCGTGCTCGCGCGCTGCCATTGGCAGCTGCGCGGCCCGACATCAGGGCCGGGACCGGGCCAGGAAACGCCAGGGCGAAGCGCTTGCCAGCTCGACACCGCCGCGCTGCGCGCGTTGCTGCACCAGGCCGCTACCGACAGCCGGCCCGGCACTTCGGCGCTGCCCCGGCAGGCCCTGCCGCTGGCCTATGTGCAGGCGCTGTCCCGCGCTGACCTCGCGCTGGAGCGCGGCGAGCTCTATCCGGCGCGTCTGGCTTTGGCGCAGGCAGCCGAGCATGCTCCCGCGAGCGACCTGCCCGCCCAGCTGTCACTGAGCCTGCGCCGCGCCCGCATCGCCCGCCGCCTGGGCGACTGGGCCACGCTGCAACAGGAGCTGCGCGCCCTGCGTCAAGGCCTGGAACAGACGGCGCTGCCGCCCAGCCAGGCGCGGCAGATCGGCTGGCGCCTGGTGGTGCTGGAAGCCTGGCATTGCCATGGCAGCCTGGGCGAAAGCGCTGTCGCCCTGCAGAAGCTGGCCCAGCTGGACGAGGAAGCGCTGGCGCTGGACGCCGGGCTGCTCGTCGACTACCTCAACCTGCGCGGCATGGCCGGCCGCGAGCTCGCCTTGCGGGCGGCCTGTGCCGAGCAGGCCTGCGCCGCGCTGGAGGATCTGGCGGCCGCCCTGCGCCAGGCCAGTCTGGCCGGCTTGCCGGACGCCCTGCAGGTCAGCGCGGCCAACCTGGCCAACGGCCTATGCCTGCTGCAGGGTGCGGGCCTGCTGCCGCCAGAGCGTGGCGCCGAGGCCTGGGACTGGCTGCTGCTCAGTGAGAGCGTCTGCGAACGCTGGGGCCTGGCCCGCCATTCGCTGCTCAACACCATCTTCCTGCTGCGCATTGCCGAGCAGCAGGGCTGGAGCTTTGCACAAGCCCAGCAGCGCGCAGAAGCACAGGGCCTGCCCCTGCCGGGCGACAGCTTCCGCAGCCTGGCAGCCGAGCGCTGGGAGGCCTGCCGCCGCCTGCATTCCCAGCTGCCGGCCGAGCAGCGCTGCGCCTTCTTGCTGCTGTGGGCACGCCACGCCTGGCGCGAAGGCGACGCCCTGTGCGCCGCCGAACGCGCCCAGCAGGCGCGCCACCACGGACGCAAGCTGCGGGCCGAATCCCAGCGCGATCGCTACGAGGGCGAAGCGCGCCAGCTGCTGGCCGCCCTGGGCCTGCCGGCGCAACAAGCGTAACGCCATGAATGCGCTGACAATTTCTCAGCGCAACACCACACTGCGGTCACCCCATCACAGAGGAGATCCCATGACATTGTCTGCAGTGATTCGCGCCGCCGCCGCCACGATGGTGCTGGCCATGAGCGCCGCCCCGGCTTGCGCCGAAGGCCCGGCGGAGACCTTTCACCCGGCGCCGGAGCTGGGCGAAGGCTTCAAGGCCCTCGGCACCCAGGGCGTGATCGCGATCTACGAGGAGCCGCAGCAGCGCTGGACCGTGTCCGACGCCCGGCGCGCCTTCCAGGGCTTCCGCCCGGCCTCCACCTTCAAGATTCCCGGCACGCTGATCGCGCTGGAGACCGGCGTCGCGCAGGACGAAATGCAGGTCTTCAAGTGGGACGGCAAAAAGCGCTGGATGGCCGACTGGAACCAGGACCAGACTCTGCAGACGGCCTTCCGCTTCTCGGCCGTGTGGGTCTACCAGGAAATCGCCCGCCAGGTGGGCGCCGAAGGCCTGCAGTCGCGGCTCTGGGCCTGGCGCTATGGCAATGCCGTGGCAGGCCCCAAGCACGACAGCTTCTGGCTGGATGGCGACCTGCGCATCACGGCCCTGCAGCAGATCGACTTCCTGCGCCGTTTCGCCGACCACCGCCTGCCCATCAGCGGGCGCACCGAGGCCGTCGCCCGACGCGTCTTCCTGCGCGATGAGACATCCGATTGGCGGCTCTTCGCCAAGACCGGCTGGGACGGCACCGGGCCGGTGGAACTGGGCTGGTTCGTGGGCTGGACCGAGCGCAAGGCCGGTCCGGGGCGCTGCTTCTTCGCGCTGAACATGGACATGGCCAGCAGCAAGCCCGAGTTCAAGCGCGATGCAATGGGCATGCTGGCCCCGCAGCGCGAGCGCCTGGCCCGCGAAGCGCTGAAGGCGCGCGGCTGCCTGGACTGAACTCAGCCTGGAGAGCCCGTCCCCTGCAGCCACGCGATGGTGTCGCCGATCAAATGGCCGGCAATGCTGAAGCGCGGCGGCAGGCCCGGCAGGGCGTCGAGATCGAACCAGTCGGCATGCTCGATCTCGCCGGGCTGGGGCCGGATCTCGCCGCCGGCCCATTCGCAGCGGAAGGCCAGCATCAGGCTGTGCGGGAAAGGCCAGCTCTGGCTGCCGTAGTAATGCAGGTTCCGGACCTGCACGCCCACCTCCTCGGCCACCTCGCGATGCAGGCAGGCCTCCAGCGACTCGCCCGCCTCCGCGAAGCCCGCCAGGGCGCTGTAGAAGCCGGGCTTGAAGTTGGGAGAGCGCGCCAGCAGCAGCTGCGGCCGCCCTTCATGCCGGCGCCACACCAGGGCCATCATGGCCGGGCTGATGCGCGGGTAGACCACGTGGCTGCAGCCCGGGCAGCGGCGCGCCCGCTCCTGCGCCAGCCGCTCGGTGGGCGTGCCGCACACACCGCAGAAGCGATGGGCGCGGTCCCATTCCACCACCTGCGCGGCGCGGCCGGCCAATTGCAGCAGCGGCGCATCCATCTGCATCATGGCGGCGCGCAGGCCCTGCAGTTCCCAGCCCGCGGGGACGGTCCCGCCCCGCTGCGTCCAGCAATCCAGGCCTTCCAGGCGGCCGAGGTAATGGCGCTCGTGTACGGCGGTGAAGGCGTCGGCCTGCGGGGTCAGGTCTTGCCCACCCGTGGGAACCAGCAGCTGGCCTTCGATGAAGACCAGATGCCAGCCCAGCGTCGTGGGTGACTCAGGCGCCTGCACGCCGGGGATGAAGTCAGGGGTGAAATCCTTGCTCGTCATGCCCTGCACTGTAGAGGCATTCAGCGGGCCGCGGCCTGGCGCCGTGCGCGTGGCGTTCGCGGCCCGGGCAGCGCAGCGAAGCCCTGCACCAGATGGTCCACCAGCGCCCGCACCCGCTGCGGCAGGAAGCGTTGGCTGGGCATCACGGCGTGCAGGGGCAGCTCGTCCCCCAGCCAGCCGGGCAGCACGCGCACCAGGCGGCCTTCCAGCAAGGCGCGGCGCACATCGAGCTCGCTCTTGTAGATCAGGCCCTGCCCCTCGAGGGCCCAGCGGTGGGCGATCTCGCCGTCGTCGGTGCTCAGCCGGCCTTGCACGGGCACGCTCACCGGCTCGGCCTCCGGCGCCTCGACGGGGCGCAGCCGCCAGGCCCGCTCGTGCCGGTTGCGGATGCGAAACGTGATGCAGTCGTGCAGGGCCAGGTCCTCCAGCCGGCGCGGCGTGCCGGCGCGCTTCAGGTAGGCCGGGCTGGCCACGATCTGGCGCCGCACCAGGGCCAGGCGGCGGGCGACCAGGCTGGAGTCGGGCAGCAGGCCGTAGCGCAGGGCCACGTCGATCTCGTCCTTGTAGATGTCCTGCAGGGAATCGCTGACGCTCAGGTGCAGCTCGACCGCCGGATGCTGCGCCATGAAGTCCTGCAGCATGGGCAGCAGCCACTGGCGCGTGAGGTCGCTGGAGGCGCTCAGGCGGATGCGCCCGCGCAGACGCTCGCCGGCTTTTCCCTTGAGGCTCAGCGGCGCCTCGCTGACCTGGGCCAGCCCTTCGTCCAACAGCTCCAGCGCGCGCTGGGCGTAGTCGCGCAGCTGCTCGCCCGCCGCGGTGAGGCGCAGCGCCCGGGTGCTGCGCTCCATCAGGCGCAGGCCCAGGCGGGCTTCCAGACGCTTGAGCATGGCGCTGGCCGCCGCGGGGCTGAGCTGCATCTCCCGCGAGGCTGCACTGAGGCTGCCGCGGCGGGCGCATTCCACCAGCAGGCGGAGCTCGGAGGTATTTTCAATTTTCATTTGAAAGTGAATGATGCCAGCGCCGCTGGTTTGAAAGCAATCCGGACCGCAAAGTCTCGGTCATGCACACCGCCGTGGTCTGCACATCCATGCTTCCCAGGAGTTCCCCATGAAAGCCGTCGGCTACTACCAGTCCCTCCCCATCACTGCCCCCGAGTCCCTGATCGACCTCACCCTGCCCGAGCCGCAGCCGGGTGCCAAGGACCTGCTGGTCGAGGTGCGTGCCATCGCCGTCAACCCGGTGGATGTGAAGGTGCGCCAGCGCCGCCCTTCAACGGACGGCCAGCCCCAGGTCCTGGGCTGGGACGGCGTGGGCGTGGTGCGCGCCCTGGGTGCCGAGGTGCAGGGTTTCACGGTGGGCGACCGCGTCTGGTGGGCCGGCGAGATCAACCGCCCCGGCAGCTATGCCCAGTTGCAGGCCGTGGATCACCGCATCGCCGCAAAAGCCCCGGAACGCTGGACGGACGCGCAAGCCGCCGCCCTGCCGCTGACCGGCATCACGGCCTGGGAGCTGCTCTTCGACCGCCTGCAGGTGCAGCAGCAAGCGCAACGGCCCGTCAGCCTGCTCGTGACCGCGGCCGCAGGCGGCGTGGGGTCCATCCTGCTGCAGCTGGCCCGCCGACAGCCTCACCTCACCGTGATCGCCACGCTGGGCCAGGCGGACGCGCGCCCTGCCGAGGTCGCCAGGCTGATGGCTCTGGGTGCGCATCATGTGATCGACCATACGCAGCCCCTGGCCCCGCAGGTCGCCGCGCTGGCCGCGCAAGGGCTGCCGCCGGTGCGCTACATCGCCAGCCTCTCGCACACGCCGCAGCACTTCGCCGACTTCGTCACCCTGATCGAACCCCAGGGCCGCCTGGCCATGATCGACGACTTCGAGCCCGAGGCGCTGGACGTCATGCAGCTCAAGGGCAAGTCCCTGTCCCTGCACTGGGAGATGATGTTCGCCCGGCCCCTGCATCAGACGCACGACATCGCCGAGCAGGGCCGGCTGCTGGCGCAACTGGCGCAGTGGGCCGATGCCGGCGAGCTGCAAAGCACGCTCAGCGAGGTGCTGGGGCCGGTCGATGCCAAGCATCTGAAGCTGGCGCATGAGCGGATCGAAGGCGGCCATACCCGGGGCAAGATCGTGCTGGAGTATTGATCCCCTACGGCCGGCGGCGCCTTGCAGGCCGCACCGGGCCCGAGGCCCGGTTCTTTGCGATCACCGCGAGGATCAAGTGGGGGCGCACAAGCCCGGCGAGTCGCCGGACTCGCCACGCCCGACCTCGCGCACCATCGTGTACTTCACCACCCCCGGCGAAAAGCCGCTCAGTGCCAAGCGCACCTCGTACCCGAGCGAGCGATAGAGCGAGGGTGACTGGAAGCTGAAGGTCTCCAGATAGAACACGCGACATGCGCGGCTTTGCGCCCGCCGTTCGAATTCCCGGACCAAGCGCGCGCCCACACCCTGACGCCGATATGCGGGCGCAACCCAAAGTTGCTGCAACTCCGCACATGCGCCCCACGTCCTGCCGATGGCCCCGCCTATCACCACCCCGGATGCCAGGCGGGCGAAGCAGGACAGCGGGCGAACTTCATGCAGTGGGGCTGCCGCCTCGTTCGCTTCCCCGAGACCTGCGTCGACGATACGCCCATCGTCGACGGGAGTGTCGTCATGCACCGTGAATGAGAGATCCTGGACGGGCAGCATGCGGTCTCCTGACGCTCAAATATTGGCTGCGCAGGCCGCGGGATGAGTGCTGGCGCGGCGCAGGTCACCAGTCTACGGCCCGCCCACTTCGCGCGAGCCGCGCGGCCCGGCAGGCTCCGGGCATGACTTCCAGAAGCGTGAGACAGCGGCATGACACTTCGCCCACCCTTCAGGGAGGATTGCCATGAGGCCCCGTCAATCACACCGCGCTTGCGCCACGCATCCCGCGCCGCGTCGGCGCCTGCTGCCGCTGCTACTGGGCCTTGCCCTCCTGCCGACCGCGGGCGCCGCACCCGGCGCTGGGCCTGGTGCCGAAGCCGAGGCCTGGCTGTTGCGGATGGAGGGGGCGCTGCTTCCGAGCGAGCAGGCGGCCCATCCGAGCGAAGCGTACGCGCAGGTGCCGGCGAGCCAGAGCCTCTGGCTGGCCCGCGACGGCCACTTCCGGCTGGAGACCGAGAGCCACTATCCCGGCCGCATCGTCTTTCGCTACCGGGAGTCCGGCAATGCGCAAGGCGCTCAGGTGATCGACCTGCTGGGCTGGCGGGACGGCACGGCCATCCAGGCGGTGGAGGCCGGCACGGCCCGGGAGCACCTGGCCAACCAGCTCTTGTGGATGCCGGCCGAACTGCTGCGCCTGTCCACGCCGCTGGCGCCGGTGCAAGAGCAGCAGGGGCTGTGGCTGCAGACCCTGCGCGACCCCGCCGGCCGCGAACTGGTGCTGCGCTGGTCCGGCGCCGAGGGGCGACTGCTGGAGGCCCGGCTGGGAAAGCTGCGCTACGTCTACCTGCGCGCGCACGACGAGCGCGGCCTGCAGGCCGCCGAGGTCGAGGTCTTCAACGGTGAGCGGCGCGTGCAGCGCTGGCGCTTGGGTCGGCCCAGCGCGGTGGAGCCCGACAGCACCCGCCCCCCGCTGCCGGCCGGCTACGAGCCGCAGCGTCCCACCGGCGAGCTGCGCGCCGAGCGTCTGGCGCCGGCCGTCTACCGGGTGGAAGGCATGGCCTCGCGCTACCACAACCACTTCATCGTCGGCCCCAAGGGCGTGTTGGTGTTCGACACGCCGAACAGCCCGGTGGAAGGCGCCCAGGTTAGGGCTTTGATCGAGCGCACGGCGCCAGGGCTGCCCATTGCGGCTGTGGTGCTCTCGCACGGGCATCGCGACCACTGCGCCGGCCTGCCTGCCTATCTGGAGGCGGGCATGCGCGTCTTCGTCGGTCGCGGCGGTCGCCAGGCCTTGCTCAGGCAACAAGGCGCCGCCGTGGCGGATCGTGCCGAGGAGATCGCAGAGGCCCAGGTCATCGAACTCGGGGGCCGATCGCTGCGCCTGCTGCCCGTGTCGAGCGGCCATGCCGACGACATGCTGGTGGCCTGGGATGCCGCCAGCCGTTCCGTCTTCCAAGGCGATCTGTTCTACGTGCCCGAGCAGGGGCCGGTGCCGCCGGCCGCCGATGGCGCCGAGGAACTGCAGCAGGCCCTGACGCAGGCCGGGCTGACGCCGCAGCGCGTGCTCGGCGTTCACGGGCGTGCGGCCGATGCCGCGGACATGCAGCGCTCGCTCGCCCTGCGCAGGCAGCAGCCCTGAAACCGCGGCCCGGTCAACGCCCGAGCACGATGGCGTCCAGTGGCAGCGGATACAGCTTGGGCACGCCGAGACTGCCATAGCTGCGCGTGCGCCGGACATTGGGCGTCTTCTGCAGCTTTCGCTGGATCTCCTCAAGGTGTTCGTTGTCTCGCACAACGATCTTGAGCAGCAGATCCCACTCGCCCTGGATGTGGGCCATCTCGATGACGTTGGGGAAGCATTCGCGCACCGCCTGCTCGAACTTCTCGGCCTGCCCGGCGCCATGCGCATCCAACACGATCAGCATGTAGACCGTCGTGGACAGGCCGACCTTGTGCGCATCAACCACGATGGTGCGTCGCTGAATGACGCCGGCGTCCTCAAGCGCCTTGAGCTCCCGGCCGACGACGCTGCGAGAGCAGCCCAGCTTCTCTGCCAGCAGCTCCTGCGCCATGGAGGCATCGGCCTGCAGGAGTTGCAGCAGCCGGCCTTGCTGTGACGTGATCTTCATCAATTGCCCCCCTTTGCTGGTCTTTTTGTCTGCCCCATATAAGGCCGCACAAAGCGCCCAGTTCTAGCGCGCGGTGTGCCGGAATCCGGGCAGATTGCCCATGCACTTTACAAGAAGATACAAGTGCGAGCCGTCAAGGCTCCTGACTCGTCACACGGGAAGCAACTTCGCCCAAACCACGGAGGGATTCACCATGCGCTCGATTGCATCTTTGCTTGGCCGCTGCACGCTGATCGCGACCAGCGTACTGACCACCGCCCTCGCCTGGTCAGCGGTGCCAGCCTTGCCCACCGGCCCGACGCCCGGCACCACCTCATCGCCCGGCCCGCTGCAGGCCGGCTCCAACGTCACACTGCGCTGGGGCGCGGTCGCCGGCGCCACCCGCTACGGCGTGGGCGTGCGCGATCTCACCACCAACGCGCTCGTGGTCAGCACGACCACCAGCACGCCGTCGTACACGGCGTCGCTCGCAGCCGGCCGCCCCTATCGCTGGAACGTCCAGGCCTGCAACGCCAGCGCCTGTTCTTCCTATACCACCGCGCTGTACTTCCAGACGCCGGCCGCGGTCAAAGCGCTCAGCAGCGTGTCGGTCAGCTGTCCTCCGACCGTCAAGGAAGGGGCGAGCATCGCCTGCGCGGCCACCGCCTCTTTCAGCGATGGCAGCACGCAGCCGGTCACCAACGCCGCAGCCTGGAGTGAAAACTCCAACTTCGCTGCGGTCAGTGCGGGCGGCGTGCTCAGCGCCGCGCAAGTGAGCGCGAACCAGAGCGTCACCGTGAGCGCGAGCGTCACCTACGGCGATGTCAAGCGCTCGGGCAACGCCGTGGTGACCATCGTGGACGTGCCGCAAACGCCGTACACGTTGAACGTGGGCGTCAATGGCACCGGTGTTGGCAAGGTCGTCGGCAATGCTGGTGGTATCGCCTGCGGGAACGGCGCCACCGCCTGCAGCGCCGGCTTTGCATTGGACAGCAGCGTCGTGCTCACCGCCACGCCTGACGCCGCGAGCTCGACCTTCACCGGCTGGGGCGGTGCCTGCGCCGGCACGTCCGGCAGCGTCTGCACGCTGAAGATGGCGCCGCCGCGCACGGCCACGACCAGTGTCAGCGCAACCTTCACGAAGAAGCCCAACCTGCCGCCGGCGCTGTCCTCGGCCACCGCCACGCAGAATGCCGACGGCAGCGTGACCGTCAGCTTCAGCGGCAGCGACCCGGAAGGCGGTGCGCTCGGCATGGACGCCTACCTCTCCACCGCCGGCGGCACCAGCTTCAACACGGCCAGCAAGAAGAGCGTGGCCGGCGTTGCCAGCGGCGGGATGAGTTCGCTCACCTGGTCGCGCGCGCAGGCCGACCAGTACATGACTGCCGGGCAGACCTACGCCATCGCTGTGGACGTTTTCGACACCCAAGGCGCCGTCGGGCAGCGCCGCGTCACGGCTTCCTTCAAGCGCAACACCGTCGCTGCCTCCCTGAACGAGTTGATCACGAGCGCTGCGCTGGCCCAGGTGTCGGCCTCCTCGCCGCGCTCGCTGGCCAAGGTCTCCACGCTCTTTGACGAGCTGGACCCGGGTCGCACCAACACCACGCTGCGCGCCGAAGGCAAGACCTGGTACACCGACCTGGAAGACGGCACCACCTACGCGCTGCAAGACGGGGTGCGCGTGCGCAACGCCATGCGCCGCTACGCCACCTGGGACGCCAGCCCGCCGGCCACGCGCGGCTCGCTCACGCGCCTGAAGACCGACATGCAGGCCGACATCGGCCAGGTCGACACCAGCCGCCCCGCGCCGCGGCCGGTGCTCTATGACGCCAGCAGCCAGGCCGCGCTGGTCGCGCGCATCATCGCCACCTGGGACGCCCGCAAGCTCGCCTTCAATCAGCGCACGCCGGGTGCCGCCGCGCCTGTCGTGCCGAGCACGGACCAGGAGACCATGGACTTCCTGGGCTTTCGCATGCAGTGCTTCGAGTGGGTGGCCAACATCGGTCTGCGTGCCGGCGCCAAGTCCATCAGCTACAGCACGGCCGGCGTGAGCAACCGGCTCGATCATCGTGCCGGCATGGCGATGTTCTGGTACACCGCCAAGGGCGGCGGCGCGCATGCGGCCATCATCACCCGCATCGAGACCGATGCCAGCGGCAACCCGACCGTCTACCACGTGGCGGAGTCCAACTACGCGAGCGGCTGGAACAATCCTGGCGGCGCGATCCCGTGGGAGCGCACCATCCGCGGCGACCGCCGCATCACCGCCGTGGCCACCCCGGGCAACTCGCCGACCGACATGACGCGCCAGGGCCGCGTGGTGCGCTTCGTGCCGCGCAACTGAGGCCCAGGCCGGTGCGGAGGCAGTAGATGATGGACTTGCGTTGAGCGGCCCGCATACGATCGCCGCTCAACGCCCTCCTGCCAGCTCCAGGCGGCTCGACCACAGCGCCTGCCCCACCAGCTCCGCCGCGGTGCGCTCGTCGGCCGTCACCAGGTACTCGTTGCTGCTGCGCTCCACGAAGTAGGCCGAGCGATAGCGCTGCAGGAGCTCCACGAGCGCCGTGCGGGCCTGGCTGGGTGAACCGTTGTAGGTGAGGGTCAGCGTGGTCATGGTGAAGGCATCCGTCAAAGGCCGACTGCTGCGTGCTGTCGGTGCTTCCTGAACGCCTCACCGCGCGCGCGGTTGACGCGGGATGGCAGCGCGCAAACTACCAGCTCGCCTGGAACGAATCCGCGTTGAAGCGGCTGCCGCGGGTGACGGACCCCATGTCCACGAACTCGAAGTCAGAGGCCCTGAGCGTCTTCAAGTTCGACAGCGTCGCATCCTGCCATTGCGCGCTGGGCTCGCCCTGCACATAGAGGTCGGATCCGATGTCGGCCACATAAAGGCCATAGCGCTGCATGGCCAGGGCCAGGGCCTTGGCCTGGGCGCTCCAAGAGGCCGGCGGCGTGAAGCCGGCCTTGAGGCGCAGGACGGCGCCGAAGGGCACGCCGCCGGGGGTGTCGCCTCCGGCATGGTGGCGGGCGGGCCAGATATGGCTGCGTGCCATCACGCTGTCGCGCAGCGTGACGCGCAAGGCATGGCGGATCTCGCCAGCGCTGGCCTCGGCGGCGCGCGCCAGCAGGGGCAGCATGGGCAGGCCGGCCGCGTCGCCCGAGGTCCAGCTGTCGGGCCGCAGGGTGTGGCTCTTCAGATCCCAGGCGGCCGTCGAGTAGGCGTACCACTGGCCGTTGAGCTGATAGCTGGCGTAGCTCTCCCACAGCCGGCAGCGGCCCTGCTCGACGACAAGGACGTGACGGTCCCCGCAGGTCCGCGCATCGTTGCAGGCACCGCCTTCGGCCTTCAGCAGATCGTCGCGCGGGTAGGGAAAGCGCCGGCTGGCCGCGGGCAGCGTGCTGCAGTTGCGCACGAGGTCGTAGCCCCCGTTCACCGGCGCCGCGCAGTCGCTCTCGTCGGGCGCGCTGTCGCCGCTGCCGGCGCGCGGGTCGGTCGGGTTGAAATTCACTGTCGGCCAGCTCGTGGTGGCTGATGGCGTGCTGCTGCCGTCCACCACGTTGAAGGGGATGCCGTAGTAGTCGGCCGTCTGCTGCGGGTTCTCGTTCGTCCCCCAGTCGGGATGGAAGGCCCGCGTCGTGCCAATGTTGGCGATCCAGGTGCTGCTGCTGGCGTGCACCGGGAAGCGCTGGCTGTCGTCAATGCGGGTGTTGAAGACGGCGGTGGCGGGGAAGAGCTCGCAGCCGGCGATCTGCGGTGCAGCGCCGGGCGTGGGCGTGGGCGTGGGCGTAGGCGTAGGCTTAGGCGTAGGCGTTGGTGCCGGCGCTTGCGGCGACGCGCCGGCATTGCTGCCCCCAGCACCGCCACCGCAAGCCGTCAGGGCCAATGAACTGACCAGCAGGCAGGCCGGGCCGACGGACTTGATCTTGTTGCTTCGCATCGCTCACTCCGCGCGACGGAGGGCGCCGCGTTGTGCCCTCGGATTGAAGCAGCGGGGCTGCGGAGTCGCTGCAATTTTTTGTGACAGCGCGGCGCCGGACCGGCATGAGGAGCTGGCGTCAAGATCGGCTGCTCAAGATGTCTTCAGTCAAGAAAAGTCCAGGTATCCGCTCCGTCAAAACGCCTGACTACCACCGAGTCGAGCAGGCCCGGCTCGAAATTTCGCAGGTTGACGCCATGCCGCGCTCCCGGCTGCAGATCCAGCGGCTCCCAGTGGGTGACGATGCCACAGGTCCTGCAGCGCACCGTGCGCAAGGTCCGGTCGCCCCAGATGTAGGCCTCCGTGTTCTCGGGGTGGCCCTCGATGGCGACGGATCCGAACGCATAGAAGGCCCACAGGCCTCCCGTGCGACGGCACAGCGAGCAGTTGCAGCTTGTCGCTGTTTCCGGTGCGGCCGGAAGGGTGAGGCGAACGGCCCCGCAATGGCAGGAACCGTGGAGCGAAGGAGGTGTGGGTGAGGTGTCCATGCTCAGAAATGAATCCCCCGCATCATCTGCTGCATCGCAATCGCCTCGGGCGACAGCTGCGGCTTGCCGCCCTTCTCCCCCTTGGCCGCATCGCTGTCCGGGAACATGCGGAAGCTGGTGTTCATCACGATCTGCGCGACGCGCGGCATCAGCGCATGCACCAGCTCGCCGGTGATGCCCAGCCGCGTGGCAATGCGCACCGGCTTGGCGATGCAGGCCTGGGCGATCATGTCCGCGGCCTCCTCGGGCGAGAGCGTGGGCACGTTGTTGTAGATCTTGGTCGGCGCGATCATGGGCGTGCGCACCAGGGGCATGTTGATGGTGGTGAAGGTGATGCCCTGGTCCGCGTATTCACTGGAGGCGCAGCGCGTCCAGGCGTCCAGCGCGGCCTTGGAGGCCACGTAGGCCGAGAAGCGCGGCGCATTGGTCAGCACGCCGATCGAGGAGATGTTGACCACATGCCCCCGCTTCTTCGCGACCATGCCCGGCAGCAACCCCATGGTGACGCGCAGGCAGCCGAAGTAGTTCAGCTGCATGGTGCGCTCGTAGTCGTGGAAGCGGTCGTAGCTGGACTCGATGGCGCGGCGGATGGAACGGCCGGCGTTGTTGATCAGGAAGTCCACGCCGCCGAAGTTCTCGTGGATCCAGGCGATCATGGCCGCGCAGCTGTCCTCGTGCGAGATGTCGGCCGAGTAGCTGTGCACCTGGGCGCCTGCGCCGGCGTAGTCGCGGATCTCCTTCACGGCCTCGGCCAGCTTGCCTTCGTCACGCGCGCAGATGAGGGTGATGGCCCCGGCCTCCGCGAATTTCTTGGCCGCCGCCAGACCAATGCCGGACGAGCCGCCCGTGATCAGAACCACCTTGCCCGCGGTCGCGCCCCTGAGGCTGCGGTCGATCTGCAGGTCCGGATCGAGGTGGCGCTCCCAGTAGTCCCACAGCCGCCATGCGTAGTCGTTGAGCTTGGGGCAGGCAATACCTGACCCCTTGAGCGCCTTCTCGGTCTCGCGGCAGTCGAAGCGCGTGGGGTAGTTGATGAAGGTGAGCATGTCCTCGGGCAGGCCCAGATCCTTCATCACGGCATGGCGGATGCGGCGCACCGGCGCCAGCGCCATCAGCCCCTTCTTGACGCTCTTGGGGATGAAGCCCAGCAGCGCCGCATTGACGAAGAGGTTCATCTTGGGCGCATGGGCCGCCTTGGAGAAGATATCCAGCACGTCGCCTACGCGGTAGCCCACCGGATCCACCAGGTGGTAGCAGCCGCCGCCGGCCTTCACCTGGTGGCTGATGTGGTCCAGCGCGTCGACCACGTAGTCCACCGGCACGATGTTCACGCGCCCACCCTCCAGGCCGATGGAGGGCATCCAGGGCGGCAGGATCTGGCGCAGGCGCTGGATGGGCTTGAAGAAGTAGTAGGGGCCGTCGACCTTGTCCATCTCGCCGGTCTGCGAGTCGCCCACCACCATGGCGGGGCGGTAGATGGTCCAGGGCTTCTTGCAGTCCTTGCGCACGAGCTTCTCGCTCTCGTGCTTGGTCATGAAGTAGGGATGGTCGAGGTTTTCCGCCTCGTCAAACATGTCTTCGCGGAACACGCCTTCGTAGAGGCCGGCCGCGGCGATCGAGGAGACATGGTGCACATGCCCGGCGTCGATGGCCGCGGCGAAGTCCAGCATGTGGCGCGTGCCGTCGATGTTGGTCTTGACCTGGCTCTCCTCGTCGGCCTTCAGGTCGTAGACCGCGGCCAGATGGTAGAGGTGGTCGATCTGGCCCTTGAGCTTCTTGATGTCCTCCTGGCTGACGCCCAGCTTGCGCCCGGTCAGGTCGCCGTAGACGGGGATGGCGCGGGCCTTGCTGACGCCCCAGAAGGCCAGCAGTTCCGGCAGCTTGTCGCGGCTCTCCTCGCGCATCAGGAAATACACCGTGCTGCCGCGCCGGGCCAGGAGCTTCCTGACCAGCCGCTTGCCGATGAAGCCTGTGGCGCCCGTGACGAAGTACTGCATCGAGTCTCTCCTGTGTTCTTGGTTGGCTCGCGCAAGGCGAGGTGCCGGACGATTCTTGACCAAACCCCGGGTTTCACCGCTGCGCGATTTCCCCAGGAGCCGGACTTTCGGGACTCTAGAGCATAGAGACCGCACACTAGGATTGGGCGAGCGCTGCGCGGTGGCCGGGCCTATAGTGGTTCCGAGCCCTGCTGGAGGGCCTGCGTCGGCACACAATGCGGCGTGGACAAGTTCAGCGACTCTCGCGTAGTTCCACCTCAAGAAAAAGGACTCAACAATGGTCAAGAAGCTGCAGAAAATGGCTGCCAAGAACAAGGCAGCCGCCAACGGCGCTTTCGGTGGTGCACTGCCCGCCGGCCTGCTGGACAACCAGCTCGCCCAGACGATCAAGGACTCCGCCCAGCAGATCTGGGCCGCCGGCCTGGGTGCCTTCTCCAAGGCTCAGGGCGAAGGCGGCAAGGTCTTCGAAACCCTGGTGAAGGAAGGCACGAAGCTGCAGAAGAAGACGCAGTCCGCCGCCGAGCAGAAGCTGGGCGCCGTGGCCAGCAAGATGAGCGGCATGGCCGGCGAGGTCGGCGCCAAGGCCGGCCAGCACTGGGACAAGCTGGAGACCATCTTCGAGGAGCGCGTGGCGCGCGCCCTGAACCGCCTGGGCGTGCCCAGCAGCAAGGACGTGGAACAGCTGATCGCCCGCATCGACGCGCTGAGCGCTGCCGTGGGCATCGCACCGGCGAAGAAGGCAGGCAAGACCACCGCCAAGGCTTCGGCAAAGGCTGCCCCCGCCGCCAAGACGGCCAAGGCTGCACCCAAGAAGGCCGCGGCCACGCCCGCTGCCAAACCCGCAGCCAAGGCAGCTGCCGTGAAGCCCGCGGCCAAGAAGGCCGTGGCCAAGCCAGCCACAAAGCCGAGCGCCAAGCCCGCAGCAAAGCCGGCCGCCAAGCCTGCAAGCAAGCCCACGGCCCGCAAGACCGCGGCCAAGCCTGCCGCACCGGTGGCAGCACCGAGCGCTGAGCCCGCGCAGGCCTGAGCCCGACGCACCCCAAGACCCAAGCCCCGGCCATGACCGGGGCTGGCCGGGACGCCGGCATCACCGCAGGCGCCCTGTGAGAGACAAACAGGATCCGCCGCCGCATGAACGCCCGTTCCCGCCCTCGCTCCCCGTCGCGTGCCGATGCAGCGGCCCTGCCCGCCGCAGCCACACCGCGGCGGCGGCGCGTGGACCAGCCGCACCGCGGGCCACGCATCGGCCTGGCCCTGGCCGGCGGTGGCCCGCTGGGCGCCATCTATGAGATCGGCGCCCTGTGCGCGCTGGAAGAATCCATCGAAGGCCTGGACCTGCGCAACTGCGACAGCTACATCGGCGTCAGTGCCGGCGGCTTCATCGCCGCGGGGCTGATCAACGGGCTCTCGCCGCGCGAGCTCTCCGAAGCCTTCATCGAGAACAGCACCCGCTCGCCCGACAACTTCGACCCCTCGGTGCTGCTGCACCCGGCCTGGGACGAGTACTGGCGCCGCCTGCGCAGCCTGCCAGGCCTGGTGGGCACCGCGCTGTGGCAGACCGTGGTGCAGGGGCGCTCCGTGCTGGGCGCCTTCGAACGCCTGGGCCGGGCCCTGCCCACCGGCCTGCTCTCGGGGGAAGCCCTGGCGCAGCAGCTGCATGCGCAGTTCAGCCATCCCGGTCGCAGCGACGACTTCCGCGAGCTGCGCCACCGCCTGGTGCTGGTCGCCACCGACCTGGACAGCGGCGAGGCCGTGCCCTTCGGCCTGCCCGGCTGGGACCACGTGCCCGTCTCCAAGGCCGTGCAGGCCAGCTCGGCCCTGCCCGGCCTCTTTCCGCCCGTCGAGATCGACGGCCGCTACTACGTCGACGGCGCGCTGAAAAAGACCATCCACGCCTCGGTGCTGCTGCGCGAAGGCCTGGACCTGCTGCTGTGCCTGAACCCGCTGGTGCCCTATGAAGGCGAAGCCGGCGTGCAGGAACACGAACCGCATCGCAGCAGCCGCCCCAAGGGCCAGCGCATCCCGCGCCTGGTCGACGGCGGTCTGCCCGTGGTGCTGTCGCAGACGCTGCGCTCGCTGATCCACTCGCGCCTGGAGCTGGGCATGAAGGGCTATGCGCGCAGCCACCCCGGGACCGACATCCTGCTCTTCGAACCCAACAAGCGCGATGCCGAGCTCTTCATGGCCAACACCTTCAGCTACTCGCAGCGTCGCCATCTGGCCGAGCATGCCTACCAGGCCACGCGACGCCAGCTGCTGGAGCGTGCGCAAGACCTGGCCCCCACCCTGGCCAGGCATGGCCTGACGCTGCGGGTCGATCGCCTGTGCGACAGCAAGCGTGAACTTGTACCGGGCGCGCTCAAGCCGCCCAGCCGCTGCGCGCTGGCGCTGGCGCGGCTGGACCAGACCCTGAGCCTGCTCGAAGCGCGGCACGGCCTGCGCACCCCCTGAGCGCAACCGCCTGCAGCAAAGCAGCACGGGCGTGACGGGCTTCACGCCTGGCAAGGCCTGACCCCACCGCCTGAGGGGGTCACCCCGCGTCCCCGGGAACGAACAATGGGCGCCATCGCACCGCGTGTGCTTTTTCCGCCAGCTCGTCCCGTGTCCAAGAAACTCCTCCTCGCCCTTGGCCTGAGCGCCGCCTCCCTCCTGGCCCAGGCCGGTCCCGTCAACCTCATCAACAACGGCAGCTTTGAAGCCAATGCCCAGGGCAACGGCTCCTGGGCCATCTACCCCAACCTGGTGGGCTGGACCGGCGGCGCCTACGGCATCGAGCTGCGCGACAACGTCGCAGGCCGCGCCTTCGACGGCCTGAACTTCGTCGAGCTGGACACCACCCGCAACAGCTCGATCTCGCAGACCTTCACGACCCTGGTCGGCGCCACCTACCACCTGAGCTTCATGTGGGCCAACCGCCCCGACCACCGCGGCGCGGCCAGCAACGGCATCAACTGGCAGCTCGGCGCGCTGGATGGCGTCGTGGGTGCCAACAACACCACCGCCTGGACCAAGTTCGAGCAGGACTTCGTTGCCATTGGCACCAGCACCACCTTGCGCTTCAGCGCCGTGGGCGCGTCCGACGGCATGGGCACCTCGCTGGACGCCGTGGCGGTCACGCAAGTGGCCGCGCCCAAGAGCAGCGTGCCTGAACCGGGCAGCCTGGCCCTGCTGGCCGGTGCTGCCGCAGCGCTGGGTCTGGCCCGTCGCCGCAAGGCCTGAGATTGCAAGGACGTCGTTGAGAACGATGGGGCGGGCATGAACCCGCCGCCGCGCCGCCAAGAGCGGCTGTTTCATTAGAAGAAAACGAGAAGAGGCCCCGCGGGGCCTCTTCTTGTTGCTGCCGCTTGCGCGCGGCCTCGCTCAGCCCAGGTAGCGGGCGCGCAGATGGGCCTGGAAGTGCGCCGGATTCAGCGGCTCGCCGCTGGCGCGCCGCACCAGGTCCGGTGTTTCCCAGCGGCTGCCCTCGTTCCAGATGCGGCTGCGCAGCCAGTCGAAGACCAGCTCCAGCTCGCCGCTTGCAATGCGTGCGTCGAGGTCCGGCGTCTCGCGGCGCATGGCGGCGAAGAACTGCGCGGCATACATGGCTCCCAGCGTGTAGCAGGGGAAGTAGCCGAAGAGGCCGGCGCCCCAGTGCACGTCCTGCATCGGGCCGTCGCTGAAGTTGCCGCGGGTGTCCAGACCCAGCAGCTCCTGCATCTTGGCGTCCCACAGCGCGGGGATGTCCTCCACCTCGATCTGCCCGTCGATCAGCGGGCGCTCGATCTCGTAGCGCAGGATCACGTGGGCCGGATAGGTGACTTCGTCCGCATCGACGCGGATGTACCCCGGCTTCACGCGCGTCAGCAGGCGGTGCAGATTGCCCACCTCGAAGGCCGGCTGCTCGCCCAGGTGCTTCAGCAGCAGCGGACGCAGCAGCCCCGCAAAGCCCGCGTGACTGCCCAGCTGCATCTCGAAAGACAGGCTCTGGCTCTCGTGCAGGCCCATGGAGCGCGCATTGGCAATGGGCAGGCCCAGCCACTCGCGGCGCAGGTTCTGCTCATAGCGGCCATGGCCGGTCTCGTGGATGGTGCCCATCAGGCTGGGCAGGAAGTCGTCCTCGCGGTAGCGCGTGGTCATGCGCACGTCCTCGGGCACGCCGCCGCAGAAGGGATGGGCGCTTTCGTCGAGGCGGCCGGCCTCGAAGTCGAAGCCCATCAGGCGCATGGCGTCGTGGCCCAGTGCCTTCTGCGCGGCCAGCGCGAAGGGCGGCTCGGGGCGGATCACCGCCTCGTGCGACTGCCGCTCCAGCACCTCGCGGATCAGCCCGGGCAGCCATTGCCGCAGATCACCGAAGACGCGATCCACTTCGGCCGAGCGCATGCCGGGCTCGTACTGGTCCATGAGGGCGTCATAGGGGGCAAGACCTGTCACCGCCGCGAGACAGCGCGCCTCCTCGCGGGCCAGCCTTACCACCTCGCGCAGGTTCTCCGCGTAGCCGGCCCAGTCATTGGCAGGCCGCTGGCTGCGCCAGGCATGCTCGCAGCGCGAATTGGCCAGGCTCTTGGCCTCGACCAGGGACTGCGGCAGCGCATTGCTGGCGCGCCAGGCGCGCTGCATTTCGCGCAGGTTGGCGCGCTCGACATCGTCCAGGTCTTCCTGCGCCGCAGCCTCCAGCAGGCCCTTGAGTTCGGGCTCGGTTGCCAGCTGGTGCAGCAGGCCGCCCATCTCGGCCAAGGCCAGCGAGCGGGCCTCATTGCCCTTGGGCGGCATGTTGGCCGACTGGTCCCAGGACGCGATCGAGTGCAGATGGGAGAGACGGTGCATGCGCACATGGCGGGCGCACAACGCTTGGTAAGCGGTCTTGCTCATGGTCTTGTTTCGTCGCCAGTGGGCCCGCGCAGGGCCCTGTTCTGAAAGGGCGTTTCCTCGACGCCCGGCGTTGCGGCGGCCCGGCTGCGGGCCACCTCGTGGCCGCCATTGTGGCCGGCTTTGAGGCGGGTCAAGCGCCCCACTGTCCCGGGAAAACCCACAGCAGAAGGGCGGTCATGCAGACATAGCGCAGAAACTTGCCGATCGCCATATAGAGCACACAGGGCCAGAAGGGCAGACGCAGCCACCCCGCCACGGCACACAGCGGATCGCCCACCACCGGCAGCCAGCTCAACAGGCAGCCCCTCGCCCCGAAGCGTTCCAGCCAGCGCAAGGCCCTGTGGCTGGGGCTGTGGTGCGTGCGCTCTTCGTAGAGCCGCTCCGCCCCGTAGCCCATGCCCCAGGTGATGGCGCCACCAATGGTGTTGCCCGCCGTGGCCACCAGCACGGCAGGCCAGAACAGGCTCGGGTCCATCTTGACCAGGGCCAGCACCACGGGCTCGGAGCCCAGCGGCAACAGCGTGGCCGACACCAGCGCGATCACGAACACCGCAGGCAGGCCGACCTGCGGCAGGGAAAAGAAGGCCAGTACCGCGGCCACCGCATCCAATACCGATTGCTCCATGCGGACCACATTATGCGAGGCGCGCCACAGTCGCCGGATTCTCCGGCTTGCACCCATGACGCAAGGCATGCACACTTCTTGGTCCAGGGAGCGCACAACCGGATCGGGGACCAGCGAAGGACCCGCCGGGCGAGGCCATCAACGAGGTCACGGGCAATGCTGAAACTCGCGAAGACCGGATTCGTCTGTCTCGGGCTCTTGAGCTCGCTGCTGGGGCTGCACCATGCCGCACTGGCGCAGGAGGCCTGCAAGCACCTGCTGGCCTCCGGCAATCCGCAGTACCCCCCCTATCTCTGGCGAGCCCCGGACGACGAGAACAAGCTCATCGGCGCCAATGCCGAGATGATGCAGTGGCTGTCCAAGGAGATCGGCATCCCCATCGAGGTGCGCTACGTGGGCCCGTGGGGTCGCGTGCAGGAAGAGGTGCGGGCCGGCAAGGTGGACCTGATCGCCGGCGCCTTCTTCACCGTGCCGCGCACCGAGTACATGGACTACTTCCACCCGCCCTTCCGCGACACCCGCTCCGCGGTCTGGACCAAGGAGGGCAGCAAGCTCAAGTACCGCAAATGGGGCGACCTGCAGGGCCGCCAGGGCGTCACCGTGATCAACAACAGCTTCGGCGAGGACTTCGACCGCTACGCGCGGGAGAACCTGAAGATCACGCAGGTGGCGAGCCTGGAGCAGGCCATCCAGATCCTGCAGAAGGGACGGGCCGACTACCTGGTCTACGAAGACAGCCCCGGCGACGCCTTCCTGGCCAAGATGGGCATCGCCGACATCAAGCAGCTCGATGGCGCCGTGGCCAAGGAGCCGCTCTACCTGACGCTCTCGCACAAGTCCGCCTGCAACAGCGCGGAGCTGCGCGGCAAGCTGGCGCGGGCCGTCTACAAGCTCTCCAAGAGCACGCAGATGAACGACTGGATCAGCCAGTCCATCCAGCTGTGGCGCAAGCAGAACGTGCAGCAGCCATGAAGCAACCATGAAGCAGCCATGAGCGCGGGGCCGATTTGAGCGACGTCGGCTATTCCGGCACGCCGCTGGCCAGGAAGCTGGGGCTCAAGAGCGGGCAGCGCCTGCTGCTGCGCGACGCCCCGCCGGGCTATCTTGACGGCACGCTGGTGCCCCGTCCCGAAGACCTGCACATCGTCGACCATCCGTCTGCCGAGGTGGACATCGCCCATGCCTTTCTCGTCGAAGCCACCGAACTGGCCGCGCTGCTGAAGGCCTGGCGCGAGCAGCTGCGCGCCGACGCCGCGCTGTGGATCTCCTGGCCCAAGAAGGCCTCCAAGGTGCCGACCACGATCACCGAAGATCGCATCCGCGAACTGGCCCTGCCGCTGGGCTGGGTGGACGTGAAGGTTTGCGCGGTGGACGCCACCTGGTCGGGCCTGAAGCTGGTGGTGCGCCAGGCCCTGCGCTGAGCGGCGGGGCGGCGGGCGTTATAATCCTGCCTCTTTTTTAAGCAGCCGCCCGCCCCTCCCCATGCCCCCCCCCCTGCCCACACCGTTGCGGCTAGGCGCCCATGTGCTGCCGAACAATCTGTTCGTGGCGCCCATGGCCGGGGTGACGGACCGGCCGTTTCGCATGCTCTGCAAGCGCCTGGGTGCGGGCTATGCGGTCTCCGAAATGGTGACCTCGCGCAAGGACCTCTGGAACAGCCTCAAGACCTCGCGCCGCGCCAACCACGAGGGCGAGACCGCCCCCATCGCCGTGCAGATCGCCGGCACCGAGGCGCAGATGATGGCCGAAGCGGCGGTCTACAACATCCAGCGCGGCGCGCAGATCATCGACATCAACATGGGCTGCCCGGCCAAGAAGGTCTGCAACAAATGGGCCGGCTCGGCCCTGATGCAGAACGAGCCGCTGGCCGAGGAGATCATCCGCGCGGTGGTCGAGGCCTGCCGGCCTTTCGACGTGCCGGTCACGCTGAAGATGCGCACCGGCTGGAGTGCGGAGGCCCGCAATGCGTTGACGCTGGCGCGCATCGCCGAGGAAGCCGGCATCGCCATGCTGACCATCCATGGCCGCACCCGCGAGCAGGGCTACAAAGGCCTGGCCGAGTACGACACCTTGCGCGCGGTGAAGGCCGCCGTGGGCATCCCCGTCGTGGCCAATGGCGACATCGACAGCCCGCAGAAGGCCCTGCAGGTGCTGCTGCACACCGGCGCCGACGCCCTGATGATCGGCCGCGCGGCGCAGGGCCGCCCCTGGATCTTCCGCGAGATCGCCCATTTCCTCGCCACCGGCCAGCACTTGCCTGCGCCGCGCGTGCTGGAAGCGCGCGACTGGCTGCTGGAGCATCTGCAGGACCACTACAGCCTTTACGGCAGCGACAGCGGCATGCGCAGCGCGCGCAAGCACATCGCCTGGGCCGTGAGGGCTTTGCCCGGCGGGGAGGATTTCCGCCAGGCCATGAACCGGCTGGACAGCTGCGAGGCGCAGGTCCAGGCGCTCTCCGACTGGTTCGCCGCCCTGGCCGACCAGCACGAGCGCCTGCCCACCCTGCCGCCCGCGCAGGACGCAGCCAATGACGACGACGCAGAAGAACCAAGGCTATCGGCATGACGCCCAAACCCATCGACCAGTGCATCCGCGAGAACCTCGAGGCCTATTTCCGTGACCTCGACGGCGAGGTGCCGCATTCCATGCACGACATGCTGATCAGGCTGGTCGAGAAGCCCCTGCTGGAAGTCGTGATGGCCAAGGCCGACGGCAACCAGAGCAAGGCCGCCGAATGGCTGGGCATCAACCGCAACACGCTGCGCCGCAAGCTCAGCGACCACGAGCTGCTCTGAGTCCGCACAGCCGCCCCGGCTCCACCGAATCCCCACCATCCCGAGTCCACCATGACGCAACTGACTGCCCTGATCTCCGTGTCCGACAAGACCGGCATCGTCGACTTCGCCAAGGCCTTGCACGCCCTCAACGTGCGCCTGCTCTCCACCGGCGGCACTGCCAAGCTGCTGGCCGACGCCGGCCTGCCGGTGACCGAAGTCGCCGACCACACCGGCTTCCCCGAGATGCTGGACGGTCGCGTCAAGACCCTGCATCCCAAGATCCACGGCGGCCTGCTGGCCCGCCGCGAGGTGCCCGAGCACATGAAGGCGCTGGCCGACCACGGCATCGCCACCATCGACATCCTGGCCGTCAACCTCTACCCCTTTGAAGCCACCGTCGCCAAGCCCGGCTGCACGCTGGAAGACGCGATCGAGAACATCGACATCGGCGGCCCGGCCATGGTGCGCAGCGCCGCCAAGAACTGGAAGGACGTCACCGTGCTGACGGACGCCTCCCAATACGCCGGCGTGCTTGAAGAACTGAAGGCCGCGGGCAAGACCAGCGACAAGACCCGCTTCGCCTGCAGCGTGGCCGCCTTCAACCGCATCGCCCAGTACGACGCCGCGATCAGCAACTACCTGAGCGCCCGCCAGGACGACGGCACGCTGTCGGCCTACCCGGCGCAGATGAACAGCTGCTTCGTCAAGGTCCAGGACCTGCGCTACGGCGAGAACAGCCACCAGACCGCGGCGCTGTACCGCGACCTCTATCCCGCCCCCGGCTCGCTGGTGACGGGCAAGCAGCTGCAGGGCAAGGAGCTGTCCTACAACAACATCGCCGACGCCGATGCCGCCTGGGAATGCGTCAAGTCCTTCGAGGCCCCGGCCTGCGTGATCGTCAAGCATGCCAACCCCTGCGGCGTGGCCGTGGCCGCGACGCCGGCGGAGGCCTATGCCAAGGCCTTCAAGACCGACCCGACCAGCGCCTTCGGCGGCATCATCGCCTTCAACCGCGAGGTGGATGGCGCGGCGGCCGAGCTCGTGTCCAAGCAGTTCGTCGAGGTGCTGATGGCACCGGGCTTCAGCGCCGAGGCGCGCGAGATCTTCAAGAGCAAGGTCAATGTGCGACTGCTCGAAATCGCCCTGCCCCCGGGCGGTGACACGCCCTGGCTGCAAGGCCGCAACCTGGCCGACAGCAAGCGCATCGGCTCGGGCATCCTGCTGCAGAGCGCCGACAACCACTTCCTGAAGCAGTCCGACCTGAAGGTGGTCACGACCCTGCAGCCCAGCGCGCAGCAGCTCGATGACCTGATGTTCGCCTGGACCGTGGCCCAGTACGTCAAGAGCAATGCCATCGTCTTCTGCGGCGGCGGCATGACCCTGGGCGTGGGCGCCGGCCAGATGAGCCGCGTGGACTCCACCAAGATCGCTGCCATCAAGGCCGCCAACGCCGGCCTGGACCTCAAGGGCTCGGTGGTGGCGAGCGACGCCTTCTTCCCCTTCCGCGATGGCCTGGACGTGCTGGCCGACGCCGGCGCCAGCTGCGTGATCCAGCCGGGCGGCTCCATGCGCGACGAGGAAGTCATCGCCGCCGCCAACGAGCGTGGCGTGGCGATGGTCTTCACGGGCGTCCGCCACTTTAGGCACTGACTGGACCACCCCCTACGCGCTTCGCGCGCCCCCTCAAGGGGGCAATACCGACTGCCCGGCAAAGCCGGATCAGCGGTATTCGTGCAGGGGCGAGCGCCGGCTGCGCCGAGCGCTCTTAGCTGCAGGTTGCACTGACGCCTGAAGGTCGGTGCCTGACTGAACGAAGCCCACCGGGTTGCACCGGTGGGCTTCTTTGTTTTTGGACACCGCGCGCACCGTTCCCGCACGGACTTTTCCACTGGCCAGTACTCAGTGAGGTCGGAGCCGGGATGCGGGGGGCGCGATTGCGCAGGTGAAGGAGGAGGACTGCGAAGCGGTCCGGGGGACACGGAGCAATCCCGCCCTCGCACCCCGGCGATGCTCAGGCCCTCACATTCACCCATCCTCACATGGAGCCCGAGCAAAGGAGATGCTCCCGTCGAGAAGGAGTTCCTTGTCACCTCCGCGACTAGACGAGCTTCTCTAGCCGAGGGTCGCCACGCTTGGTGGTGCCGGGGTTTGGCCTTAGCCTCGCGGCAGGAGAGACACCGCCATGGAACATTCGACCCAAGAAGCCCTGCTGCTGGCCTTCGAGACGCAGCGCGCCGCCTATGCGCGCGAGCCCATGCCCAGCCTGGCGGTGCGCAAGGACCGCCTGCGGCGCCTCATCGCGATGACGCGCCAGAACGAGCAGGCGCTGTGCGAGGCCATCGCCGAGGACTTCGGCCATCGCGCCCATCAGGAGACCCTGCTGGCCGAGGTCTTCACCACCATCACCGGCGCCGAGCATGCCATCAAGCACCTGCGCGGCTGGATGAGGACGCGGCGCATGCCCACGGCCCTGCACTTCATGCCCGGCCGCAACGCGCTGATGCCCCAGCCGCTGGGCGTGGTGGGCATCATCTCGCCCTGGAACTACCCCTACTACCTGACCACCGGCCCCGCCATCGCGGCGCTGGCCGCCGGCAACCGGGTGATGATCAAGCCCTCCGAACTAACCCCCGCCACCTCGGCGCTGCTGGCCCGCATGGTCCGCGAGCACTTCAGCCCCGAGGAGATGACGGTGCTCACGGGTGACGCCGAGCTCGCCCGCGCCTTCTGCGCCCTGCCCTTCAACCATCTCTTCTTCACCGGCTCCACCGCCGTGGGCCGCCACGTGGCGCAGGCCGCCGCCAAGAACCTCACGCCGGTGACGCTGGAGTTGGGCGGCAAGTCGCCGGCCATCTTCGACCGCAGCTGCCACCTGGAACGCAGCGCCTCACGCCTGGCCTACGGCAAGCTGCTCAACGCCGGCCAGACCTGCGTGGCCCCGGACTACGTGCTAGCCCCGCGCGAGATGGTCCGCCCCCTGACCGAAGCCGTGCTGCGCCACTGGCGCCGCATGACCCCGGCGCTGCACGGCAATCCGGACTACACCAGCATCGCCACGCCCCGCCACCGCGCGCGGCTGCAGCAGCTGCTGGACGATGCCCGTGCCCAGGGCGCGGAGATCCTGTCCAGCCACCCCGAGGAAGCGGACCCGGGCGCCGGGCGCAAGTTCTCGCCCCACGTGGTGCTGGGCGCCACGCCGGCCATGCAGCTGATGCAGGAAGAGATCTTTGGTCCCATCCTGCCCATCCTGCCCTATGACACCCTGGACCAGGCCATCGCGCATGTGAACGCGGGCGAACGGCCCCTGGCGCTGTATCTGTTCAGCGAGGACCGCGGCGTGCAGGACCGCGTGCTGCGGGAAACCCATGCCGGCGGCGTCACCATCAACGACTGCATCTGGCACCTGGGCCAGGAGTCGCAGCCCTTTGGCGGCGTAGGCGCCAGCGGCAAGGGCCACTACCACGGCGAATGGGGCTTCGACACCTTCAGCAAGCTCAAGCCCGTGTTCATCCAGTCCCGATTCGCCGGTACGCACCTGTTCCAGCCGCCCTACGGCGAGCGATTCAAGATGCTCTTCGGGATGTTGCGCAAGATCGTTTGAGCGGCTGAGCAAGACCTGACCCTGCGATCAGACAGGGGCGGTCCCCCGCCCCTGCACAAGACGCGGCATTCAATAGCCCGGCGCCCGCTCCTCCGCCGCCGGCTTGCGCGCCCGGGCCTCAATGGCCGTCGCGAGCTTCACCATGCCGGCGCCGCCGCTGACCTGCACCGCCTGCGGCGCGCCGTCCACCAGCTGGTCAACATGCCAGACCCGCAGCCGCGCCGGGCCTTCCGGCACGCCGGCCAGCAAGACCTGACCCTTGTCGTCGCTGACTGCCGCCCAGGGCGTGTCGCTGACATAGACGTGGCCGCGCATGGAGCCGTGCAGGTGGCAGCCCAGCAGATAGGGCCCGGGCTGGCTCAGCTGCTGGGTGGCCGTGGCCAGGGGCTGACCTTCGCGCTTGGCCGACAGCCTGAAGCTGAAGCCCTGCGTGGGGTCCAGGTAGACGCCGCCTGGGCCGCTGAGGCCGCCGCGCACGTGGTGGTTCCACTTGTCCAGGTTGGTGAAGGTGATCTTGGCCCCGGGCGAGACCACGCTCACCTGGGGCTGGAAGCGCATCTGCTGCTGCGTGATGGTCTGCTCCAGCTGCGGCGCCGGACGCGCACCGGGCTGCTGGGTGTCCAGCAGCACCACGGCCTCGGGCAGGGGTTTGCCGGCGCGATCCAGCACCTGGATCTGCAGATCGGCCGCCCAGGGGGCTGCCGAGACTGTCATGCAGCCCACCAGCAGCAGGGGCCGAAGCATGGACCGGAACAAGGGGAAGCAACGCATCGCCAGGATCTCCTGAAGGCTGGGGCAACAAGTCACGCCAGGCCGCTGCCTGGGGTTTCCTCGCCATCCTAGAGCCGTCCGCGCGCCCGGTGGCCCCCTAGAATCCCGCCCATCATGTCCATTGCCGACTCCACCGGCCTCTTCCTGGCCTTCCTGGCCCGCCTCATCACGGGCGCCCAGGGCCACTGGAAAGGCTGCCCGCCCATGGCGGAGCAGCGCATCTACTTTGCCAACCACCAAAGCCATTTCGACTGGGTGCTGATCTGGGCCTCGCTGCCGCGCGAACTGCGCGCCGCAACGCGGCCCATTGCCGCGCGCGACTACTGGACCTCCAGCCCGCTCAAGACCTGGCTCACCCGCGATGTCTTCAACGCCATCTACGTCAGCCGCACCCGCAGCACGCCGGACGAAGATCCGCTGGAGCCGCTGGTCGAGGCCCTGTCCAAGGGCGACTCGCTGGTGATCTTCCCCGAGGGCACGCGCTCCAACAAGGGCGAGCCGCAGGCCTTCAAGGCCGGGCTCTTCCACCTGGCCGAGCAGTTCCCGCAGGTCAAGCTGATCCCCACCTGGATCGACAACGTGCAGCGCGTCATGCCCAAGGGCGAGGTCGTGCCGGTGCCCATCCTGTGCACCGTCACCTTCGGCGCCCCCATGCAGCTGAATGAAGGCGAGGACAAGCGCGCCTTCCTGGAGCGCGCCCGTGCCGAGGTCATGGCGCTCAAGCCCGGAGGGTGGCGCGAATGAACGGACTGCGCTGGCTCAAGTCCCTCAACTCCGGCGAGCAGGTGGCCTTCCTGTTCGTGATGCTCTTCGGTGCGCTGATGCTGGCCAGCATCGGCAGCTTCCTCTTCTCGCTCAAGAAGCGTGCGGAGGACGAGGACGATGATGAATGGCATCGCGGCTGGAACCGCTTCCGCCACGAACTCAACATGCTGTGGCTCTTCGCCAGCCTGTTCTGGGCGGCCTGGATCTCGGGCCCGGTGGGCGCGACCCTGCTGTTCGGCGTCTTCAGCTTCCTGGCGCTGCGCGAGTTCATCACCCTGATGCACACGCGGCGCGGCGACCACCGCAGCCTGATCCTGGCCTTCTTCGTGATCCTGCCGCTGCAGTATGTGCTGGTGGGTACGCGGCAGTTCGACATCTTCTCGGTGCTGATCCCCGTCTATGCCTTCCTGGCCATCCCGGTGGCCAGCGCCCTGGCGGACGACCCGCGCCGATTCCTGGAGCGCAATGCCAAGATCCAGTGGGGCATCATGGTCTGCGTCTACGGGCTCTCGCATGCGCCGGCCCTGCTGCTGCTGGACTTCCCCGACTACCCGGAATACCGCGGCCGCGGCGCCTTCCTGCTCTTCTTCCTGGTGATCGTGGCGAGCTGCGGGCAGATCGCGCAGTACCTCGCGTCAAAGCGCCTGCGCCGCCGCCCCCTGGCCCGGCGCATCAGCCGCAGCTTCTCCATGCGCGCCTGGTGGGTCGGCACGCTGACGGCCGCGCTCGTGGGTACCCTGCTCTACTGGATCACGCCCTTCAAGGCGGGCCAGGCCCTGGTGATGTCCTTCATCGCGGCGGGCGCGGGCAGCTTCGGCGCGCTGGTGATGAAGGCGCTGAAGAAGGATGCGGGCGTCGACTACTGGGGCAACCGCAGCAACATCACCGGCGCCGTGGGCCTGCTGGACCGCATCGCGGTGATGTGCTTTGCCGCGCCAGTGTTCTTCCATTCGGTGCGCTGGTACTTCAAGTTGCCTTTATGAGAATTCTTGGCATCGACCCCGGTCTGCAGACCACCGGCTTCGGCATCATCCATGCCGACGGCCCGCGCCTGAGCTACGTGGCCAGCGGCACCATCAAGACCTCGGGCGTGCCCACGGGCGATCTGCCGGGGCGCCTGAAGATCCTCTACGACGGCATCCGCGAAGTGCAGGCGCGCTACGAGGCGCAATGCGCGGCGGTGGAAATCGTCTTCGTCAACGTGAACCCGCAGTCCACCCTGCTGCTGGGTCAGGCGCGCGGGGCGGCACTCACCGCCCTGGTCTCCTGCGACCTGCCGGTGTCGGAATACACCGCGCTGCAGATGAAGAAGGCCATCGTCGGCCACGGCCATGCCAAGAAGGACCAGATCCAGGCCATGGTGCAGCGCCTGCTGAACCTGCCGGGCCTGCCGGGCAAGGATGCTGCAGACGCCCTGGGCCTGGCCATCATGCATGCCCACGCCCGCGTGTCCTTCGAGGCCATGGGCAGGAACACCACGCTGCAGCGGCGGCAGCATGCGCAGTTCAGGGGTGGGCGGACGTATTGACGGGCGCACCCACAGCCAATGTCACCTGCATCTATGAGTATTCCCATCGCCTTCATCGACGGCATCGGCGGCAAGCGCTTCATGCGCGGCCGCCTCGTGCGCTATTTCCGGAGCAAGGGGCAGCAGGTCCATTGCTTCGACTACGCCCCGTCGCGGCAGTCGCTGGACGAGATCCGCGCCCGGCTGCGTGAATTCCTGCGCCAGGTGGCGGCCCAAGGCGAGTTCCATGCCATCGGCTACTCCTTCGGCGGCGTGCTGCTGCGCCTGGCCCTGGAGGATCTGCGGGCCGAGGGCATCCGGCCGGTGAAAGTCGCCCTGCTGGCCTCGCCGCTGACGGCCATGCGGCTGCGCCACTGGCGCCTCTACCGCTGGATGTGTGGTGAATGCGGGCAGTTCGTGGCCCAGCAGGCGCTGATGGCACAGGTTCCCCTGCCCGCGGTGCCCACGGCCTGCGTCTACGGCACCTGGCCCTGGCTGGGGCCCTTCGTGTGGCTCTTCGGCCGCCGCGTGGTGCACGACGGCATGGTCGCGGTCGACGAGGCCCGGGCGCCGCAGCACGGCCATCTGCCGGGCTTCGCCGTTGCGGCCAGCCATGCCTTCATCCCCGCCAACGCGGCCGCGCTGGGGGCTTTGCAGGGCTGGTTCGACGCGGCTCCGGCCTGAGATTCCGGGGCTTCAGCACGAACGGCCGCGGGCTGTCGCGGAGCCGGCCCGCGCCGCCACGGCCCGCATGACCGACAATCACGCATGACCCGCAGCACCCCCAGCAGCCCGACGGCTGCCACTTCCGCCGGCGCTCCCAGCGCTTCCACCGCCTTCAGCACCCTGCCCCTGCCCCCGGCCATGCAGGCCAATCTGCAGCAGCTGGGCTACCTCTCGATGACGCCGATCCAGGCCGCCAGCCTGCCGCTGGCGCTGGCCGGCAAGGATCTCATCGCCCAGGCCAAGACCGGCAGCGGCAAGACCGCCGCGTTCACGCTGCCCCTGCTCATGAACCTGAAACCGCGCCGCTTCGCCGTGCAGGCCCTGGTACTGTGCCCCACGCGCGAGCTGGCCGAGCAGGTGACGCAGGAGATCCGCCGCCTCGCGCGTGCCGAGGACAACATCAAGGCGCTGACGCTGTGCGGCGGCGTGCCCGTGCGCAACCAACTGGCCAGCCTGGCGCATGGCGCCCACATCATCGTGGGAACGCCGGGTCGCATCCTGGATCATCTGCAGCGCGAGACGCTGTCGCTGGACGCCCTGAACACCCTGGTGCTGGACGAGGCCGACCGCATGCTGGACATGGGCTTTGCCGAGGACATCGCCCAGGTGATCGCCTGCGCGCCCAAGGTCCGCCAGACCCTGCTGTTCTCGGCCACCTACCCGGAGGGCGTCAGCAAGATGGCCTCGCGCTTCATGCGCGACCCGCAGGACGTGCGCCTGACCGAAGGCCACGCCGCCACCAAGATCCGCCAGCGCTTCTATGAGGTGAAGGACAGCGAGCGCCTGCACGCCGTGGGCCTGCTGCTGAACCATTTCCGGCCGGCCAGCACCCTGGCCTTCTGCAATACCAAGCAGCAGTGCCGGGACCTCGTCGCCGTGCTGCGCTCGCAAGGCCTCGTCGCCCTGGAGTTGCATGGCGACCTGGAGCAGCGCGAGCGCGACCAGGTGCTGGTGCAGTTCGCCAACCGCAGCTGCAGCGTGCTGGTGGCCACCGACGTGGCCGCGCGCGGGCTGGACATCGCCCAGCTGGAGGCGGTGATCAATGTCGACATCACGCCCGACGCCGAGGTGCACACCCACCGCGTGGGCCGCACCGGCCGGGCCGATGGCGAGGGCTGGGCCTTCAGCCTGGCCAGCATGGACGAGATGGGCAGCGTGGGCCGCATCGAGCAGATGCAGGGCGGCCCCGTCACCTGGCATCCGCTCAATGAGTTGGCGCCCGCTGCCGGTGAGGAGGCGCTGCACCCGCCCATGGTCACGCTGCAGATCCTGGGCGGTCGCAAGGAGAAGATCCGCCCCGGCGATGTGCTGGGTGCGCTGACCAAGGACCTGGGCTTCACCGCCGCGCAGATCGGCAAGATCAACGTCAATGAGTTCTCGACCTATGTGGCCGTGGAACGCGACATCGCCGAGCAGGCACTGCGTGGGCTCAATGCCGGCAAGGTGAAGGGCAAGTCCGTGAAGGTGCGTGCGCTGTGAGCGCTACCGCGAACGACAGGGCCGACGGCTTCGCCGCTCTGGGCCTTTCGCCGGCCCTGCTGAAGGCGGCGCGGGAGCTGGGCTTCTCGACACCCACGCCGGTGCAGGCCGCGGCCATCCCAGCCGCACTGACCGGGCGCGACGTGCTGGCCTCGGCGCAGACGGGCTCGGGCAAGACCGTCGCCTTCGCCTTTCCGATCCTGCAGCAGCTCGAAGGGCAGAACACTCGCGTCAACGCGGGCGCCGCCCGCCGTCCGCAGGTGCTGGTGCTGGTGCCCACGCGCGAGCTGGCCGCGCAGGCCGGTGCGCTGATGCGGGCTGCGGCGCGTTGCCTGGCGGTGTCGGTGCGCGTGTCCATCCTCTACGGCGGCGTGTCCATCAACCCGCAGCTGATGGCGCTGCGCGGCGGCACGGACGTGGTCATCGCCACGCCTGGCCGGCTGCTGGATGTGGTCGACCACAACGCGCTGGACCTCTCGGCCCTGCGCTGCCTGGTGCTGGACGAGGCCGATCGCCTGCTGGACGGCGGCTTTGCCGAGGAGCTCGCCCGCGTGCTGGCCCTGCTGCCGGCGCAGCGGCAGAACCTGCTGTTCTCGGCGACCTTCCCCGCTGCTGTCCAGGGTTTGTCGGAGCAGCTGCTGCACGATCCCGTGCGGTTGGTGATCGGGCAAGACCTGACCCTCGATACCGAAGCGGGTGAGCGCAAGCTCACCGAGCGCGCCATCGCCGTCGACGCCGCCCGGCGCACGCCGCTGCTGCGGCATCTGATCGAACAGGAGGCCTGGCCGCGCGTGCTGGTCTTCGTCGCCACGCGCTATGCCTGCGACCATGTGGCGGACAAGCTGCGGCGTGCCGGCCTGGCGGCAGCGGCCTTTCATGGCGACGCCAGCCAGGGCGCGCGCTCGCAGGCGCTGGCCGCCTTCAAGGCCGGCGAGCTGCGGGTGCTGGTCGCGACCGACCTCGGAGCGCGCGGCATCGACATCGCCGAGCTGCCGGTCGTCGTCAACTACGACCTGCCGCGGTCCACGGTGGACTATGTGCACCGCATCGGCCGCACGGCGCGCGCCGGGGCTGAGGGCCTGGCCGTGAGCTTCGTCAGCGCGGCGACGGAACAGCACTTCCGCCTGATCGAGAAGCGCCAGGGCTGCCGCCTCGCGCGCGAGCAGGTCACCGGTTTCGAGCCTGCCGAGACGGCAAGCCCTGCCGCCGCCACGGGCGGCGTGAAGGGCCGGCGCCCCAGCAAGAAGGACAAGCTGCGGGCCGCGCTCAAGTAGGCCCCCGTCAGCGCCGGCAGCTGTCGCTACTTGGCCTGGATGCGGTTGATGTAGTCGATGAGGCTCAGCACGCGCATGCGCACATAGGCTTCCGGGTCGTACGGCATTTCGCCATAGTGCTCCGCGGCCTGCAGGCGGTACTCCAGGCCCCAGACCGGCATGTCGCGTGTGCCATGCGCCGCGACGGCGCCGCCATCGATGACCTCGTACATCCGGGCAATGGGCAGCACGCCACCGTTCTTCTTGGCCAGCACGGTGAGGTCGGCCGCCCGCTTGGTGAGCAGCTCCGCCACCGGCCCGTTGCCTTTGCCCGAGACGCCGTGGCAGGACGCACACTTGGCCTCGAACTCTCGCTTGCCCAGGTCGACGCGTTCGGGCCTGGCCTGGGCCAGCGCGCCCATGGCGATCGCTGCACAGGCCAGCCCCGGGAGAAGATGCGCAAATCGGAACATGACATCCTCCTGAAGTCGCCTTCAGCATGGACCTGCGCCGCGCCCCCGGCCTTGACATGGCGCAAATGCACGGAAGCGGTGAAGCGGCAAGAAGGGACCGCCAGGATCTCGACACCTAGGGCCGATAAAACACCCAGTCCCCCTCGTCGTAGCTCATCAGCGCCGGGGCCGTCGCAGGCTCCACCCGCACATAGCCACAGCGTTCCAGCAGGCGCCAGCTTCGCTCGTTGGCCGGCAGCGTCGTGGCCCAGCAGCGTGCCTCCGGGCAGATGCGGCCGAGCTCCCCGTGCAGCCATTGCAGGCCCTCCTCGGCCAGGCCCAGACCCCAATAGGCGGGAGCCAGCAGGTAGGCCACCTCGGCGATGCCGCCATGCACCGTGGCCTGCAGCAGGCCCACGTATGCGCCGCTGTATGCGCCGCTGGACGACAGGCGCATCGCGTAGTTGAGCCAGCGCTGCGGCGGATCGTCGGCGCGCGGGCCTGCGAGGGTGTGGCGCAGCCATGTCGACACTTCGGACAGCGCCTCGGGCAGTCCGCCGATGTGCCGGTACACCGCCTCATGCCACAGCAGCGCCGAGAGGGGGTCGACATCGGCCTCGGTCAATGTCGAGGCGGTGATCCTTCTGCCGCCCCCGTCTGCGGAAACCTGGTGAATGGATTGTGTTTGCATCGCGCAAATGCTAACGACTGACATGAGCATTCAAGCTTCTTCTGCAATGAGCCTGTGGCGCAAACGCCCGGTTCATCCGAAAAAAAGCCCCGCACGGGGCGGGGCGTCAAAGGGCCGGCACGCAGATGCCAGGTCCGAAGAGCCGCTGACGAACTCAGCAGCCGAGACAAGGGTTCACGAGGCTCAGCGCAGCGTGTAGCGCGCGGCCAGTTGGACCGTGGGGCCGTAGCGGTCGTCGTAGAAGCCGCCATAGCCGGTGGAGAAGCGCGGCTTGATGTCGAAGACGTTGAGCACCGTCAGGTTCAGCTGCAGGTCACGCCAGCCCTTGTAGCCCACCGACAGGTCCCAGACCGTGCGGCTGGGCAGCCGTCCCGGGTCCACACCCGGTCGCAGCACGGCGGGACTGCTGACGTTGAGCACGCCGGCGTAGGTCAGGCCGTTGAGCTGCACCCGCCAGTCGCCGCGCTCGCCGCCCACGCGCAGCGTGTTGCGCCACTTCTCCTGGTCGTAGCCGCCGACGCGGTCCTGCAGATCGCCGTCCGGCGTGAAGGCCGACTTGTAGCGCAGGATGACGTTGTACTCGTTCTCCAGCCAGAAGCGGATGCCCGCCCATTGCTGCTCCAGGCGCAGGGTCCAGTCCACGCCGCCGGTCTCCACGCCGCCCACGTTCTTGTAGGGCAGGGTCAGGTACTTCAGGCGGCCGTGCTTCAGGCCTGGATAGCGCGCTTCCAGCGCCGGATTGCGCGGGTCGCGGGTGACCAGCTCCGCATAGCCGGGGATGTCGAACTCATGGTCGATCAGATACTGGCCGTCCAGCAGGTTGATGGAGTCCTTCTGCTTCAGGTAGTACAGGTCCAGCGTGGTGCTCAGGGCCTTGGACGGGTTGAAGGCCACGCCCGCGCTCCAGATCGAGCTGCGCTCGGGCTTGAGGTCTGGATTGGGCACGTAGGTCAGGCGCGGGTAGTAGTAGCAGTGCTCGTAGTCCAGGCCCATGGGCTTGCAGCGGATCCAGTCGCGGATGCCGTCGCTGGGGTAGGCATTGGTCGAGCCCATGTGCATCTGCGGCAGCGATGGGGCCTTGAAGGCCGTCGTGTAGCCGGCGCGCAGCAGCCAGTCGCCGTTGGGGCGGAAGGCCACGGCGATCTTGGGATTGGTGGTGGTGCCGAAATCGCTGTAGTGGTCCCCGCGCAGGGCCAGCTGGATCTCGGTGGCCTTGTTGGGCTGCAGGTTGAATTCAACAAAGCCCGAGGCCACCTTGCGGCTGCCGTCCGAGGAGGTGCCGCTCCAGTTCTCGATGTTCTTGGCAGCGAGCTGCGGGTCGGCCACCTCCTTCATGCGCTCATGCATGAACTGCAAGCCGGCCGCCACGCCCAGCGGGCCGCCCAGGAAGCGCGTCAGCTCCGGATTGCTGACCTTGGCGTCCAGCGTGTTCAGCGTGGAGCTTGCTTCCTTGGTGATGTCGGTCAGCAGGGCTTCGGCCGACGCCCGGGTGTTGACCGGCACGAAGGGGTTGTAGCCGCCCTTGGACAGGGCGTTCAGCACCGCATCGCGCTTGAGCATGTTGTATTCGGTCTGCTCGCCGCGGCTGCGGCTGAACATGGCGGCCACCTCCCAATCCCAGTCGCCGTGCAGGCCGCGCACGCCCGCCAGCGCCCGGCCGCTCGTCACCAGGGCACGTGTGCCGCGCTCGCCCGCCTCGTTCACCGAACGGAAGGCCAGCAGCGGGCTGTTCTCATGGGTCACGCCCTTGTCGTCCACCCAACGGCCGAGGGCCGGCACATAAGCCGCCATGCCGGGCAGCACGCGGTGGTCGGTGCCCGTTTCCAGGGAGGGATAGCCCCCGTGCCAGGTGGTCTTGTTATGCCCCAGCACCATCTCGCCAAAGAGGCTGGTGTTGGCGCTCAAGGCCTTGGTACCCATCACGGCCAGGTTCAGTCGCTCCAGGGTTGGGCCCAGCTCGACATCGGGCGCGAGATCGGTGCGGCAGTATTCGTCACCGGTGCTGTCCGTCTCCACCTGCGATGCCGGACAGGCCGGATGGGCCTTGCGGAAGCCCTGGTCGACCCGCTGGATGGAACCCGGGCTGCGCGAGGTGTCCCGCAGGTCCAGGCCGCCGTAGGGCCGCAGATCGGCGCTGCGGGTCAGCGCATGCTTGCCGGCCAGTGCGGGCTCGCGGCGCGAGGCGTTCAGCATGGCCAGCAGGTTGTAGCCATCGCGGGTGAGGTCGCCATGACCGCCGGTCAGGCTGAATTCGCCGCGGCGCTGGTCGCCGGCGGTGCGCTGCCCTACCTTGCCGGCCAGTTCCAGGCCCTGGTAGTCGGTCTTGGTGACGAAGTTCATCACGCCGGCCACGGCATCCGAACCGTAGAGCGCCGAGGCGCCGTCACGCAGGATCTCCACCCGCTCGACGGCGGCCAGCGGGATGGTGTTGAGGTCGACGAACGGCGTGTCGGTGCCGGCCGCGAAGGCGTAGTTGGCCAGGCGCCGGCCATTGAGCAGCACCAGCACGTTCTGCGCGCCCATATTGCGCAGGCTCGCACTGGTGGCGCCAGCCGAGAAGGAGTTGCCATTGTTGCCATCGCCAAAAGACGTCACGGCGGCCATCTTGGAGAGGAATTCCACCGTGGACGTCGCCCCCGTGGCCTCGATGTCCGCCTTCTTGTAGACGGCGATCGGGCTTGGGCCCTCGGCACTGATGCGCTTGATGCTGGAACCGACGATCTCGACCCGCTGCAGGGTCTGCGGCGGCGCATCGGCGGCCTTGTCCGGGCTGGTGGACTGGGCCTGGGCTTGGGCGGCAAGCACGGCCAGGGCGCCGGCCAGCAAGCTCAGCCGGACGCAATGGGGATGCTTGGGATGACGACGGTTCATGGAGTCTCCTCGGGGGGTGTTCTGCGACTGCTTGGTGATGCCGCTGGATGGCAAAGGACACATATCCTTCGTAAATAATTCTGGCATTCCATCAATATATTTAACCTAGGACTTGCCCGAGGCCGCCTTGCCGCGTGGTTGATGCAAGTTGGCACACCCCTGCCAGCCGATACATTTGGTGCTCAGTGTTTACAGCATATGCACAATATATCTATAGAATTTTTATGAAATGCAGCTTGAAATGTGCGCTGCGCGCCCAGGAGTGCGCAACAACAACCCCTCAACGGAGACCAAGATGTCCGAACTTTCAAGAAGCGCGTGGCCGCCGCTACGCCATGCCACCCCCTGGCTGGCGCTGGCCATGGGCCTGGGTGCACTGTCCAGCAGTCAGGCGGCTGACACCGCCAGCCTGCGCGCAGCCCAGTCGCAGCAGGCCCTGAGCAGCCTGCCTGGCGAGCCGCTGCAGGGTGAACATGTGGCCAGGAAGGGCCTGCACCCGTCCCAGTTGCCGCTGCGCAATGCCGACAGCCTGGTGCCGCCACTGCAGCGCGAAGCCGCCGTCAAGCCCGAATCCAGCCTGGCCCGCCGCCGCGCCCTGGCCGCACGCAGCCTGGCCTCCGGCACCGCGGTCTGCACCGGCGCCGACTTCGTGGGCAAGAGCGGCAGCACGCTGCTGAGCTTCATCGACAACGCCTCGCTGCGTGACTGCATGTACAAGCTCTACAGCGGCTCGGTCAGCCAGTACCGCACGGTGTTCAGCGACGCCAACATCATCACCGTGGCCGACGAGCTCAAGCGCCGCTCGCTGGGCTACACCGGCGACGACAGCAACAAGTCCATGAACCTGCTGTCCTTCCTTCGCACGGCGGGCTACTGGAATTTCATGTCGGTGCGTGGCGACAGCTACAACGGCATCCCGGCCGGCAGCGCGGCCATGCTGAATTCGGCACGCGGTGCGCTGACCCAATTGATGAGTTCCGCGGCCTTCATGAAGCCGACCGAGGACAACGCCTACTTCGTCAGCGAGGTATTCAAGACCGCTTCCTCCGGCTTCGCCGCCGCCATGGCACCCACGGCCAAGCGCTGGATTGACCAGACCCAGCCCAGCACCTTCGCCACCGGCTACTGGACCAACGAAGCCATCCTGGCCGCGATGAACGTGCTGTTCTACGGCGACGGCCAGGACGACTTCGGCGCAGCCGTCGCCAACGACGCCAGCTACGCCCGCTCGCTGGACGCCTTCCTCACCCGCAACCGCAGCCAGGCCGGCACCAGCTATGGCTACCACCTCGCCAACGCCATGGGCGAGATGCTGCGCTTCCTGCGCTATCCGGCCCTGACCTCCACCGTGCGCTCGCTGGGCGTCAACCAGACCGCCGGCTACAAGGCCAGCGACGATGCCACCATCGACGTCTGGATGCGTGCCGCCTCCATGGTGGACCAGTACGACAGCGCCAACTGCAGCAGCTACGGCACCTGCAACGCCTACGACACCGTGGCTCGCATCAAGTTGCCCATCCGCTATGCCTGCGGCACGCAGTACGTGATCCGCGCCCAGGCGATGAGCAGCCAGCAACTGGCCGACACCTGCACCAGCATCACCAACCAGACCGGCTACTTCCACGGCCTCTTCGGCACCAATGCCTCGCAGCCGGTGGCCAATGACAACAACGGCACCCTGGAGCTGGTGGTCTTCGACAGCTACGCCCAGTACTCGCGCTTCTCGGGCTTCCTCTTCGGCAACGACACCAACAACGGCGGCATCTACCTCGAAGGCGATCCCTCGCAGCCCGGCAACCAGGCCCGATTCCTGGCCCACCGCGCCGACTGGCTCAGCAACTTCGAGATCTGGAACCTGAACCACGAGTTCACCCACTACCTCGACGGTCGCTACAACCTCTGGGGCGGCTTCGGCAGCTATCCACTGGAGCTCAACGGCAAGGTCAAGAACTCCTCGGTCTGGTGGATCGAAGGCGTGGCCGAGTACGTGTCCTACAGCTATCGCCGCACCTACTACCCCGATGCCACCTCGCGCGCCCAGACCGCCCCCATGGCCCTGAGCGAGGTGATGCGCAACACCTACAGCAGCGGCCAGACCCGCGTCTACAACTGGGGCTACCTCGCCGTGCGCTACATGCTGGAGCGTCAGCCCAGCCAGGACCAGGCCTTCCTGCCGCTGATGCGCAAGGGCGACTACGCCGGCTACAGCAATCGCATCGATGCCATCGGCACCAGCCTGGACGCCGACTTCAAGTCATGGCTGACCCAGTGCATCGGCAACGGCGACCTCGCCAACGCCAACTGCACCAGCCGCCGCGCCAACACCCTGCCGCTGCTCAATGCCGACGTCATCGGCGCCTGCAAGCTCTCCAGCACCAGCGTGCTGGCCAATGGCTGCACCCGCGCGCTGAGTGGCACCGGCCCCTTCAGCTTCTCGATGAACGCCAAGAGCTGGGATCAGGCCATCTTCCGCCTCTCCGAGCTCAAGGGCGGTGCCGACATCTACGCCAAGGCCACCGGCTGGCCCAGCACCACCGACTACGACGTCAAGGCTGGCGGCAGCAACGCCGACCTGCGCCTGCCCCTGCCGACAGGCGGTGCCGGCTATGTCTACGTGATGGTGGTGCCCCGCGGCGACTTCGTCTCCGCCACGCTGCGCGGCATGTTCAGCGACCTGCCCCTCAAGCCGGCCGCCCCCGACTGGAGCCAGGGCCCCGACTGCGCTGATACGAGCTACGCCATGAGCACCAACGGCTGCGTGCGCCGTTACCAGAGCACCGATGCCGGCAACCCCGGCTGGTACGCCGTGCTCGTGCCTGCCGGCAAGAGCGCCATCACGGTCAAGACCACCGGTGGCACCGGCAATGCCGACCTGTATCTGAAGCACAACGCCTGGCCGTCCACCACGAACTATGGCTGCCGCTCAGTCACGGCCGGCAACACCGAGACCTGCCGCCTCAGCGGCCTGCCCTCGGGCACCTGGGTCTACGTGATGCTGACGCCAAGCTACGGCAACCTGAGCATCGCCGCCACGGCGGATTGATGCGGCGTACGCGCTGATGAAAGAGAGGGCCGGCTTGCCGGCCCTTTTTGCTCTTGCGGACCGCTCCTTGCCAGGGGCCGCCCAGCCAATATGCGAAGCAAGAACGCCTGGAGGCAAGACCTGACCCTCAGCCACGTCGTCGACGGCATCCCAGTTGTGCGGCAAAGGCTTCAAGGCTAGCCCTCAAGCAGCCCATATCCCCACTGACGTTCAAAGATCCCATGCTTCAGCCCGCACCTTGGACATGCGAACTCCATACCTACATCTAGCTTCCGGTTCTCGATCGGAACCGCGCCATCACAGCCTTCGCCGACGCACTCGAATACCGTCACCATCAACTCGAAGGTCGCCTCCCCTGTCTCGTCAAGCCGCGCAAAGTATTCGGCTTTGCATTGCGGACTCAAGCAAATGGCCTTGCTCTTCTCACGAACAGCCTCGGCGTTAGCGATGACCGGCTTTCCGCATGCAGAGCAAGTGAACTGGAACACCTCCCGAAACGCCCCGCCTGTGATGCCGCTTTGAAGAGGTTCCTGAAGGTCAGCAATGACGTCGGAAAGGTACGTCTTCAACGCTGTCACGTCCGGCGCCCGCGAGTCTCCGACTGCCGGCACATGGAGCAGGTTTCCCAGCTTGTTGTAGTGTTTGCGCAGCCACCCAAGTCGGAGAGAACTGTGTGTTCCGACGTACTTCATGTCCTGCGCGGGCTTCCCGTACGGCTCTTCGACACCCGCATGCAAAACGAACGTGCGATCCGCACGCGGCTCAAACTCGAGCAGCGCCTTCACAGCCTGGGGGGGTTGCCAGGTTCGCAACACGTCTTCAGGAACCATCGCGGAAAACGAGCGCAGCTTCTCGTATGTCAGCGCCTCAATGCACAGCCGCAGTTCGAGAGCGGCGTACCGCAGGCTCGCAGGCGTTGCCTCCGCCATCAGCGCCTGCGCGCGCGCCATACATGATCGCTTGCCGAGTGACATAGGGGCTATCAACGCCTCAACGCCCCAGACAGCTCCACCAGGCGCAGGAACTCCGCCCGATGGCCAAAGCGGTCGGCGCCGCGTGACTCGCGAGCCAGGGCCAGCACCTGCTGCGGGCCGTAGTCACCAATCAGCGTGCTGCCTCGCAGCCACTGTCCCCAGCCAGCTACCGCCGCAGCAAAGCGCAGCTCCTGATCCGACTGCTCGATCGGCGGCAACTGTGCGGGCCGGGCCACCGGGAACTCAATCAGCTGGCTCTGCAACTCGCCCGGCCTCTTGTAGCGCAGCTTGATCCAGGCCAGCTCCCGGCGCTTGCCCTCGCCCTCGCCCTCTCCCTTGGCATTGGCCTTGGCCGCCGATGTTGGATCCTTGTAGCGCAGCGGGTCCACGCTGCCTTTGCCCCCGCGCGGCACCCATTCGTACAGCGCGGTCACAGTATGGCCGGCACCCACGTCGCCCGCGTCGACCTTGTCGTCATTGAACTGCTCACGTGCCAGTGCATGGAGCTCGTAGCCGATCAAGCGATACTCGTCGACCTGGGCCGGATTGAATTCGATCTGCAACTTGAGATCCTGAGCCAGCACGGCCAGGGTCGAACTCATCTCATTGACCAGCACCTTGTGCGCTTCCTGCAGTGTGTCAAGGTAGTGGTAGCTGCCGTCGCCCGCATCGGCCAGCTTCTTCATCAGCGCCTCGTTGTAGTTGCTGTCGCCCACGCCCAGCGTGGTCAGCCCCACGCCGGCCTTGCGCTGGTCCTCGACCAGCGCCTTGAGCTGCGCCGGGTCCACCACGCCGATGTTGAGGTCGCCATCGGTTGCCAGCAGCACGCGGTTGATGCCGCCAGCGATGAAGACCTCGCGCGCCTGGGCATACGCCATGCGGATGCCGGCCTCACCATAAGTGCCGCCACCGGCCGCAAGGCTGTCGATGGCGAGCTGGATCTCGGTCTTCTTGTCACCCGGTGTGGCCGGCAGCACCAGGCGGGTACCGCTGGCGTAGCTGACGATGCTGAGCCTGTCCTGCGGCCGCAGTTGCAGCGCCAGCAGCTTCAGCGCCGACTTCACCAGGGGCAGCCGATCCTCTGGACTCATGGAGCCGGACACGTCGACCAGGAAGACCAGGTTGGCGGGCGGCAGGCTGGCCTTGGCCAGGTCGCGAGCCTTGAGCGCAATGCGCAACAGACCACGCTCGGCGTTCCATGGCGAGCGGCTGAGCCTGGCATCGACGGCGAAGGGCTGCTCCTGCGAGGCCGGTGGATCGGCATAGTCATAGCCGAAATAGTTGACCAGCTCCTCGACGCGCACAGCATCCGCGGGCGGCAGCTGGCCACGGGCGATAAAGCGGCGCACATTGGCATAGCTGCCGGTGTCGACGCTGGCGCTGAAGGTCGATACCGGCTGCTCGGCGACGCGGCGCCAGGGGTTGTCGCTGACGCCTGCGTACTTGGCCATGCCTGGCGCGGGCGCGTTGACCACGGGCGGTGGCGGCGTGCGGGAGTAGGTGTGCGGCATCGCCATGTGCATGTGGGCGGGCGCAGGGGCGGCGATGGGTCTGGGCAGTGGCAGGGTCTCGGCGGGTGCAGGCACCATCACAGGCTGCGGCTTCTCCAGCGCCGGGTTGCCGCTGTTCGCACAGGCGCCAAGCAGGGCCGCAGCCAGAATGGGCAAGGGCAGCAACCTACTGCTCAGGTTCTTCTTCACGTGGATCCTCCTGGGTTGTCGGGTCAGTATATGCAGCCGCCCGGCGCGCCAGCCGCCCTCGCCTCCGTCACCTTTGGATGCCACTTGGTCGCGCTTGGCACAATGAGCAGCCCCGCTCAGCGCAAGAAGCGCTTAAGCTCCGCCCCCCATGACACTCACCCGCCTCATTTCGGCCTTCGTGGCCCGGCACTGGCGTGCCTATGCTTCGTCCGCCGTGATGCTGGCCACCATCGCGCTGCTGACCGTCTGGATCCCACGCCAGGTGGGCCATCTGGTCGACGGCCTCGCGCAAGGCCGCTTGCAGGGGCCGGATCTGCTGATGCAGCTGGGCCTGCTGCTGGGCGCGGGGCTGTCCATCTATCTGCTGCGGGTGGGCTGGCGCATGCAGCTCTTTGCCGCTGCCTACCGGCTGGGCCGCGAGCTGCGCACCCGGCTTTACGAGCGCATGACCCTGCAGGGCCCCGCCTTCTTCCAGGCCCAGCGCAGCGGCGACCTGATGGCCCTGGCCACCAATGACGTCGACGCCGTCGAGATGGCCGCGGGCGAAGCCCTGCTGGCGGCCTTCGACGGCAGCCTGACCCTGGTCCTGGTGCTGAGCATGATGACCCTGGGCGTGGACTGGCGGCTGGGCCTGGCGGCGCTCCTGCCCTTTCCGCTGATGGCGCTGGCCTTCTGGTTCATCTCCAACCACGTGCACCTGGCCTGGAAGGACTCGCTCGCCCGCTTCTCCGCCCTCAATCAGCACGCCCAGGAAAGCCTGGCCGGCGTGCGCACGCTGCGTGCACTGGGCCGGATCCCGCGCGCCGGCCGCCAGTTCCACGAGCTGGCCGACCATGCCGGCGAGGCCGCCTTCCGCGCCCAGCGCTGGGAGGCCGCCTACGAGCCGGCGGTGGGCATGGCGCTGACCGCCGCCACCGCCATCGCCCTGGGGCTGGGCGGCTGGCTGGTGGCGCGCGATGAGCTCAGCATCGGCCAGCTCACCAGCTTCACCATGTACCTGGGCCAGCTGATCTGGCCCATGTTCGCCGCGGGCTGGGTGCTGTCCCTGCTGGAACGCGGACGCGCCGCCTGGGGCCGGCTGCAGCCGGTGCTGGACGCGCCGCTGAGCCTGCAGGACGAAGGCCGGCTGGCCATGCCCACCGAAGTGCCCCTGCACCTGCAGAACCTGGGTTTCAGCTACCCCGGCAGCGAGCGCGCGGCACTGCAGCACATCGCGCTGAGCCTGGCGCCAGGCCGCACCCTGGGCATCGTGGGCCCGACCGGCGCCGGCAAATCCACGCTGCTGAAGCTGCTGCTGCGCCAGTTCGAGCCCGACGAGGGTCAGGTCTTGCTGGGGCAGCTTCCCCTGGTCGACGTGCGCCTGGAGGCCCTGCGCCGCGGCATCGCCTGGGTACCGCAGGAGCCCTTCCTCTTCTCGGCCTCCATCGCCGAGAACATCGCCCTGGCACGGCCGGAGGCCTCCCGCGAGGCCATCGAGCAGGTGGCCCGCCTGGCCGCGGTGCACGAGGACATCGCCGCCCTGCCCCATGGCTACGAAACCCTGGTCGGCGAGCGCGGCGTGACGCTGTCCGGCGGCCAGCGCCAGCGCGTGGCCATCGCCCGCGCCCTGCTCAGCGAGGCACCGCTGCTGATGCTGGACGACGCGCTCTCGGCCGTGGACACCGGCACCGAGACGCAGATCCTCGCCCACCTGCGCGAGCTGCGCCAGCAGCATCCCGAACGCGGCCTGGTGGTCGTGAGCCACCGCCTCAGCGCGGTGATGGAGGCGGATGAGATCGTGGTGCTGAAGGCCGGCCGCATCGTCGAGCGCGGCACGCACGACAGCCTGCTGGCGCAGGCCGGCTGGTATGCCGCGCAGTGGCGCTATCAACAACTGGAGGCCTCGCTCGATGCAGCCTGAGGACAAGAACAAGGCGCCTACCGGGTCCGCCCCCAGCCCCTGGCGGGCCGTCGGCCTGCTGCTGGATGCTGCCCGGCCCGAGAAGCGCAGCCTGCGCTGGGGTGCGCTGTGGCTGCTGATTGCCGCGGGCCTGGAGGCCCTGGGCCCCGCCCTGGGCAAGCGTTTCATCGACGCGCACCTGCTGCCGCGCCAGTTCGAGCTGCCCGCCATGGCCGCCCTGCTGGCGGGGCTGCTGGCCTGCGGCTGGATCGCGTCCTGGGTGCGCTATGCCCAGTTGACGCGCATGGCCGGCGTGGCGCGGCGCTCCGTGCTGCGCCTGCGCGACCGGGTCTTCGCCCACGTCATGGGCCTGCCCATGGCCTTCTTCGACCGCTCCATCTCGGGCCAGCTGCTGAGCCGCGTCACCAACGACACCGAGGCCGTGAACCAGCTCTACCGCCAGGTGCTCTACGTGATGCTGGACTCCAGCCTCGTGATCCTCGGCGCCCTGGCGGCCATGGCCTGGCTGGACTGGCACCTGATGCTCATCGTGCTGGCCCTGGTGCCGGCCAGCGTGCTGATCATCTGGCTCTACCAGCGCTGGAGCGCGCCGGCCGTGCAGCGGGCGCGCGAGCTGCGTTCCGACATCAATGCCCAGATGGCCGAGAGCCTGGCCGGCATGGCCGTGCTGCAGGCCACCGGCGCGGCCGGGCGCTTCGCCCAGCGCTTCGAGCAGACCAACGGCCGGCATTGGGCGGCCCGCGTGTCTGAGCTGCGCGCCAACGCCTGGCTGCTGCGCCCGGCGCTGGATCTGCTCAACGTGCTGCTGATCATCACGCTCATCTACGGCTTCGGCCAGCGCGAGGCCCTGCACATCGCCGGCCTGGGCGAGGCCATGGAGGTGGGCCTGCTCTACGCCTTCCTCAGCTACATCTCGCGGGTGGTGGAGCCGCTGATCCAGATCACCATGCAGTTCGGCCAGCTGCAGCAGTCCATGGTGGCGGCCTCGCGGGTGCGCACCCTGCTGCAGGAGGACGGCGAGGTCAGCGAGCAGCGGCCCGAGGCCCGCATCACCCGCGGCGAGCTGCGCGTGCAGCAGCTGCGCTTCGCCTACAAGGACACGCCCGAAGGCCAGCCCCTGTGGGTGCTCAAGGATCTGGATCTGCAGTTCCCGGCGGGCAGCTTCACCGGCATCGTCGGTCACACCGGCTCGGGCAAGAGCACGCTGCTGGCCCTGCTGCTGCGCTTCTATCGGGCGCAGCAGGGTCAGATCTTGCTCGACGGCCAGCCCCTGGCCCAGATCCCCGACGCCGCCTTCCGCGACGCCGTGGGCCTGGTGCCGCAGGAGCCCTATCTGATGGCGGCCTCGGCGCGCGAGAACATCACCATGGGCCGCGAGATTTCAGAAGAGGCCATGATCAGCGCGGCGCGGCAGGCCCGCATCCATGACTACATCAGCAGCCTGCCGCAGGGCTACGACACCTTGCTGGGTGAAGGCGGCGCACGCGTCTCCACCGGCCAGAAGCAGCTGATCGCCATGGCCCGCGCGCTGGCGGGCGCCCCGCGCCTGCTGTTCCTGGACGAGGCCACCGCCAGCATCGACAGCGCCACCGAGGCGCTGATCTCAGAGGCCTTGCGCGAGCTGCACGGCCAGGTCAGCGTGATCGCCATCGCCCACCGGCTCTCGACCATCCGCGAGGCCGACCAGATCCTGGTGCTCAACCACGGCCGGCTCGCCGAGCGCGGCACGCATGACACCTTGATGGCCATCGAGGGCGGGATCTACCAGCGCCTGGTGCAGTTGCAGGCGCTGGAGGAGTGAGCGGGCCCGCTCCCGCTCAGAGCATCACCGCCAGGCGCTCCAGCAGCAGCACCGCGAAGAAGCCAAAGGCCGCCAGCAGGGTCCACTTGAGCAGCAATTGCCCGCGGCGGCGCCACAGGGGCTGGCGGGTGCCGATGTAGAGCGCGAAGCACAGGAGCGCGCCCAGCAGGAGCAGGCCGAAGACGAGGCGGAAGAGCATCATGGGTGCGAAGCCTCCGCCTTCTCGAGCACGGGGCGCAGCAGCTCTTCGAGCGTCTCGAAGTAGCGCCGATGAGTATGGCGGACAGCCTGCTCGCTGTCGGCCTCCAGCAGGATGATTTCGAACTCGCCGGGCTGGCGCAGCTGCGCCAGCTCACGGTCCAGGCGTGCACGCTCCGCCTCCTGCCGCTGCTCATCGGCGTAGGTGAGGAAGTCGACGAGGGTCGCCTTCTTGCGGTCGTAGTGGACGAGGAAGATCATGGGCGGCGAAATGGCAGGAGCTGCTCAATTAAGGTGCTGATGTGCTGCTTCAGTGCTTGGCGCCTCCGGAAGGCTTCTTTGCCAAGACGATCGACCTCGGCCTTGATGACTGATTGCCGATTCTCCGCCATGCGGTAGTCCTGCAGAAGTGTCAGCTGCTCTTTCGTCAAGGCCTCCGGAGGATTTCGGAAGAAGGCTGGAGGGGCTGGAAGCGATGGCATCCCCTGGATCAGGCGCCTCAAGCTCAAGTCAAGCGCCTCTGCATCAGCAATCGCAAGAGAGGCGTTGCTCAAGACCTCCTGGACCTGCGCAGGCCCACCGCCGTACTTCACTTCTATCCCGCAGATGTCGGCCAGCATCTCTGACATGCTGGCCCACTGATGCTGGAGCTCCGTTCGCACCTGGATCTCCACCCAGCGCTCCAAGGCCTTCACCACCAGGTGAACCGCGCGATAGCCATGGCTGGGCGCATCCCTGCGGTCGAAGACCTGCGCATCAGGAAACCGCTCCAGAATCATCCCGACGACCTCGTCCTGATCGTGCATGGCAGCCACAACCAGCCGACACCCCGCGATGTCCTGTATCTGCCCCAGCCGGCACGACTGCCTGCGCAGCTTCTCCACGATCGCCTGCGTCGACTTCGCTCCTCGCACCGTCACCGGCACGTCAATCGTCTCGCGCAAGGTCGCTAGCACCTGCTCGCCTGCCGGCCCGAAAGACCGGCGGTATTCGTCCAGCATCCGCAAATCCGCCTCGCTCAAAGGAGCGGTGCGCAGCCGCTCCCCCAGCTTGGTCAGTTGCGAGCCGCTGATACTCATCTCATGAGGCCAGGTCTTGCCACTTGGCTCACCACGCCGGCGCCAGCTCCGCAAAGCCCTGCGGCGCCTCGCGTTCGTCGTCGAAGCTGACGATTTCGTAGTTGGACTCGTCGGCCAGCAGGGCGCGCAGCAGCTGGTTGTTCAGCGCGTGCCCGCCCTTGAACGAGGTGTAGGCGCCCAGCATGGGATGGCCGGCGACGTGCATGTCGCCGATGGCGTCGAGGATCTTGTGCTTGACGAACTCGTCGTCGTAGCGGAGGCCGTCGGCGTTGAGCACGCGGTAGTCGTCGACGACGATGGCGTTGTCCATGGCGCCGCCCAGGGTCAGGCCGCGCGAGCGCATCAGCTCGATGTCCTTGGTCATGCCGAAGGTGCGGGCCCGCGCGATCTGCTTCTTGTACTGGCCGGAGCCCATGTCGAAGGTGAACTGCTGGCCGGTGGCGGACACCGCCGGGTTGTCGAACTCGATCTGGAACGAGAGCGTGTAGCCATGGTGCGGCTCCAGCCGGGCCCACATCAGGCGCTTGCCCTCACCCTGGCGCACCTCCACGGTCTTCTTCACCCGCAGGAATCGCTTGGGCGCGTCCTGCAACTGGATGCCGGCGCTTTGCAGCAGGAAGACGTAACTGGCGGCCGAACCGTCGAGGATGGGCACCTCGTCGGCATTGATGTCCACATAGAGATTGTCCAGCCCCAGACCGGCGCAGGCCGAGAGCAGGTGCTCGATGGTCTGCACCCGCGGCGCGCCGGGGTCGCCCTCTGGGCTGACCGTGGTGGCCATGCGGGTATCGCAGACGGTGTTGGCGCGCACGGGGATGTCCACCGGCGTGTTGAGGTCGATGCGGCGAAAGACGATGCCGGTGTCCGGTGCCGCCGGCCGCAGCGTCATTTCGACCTTCTGGCCGCTGTGGATGCCCACGCCGACGGCGCGGGTCAGCGACTTCAGGGTTCTTTGCTTCAGCATGCGCCCATTGTCGGCGATCAGACCCCGGCCTGCCCGCCTGGGGCCATGGGGCCCGGCGCTCCATCGTCGGCGGCGGCGGCCGGCTCGCCCTTGTGCACCGGCAGGCGCAGGCTCAGCCGCGTGCCCCGGCCCGGCGCGCTTTCGACATGCAGCGTGCCGCCCAGGCGCTGGGCACGCTTGACCTGGTTGCGCAGGCCGCGGCCCTTGCGCGCACTGCCCATGTCGAAGCCCTGGCCGTCGTCCTCCACCCGGATCTCGATGCGATCGCCCAAGTCCCGTGTGGCAATGCGCACGCGCTGTGCATGGGCGTGCTTGAGCACATTGTTGAGCGCCTCCTGCAGCAGGCGCAGCACGTGCAGGGCGTCGGGCGGTTCCAGCCAGGGCAGGGGCGGCAGATCCTGCACGTCCCACTCCATCACCAGGCCCGAGCCCTGCAGGCGCTTGGCCAGCCGATAGCGCATGGTGGCCAGCAGGGAGACCAGGTCATGGCCCACGGGCTCCAGGGAGTCGATCACCAGGCGCAGGTCGTCCACGCATTCGCGCAGCACCTCGACCACCGTCGCCTGGGCCATGCGCCCCTGCTCCACCGCCACCATGGCCGAGAGCAGGGACGAGCCCAGGCCGTCGTGCATGTCCTGCATCAGCCGCTGGCGCTCCAGCAGCAGGGCCTGCTGGCGCTCGGCCTCGCGCAGCCGCTCATGCTGGGTCGAGAGCTGCCGCCCCTGCTCGGCCAGGCGCAGGGCCAGGTGCTCGTTGGACTGCTCGACCTGGCTCAGCGCTCCCAGATAGCGGCCCCGCACCGCATAGAGGAAGCTGGCCACGATGATCAGGGTGCTGAAGGGCATCAGGTAAATGTGCTCGGGCCAACCCCAGCCGGCCAGCAGTCCGAGGTCATGCACGCCCAGCGCCAGCCCGATGACGAGGGCGACGACGATGACCCACAGCTCGCGGCTGCGCGCCTGCCAGGCCACCTTGAGCATGAAGCCCGTGCCCAGGATGCCCACGATGCCATTGGCCAGGTGCTGGGTCACCACGGTGTCGTAGTAGCGGGCCCAGATCGGCAGGGTCAGCAGGCCGGTCACGACGACAAAGCCCAGCCCGAAGCGCTCGAAGCGCCGGTAGCGCGTGGGCACGAAGCGCAGCGCGAACATGAAGGTCAGCAGCATCACCCAGGACATGGAGGCATGGGTCAGCCACCAGAACCAGTCCAGGGCGTTGAGGCTGCGCGGCATGTCCAGGTGGTAGTGCAGGTTGCGCAGCAGCCAGGCCAGGCTGGCCAGCGTGAAGAGGAGGTAGACCGGCTCCTGGCGCCGCCGCCACCACAGCGTGAGCGAGAACAGGGCCAGCACCACCAGGGTCAGACCGGTGGCCTGCGGCACGCCGATCTGCAGGGCCCAGCGCCGCTCGACCATGGGCTCCAGGTCTTCCCGCGCGCCCAGCCAGGCCGTGGTGACCGTGTAGAAGCCCTTGCGGTGCACGGGCACGGCCAGCACGATCTCCATGTCCTGCCCGTCATGCAAGGCCGTCAGTGCCCCGGGGATCAGCGCCCACAGCGGCCTCACCCATTGCTCGCGCGCCCCGGCCTGGTTGTCGTAGATGGGGCGCCAGCCGGCCTCGGTGCGCACCAGCACCGCGGTCGCCAGGCTCACGACCTTGGGGCTGTACAAGGCCACGCTGGTGGGCCAGCGGTCCTCGGGCGCACGGTAGCGGAAGCGGTACCAGCGCATCTGGTATTCGGCCGGGCCGGAGAAATCGGTGCTGAGCGCGCGCTGGCGGATGTCCGGCAGGGCCACCTGCTGCCAGGCCCGGGGATCTTCCGGCGGCAGCAGGGCCGCCGGCAGCGCCGCATTGCTGCCGTCGATGCGGCGCAGCGCCGCCCACCAGGCTTGCAGATCCTCGGCGCTCAGCGCGGTGACGGCCAGTTCCGCGCTGCGGGCCTGCTCGCCGGCCCGCGTGGCCGGCAGCTCAGGATGGAGGCGCGGCGGCACCTGGGCCCAGGCCGAGGCGTGCATGACACTCAGCCACCCCACCAGCAGCCAGCACCCCAGCCTCGCCCGCACCACGCAGAGCCAGGATTCAGACCCAGGGTGCCGCCCAGCAACAGCCATGAACAAGCGGAGTGGAGAGGACATGGGGGCGAATGGAGGCGGCATGCGAATCGCGAAGCGGCGCCAGTCTGCGCTGTACACCCGGGACTGCCAAGATGGATGTCCCGCCCAGGCATGGGGAGCGTCGCGTAAAAACGAAGCGCATCCCATGGCATTTACAAAGAAAAACACCCGTCCGCGCCTGAAGGAGGTAGGGCGCGACGGGTGAAGTCAGCAGGGCCCACCGGCGGGCACAAGTCGCCGGGGGCTGCGAACGCTCAGGCTCGCTGGAGACTCAGGAGGCTCAGTCCGCCTGCTTGCGCAGGAAGGCCGGGATCTCGATCTCGTCCATGCCGTTGGACGACAGGGCCTCGACCTTGGCCGCAGCCGTGCGGCCATGACGCCAGACGCTGGGCACGCTCATGCCGCCGAAGTCCTGGGCCACCGATTGCGCGGTGGGCACCGGCGCGCCCATGGCGGGGTTGCCCATCACCACGGGGTTGGTCAGCACGGGCATGTTGTCGGTGCCGGTGCGCAGCTGGGCCTGCTGCTGCACGACCTGCAGCGGCTGCTGCTGGGCGGCGCGGCGCGACAGGCCGGTGGCGATCACGGTGACGCGCATGGCGTCGCCCAGGCTCTCGTCATAGGCCGTGCCGTAGATGATGTGCGCGTCTTCGGCCGCATAGCGCTTGATGGTGTTCATCGCGTTGCGGGACTCGCTGAGCTTGAAGTTGCTCTTGCCCGCGGCGATCAGCACCAGCACGCCGCGCGCGCCGGAGAGGTCGATGCCTTCCAGCAGCGGGCAGGCCACGGCAGCCTCGGCGGCCTTGGAGGCGCGGTCCGGGCCGGTGGCCTGCGCCGTGCCCATCATGGCCTTGCCGGGCTCGCTCATCACGGTCTTGACGTCTTCGAAGTCGACGTTCACCAGGCCGGGGATGTGGATGATGTCCGAGATGCCGCCCACGGCGTTCTTCAGCACGTCATTGGCGTGCGCGAAGGCCTGGTCCTGGGTGACGTCCTCGCCCAGCACGTCCAGCAGCTTCTCGTTGAGCACGACGATCAGCGAGTCGACGTTGGCTTCCAGTTCGGCCAGGCCGCTGTCTGCGGCCTTGATGCGGCGCGAGCCTTCGAACTCGAAGGGCTTGGTCACCACACCCACCGTCAGGATGCCCATCTCCTTGGCCACGCGGGCGATCACGGGCGCGGCACCCGTGCCCGTGCCACCGCCCATGCCGGCGGTGATGAAGAGCATGTTGGCGCCGGCAATCGCTTCGCGAATGCGGGCTTCGGCCTCCTCGGCGGCCGCCTTGCCGGCTTCGGGCTTGGCTCCGGCGCCCAGGCCCGTGGTGCCCAGCTGCAAGAGCTGGTCGGCCTTGGAGCGATTCAGTGCCTGTGCATCGGTATTGGCGCAAATGAATTCGACGCCTTGCACACCCTGATCAATCATGTGATCGACCGCGTTGCCGCCGCCGCCACCGACACCGATCACCTTGATTTGGGTGCCTTGATCAAACTCTTCGATCATCTCGATCGCCATAACATACCTCCTTCAGCAATTGTGCAGTTGCCAGCAGAAAAAAACGAGAGGGATCAACCCTTTTTGATGGGCTTCCCCCTTGTTTTTTGGGGGTTTGTATCCCTTTACACCACATTCCAGGGCCCTTGCGGGCTCATCCCGGTCCCATATTCACCAACACGTCCTCGTCAACCTTGATCAAACCCGGCCCATACCCTTTGGCCGGGATGACTCAGAAATTCCCCAGAAACCAGTCCTTGGCGCGGCCAAACAGGGTTTTCACCGAGCCCGCCTGCTGCGCCGCCTTCAGCCCGCGGGTGCGCGACAGCCGCGCCTCCTCCAGCAGGCCCATCACAGTGGCGGAACGCGGATTGGCCACCATGTCGAACAAGGCGCCGCTGTAGGTCGGATTCCCGCGCCGCACGGGTTTGAGGAATATGTCCTCGGCCAGTTCGACCATACCCGGCATGACCGCCGAGCCGCCGGTCAGCACAATCCCCGAGGACAGCAGTTCCTCATACCCGGATTCGCGGATCACCTGCTGCACCAGCGAGAAGATTTCCTCGACGCGGGGTTCAATAACGCCCGCAAGTGCTTGTTTTGACAGCATCCGGGGCGCCCGATCACCCAAACCCGGCACCTCGACCTGGTCCGACGGATCCGCCAGCAATTGCTTGGCCACCCCGTGCTCGACCTTGATTTCCTCGGCATCCTTGGTCGGCGTGCGCAGGGCCATCGCAATATCGCTGGTGATCAAATCCCCGGCGATGGGAATCACGGCGGTATGCCGGATCGAACCGCCGGTGAAGATGGCGACATCCGTGGTACCCGCGCCAATATCCACCAGGGCCACGCCCAAGTCGCGCTCGTCCGAGGTGAGGGCGGCCAGGCTGGAGGCGCTGGGGTTGAGCACCAGCTGGTCGACCTCCAGGCCGCAGCGGCGCACGCACTTGACGATGTTCTCGGCGGCACTTTGAGCACCGGTCACGATGTGGACCTTGACCTCCAACCGCCCGCCGCTCATGCCGATGGGCTCCTTGACCTCGTGCCCGTCGATCACGAATTCCTGCGGCTCGACCAGCAGCAGACGCTGGTCATTGGGAATGTTGATGGCCTTGGCCGTCTCGACCACGCGGGCCACGTCCACCGGCGTCACCTCCTTGTCGCGCACGATGACCATGCCGGTGGAGTTCTGGCCGCGGATATGGCTGCCCGTGATGCCGGTGAAGACGCGGCTGATCTTGCAGTCCGCCATCATCTCGGCCTCTTTCAGCGCCTGCTGGATGGACTGCACGGTGGCGTCGATGTTCACGACCACGCCGCGCTTGAGCCCGTGCGAAGGCGCCACGCCCAGGCCGGCGATGCGCAGCTCGCCATTGCCCATCACTTCGGCCACCACGGCCATGATCTTGGCGGTGCCGATGTCCAAGCCAACGACCAGATCCTTGTATTCCTTCGCCATGTCAGTTCTCCGTGCCGCTTCGCAGAGCCGGCGAAGCCGGTAGGGGGTGGTCCATATCCATTCAGTTCTTCTTCGCGCCGGGCTTGCCCGGCGTCACTGCTGAGGTCGAGATGCCGCGCAGGCGGACCGCATAGCCATCCACGTGGCGCAGGTCCGCGCTGAGCACGGCGGTATGAAAGCGGGCGCTGATCTGGGTGATGCTGCTCACGTACTGCGCGTAGCGGGCCAGCACTTCGGCGTCACTGCCGCGGCCGAGTTCGATGACCGTGCCCTTCTCCAGCGTGGCGCGCCAGGAACCGCGGCCCGACAGGTCCAGTCGGCTGATGCTGTCCTCCAGGCGCGCGGTCTGGGCCTGCAGCTGCCGCCACAGTTGCAGCATGTGGGCCGAGCTCTTCTCTGGGCCGGACAGCAGCGGCAGATCCTCGTCTTCCACGTCGCCCAGGTTGGCCTGGAAGACCTCACCCTGCTTGTTGACCAGCAGACGCTCGACGCTGGCGTCGCTGTCGGCATCGGCGCCTTCGGGCTTGGTCTCCCAGTAGGCCGCGGGCTCGTGCTCTTCCAGCGTCACCTGCAGCCGGGCCGGCCACAGGCGCTGCACGGTGGCGTGGCGCACCCAGGGCACGGCCTCGAAGGCGGCGCGGGTCTGCTGCAGGTTCATGCTCAGGAAGCTGCCGCTCATGCGCGGCAGGGCGTTCGCCCGCAGCGAGGCCGCGCTGTTGCGGTTGACATCGCCTTCCACGGTGATGGAGCGGATCGCAAAGACCGGCAGACGCACCACCCACTGCAGCCCCAGCCACAGCGCCGCCAGCAGCACGCCCAGCACCAGCAGCGCCGACACGCCGTTCATCAGACGGACGTCCGGCGGCAGCGGGGTGGTGAGGCTGGGCGCGCGCATGGCAGCGATTCCTGGCGGGGTCAGGTCTTGCCTTGAGGCAGCGCGCGGTCCGTCCGCGCCTGGGCCAGCAGCCACAGGCACAGCTGCGGATAGTCGATGCCCACGGCCTTGGCGGCCTTGGGCACCAGCGAATGCGAGGTCATGCCCGGGCTGGTGTTCATCTCCAGCAGGAAGGGCTTCATGTCGGACTTGCGCAGCATCAGGTCGGCGCGGCCCCAGCCGCGGCAGCCCAGCAGGCGGTAGGCCTTGAGCACCATCTGCTGGATCTCGGCCTCCAGCGCGGGCGGCAGCGTGCCGAAGCAGTACTGGGTGGTGTCGGTGACGTACTTGTTCTCGAAGTTGTAGTCCCCGCCCACGGCGCGGATCTCGACCACGGGCAGCACCACGGCCTCGGCGCCCTGGCCCAGCACGGCGCAGGTCAGCTCGGGGCCCTCGATGCACTCCTCGAAGAGCAGCTCGTCGTCGAAGCCCAGGGCCAGTTCGACGGCCTCCTGCATCACCGAATAGCCCACGGCCTTGGTGATGCCGATGCTGCTGCCCTCATGCGGCGGCTTCACCACCACGGGCAGCCCCAGCTCGTCGGGGATGGTGCGGATGCGCTCGCGGGTCAGCTCCTCGCGGCTCAGGGCCAGGTACTTGGGCGTGGTCAGGCCTTCGGCAGCCCAGACGCGCTTGGTCATGGTCTTGTCCATCGCCACGCCGGAGGCCGTCACGCCCGAGCCGGTGTAGGGAAGGCCCAGCCATTCGAGCGCGCCCTGCAGCGTGCCGTCCTCGCCACCGCGGCCATGCAGCGCGATGAAGGCGCGCTCGTAGCCCTCATCCTTGAGCGCCTGCAGCGGGCGCTCGGCCGGGTCGAAGGCATGGGCGTCGACGCCCACCGACAGCAGCGCCTCCAGCACGCCCCTGCCGCTCATCAGCGAGACGGGCCGCTCGGCACTGTGACCGCCGAAGAGCACGGCGACCTTGCCCAGGGCCTTGGGATCGATGTTCAGGTCCAGGCTCATGCCGTGGCCTCCTTCAGCAATTCAACGATGCGCGCCGGCACGGCGCCGATGGAGCCTGCGCCCATCACGATCACGACGTCACCATCGCAGCTTTCACGCGCGATGGCCGCCGGCAGCTGGCCCACGTCCGGCACGAAGACCGGAGCGCCGCCCGCCGCCTGCAATGCGGCGACCAGGGCCTGGCCGTCGGCGCCCGCGATGGGGGCCTCGCCCGCCGCGTAGACCTCGCTCAGCAGCACGGCGTCGGCCTGGCCGATGACGCGGACGAAGTCGGCAAAGCAGTCGCGGGTGCGGGTGTAGCGGTGCGGCTGGAATACCAGCACCAAACGCCGGCCGGGGAAGGCGCCGCGCGCGGCGGACAGCACGGCGGCCATCTCCACCGGGTGGTGGCCGTAGTCGTCGATCAGCGTGAAGCGGCCGCCGTCGGAGGACTTGCAATCGCCATAGCGCTGGAAGCGCCGGCCCACGCCGCCGAACTTGGCGAGCGCGGCCACGATGGGCGCGTCCGCCAGCTCCAGCTCGGTCGCCACGGCGATCGCGGCCAGCGCGTTGAGCACATTGTGCTGACCGGCCAGGTTCAGGGTGACGTCCAGCTCAGGGAGCGCTTCGTCGTCGAAGCGTCGCTGCACCGTGAAGCGCATCTGGCCGCCGGCCAGCGCCTGCACATTCACGGCGCGCACCGCGTTGTGCTCGCCCAGGCCGTAGCTGATGATGGGCCGCGACACCAGCGGCATGATGGAGCGCACGCCCTCGTCGTCGCCGCAGAGGATGGCCGCGCCGTAGAAGGGCATGCGGTGCAGGAAGTCCACGAAGGCCTGCTTGAGCCGCGCGAAGTCGTGGCCATAGGTGTCCATGTGGTCGGCGTCGATGTTGGTGACGACCGCCATCACGGGCAGCAGGTTCAGGAAGGAAGCATCGGACTCATCGGCCTCAACCACGATGTAGTCGCCCTGCCCCAGCGCCGAGTTCGCGCCGGCCGAGTTCAGCTTGCCGCCGATCACGAAGGTGGGGTCGACGCCGGCCTCGGCCAGCACCGAGGTCACCAGCGAGGTGGTGGTGGTCTTGCCATGCGTGCCGGCGATGGCGATGCCCTGCTTCAGCCGCATCAGCTCGGCCAGCATCACGGCGCGCTGCACCACGGGGATGCGCGCGGCGCGGGCGGCCAGCACCTCGGGGTTGTCGGCCTTCACCGCGGTGGAGGTGACCAGCACCTGGGCGCCGGCAATGTGGGCGGCGTCATGGCCGATGTGCACCTGCAGGCCCAGCTGCGCGAGGCGCTGCGTGGTGGCGCTCTCGCCCTGGTCCGAACCCGAGACGGCATAGCCCAGGTTGTGCAGGATCTCGGCGATGCCGCTCATGCCGGCACCGCCGATGCCGACGAAGTGGATGTGCTTGATGGCGTGTCTCATGGGCGTCTCACGGCTTGATCAGCCTCTCGATTTCATCGGCCACACGCGAGGCCGCTTGGGGACGGGCCAGGGCCCGGGCATTCATGGCGAGCTGCAGCAGGCGCTCGCGGCTGAGCGTGGCCAGCAGCTGCTGCAAGCGCTCGGGCGTCAGCTCGCCTTGCGGCAGGTGCAGGGCCGCGTTCTTCTCCGCCATGTAGGCGGCGTTGTCGCGCTGGTGCGAGGTGGTCTTGACGACCAGGGGCACGAGGATGGCCGGTACGCCGGCCGCGCAGAGCTCGCTGACCGTGACCGCACCGGCGCGGCAGAGAATCAGGTCGCAGCTCGCCAGCTCCTGGGCCATGTCGTCGATGAAGGGGCGCACGTCCGCCTCGACGCCGGCTGCCTTGTACGCCGCCTGCACCGAGGCCTGCTGGCCCTGGCCGGTCTGATGCACGACCACCGGGCGCGTCTCGGCCGGCATCAGGGCCAGCGCCTGGGGCAGCACGTCGTTGAGCGCCTTGGCGCCCAGCGAGCCACCCACCACCAGCAGGCGCAGCGGGCCGCTGCGGCCGGCGTAGCGCTCGGCCGGCGCGGGCAGGGCCTCGATCGCGGCGCGCACCGGATTGCCGCTGACCAGGGCCTTGTCGCCCAGGGCCTGCGCCGCCTCGCCCTCGAAGCCGAAGGCGATGCGCCGGGCAAAGGGCTTGAGCAGGCGGTTGGACATCAGCGGCGCGGCATCGGCATTGACCAGCACCAGGGGCTTGCGCATCAGCCAGGCCATGAAGCCGCCGGGCACGCAGACATAGCCGCCCATGCCCAGCACGGCGTCGGCGTCGCGCGTCACAAAGACCATGCGGGACTGCACGAAGGCCTTCACCAGTGTGAAGAGGCCGGTGACCGCATGCTTGAGCCCCTTGCCGCGCAGGCCGGCGAAAGCCAGGCGGTCCAGGGGGATGCCGGTGGGCGGCACGAGGCGGTTCTCCATGCCCGTCTCGGTGCCGATCCAGCTGACGCTCCAGCCGCGGCGCTTCATCTCCTCGGCCACGGCCAGGCCCGGAATGATGTGGCCGCCGGTGCCGGCCGCCATGATGACGAGGTGGCGGGTGCTCATTGGGGCACCCTTCGCACTGCGTGCTGTCCCGCCAGGCGGGAATGAGCCCCTACGGGCGGCCGTGCGGTGCTCATGTGCGCCCTCCCCGCATCAATTGCCTGTTCTGGCTACGCCCAAACCGCAGGGCCCGCCCTGCGGGCGTGCGCGCCATCGCTGCGCTCTGGCGCCTCATGCTCGGCCTCCTCGCATGAGCTGTCTGTTCTGGCTACGCCCAAACCGCTGGGCCCGCCCTGCGGGCGTGCGCGCCATCGCTGCGCTCTGGCGCCTCATGCTCGGCCTCCTCGCATGAGCTGTCGGTTTTCAATATCGATCCTGAGCACGATCGCCAGAGCGACGCAGTTCATCAGGATCGCCGACCCGCCAAAGCTCAGCAGCGGCAGCGTCAGCCCCTTGGTCGGCAGCGCGCCCAGGTTCACGCCCATGTTGATGAAGGACTGCGCCCCCATCCAGATGCCGATGCCCTGCGCGTAAAGCCCCGCGAAGACGCGGTCCAGCGCGATGGCCTGGCGGCCGATGTGGAAGATGCGGCGGGTCATCCAGAAGAAGCCGAAGATCACGATGGCCACGCCCACGAAACCCAGCTCCTCGCCGATCACGGCCAGCAGGAAGTCGGTGTGCGCCTCGGGCAGGTAGTGCAGCTTTTCCAGGCTGCCGCCCAGGCCCTGGCCGAAGAACTCGCCGCGGCCGAAGGCGATCAGCGAATGGGTCAGCTGGTAGGCCTTGCCCTGTGCGTACTTCTCGTCCCAGGGGTTGAGGTAGGCGAAGATGCGCTCGCGGCGGAACTCGCTGAAGGTGATCATCAGCACGAAGGCGCCGATCAGCACCGCCACGATCAGGAAGAACATGCGGCCGTTGACGCCGCCCAGGAAGAGGATGCCCATCGCGATCGCCGCGATCACCATGAAGGCTCCCATGTCGGGCTCGGCCAGCAGCAGCACGCCCACTACCGCCAGCGACACGGCCATGGGCCACACCGCCTGGAAGAAGTTCTCCTTCACGTCCATCTTGCGGACCATGTAGCTGGCCGCATACATCGCAATGCCCAGCTTGGCCAGCTCCGAGGGCTGGAAGTTCATCACGCCCAGCGGCAGCCAGCGCCGCGCGCCGTTGACGCCCTTGCCCACATGCGGAATCAACACCGCCACCAGCAGAACCAGAGCCGTCACGAAGAGCCAGGGCGCCAGCTTCTCCCAGGTGCTCACCGGCAGCTGCACCGTGATCAGGCCGGCCACCAGACCGAAGCAGATGGCCACGATGTGGCGGGTCAGAAAGTGCGTGGGCAGGTACTTGGCGAACCTGGGGTTGTCCGGCATCGCAATGGAGGCCGAATAGACCATCAGCAGGCCCAGGGCCATCATGGCCAGCACGACCCACAGCAGGGTGATGTCGAAGCCCTGCAGCCGCGTGGGCTGGCCGGCTGAGGTCGAGACCCAGTCCCGCACCGGCACGGTCTCGGGCCCGCCCGCGTCATGGCGAACGCCGGAAAGGAAGCCGCGGAGCTTGTCACCCAGGCCGAGAAGCGCTTCGGCAGCCATCAGGCCAGGCCCTCCTCGTTCGCCAGCTCCTGTACCGTGGCCACGAAGACCTCGGCGCGGTGGGCGTAGTTGCGGAACATGTCCAGCGAGGCGCAGGCCGGGCTCAGCAGCACGCTGTCGCCGCCATGGGCCTGCGTCAGGCACCAGCGCGTGGCGGCTTCCAGGCTCTCATGCGTCTGCAGGGGCAGGTCCAGGCCCTCCAGCACCGCCATCAGCGCCGGCGCGTCGCGGCCGATCAGGGCGATGGCGCGGGCATGCCGGGCCAGACCCTCGCGCAGGGGCGAGAAGTCCTGCCCCTTGCCGTCGCCGCCCAGGATCATCACCAGCTTCGCGGGCGCGCGGTCCGCGCCCAGGCCCTTGATGGCGGCCACGGTGGCGCCCACGTTGGTGCCCTTGGAGTCGTCATAGAAATCGACGCCGCGAACGGTGGCCACGTATTCCACGCGATGCGGCTCGCCGCGGTACTCGCGCAGGCCATGCAGCATGGGCGCCAGCGCGCAGCCCGCGGCCGAGGCCAGGGCCAGCGCCGCCAGGGCGTTGGCGGCGTTGTGGCGGCCGCGCACGCGCAGGGCGTCGGCGGGCATCAGGCGTTGGAGCAGGATTTCTTCGGGCTCGTCCTGAGAAGGCGCCGGGCCGCCCCAAGCCTTCTCAGCCCCCTCGGGGGGCAGCCGCGTCGCGGCGTGGGGGCGAACAGGTTTGCGCTTCACCGTGTCATCCGACTCGCGGGCACGGACCAGCCAGGCCATGCCGCCTTCGACCACCAGGCCGTAGTCGCCGGGGTTCGTCGGCGCATTGAGGCCGAAGCGCACGACCTCGCGCGAGACCATCTTGGTGGGCCGACCCCGGCCCTGCTTGACGGGCACCGGCGCGGGCACCATGGCCTCGACCTCCGGATCGTCGCGGTTGATCACCATCAGCGCCTGCTGACCGAAGATGCGCGCCTTGGCGCGGGCATAGGCGGCCATGTCGCCGTGCCAGTCCAGGTGGTCCTGGGTCAGGTTCAGCACGGCCGCGGCGGTGGGCTCGAAGCCCTGCACGGTGTCGAGCTGGAAGCTGGACAGCTCCAGCACCCAGACCTCGGGCAGGTGCTCGAAAACCGGCGGCTTCGGGGGCGGCGGCTTGATGGGCAGGGGCTGCTCGTCCAGCAACGCGGCGACGGCGTCGAGGGTCGACGGCTCGTCGGCAGACAGGGCTGCGGTGGCGTCGGCGCTGGCGATCTCGGCGGCAGCGGGCACGACTGTGTCATCGGCAGCAGGCTCGGCCGGCTCAGCCATGGCCTCGGCATCAGCTTCAACCTGGTCCGCGCCCTCCTCTGCCACCGGCAGCGCCTCGGCCTCGGGCGCCTCGGCCGGCAGTTCGCTGCCGGCTTCCAGCGGCAGCGTGTCGTCGTCAGCCGCTTCGGCAGTCGCCTCGACCGGCACAGGGGCCGGCTCCAGGTCCATCGCCGCGCCCAGCAGGCCCAGCATGCTCGGGCCGATATTGCCGGCCACCGCCACGCGCTTGCCCGCGCGCTCGGCCAGCAGGGCCGTCATGCAGGTGGTGGTGGTCTTGCCATTGGTGCCGGTGATGGCCAGCACGGCGGGCTCGTAGCGGCGCTCGGCCTTCAGATCGGCCAGGGCGCGGGCGAAGAGGTCCAGCTCACCCTGCACCGGGATGCCCGTGGCCTTGGCCAGCGACAGCAGCGGCACGAGGCGGCCGTCCAGCGGCGACAGGCCCGGGCTCTTCAGCACCAGGTGCACGCCATTGAGCGCCGACTCCGGCAGCTCGCCGTGGAGGAACTCGGCCGTGGGCAGTTGCTCGCGCAGCGCCGCCAGCTGCGGCGGCTGCTCGCGCGAGTCCCAGACCTGGATCCGCGCCGCGCCATGCTTCGCGCCCCACGCGGCCATGGCCAGCCCGGAGTCTCCCAGACCCAGGATCAGCAGGCTCAGATCCTTGAGGTGGCGCATGGGCTTACCTCAACTTCAGGCTGGACAGGCCGATCAGGCACAGCAGCATGGTGATGATCCAGAAGCGCACGACCACCTGGGTCTCGCGCCAGCCCGACTTCTCGAAGTGATGGTGCAGCGGCGCCATCTTGAAGATGCGCTTGCCCTCGCCGAACTTCTTCTTGGTGTACTTGAACCAGCTCACCTGCAGCATCACCGAGAGCACCTCGGCCACGAAGACGCCGCCCATGATGCCGAGCACGATCTCCTGGCGCGTGATCACGGCCAGCGTGCCCAGGCCGCCGCCCAGGGCCAGCGCGCCGACGTCGCCCATGAAGACCTGGGCCGGGTGGGTGTTGAACCACAGGAAGGCAAGACCTGCCCCCGCCAGCGCGCCGCAGAAGATCAGCAGCTCGCCCGCGCCAGGGATGTAGGGCAGCAGCAGGTACTTCGAGTAGACCGAGGAGCCGGTCAGGTAGGCGAAGATGCCCAGGGCCGAGCCCACCAGCACCACCGGCATGATGGCCAGGCCGTCCAGGCCGTCGGTGAAGTTCACGGCGTTGCTGGTGCCCACGATCACGAAGTAGGAAAGGCCGATGAAGCCGAAGACGCCCAGCGGGTAGCTCACCGTCTTGAAGAAGGGCACCAGCAGGTCGGCCTTGGGCGGCAGCTCGGTCGAGAAGCCGCTGGAGACCCAGCGGAAGAACAGCTGCACCACGCCCAGGAAGCTGGTTTCAGACACCGAGAAGGCCAGGTACAGCGCAGCGATCAGGCCGATCAGCGACTGCCAGAAGAACTTCTCGCGGCTCTTCATGCCTTCGGGATCCTTGTAGACCACCTTGCGCCAGTCGTCGACCCAGCCGATGGCGCCGAAGCCCATGGTGACCAGCATCACCACCCACACGAAGCGGTTGGTCCAGTCGAACCACAGCAGCGTGGAGATGCCGATGCCGATCAGGATCAGCACCCCGCCCATGGTGGGCGTGCCGCTCTTGGCCAGGTGCTGCTGCACGCCGTACTCGCGGATGGGCTGGCCGATCTTCATCTCGGTCAGGCGGCGGATCACCCACGGCCCGAAGGCCAGGCCGATCAGCAGCGCCGTCATGGCGGCCATGACGGCGCGGAAGGTGATGTAGTTGAAGACGCGCAGAAAGCCCCACTCGGGGTACAGCCCTGCCAGCCACTGCGCCAGACTAAGCAGCATGTGCGTCCCCTTGGTCCTGCGTGCCGGCCAGCGCCGCCACCACTCGTTCCATGCGCATGAATCTCGATCCCTTGACGAGCACGTTCTTGACTTCCGGTGCGGCGTCCAGCGCCGCGATGAGCTCGTCCACCGTCGCAAAGGTTCTGCAGGCCTCGCGCACTGCAGCCCCTCCCGACGCCTCAAAGGCCGCGGCCGCATGGGCCGCCGCCGGCCCCGCACACCACAGCGCGGCCAGGCCGCGCTGGGCCGCGTAGGCCCCCACCTCGCGGTGGAATTCCGGGCCCTGGTCACCGACCTCGCCCATGTCACCCAGCACCAGCCAGCTGCTGCCTGGCAGGTCGGCCAGGACTTCGATGCCCGCCCGCACGCTGTCCGGGTTGGCGTTGTAGCTGTCGTCGATCAGGGTCAGGTCTTGCCCCGCCCGCTGGACCCGGCGCAGCGCCGAGCGGCCCTTGACCGGGCGGAAGGCCTCCAGCCCTTGTGCGACTGCGGCCAGCGGCGCGCCCGCGGCCAGGCAGCAGGTGGCGGCCGCCAGCGCATTGCGCACGTTGTGCAGGCCCGCCACCGCGAGCGCGACGGGCGCATCGCCGGCGGGCGTGTGGAGCTCCAGCGCCCAATGGCCAGCTTCCACCCACTGCGCGCGGCCGGTCACGTCCGCCGGGCCTTGCAGGGCGAAGCTCAGCTGCGCGCGATCGCCGGCCAGCTCATGCCAGATCGGCGCACAGGCATCCTCGGCAGGGAACACCGCCACGCCGGTGCTGGGCAGGGCGCGGATCACCTCGCCGTTCTCGCGCGCCGAGGCCTCCACCGTGCCCATGTACTCCTGGTGCTCGCGCTGGGCGTTGTTGACCAGGGCCACGGTGGGCTGGGCCATGGCGGCCAGCGGGGCGATCTCGCCGGGGTGGTTCATGCCCAGCTCGATCACCGCGGCGCGGTGCCAGCGGGTCTCGTCCTGGCGCAGGCGCAGCACGGTCAGCGGCACGCCGATCTCGTTGTTCAGATTGCCCTGCGTGGCCAGCGCATCCTCGCCCAGCCAGGCGGACAGGATGCAGGCGATCATCTGCGTGACCGTGGTCTTGCCATTGCTGCCCGTCACCGCGATCACCGGCAGCCGCAGGCGCGCACGCCAGGCCTGGGCCAGCAGGCCGAGGGCCGCGCGTGCATCCGGCACCTCGATGCCGGGCAGGCCGGCCGCGTCCAGGCCGCGCTCGGCCAGGGCCGCGGCGGCACCGGCGTCACGGGCCTGGGCCAGGAAGTCGTTGGCATCGAAGCGCTCGCCGCGCAGCGCCACGAAGAGGTCGCCGGGCTGCAGGCTGCGGGTGTCGCTGTGCACCCGCTGCAGCGGCGTCGCGCCGTCGCCCACCAGGCGGGCCTGCGGCAGCAGGGGCTGCAGCAGGGCATGGGCCTGGGCCAGGGTCATCAGGCAGGCCGCGCTCACAGGCCGGCCCTTTCGATCAGGGCGGCGCGGGCCTCCTCCACATCGGAGAAGGGATGGCGCTGGCCCCGGATCTCCTGGTAGTCCTCGTGGCCCTTGCCAGCCACCAGGATCACGTCGGCAGGACGGGCTGCCAGCACGGCGCCGCGAATCGCCTCACGGCGGTCCACCAGCGCGGTGTGCGCGGCACCGGCCGGCAGGCCAGCCACGATGTCGGCCAGGATCTGCGCCGGGTCCTCGCTGCGCGGGTTGTCGCTGGTCACCACCACCTGGCCGGCCAGTCGGGCGGCGATGGCGCCCATCTGCGGGCGTTTGGTCCGGTCGCGATCGCCCCCGCAGCCGAACACGCAGACCAGCTTCCCGCCGCGCGCTTCGGCCAGCGGCGCGAGCGCGGCCAGGGCCTTCTCCAGCGCGTCGGGCGTGTGCGCGTAGTCCACCACCAGCTGCGGCAGCTCGCGGCCGTTGCCCACCCGCTGCATGCGACCGGGCACCGGCGTCACGAGACCGGCCACCGGCACGATGGCGTCCAGCGCATGCCCCAGGGCGCGCAGCCCGCCGATCACGGCCAGCAGGTTGGCCACGTTGTATTCGCCGATCAGACCGGTCTCGACCAGGTGCTCCGCCCCGCCCGGCTCTTTCAGCGTGAAGGCCAGGCCGCCGGCGCGGTAGTGCAGATCATGGGCGGCAAGGCGCACATCGCTGCGGTTCAGGCCGTAGGTCCAGAGGTCCAGCTTCCCTTGAGACTGCAGCTCCGCCGCCAGTGCCGCGCCCTGCGCATCGTCGACGTTGATCACCGCCGCCTGCAGGCCGCTCCAGCCGAAGAGCTCGCGCTTGGCTTCCCAGTAGGCGGCCATGCTGCCGTGGTAGTCCAGGTGGTCCTGGGTGAAGTTGGTGAACAGGGCCACGCGGACCTGGGTGCCGTCCAGGCGGTGCTCCTTGATGCCGATGGACGAGGCCTCGATGGCGCAGGCGCCGAAGCCTTCGTCGCGCATGCGGGCGAAGGCCTGCTGCAGCATCACGGGGTCAGGTGTTGTCAGCCCGGTGTATTCGATGGCCGCGGCCTGCGCGGTGCCGGGGATGGGCGGTACGCCCACGCCCAGCGTGCCGACCACGCCGCAGCGCTGGCCGAGCAGGGTCAGGGCTTGCGCGGTCCACCAGGCGGTGGAGGTCTTGCCGTTGGTGCCGGTGGTGGCGACGATGGGCAGGGTCTGGCTGGGCTGGCCGTAGTACTGCGCGGCGATGGCGCCGGTGCGGCTCTTGAGCTCGGGCAGCGAGGCCACGCGGGCATCGACGAAGCCGAAGGCCTCGACACCCTCGTTCTCCACCAGGCAGGTCGCCGCACCGGCCGCCAGGGCAGCCGCCACGTAGTTGCGGCCGTCGCGCGCGTAGCCGGGCCAGGCGATGAAGGCGTCGCCCGGCTGCACCAGGCGGCTGTCGGTACGCAAGGCGCCCGTGGTCCATTCCTGGAGCCAGCGGGCGGCAGCTTCGGGGGATTTGAGTCGGGTCAGCATGGCTCAGAAGCTTTCTTCGACCGCCTCAAGCTTCTGGCTCGCGACGATCTGTGTTTTGACGTCCAGGTCCGGCGGCACGCCCATCAGTCGCAGGGTCTGGGCCACGACCTGGCTGAACACCGGCGCGGCGACCGCGCCGCCGAAATACACGCCGTTGCTGGGCTCGTCCACCATCACCGCGACCACGATGCGCGGCTTGCTGATGGGCGCCAGCCCGACGAACCAGGAACGGTACTTGTGGCCCGCATAGCCCTTGCCTTCCTGCTTGTGCGCGGTGCCGGACTTGCCGCCGATGCTGTAGCCCGGGACCATGGCCGCCGGCGCCGTGCCGCCCGGCGCCGCGGCGGTCTGCAGCATGGCGCGCACCTGCTGGGCGACTTCGGGCTTGAACACGCGCAGTCCGCTGACCGGGTCGCTGGTGGGCCGCTTCATGATGGTGACGGGGATCACCTCGCCGTCGCGGGCGAAGGTGGTGTAGGCCCGCGCCAGCTGGAACAGCGAGGCCGAGAGGCCGTAGCCGTAGCTCATGGTGGCCTGCTCGATGGGCCGCCAGCTCTTGTAGGGCCGCAGCTTGCCGGTCATCGCGCCGGGGAATTCCAGCTGCGGACGCTGGCCCAGGCCGATGGCCGTGAACATCTCGTGCATCTCGCGGGCCGGCATCTGCATGGCGATCTTGGCCGTTCCCACGTTGCTGGACTTCTGGATGACCTGCGCCACCGTCAGGTCGCCGTAGGGGTGGACGTCGGTCGGCGACCAGCCGGCGATCATCACGCTGCCTCGCGCCGTGTTGACGACGGTGTCCGGCCGCACGCGGCCGGTCTCCAGGGCCAGGCCGATGGTGAAGGGCTTCATCGTCGAGCCGGGCTCGAAGACGTCCGTCAGCGCGCGGTTGCGCAGCTGCTCGCCCATCAGGTTCTGGCGATCGCCGGGGTTGTAGCTGGGCCAGTTGGCCAGGGCCAGCACCTCGCCGGTCTGCACGTCCAGCACCACCACCGAACCGGCCTTGGCGCGGTGCTCGGCCACGGCGTCGCGGATGCGCTGGTAGGCGAAGAACTGCACCTTGGCGTCGATGGAAAGCTGGATGTCGCGCCCGTTGCTGGCGGGGACGCGCTCGCCCATGTCCTCGACCACGCGGCCCAGGCGGTCCTTGACGACGGCGCGGCTGCCGTCGCGGCCCTGCAGATCCTTCTGGAAGGCCAGCTCGATGCCCTCCTGACCCTTTTCTTCCAGGTTGGTGAAGCCCACGATGTGCGCGGCGGACTCGCCCTCGGGGTACTGGCGCTTGTACTCGCGGTCCTGGAAGACGCCCTTGAGGTTCAGCGCCTTGATCTTGGCCGCCGTGTCGTCGTCGGCCTGGCGGCGCAGAAAGACGAAGCGGTTGGCCGGGTCCAGGCGCCTGTCCAGCTCCTGCGGGCTGATCTTGAGGATGCGGGCCAGTTCGCGGCGCTTGTCGGGGTCGGTGTCGACGTCTTTGGGGAAGGCCCAGATCGACGGCACGGCCACGCTGGAGGCCAGCACCTGGCCGCTGCGGTCCTTGATCTGGCCGCGGCTGGCGGGCAGCTCCAGGGTGTGGGCGTAGCGGGCCTCGCCCTGGCGCTGGAAGAAGTCCTGGGCGATCAGCTGTACGTAGACGGCGCGCCCCAGCAGCCCGATGAAGGCCAGACCCACCAGGGCCACGATGAAGCGCGATCGCCAGGGTGGCGTCTTGGCCGCCAGCAGCGGGCTGGTGGCGTAGTTGACGCCGCGCGGGCTCAGGGCGCTGCCGCCGGGGCGCTTGGCGCTCATGGCCGCACCCCTGCCTGCGTTGCGACCGAGGCGGGACGGCCGCTCAGCTCCACGGTCTGGGTGATGGCGGGCGAGACGGCGCGCATCTTCAGGCGCTCGCGTGCAACCTGCTCGACGCGCAGGTTGGTGGCCTGGGCATGGCGCTCGGCCAGCAGGCGCTGGTGGTCGGCCTCCAGCTTGCGCCCTTCGTTCTGGGCGCGGTCCAGCTCGGTGAACAGGCGCCGCGCCTCATAGCTGCTGCGCACCAGGTAGTAGCCCGAGACCATCACCGCAGCCAACAACACCAGCGTGATGCGGGACCACATCAGCGGCCTCCCTTGCGCCTGGCCGGCTTGCCCGGCTTGGGCATGGCGGCGGGGGCCTCGACCAGCGGCGCATCGGTGCGTTCGGCCACGCGCAGAATGGCCGAGCGGGAGCGCGGATTGGCCTTGACCTCGGCCTCGCTGGGCTTGACGCGACCCAGGGCCTTGAGCACCAGGGGCTTGGGCGCCGCGAACATCGCACGGCGGTCGACCACGTCCTTGCTGTGCTGGGCGATGAAGTTCTTGACGATGCGGTCTTCCAGCGAATGGAAGCTGATCACCGCCAGGCGGCCGCCCGGGCGCAGCAGGCGCAGCGCCGTGTTCAGCCCCTGTTCGAGTTCTTCAAGCTCGGCGTTGACGAATATCCGTAGAGCCTGAAATGTGCGCGTTGCAGGGTCCTGGCCCGGTTCGCGGGTTTTGACCGCACCAGCCACGACTTTGGAAAGCTCGGCGGTTGTTCGAACAGGGCTCCCGCCTTCCCGGCGAGCCACAAGCGCCTTTGCAATCGGGAGAGCAAACCGTTCTTCGCCATAGTCGCGTATCACCTCAGCAATCTGGCGCTCGTCGGCACGGGCCAGGAAGTCCGCGGCGCTCTCGCCACGGGTCGTATCCATGCGCATGTCCAGCGGGCCGTCGAAACGGAAGCTGAAACCGCGCTCGGGGTTGTCGATCTGCGGGCTGGAAACGCCCAGGTCCAGCATCAGGCCGTCGATGGCATGCACACCCAGGCGCTCCAGCTCGGCGCCCATCTGCGCGAAAGGCGCGTGGCAGATGCAAAAACGCGGGTCCTCGACCCGCGTCTCGCCTGAGGTGGCGGCCGCGATGGCCTCGGGGTCCCGGTCGATGGCGATGAGCCTCCCTCCCGGCCCCAGCCGACTCAGCAGCAGGCGGGAATGCCCGCCGCGCCCGAAGGTGCCATCCACATAGACACCCTCAGGATCGTGCAGCACACCCTCGACCGTCTCGTCCAGCAGGACGGTCGTGTGCTTGAAAGACTGGAGGGAAGCAGGCGTGGTGGCGCTCATATCAGAAGCTGAAGTCCTTGAGCGCGTCCGGCAGCTCGGATTGCATGACCTGGGCCTCATGCGCGGCATAGGCCGCGGCATCCCAGAGCTCGAAGTGGCTGCCCATGCCCAGCAGCATCACGTCCTTTTGCAGGCTGGCGCTGGCGCGGAGTTCGGGGGCGATGAGCACGCGGGCGGCGCTGTCGATCTCCACGTCCTGGGCATTGCCCAGGAACACGCGCTTCCAGCCGGCGGCCGACATGGGCAGGGCGGCGATGCGGTCACGGAAGGTCTCCCAGGCCGGACGGGGGAAGACCATCAGGCAGCCCTCCGGGTGCTTGGTGACCGTCAGCTGGCCGTTGCACAGCGCCTGCAGCAGCTCGCGGTGACGTGCAGGGACGGTCAAGCGCCCCTTGGCGTCCATCGCCAAGGCACTCGCCCCTTGAAACACGTAATTCGCCACAGCGACCCACAATTTGACAATTTCTCCCACTTTACTAACCGACTTCAGCCAGGTCAAGGAAAATCGGAAAAAAGTCCAATGAAATCAATCACTTACAGTTGATTTCATCGCAACATCGCAGAAAAAAAGTCCTTCAAAAATAAGGACTTGCAGATCGCACTAAAAGTGCTGGATGAACTGCGGGACGCGGGATTGGGGACTTTCCCGCAGTCCCCGCCGGCACCCGGCGCGCGCCAGTCACAGGCAGCGAACGCTGCCCTTACACTCGCCGCCAACCTTCACGCAAACGCTTTCATGGCGCTCCGCTCATGGCTCGAACCCCCGCTCCGCCCTCGGCTCGCAAGTCCGGTCCCGTCACACTCGGCATGGTGGCCGAGGCCAGCGGCGTGTCGCCCAGCACTGTCTCCCGCATCCTCAACGGCACGGCGGTAGTCAGCGCGGAGAAGAAGGCCGCGGTGGACCGCGCCATCGCCGAGCTGGGCTTCGTGCCCAACCCGATTGCCCGCGGCCTGGCGGGCGGGCGCACGATGAGCATCGGCGTGATCACCCAGTTCATCGACAGCCCCTTCTTCGGCGTCGCCATGCGCGGCATCGAGGAGACGCTCAGCGAGGCGCACTACAGCGCCCTCTTCGTCAGCGGCCACTGGGACGTGGCGGTGGAGCAGCGCTGCATCGACACCCTGATGGGCCGCCGCGTGGACGGCATGATCATCCTCAACGGCCGGCTGGGCGACGCCGCGCTGCGCCAGTTGGCCAAGCAGGTGCCCACCGTGGTGACCGGGCGCAGCATCAAGGCGCCCAATCTCTATGCCATGGACTACGACCACCGCGAGGGCGCCCGGCTGGCGACCCAGCACCTGATCGCCCGCGGCCACCGGGACATCGCCCACATCGGCGGCGACCAGAGCCATTCCGACGCCCGCGAACGCCTGGCCGGCTACCAGGCCGCGCTGGAAGCCGCCGGCATCGCCTTCCGGCCCGAGCTGGTGGAATGCGGCAATTACCTGGAGGAAGGTGGCCGCCAGGCCGCCGAGCGCCTGCTGGCCAGCCCGCACCGCTTCACCGCGCTGTTCGCCGCCAATGACCAGATGGCCATGGGTGCCGCCGTCGCCCTGCACAAGGCCGGCCTGCGCGTGCCGCAAGACCTCTCGCTGGTGGGCTTCGACGACCTGGCGCTGGCCATGCACATGACGCCACCCCTCACCACGGTGCACCAGGCCAGCCTGGAGCTGGGCCGGCTCACCGCCCAGGCCCTGCTGGAGATGCTGGCCGGCGGCAAGCCCACCCTGAAGCTGCCCGAGCCCCGCCTCGTGGAGCGCGACTCCGTGGCCACCCTGGCCCGCAGCGCCAGCCGCTGAGAACACCGGCAGAAATCGGTTTCATCCGGCTTCGGGGCAGCCGAACCCACACTTGTTGCTTTCTCACAGGGACCCACAGTCATATTAGGGTGATGCCTAGGTCACATCGCTTGGCGGCTGGCGCTACTATTTGAAAGCGCTTTCAATGCAGCAGGGTAAGAAGCGCCCCTGCTGCCACACCCAAAAACCCCAGGAGACAGACCCATGACTTGCCCCCCACGCCGCGGCCCCCTTGTGCCCCTGAGCCGGCTGGCCGCCGCCTGCGCCGTTCTCATCGCTCCCACGCTGCATGCCCAGCAGGCCGCACCTGCCAAGAAAGACGACGGCGCGCAGCTGGACACCGTCGTGATCACCGGCATCCGCAAGAGCCTGGACAGCTCCCTGGACCTCAAGCGCAAGGCGCAGGGCGTGGTGGACGGCATCGTGGCCGAAGACATCGGCAAGTTCCCCGACACCAACCTGGCCGAGTCCATGCAGCGCATCGCCGGCGTGTCCATCGACCGCGCCAATGGCGAGGGCTCGCGGGTGACGGTGCGCGGCGTGGGCCCCGACTTCAACCTGGTGCTGCTCAACGGCCGCCAGATGCCGGCCGCCAACCTGGCCGACACCACGGCCTCCAACAGCCGTTCCTTCGACTTCGCCAACCTCGCTTCGGAAGGCGTGGCAGCGCTGGAGGTCTACAAGACCGGCCGTTCCGAGAACCCCACCGGCGGCATCGGCGCCACCATCAACATCAAGACCACCCGTCCGCTGGACAACCCCAAGACCGTCGCCAGCTTCGGCGCCAAGCTGGTCAGCGACGCCTCCAACAAGCGGCTGCCGGGCCTGATCGCCGGTTCGCAGCTGACGCCGGAGCTGTCCGGCATCTACAGCCAGGTCTTTGCCGACGGCACCTTCGGCATCGCCCTCACCGGCAGCCTGCAGAAGCGCAACTCCGGCTACAACCAGGCCGGCGTGCCCAACGGCTGGTACAGCAAGCCCGGCAACATCGCCAACGCCAATGACTGGACGGCGCTGCCCCTGCCCACCGAGCCCGGCGCCAGCAAGATCACTAACCGTCCCAAGCTGACGGACCTGTACGAGGTGCCCCAGAACCTCATGTACAGCATGAACGGCATCGAGCGCACGCGCACCAACGGCCAGCTGGTGCTGCAGTACCGGCCGATCAAGGACCTGACGCTGACGCTGGACAAGACCTACTCCGAGAACAAGATCCACACCAAGCGCAGCGAGCTCTCGGCCTGGTTCAACTTCGCCTATGACAAGACCACCTGGACGGACGGCCCCATCGCCTCGCCGCTGATCTTCTCGGAGCTCTACACCAACGGCCCGGCCGACGTGGCCATGGGCGGCGCCTACTACGGCACCAAGAACAAGAACGACTCCACCGGCTTCAACGCCGCCTGGCGCGCCTCGGACCGCCTGAAGCTGGAGTTCGACGCCCACCATTCCGTGGCCACCGCCGGCGCGGACAGCCCCTACGGCACCAACAACGCCATGGGCGTGTCCATGCAGAACCGCGCCAGCGACCGCGTGGACTTCTCCGGCAAGTTCCCGGTGCTGAGCATCGGCCTCTCGGGCAATCCGGCGGACAGCGCCAGCCTCATGCAGGTCACCGGCTCGTCCTTCCGCAATGCCTATATGCGCAATGCCATCGACCAGGCGCAGGTCAAGGGCAAGTACGTGCTGTCAGATGCCTCCAACCTGGACTTCGGCGTGGGCCTGACCAAGGTGAACAACCGTACCGCCTTCGCCAACGTCCAGCAGAACGACTGGGGCGGCCACAACAAGCCCAGCGACTATGCCGACAGCCTCTGGCAGGCGGACACCATCCAGCAGTACTTCAGCCGCGCCATGGGCTCGGCGGACCGCACGGGCATGGTCAACAACTTCTTCGTCTGGGACTTCAATGCCGTGCGCGACGCGGCCGTGAAGGCCGACGGCAGCGACAAGTGGTTCAAGGCCACGGACAAGTTCGATGACGACCGCCGCACGCAGGAGCGCAGCACCAGCGCCTTCGTGCAGTACAGCACCGACTTCGACTGGGGCGTGCCCATGAGCGCGGCACTGGGCCTGCGCTACGAGCGCACCAAGGTGGACTCGCAGGCCCTGGTGCCCATTGCCACCGGCATCCAGTGGGTCTCGGCCAACGAGTTCGCCATCCTCAAGGGCGCACCGGGCTTCACCAGCCTCTCCGGCAAATACAGCTACCTGCTGCCCAGCATCGACTGGGAGGCCGAGCTGAGCAGCAAGTGGAAGGTACGCGCCAGCTTCGGCGAGTCCATCGGCCGCCCCGGCTGGGACAAGATCCAGGGCGGGCAGACGCTGGCCGAATACCGCGCCGCCGGCGGCACGGGCAACCAGGGCAACCCGGGTCTCAAGCCCCTGCTCTCCAAGAACTTCGACTTCTCGGCCGAGTACTACTACGCCAAGAGCAGCTACGCCGCAGTGGGCATCTTCCGCAAGAACATCAGCAACTACATCGGCACCAGCGTGGTCCCGATGACGCCCTTCAGCCTGAGCTCGCCCATCAACGGCGCCCTGTTCAAGGAAGCCGCGGCGGCCTGCGGCGGCGCGGACCTGACCTGCGTGCGCAACTACCTGCTCAACACCTACAACGGTCGCAACGGCATCGTGAAGACCGGCGTGGACGGCTCGGGCAACGCCCTGGGCACCATCGCCGGCCAGCCCGGCGATCCGCTGGCGGTGTTCAACATCAGCGTGCCCACCAACCAGCGCAGCGATCACATCAACGGCGTGGAGCTGAACGTCCAGCACGCCTTCGGCCGCAGCGGCTTCGGGCTGGCCGCCAACTACACCTATGTGCGCTCGGGCCTGAAGTTCCAGAACGAGGATCTGAAGGACCAGAACGCGCTGGTGGGCCTGAGCAATTCCGCCAACCTGGTGGGCTTCTACGAGGACGACCGCTACAGCGTGCGCCTGGCCTACAACTGGCGCGGCGAGTTCCTCAACAGCACCAATGCGGCGGTGAACGGCGGCTCGGGCCCGTCCTACACCGAGCCCTACGGCCAGCTGGATCTGAGCGTGGGCTTCAAGTACAGCCCGCAGCTGAGCTTCCAGTTCGAGGCGATCAACCTGAACGACGGCGTGATCCGCACGCATGGCCGCACGAACCTCGAAGTGCAGTCGGTGACGCAGACCGGCCGCCGCTTCATGGTCGGCGCGCGCTACACCTTCTGAGCGCAGGCCAGGCGCACCGCCCCTCGCGGGCGCTGCCCCTGGCTCAGGGATCCTGCCCTCCCCGGCGGGATCCCTGTCTCCCTACCATCGGCCCACGCCAGCCCTGGAACGACCGACCATGCGCCCCGCCCTGCTCGACAACATCAGCCATCAGGCCCTGCGCCTGAACCCCCTGCCCTCGCGGGCCCTGGGCGACGACCTCGCCGCCGTGCCCACGGTGCCGGCGGAGTTCCGCCTGCTGCAGGGCTGCTTTCCCATCGTCTTCCAGGCCGGGACGGGCGAGCTGCCCTTCCAGCCCGTGGCGCTGATGGGTCTGGGCAGCCGCGGCAACCTCTTCCTCGGCCCGCAGGGCTGGGAGGCCCCGCATCTGCCCTGGGCCCTGGAGCGCCAGCCCCTGATGGTGGGGCGCGACGCCACGCAATGGGTGGTTCACATCGACCTGGACAGCCCGCGCCTGAGCGACAGCGAAGGCGAACCCCTTTTCCTGCCCCAGGGCGGCCTTTCGCCGCTGCTGGAGCGGCGCATCGGCGTGCTGCAGGCCCTGCACGAGGGCCTGCAGACGCTGCCCGCCTTCATCGACACCCTGCTTCAACACGAGCTGCTGGAGCCCATGGCCCTGGACCTGCCGCTGGCCGACGGCGGCACGCGCCGCGTCGGCGGCTTCCATGTGGTCCACGAGGAGCGCCTGGACGCCCTGCCCGGCGCCGTGGTGGCCGAGCTGCACGAGCGCGGCTACTGGCTGCCGCTGGCGATGGCCGTGGCCTCGCTGTCGCGCTTCGGCGAACTGGTGCAGCGCGAGCAGCGCCTGTCCTGAGGGACCCGAGATGCCGGCGATGCGCGAGCTGCCCTGCACACCCGGCCAGGTGCCGCCCGCGCTGACCGGTAGCGGCCCGGACGGCGACGCGCCCTGCGTGCTGCGCGGCCTGGTCTCGCACTGGCCGCTGGTGCAGGCTGCGCGACGCAGTCCGCGCGAGGCCGCCGAGCTGCTGCGCCGCCACTGGCAGGGCGCTACCGCGGGTGTCTACGAGATGGCCCCCGACACCGGCGGCCGCATCGCCTACACGCCCGACTTCAAGGGCTTCAACTTCAGCCGCGCCCTGCTGCCATTCGGCACCGTGCTGGACCAGTTGATGGCTGCGCTGGACGACCCCGCGCCGCCCACGCTCTACATGGGCTCGACCACGGTCGAGGCCTGCCTGCCGGGCCTGCTGGACACGCACCCGCTCGCCTTCGAGGCCGAGGAAGCCCCGCTGGTAAGCCTGTGGCTGGGAAACCGCGTCACCGTGCCGGCCCATCAGGACTGGCCCCGCAACATCGCCTGCTGCGTCAGCGGCCGGCGCCGCTTCACGCTCTATCCGCCCGAGGCCGTGGGCGATCTCTACATCGGCCCGCTGGACCTGACCCCGGCCGGCCAGCCCATCAGCCTGGTCGATGCCACCGCGCCGGACCTGCAGCGCTTCCCGCGCTACGCCGCCGCGCAGGCCCGCGCGCAAGACCTGACCCTGGAGGCCGGCGACGCGATCTACATCCCCAGCCAGTGGTGGCATCAGGTCCAGGCCCTTGACCCGTTCAGCGGGCTGATCAACTACTGGTGGCGCCGCACGCCCGCCTGGCAGGACTCGCCCATGAACGCGCTGTGGCTGGCCCTGGCCACCGTGCGCGAGCTGCCGCCCGCCGAGCGCGAGGCCTGGCGGGCGCTGTTCGACCACTACGTCTTCGAGGCCGACGAGCACACGGCCGCCCACCTGCCGCCCCACGCGCGCGGCCTGCTGGCCCCCTTGGACGAGACCGCCCACCGCCGGCTGCGCGCCCTGCTGCTCAACAAGCTCAACCGATGAGCCACCCGCCGTTTCAGAGAGGATGCCCATGACCCCCTTCCACACCACGCAAGCCGTCCGCCGCGTCGTCATCGCCGGGGGCGGCACTGCCGGCTGGATGGTCGCAGCCCTCATGGGCAAGCTGCTGGGCCGGCAGCTGCAGATCCGCCTGGTGGAGTCCGAGGAGATCGGCACCGTGGGCGTGGGCGAGGCCACCATCCCTGCCCTGCATGCCTACCACGAGCTGATGGGCATCGACGAGGCCGAGTTCATGGCCGCTACCCAGGCCACCTTCAAGCTGGGCATCCAGTTCGAGGGCTGGAAGACGCCGGGCGAGTCCTATATCCACGCCTTCGGCCGCACGGGGCAGGACCACTGGAGCGCCGGATTCCAGCACTTCTGGCTCAAGGGCCAGCGCCAGGGCCTGGCCCGGCCCTATGGCGAGTACTGTCTGGAACTGCGCGCCGCCGAGGCGCAGCGCTTTGCGCACCTCCCGCGCAACGGCCTGAACTACGCCTACCACCTGGACGCCTCGCGCTATGCCCGCTTCCTGCGCGCGATCGCCGAGCGGCACGGCGTGCAGCGCATCGAGGGCAAGATCGCCGCGGTGCTGACCGACGGACCCGAGGGCGCCCTGAGCGCGCTGCGCATGCAGGACGGCAGCCTCGTCGAGGGCGATCTCTTCATCGACTGCACGGGCTTTCGCTCCCTGCTGCTGGGCGAGGCCCTGGGCGTCGCCTACGAGGACTGGAGCCACTGGCTGCCCTGCGACCGTGCCGTGGCCGTGCAGACCGCGGCCGTGCGCGAGGCCCCGCCCTTTACCCGCTCCATCGCCCATGACTTCGGCTGGCAGTGGCGCATCCCCCTGCAGCACCGCGTGGGCAACGGCCTGGTCTACAGCAGCCGGCTGCTGGCCGATGCCGACGCGCCCGAGGTGCTGCGCCGCCACGTGGAGGGCGAGCTGCTGATCCAGCCGCGCGTGCTGCGCTTCACGCCGGGGCAGCGCCTGCGGACCTGGGAGAAGAACTGCATCGCCGTGGGCCTGTCCAGCGGCTTCATCGAGCCGCTGGAGTCCACCAGCATCCACCTGATCCAGCGCGCCGCCATCCGCCTGCTTCAGATGTTCCCGGCCGGCGGCATCCAGGCCTGCGACGTCGAGGAATTCAACCGCCAGACGCAGAAGGACCTGGAGCACATCCGCGACTTCATCGTCCTGCACTACCACCTCAATGCCCGCGAGGGATCGGCGCTGTGGGCGCATTGCCGCGAGATGGCGGTGCCGGCCAGCCTGCGTCATCGCCTCGAACTCTTCGCGCAGACGGGTCGGGTGTTCCGCCCCGCGGACGAACTCTTTGCCGAGAACTCCTGGATCCAGGTCATGCTGGGCCAGGGCCTCCTGCCCCAGGCCTACCACCCCGTGGCCGACCTGATGGGCGAAGCCGAACTGCGGCAGTTCCTGGGCGGCCTTCACGAACAGGTGGCCCACACGGTGCAGTCGCTGCCGGCCCATGAGGCCTATGTCCGCCGCTTCTGCGCGGCGGCGCAGGCGAAGGCGGGCCACGCCATGGCCTGATCCCTGCCGGTGAAAACCCGATGGCAGTGCTCGACCCGGGGCCCGTGCCATTGACAGCGGCACCCCGCTTCCCTATAGTTTGAAAGCGCTTTCACGATTGATGCAAAGATGCCATCATCGATCGTCCGGCGCGGCCTTCCGGCCCACGACACCCAGGCGCGCTGCGGCGCCCAAGACAAAGACGAGAGACAACGTGGACGCACAGCGCGTGGATGCACAACGGATCGATGGACGAAGGCGTGCCGGCCTCGGACTGGCGCTTGGCATGAGCCTGTGGGCCGGGGCCGGGCGCGCGGCAGCCCCGCAGCGGCTGACCATCGCCGCCTATCCCAAGCTGGACGCCATCGTCCGCGCCGCCGTGCCGGCCTGGACCGCGCGGCACCCGGGCGTGGAGGTGGAGGTCGTCAGCCGCGAGATGAACGACCACCACACGGCCATGATCACCGCCCTGTCCACCGGCAGCCACCTGCCGGACCTGATGGCGCTGGAAGTCAGCTACGTGGGCCGCTTCGCCCAGGGCCGCGGCCTGTTCGACCTGCGTCAGGCGCCCTGCCAGGCCGAGCGCCTGCGCGATCGCTTCGTGCCCTACACCTGGGGGCAGGCCAGCAACGGCCGCGGCGAGGTCGTCGCCCTGCCCTCGGACATCGGCCCCGGCACCCTGCTCTACCGCCAGGACCTGCTGAGCCGCGCCGGCCTGCAGGCCGAAGACCTCAACGGCTCCTGGGCCGGCTATGTGGCCGCCGGCCGCGAGATCCGCCGCAAGACCGGCGCCTATCTGCTGGCCCATGCGCGGGACATGAAGGACATCCTGATCCGCACCGGCGTGCAGCCCGGCGAAGGCCTTTACTTCAGCCAGGACAACCGCGTGCTGGTCAGCGGTCCGCGCTTCCAGCGTGCCTTCGAGCTGGCCCGCCAGGTGCGCGCCGAAGGCCTGGACGCCAAGGTCTACAACTGGTCCAGCGACTGGACCGAGGGCTTCCGCCGCGGCCTGATCGCCACCCAGATGATCGGCGCCTGGTTGGTGGGCTTCATGGGCTCCTGGCTGGCGCCCAAGACCCGCGGCCTGTGGCGCGCCGCCCAGCTGCCCGAGGGCGCCTTCGCGGCCTACGGCGGCAGCTTCTACGCCCTGCCGGCCAAGGGACATCCGGCCCGCCGCGCCCTGGCCTGGGACTTCATGCAAGACCTGACCCTCAACAAGTCCCTGCTGCTGGACGCCTTCCAGACGCACGACATCTTCCCGGCCCTGGTCGACACCTTCGAGCACCCCTTCTTCGACGAGCCCGTGGCCTTCCTCGGCGGCCAGCGCGCCCGCCGGCTGTGGCGGGACGCCGCGCGCCAGATCACGCCCGTGGCGGTGCACCGCCAGGACGCCTTCGCCGACGAGGTCATCAACACCGAGCTGGACAAGGTCCTGACCCGCGGCAAGGACATCGCGAGTGCGCTGGGCGACGCCGAGCGCCTGCTGCAAACGAGGGCCCAGCGATGAAGCGGCTGCGCATCCGCCCCTCGCAGGCGCCCTATCTCTTCCTGGCGCCCTTCCTCCTGCTCTTCGCCGTCTTCGGCCTCTTCCCGCTGCTGTTCTCGCTGTGGCTGGCGCTGAACCGCTGGGAGCCCACCAGCGGTCTCGCGGCCATGGAATGGGTGGGCCTGGCGAACTTCACCTTCGCGCTGGAGGACGCCTGGTTCTGGAAGTCCCTGGGCAACACGGTCTGGCTGGGCGTGGCGAGCGCCTTGCCGCAGCACCTGGTGGCCCTGCCCCTGGCCTGCGGGCTGCAGGCTCTGGGACATCGCTGGCGCAACGCGCTGATGGGCGCCTACTTCCTGCCCTACATCACGTCCACGGTGGCCATCGCCATCCTGTTCAGCGCCTTGTTCTCCACGGACTACGGTCTGATCAACAGCGGCCTGGCCGCCCTGCGCCACATCCCGGGCCTGCAGCTGCTGCTGCCGGCGCAAGCCATCGACTGGCTCAACGACCCCGACCGTCTGCGCCCTGCCATCGCCCTGGTCGTGTTCTGGCGCTACGTGGGCTTTCACACCGTGCTGTACCTCGCCGCGCTGCAGACCATTCCCAAGGACCTGTACGAGGCCGCCACCATGGACGGCGCCGGCCGCTGGCAGCGCTTCCTGCACATCACCCTGCCGGGGCTGCGCAGCATGATGCTCTTCGGCTTCACGCTCTCGGTGGTCGGCAGCCTGCAGCTCTTCGAGGAGCCCTTCGTGCTCACCAACGGGCGCGGCGGCAACGACCAGGCCGGCATGAGCAGCGCGGTCTACCTCTACCGCCTGGCCTTTGACTTCAACGACTTCGGCGCGGCGGCGGCCATGTCCTGGCTGCTGTTCGCGATCCTCGCGGCGGCCACGGCGGCCCTGCATCGCGCCTTCGGCAAGGAGCGTGCGTGATGAGCACCCGCCCTTCTCTTCAAAGCTCCCGCTGGCTGGCCTACGCCCTCGTCGGGGCCGGCGCCCTGCTGATGCTGGCGCCCTTCTACGTGATGTTCGTGTTCGCGACGCAATCGCGGACCGACATCTTCAGCGTGCCGCCCCCGCTGTGGTTCGGCGACGATCTCTGGGCCAATCTGCGCCTGCTGGGCGAGCGCGTGCCCTTCTGGCGCAGCGTGGGATGGAGCCTCTACGTGGCGCTGATGTCCACCGCGCTCACCCTGCTCTTCTGCGCCATGGGCGGCTATGCCTTCGCGATGTTCGAGTTCCGCTTCAAGCGGCCCTTGTTCGCCCTGGTGCTGGGCACCATGCTGCTGCCCAGCTTCATGAGCATGATCCCCAGCTTCATGGTCATGGACCTGCTGGGCTGGATCGACGAGCCGCGGGCGCTGTACCTGCCCGGCGCGGCCAACGCCTTCGGCATCTTCCTGATGCGCCAGTACGTGCGCAGCGCCGTGCCCAGGGAGCTGATCGAGGCCGCCCGCATGGACGGCTGCGGCGAGTTCGGCATCTTCGCCCGCATCGTGCTGCCCTTGCTGAAGCCGGCCCTGGGCACCCTGGGTCTGATCAGCTTCATCGGCAGCTGGAACAACTTCGTCGGTCCGCTGATCGTGCTGCGCAGCCCGGACCGCTTCACCCTGCCCCTGGCGCTGCGCCTGCTGCAGAACCCGGTGGACACCGAATGGGGCGCGTTGATCGCCGGCGCCGCCGTGGCCACCCTGCCCCTGATCGCCCTCTTCATGCTGGCCTCACGCCAACTCATCGCCGGCCTGACCGCCGGTGCCGTCAAGTGAGCCCAGGCCTCTCTTCACCCGTTCATCTTTGCTGACCTGCCCCATGAGTGACCCGACCACCGCCCTGCACTTCCCGCGCGACTTTGTCTGGGGGGTTTCCACCAGCGCCTTCCAGATCGAAGGCGCCGCCGATGCCGATGGCAAGGGCCCCAGCGTCTGGGATACCTTCTGCCGCCAGCCCGGCGCCATCGCCGATGCCAGCGATGGCCGCGTGGCCTGCGAGCACTACCGGCGCTGGGCAGAGGATCTGGACCTGATCCAGGGACTGGGCGTCAACGCCTACCGCTTCAGCGTGTGCTGGCCGCGCGTGCAGCCCAGCGGCCAGGGCGCCTGGAACGAGGCCGGACTGGCCTTCTACGACCGCCTGGTGGACGGCATGCTGGCCCGTGGTCTGCAGCCCCACCTGACCCTCAACCACTGGGACTTGCCCCAAGCCCTGCAGGACCGCGGCGGCTGGGCGAACCGCGAGACCGTGGACCACTTCGTGGACTATGCGCTGGGCATCCAGCGCCGCCTGGGCGACCGCCTGGCTTCGCTGTGCACGCACAACGAGCCCTGGGTCGTGGCGGTACTGGGCCACCAGACCGGCGTCTTCGCCCCCGGCCTCAAGGACGAGGCTCTGGCGCTGCAGGTCTCGCACCACCTGCTGCTGAGCCATGGGCGCGCCCTCAAGGCGCTGCGGGCCGAAGGCGCGAAGGAGAAGCTGGGCATCGTGCTCAACCTGGCGCCCGTTCACCCCGCCACGCCGTCCGCCGCCGACAAGGCCAAAGCCGTGCTGGAAGACGGCCGCCTGCTGCGCTGGTACATGAACCCGCTGTGCCTGGGCCGCTATCCGGTCGACATCTGGCTGGACCTGGGCGAGAAGGCGCCGAAGATGCAGGACGGCGACCTGGCCGAGATCCGCCAGCCGCTGGACTTTCTGGGCGTCAACTACTACTCGCGCCTGGTGCAGAGCGCCGACAAGCCCTGGGACGCCAAGGCCGCCGGCAAGGAGGTCAACGAGATGGGCTGGGAGGTCTACCCCGAGGGCCTGACCGAACTGCTGCTGCGCCTGCACCGCGACTACCGCCAGGTGCCCAGCCTCTGGGTCACCGAGAACGGCGGCGCCTTCCCCGACCCCTGGGTGGACGGCCGCGTGCAGGACGAGGCCCGCACCCGCTACCTGCAGCGTCACATCGCCGCCGTGCACGCGGCCCGGCTGGAGGGCGTGCCGGTGGACGCCTACATGGTCTGGAGCCTGATGGACAATTTCGAGTGGTCCTCGGGTTACGCCAAGCGCTTCGGCATCGTGCACGTGGACTACGAGACCCAGCAGCGCACCCTCAAGGACAGCGCGCGCTGGTACCGCCAGTTCCTGGCCGCGCAAGCCAAGGGAGCCTGAGGTGGCACGACTGAGCCTGCAAGGCATCCACAAGCGCTACGGCGAGCAGGACGTCATCCGCGGCATCGACCTGGAGATCGAGGACGGCGAGTTCCTGGTCTTCGTCGGCCCCTCGGGCTGCGGCAAGAGCACGACGCTACGCATGATCGCGGGTCTGGAGGACATCTCCGACGGCACGCTGCTGATCGACGGCCAGCGCGCCAACGAGCTGCCGCCGGCCGAGCGCGGTGCGGCCATGGTGTTCCAGAGCTATGCGCTGTATCCGCACATGACCGTGGCCGAGAACATGGGCTTCGCGCTCAAGATGGCCGGCGTGCCCAAGGCCGAGCGCGAGGCCCAGGTGCGCAGGACGGCCGAGACGCTCAAGCTCACCGCGCTGCTGGACCGTCGCCCCGGCCAGCTCTCGGGCGGCCAGCGCCAGCGCGTGGCCATCGGCCGCGCCATCGTGCGCAAACCCAAGGTCTTCCTCTTCGACGAGCCGCTGTCCAACCTGGACGCGGCCCTGCGCCTGGAGATGCGCATCGAGCTGGCCCGCCTGCACCGCCAGCTCGGCGCAACCATGGTCTACGTCACCCATGACCAGACCGAGGCCATGACCCTGGGCGACCGCATCGCCGTCTTCCACCAGGGGCGCATCGAGCAGCTGGGCACGCCGCTGAAGCTGTACGAAGACCCGGCCACCGAGTTCGTGGCAAGCTTCATCGGCTCGCCCGCGATCAACCTCGTGGACCGCCCTGCGGCCAGCGCCAGCCCGGCCCACCAGGGCCTGTGGTTCAGCTGGGCCGCGGGCCTGCCCGCCGCCGTCCAGCGCCTGGGCGTGCGCCCCGAGCATCTGCAGCTGGCGCCTGCCGGCGCCGGTGTTCCGGCCCAGCTGGACTTTGCCGAGCACCTGGGCGACACGCACCTGCTGTATGCACGCGTCGAGGGGCTGCCAAAGCCCCTGACGCTGAAGCTCAATGGCCCTGTCCCGGCCCTGCAGCCGGGGGATCGCATCGGGCTGATGGCGGTGGAGGGTCGGGTGTTGGGCTTCGGCGAAGGGGGCCAGCGGCTGAGCTGAGCTGGGCGAACCCGGTCCACGAGGAGTGGGCCGCGCCCGGCTCAGCTTGTCTGCGCTCGCTGAGCGGCAACCCTCTGGCCCCTCGCCGGTCAGGCGGGGGCTGCAAGAAGGTTCAGCATCGCTTGGCTCAGCGTCACCAGGCTCAGGGCCGCTTCTGATAGACCCTGACGTGCTCGATCTCGTACACCAGCGGGAAGATGCCGTCGTCCACCGTGCCGCCCAGATCCCCGCCGATGGCGAGGTTGAGGATGAGGAACTGCGGCTGGTCGAAGGGCCACTGGGTCGGCCCCGTGCCCAGCTTGTCATAGCGCGCATGCTCGATGCCGTCCACCCCGAAGCGGATGCTCTCGGGCGTCCACAGCATCTGGTAGTCATGGAAGGCGCTGCAGGCGCTGGGCAGTTGCACGGCGCCGCCCTTGCCGTTGGCGCCCGAGCCGCTGCTGGTGTGCACCGTGCTGAAGACCTTGTCCGGCTCGCGCCCGACCTGCTCCATGATGTCCAGCTCGCCCTGCGCAGGCCAGCTGCCTTGCGCTCCCAGCATCCAGATCGCCGGCCAGCTGCCGCGGCCGCAAGGCAGCTTCGCGCGGATCTCGAAGAAGCCGTAGGTCCACTGGGCCTTGCCCGCCGTCAGCAGGCGGGCGGAGCTGTAGCGCTGGCCGCCCCAGTCGGGCTGGTCGGACCGGCTCTCCAGCCGCGCGGTGATGCGCAGCCGGCCGTCCTTCACCTCGCTGTTCTCAAGCCGGGCGGCGCTGTAGTACTGCAGCTCGTGGTTGAACCAGCCGGCTGCATTGCGACCGGTGTCGTAGCCCCAGCGCTGGGCATCGGGCAGGCCCGGCTGCTCGAACTCGTCGGACCAGACCAGGGCATGGTCCGCAGGGCGGATCAAGGGGGTTGGTGCTGGTGTTGGTGTCGGCATTGGCGTGGGGGTTGGAGTGGGGCTGGGCGTGGGAACGGGCGTGGCAGCGGGCGCACCGCCGCCGCCGCAGGCGGCAAGGGTCAGGCCGGCCAGCAGCGGCCAGCGCAGCAGGGCTTGCAGGCCCGGCAGGCGGGGGGGAATCGGGGGCATGAGGTCTCCTGTTGGGGCGTCCGCCTGCGCGTCACACCTGTCTGCGGCGAGCAACGCGATGGCAGGATTCATCGGAATGAAAGCGTTTTCATTATCAAGAAGCTTCCCAACCTAACTCTGAGTGAAAACACCGATTCATCAAAAAGCCGCGGCACTTGCGGCTTGAAAGCGATTTCACACAAAATGCTGCCATTCCGAACCGGAACAGCATCAGGAGACATTCATGAGCCAGGCCCATGCGACGCAGGCCCTCTTCCCGCGCCTTCTGGGCGACATCGGCGGCACGCATGCGCGCTTTGCCTGGATGGACGAACCGGGGGCGCCGCTGAGCCATGTGCGGACCTACCGCTGCGCCGAGCACCCGTCGCTGCGCGACGCCATCCAGCACTACCTGGATGACCGCGATCCCGCCCGCCCGGCCGCCTGTGCGCTCGGCATTGCCAATCCGGTGACGGGCGACGAAGTGCGCATGACCAACCACCACTGGGCCTTCTCCATCAGCGCCCTGCAGCAGCAGCTTGACCTGCAGCGGCTGGAGGTGATCAACGACTTCACCGCGCTGGCCCTGTCGCTGCCGAGCCTGCAAGGCGACGCCCTGCAGGATCTCGGCGGCGTCCGGCCGCAGCCGGAGCAGCTGGCACAGCCACGCTCGCCGCTGGCGCTGCTGGGGGCGGGCACGGGCCTGGGCGTGTCGGGCCTGCTGCCCTCGGCGCAAGGCCTGGTGCCGCTGGCCGGCGAAGGCGGCCACGCCACGCTGAGCGCCATGGACGAGCAGGAAGCCGCCGTGCTGGCACTGCTGCGCCGCAGCTTCGGCCATGTGTCGGCGGAGCGGGCCTTGTCGGGCCCGGGTCTGCAGAATCTCTACCTGGCCAGCGCCGAGCTGCTGGGCCTCGCCGCCGACCCGGCGCTGCGGCCCGAGCAGGTACTGCCCGGCGCCCGTGCCGGCGAGCCCGCCTGCCGGCTGGCCGTGGACCTGTTCTGCCGCTTCCTGGGCAGCACGGCCGGCAACCTGGCCCTGACCCTCGGCGCCACCGGCGGTGTCTACATCGGCGGGGGGATCGCACCGCGCCTGCTGCCCGAGCTGAGGGCCTCGCGCTTTCGCGAGCGCTTCGAGGGCAAGGGGCGCATGCAGGCGCTGCTGGCCCCCATCCCCTGCTTCGTCATCGACAGCCCCACCTCGCCGGCCCTGCTGGGGGCGGCACGGGCGCTGGACCGGATGCACTGACACCGGGGCCTCCCGCCCTGCCCCCTCGCCCCGGCCCCTCCAGGAGATACTGCCGGCGCAGGCCGCCGATCCAAGGCTTTCGTGACGCCTGCCACGTGGGTTTCGACACACACAAGCCAAGCCGTCGCGCGGGAACCGCCTGAGCTTCGACGAAGCCGTGCACAATTCCCGCAGGTGACCGCCGCCAGCCCCCGCGCTGGCGGCCGAACATCGGCCGGCGCTGCGCGCGCCGGTCCCTGACGGTCCAGGAGTCCTTGTTGAGTCGAAAGAACACCAACTCGCTGTTCGTGGCCATTGCCATTGGTGTCTGCACAGGCTTGCTGCTGCCCGCCCTCATCATCGGCGGCCTGCTCATCGGCCTGCGCGAACCCCAGGTGGCCCAGCAGACGCAGGAGCGCGACCTGCAATCCAAGATGGATGTCCTGGCCAGCAGCCTGCCCGAACTGCTGTGGAACCTGGACCAGGTGGCCGCCCGCGAGGTGGTGGCCGCCATCATGAAGTCCCCGGAGGTGGTGCGCGTGGCCGTCAGCGACGCCTCCCAGGGCCTGCCCTTCATCGAGATGCGCTACCCCGAGCGCCAGCGCGGCCAGCTGATCAAGGGCGAGCGCGACATCTTCCGCGGCAGCACCCGCATCGGCCACCTGCAGATCGAGATCGACGACCACCTGGTCGCCGCCGCCCTGACACGTCAGCGCTGGCTCTACGCGGCCACGGTGGGCGGTCAGCTGCTGATCTCGGTGGCGCTGGTGCTGCTGGCCTTGAACTCCCGCGTGATGCGCCCGCTGCGGGCCCTGGGCCGCTTCGCCAACGACATGGCGCAGGGGCGCTTCGGCACCGAGCTGGAGAGCGGTCGCAACGACGAGATCGGTCGCCTGGGACGGCATCTTCAGGACATGCGCGATGCCTTGCAGCACCAGTTCGAGGCCCAGCATCAGCTGATCGACCGCCTTCGCGGCATGGCCGAGACGGTGCCGGGCGTGGTCTACCAGCTGCGTCGCAGCCCGGAGGGGCACTTCAGCTTCGCCTACGTCAGCGAGGCGGTGAAGGACTATTTCCGCGTGTCCGCGCAGCAGCTGCTGAGCAACGCCGAAGCGCTGTTCGAGCGCATCCATCCGGAGGACCGCGAGGCGGTGCGCGAAGCCCTGGCGTCCTCGGCCCGGCACCTGAGCCCCTGGCAGCAGGAGTTCCGCACCGACAATGCCGACGGCAGCGAGCGCTGGCTTTACGGCAATGCCATCGCCCAGCTCGAAGAAGGCGGTTCGGTGCTGTGGCATGGCTTCCTGACCGACATCTCGCGCCAGCGCCGCGATGCGCTGGAGCTGGACCGCTACCGCCACCACCTGGAGGAGCTGGTGGAGGCCCGGACCCTGGCCCTGGCCACCGCCACGCAGGCGGCCGAAGCGGCCAACCTGGCCAAGAGCGCCTTCCTGGCGAACATGAGCCACGAGATCCGCACGCCCATGAACGCCATCATCGGCCTGACCTACCTCGCCCGGCGCGACAGCACCGAGCCCGTGCAGCAGGACCGCCTCAAGAAGGTGGCGGACGCGGCCGACCACCTGCTCAGCGTGATCAACAACGTGCTGGACATCTCCAAGATCGAGGCCGGCAAGCTGAACCTCGAGGCCAGCATGTTCACGGTCAACCAGCTGCAGGACAACATCGCCAGCATGATGGCCCAGCGCGCGGCGGAGAAGCACCTGCAGATCCAGCAGGACGTGCCCGACGAGCTGATGGACCGGGTGCTGATGGGCGATTCGCAGCGCATCACCGAGATCCTCATCAACTTCGCCGGCAACGCCATCAAGTTCACCGACCACGGCTTCGTGCGCCTCAACGCCCGTTTGCTGACCGAATCCCCGCTGCGCCTTCGCCTGCGCTTCGAGGTGCAGGACAGCGGCATCGGCATCAGCGATGAAGCGCAGGCGCGGCTGTTCAAGGACTTCGAGCAGGCGGACAGCTCCACCACCCGGCGCTACGGCGGGACCGGACTGGGCCTGGCCATCTCCCGCCGCCTGGCGCACCTGATGGGCGGCGAGGTCGGCGTTCAGAGCAGCCCCGGCCAAGGCAGTCTGTTCTGGCTGGAACTGGAGCTGCCGCTGTCCGACCAGCCCCTGGCGGCGGCGGGCCTGCAGCGGGGACAGGCCGCGCGCGAGCTGCTGGCCCCCTACCAGGGCCGGCGCATCCTGCTGGCCGAGGACAACGTCGTGAACCAGGAGGTGGCCGTCGCCCTGCTGCAAAGCGCCGGGCTGGCGGTGGACGTGGCCAACGACGGCGTGGAGGCCTGCGAGATGGTGCAGCAGGGCGACTACGGCCTGGTGCTCATGGACGTGCAGATGCCCGCCATGGACGGCCTGGACGCCACGCGGGCCATCCGCGCCACCGAGAAGGGCCGCCACCTGCCCATCCTGGCGATGACGGCCAATGCCTTTGCCGAGGAGCGTCAGCGCTGCCTGGACGCCGGCATGAACGACCATGTGGCCAAGCCGGTGGTCGCCGAGCAGCTCTTCCTGACCTTGCGGCATTGGCTGCATGCCAGCACGGGCCGCTGAACCGTGGCACCGTGGAACCGTGGCACTGTGGAATAGGCCCGGGAAGGCCGCTTCCGCCAGTCTGGGGCCAGCGCTAAAGTAGCCTGCAAGGCCGCGCGAACGGCCTTCAGGAGAGCCTCATGAAGACTTGCTTGCTCTGCCTCTGGCTGGCCTGCAGCGCCGCGATGGCGCAGGCACAGCAGCACCTGATCCTCGCTACCGAGGAATACCCGCCCTACAACATGAGCGACAGCCAGGGGCATGTCACCGGCGTGGCAACCGAGATCGTGCGCAGCCTGCTGGACAGCGCCGGCATCGAGTACGAAATGGCCGTCTACCCATGGGCGCGAGCCATCGCGATGGCCCGGACCCAGGTCAACACCTGCGTGTTCTCGATGTCACGCACGCCGGAGCGCGAGGATCTCTACCGCTGGATCGGCCCTCTGGTCGTCAACGACTGGACCCTGTTCGCGCGCAGTGGCGCCAGCAGGCCCAGCCACCTGGAGGAGCTGCAGAACATGCGCATCGGCAGCTACCAGGGCGATGCCATCGTCAGCTATCTGCAGACCCGCGGCTACCTGGTCGAGGTCGCGCCCAATGACGACACCAACCCGCGCAAGCTGCTGGCCGGCCGCATCGACTACTGGGCCACCGGACGCCTGATCGGCCAGTACCGGCTCAAGCAGCAGGGCATCACCAACATCGAGCCGGTGCTGAACTTCAACCGCACCGAGATGTACCTGGCCTGCCAGAAGCAGCTGCCCGACGAGACCGTCAAGCTGCTGAACGGCCAGCTGCAGGTGCTGCACCAGAAGGGCGTGATCAAGAGCATCTACGCGCGCTTCGGCTACAGCCTCTGAATGCGCCGCGGCGCCGCCTATTGCGACTCCTTGATCAGCCGCCCCGAGCTGGCCTGCACCGGCCGCGCGTTCATGGGATAGAGCTTGCCGAAGATGCTGAGCTGGTTGGCCGAGATCTGCACCGGCTGGCGCATCACCATCCACAGCACGCCTTCCGAGCATGGCGGCGTGGTCAGCGAGCCCATGTAGGTGTAGTAAGCCCGGTCCTCGGGCAGCAGCTGGTTCAGGTCCATCTGGCCCGGCGCCGTCAGGGCCTCGCCCTTCTCCAGCGGCAGGTTGTTCCAGACCGTCTGCACCAGGGGCTGCTCCCGGCCGCGCTCCAGCAGCACGGCGACCACGGCCAGGCGGCCGTCCGGGTCCTTGTGCACGAGGTGGGCGACCATGTCGTACTGGCGGCCGTTGACCCGTTCTTCGCTGGGCTTGTGGAAGTGGAACTGCAGCAGCTCGAAGCGGCGCCCCATCACCTGCAGGCTGTTGCCCGGGGCCACGTTGACCTGGATGGTGTGGCCGTTGTCCAGCACGGCAAAGCCGCTGGGCTGGTAGTCGAACTGGATCTTCTCCAGGTCGACGCGGATGCCGTCGCGAATGTCGATGGGACTCTGGCGCTTGCCGCTGGCGCAGAGCTGGTATTCCGGCTTCAGCTCGCCCCAGTGCTCGGGGCCGCCGGCCCCCTCATAGGCCCAGTGCAGCTCGCCGCCGTGGCCCTTGGCCTCGCCATGCTTGCCGGCCTTGGGCTCGGCACGGGGTGCGGAGCGGGCTTCTGGCCTGGCTGGCGCAGGCTCCGGCTTGGTGGCCAGGCGCTCCGCCAGGCGCTGGCGCAGCATGCCCAGGTTCTCGGACGCGCCCTCTTCCTTGCCGATGCTCTTTTCGGTCGCGGGCTTGTCGGGCTTTTCGGGCTTTTCGGGCTTTTCGGGCTTTTCGGTCTTCTCGCTCTTTTCCGGTCGTGCCTCGCTCTTCTCGGCCGCCGTCGAGCGCGCGTGTACCGGCGCCAGCCCGGCCAGGCTCAGTGCAGCGGCCAACAGGCAGGCCAGCGGAGGCTTCACAAGGGAAAAGGGGACGAAGGCAGTTTGAGGGGACATGGGCAACTCCTGCGCATGCACGCCCATGCCCCGGCGGGTGCCGCAGCGGCAGGCTGGATGCGCCTTGGATCTACATCGGCCGCAGGCCCGCCGTCTTGAGCGCGCCGGGAGCCAGCACCGGGATTTTCGCCCGCCGATGGCAAGCCCTAGACTTCGCGCTTGACCCACAGCCAGGCCACGAGGCCGACGGCCATCATGCCGGCGGAAGCCAGGGCCAGGGCCAGTGTGGAATGCATCACCAGCGGCACGATCACGCCGGCCACCAACCCGTTGGCCGCGCTGCTGATACAGGCCTGCAGCGAGGACGCCATGCCGCGTCGCTCGGGCACCTGGTCCAGCACCATCAGGGTCACGACGGGCACCATCAGCGCCCAGCCCAGCGCAAACAGGCCGATCACCGGCAAAGCCCACCAGGCGCTGGGCGGCAGCGCCAGGTTCAGCGCCACGTTCAGCAAGGCCATGGCCAGCATGATGAAGAAGCCGCGCCGGATCTGCGCCCGCGGCTTGATCTTGCCGGCCAGCCGTCCGCTGAACCAGGCGCCGCCCATGATGCCGCCGATGCTGAAGAGGAAGAACAGGAAGAACTGCGTGGGCGCCAGATGCAGGTGCTCGCCCAGGAAGACGGGCGCCGCCAGCACGTACAGGAACATGCCGTTGAAGGGCACGCCGCTGGCAATGGTCAGCAGCAGGAACTTGCGGCTGCCGCACAGCAGCCAATAGCCCCGCAGCAGGTCACGCGCATTGAAGGGCTGGGCCAGATCCTTGTGCAGCGTCTCGGGGAGCAGGCGCCAGTTGGCCAGGAACAGCGCGGCCCCCACCAGCACAAGGAACCAGAAGATCGCATGCCAGCCGACATGGACGAAGAGGAAGCCGCCCACCAGCGGCGCCACCGCCGGTGCCACGCCGAAGAACAGCGTCACCTGCGACATCACGCGCTGCGCCTCGGAGGGCGGGAACATGTCGCGGATGATGGCCCGCGAGACCACCACGCCGGCGCCGGCCGACATGCCCTGCACCGTGCGGAAGAAGATCAGCTGGCCGATGCTCGCCGACAGCGCGCAGCCCAGGGAGGCCAGCGCGAAGATGGCCGTCCCCACCAGCACCACGGGTCGTCTGCCGAAGCTGTCGGACAGTGCCCCATGAAACAGGTTCATCACCGCAAAACCCAGCAGGTAGCTGGACAGGGTCTGCTGCATCTGCACCGGCGTGGCATCTAGGGCCTGCGCGATGCCGGCGAAGGCCGGCAGGTAGGTGTCGATGGAAAAAGGGCCTACGGTGCCCAGGCAGGCCAGAAGGACGGCCAGGGTCCAGCGGGGGGCACGCCAGAGCGTGCCGGCATCAGGATTCATCGGGTGTGTGCGTTGAGCGCCCGACCTGGTACAGCGGGGCATGGAGAGGAGCGAGGCAGTGTAGCGGTCCAGGCAAAACCCCGGGGGCGGCTGCCCTACACTCCGGCGCGCTTGCGTGAATCCTCAACATGCCTGAACCCTACGCCATCGGCCTCATCGGACTGGGAGTCATGGGCCAGCGGATGCTGGCCCGCCTGCACAGTCATCCCCGCTTCCGACCCTGCGGCGCCTGGGATCCCAACCCCGAGACGCGCGCGGCGGTCCGCAGCGGCCATCCCGGGCTGCTGGTGCCGGACGAGCCCGAAGCGCTGCTGGGGCTCGCAGGCCTGCGCGGCGTCTATATCGCGAGTCCGCCGGACTCGCACCTGGACTGGGTCGAGCGCGCCTTTGCCTACGGTCTGCCGGTGCTGTGCGAAAAGCCACTGTCCGTCGACGCCGCGGCCGCGGCGCGCACCCTGCAGCGGCTGGGCCGGCACCGCGCCGCCGTCAACTTCTCCTTGGCCTCCAGCAGCGGCCTGGGCCAGCTGCAGTCCTGCTTCGGTGCGGCCTCGCGCATGCCCCTGGGCGAGCTGCAGTCCGTACATCTGACCCTTCGCTTCGCCAGCTGGCCGCGCCCCTGGCAAAAGGCGGCCGGCGCCTGGCTGGCCGGTCGCGCAACGGGAGGCTTCTGCCGCGAGGTGCTGTCGCACTTCATCTTCGTGCTGCAGCGCGTGCTGGGTGCAGCGGAGGTCGTGCACAGCGAGCTGGTCTACCCGGCCCAGGCAGACGCAGCCGAGATCGGTCTGCGCGCACGCCTGTTCGCGGCCGGCATTCCCGTCGACATCGATGCCGCCGTGCTGGGCCAGGAGGCGGACGTCAACGAGATGCGCTGGCGCGCCCGCGGCGGCGAGGTCTGGCTCAGCGACTGGTTCCGCCGCATCCGGCTGCGCAAGGACGACGACTGGCGCGAGCTTGGCGAGCGGGATCTGCGCCCGGACCTGGCCGAGGCCGACCTGCTGGAGCACTGGGGGGCCCTGCTGGACGGGCGCTCGCATGCCCTGCCCGGCCTTGCGGAAGCCCTGGCCGTGCAGCAGACCATCGAAGCCTTGCTGCACGAAGGCCGTGGGCAGGCGCCCAGGCCGATGGAATAAGGGTGAAGCAGGTCGATAGGCCGGATTCTGTGCAAGACCTGACCCTTGCGGGCCCGGTCCCGTGACCGCCATTCCTCTGGGCCGGACATCACTGCCCGGCTCGGTGCCACCTACCCGCCAGCTCTGCGAGCCGCATCATCGCTGGCCTACTTGGTGTTGCTGCGCGTAGAGATTGCCCGTTTCACCTCTGTCGGGCGGAGCCCGACAGAGGTGCTATTCGGTTCGGGCTGTCGCCCGATGGTGCGAGGCTTTCGCCTCACCCCACGCCAGCTTGCGCTGGCGCCTCATAGACCACCCATCGGGTCGCCTGAAAGAACTCGTCTCTGTTGCTCTGATCCTCGGCTTTCGCCGGGCAGCCGTTAGCTGCTACGCCGCTCTGTGCAGTCCGGACCTTCCTCCAGTGCCGTGTTTCCACGCTCGCACCAGCGGCGGTCTGACCTGCTTCACAGCGAGGATTATCCCAGATGCGGCGAGCGGCTCGTGGCAGCCCGCCGCAACGCAAGAAGGCCAACGCGCGCCGCCCGAGACCGGCCGTGCCGCGGCGACGCCGGCATGGGGCATCAGCGCGGCACGATGGCGTAGCGTGGGTCGTGGTTGAAGTAGTAGGTGCTCCTGGACCAGGGGCCTACCACGCGCCAGGCTGCCGCCTGGTCCGTGCTGCCGTTGGTGGCAGCGATGGCCGCCACGGCAATGGCGCCATAGCCTTCGACGGTGACCTGGTAGGTGCCCGGCGTCCCGCTGCCGGGAAAGCCTTTGCTGCTGTCGGCCGGCATGCTGGGCGGCGTGTCGCCCTCGGCCAGGAAGGGGAAGCCGTCGTAGAGGTCGACCAGCGTCTGGTAGTAGCTGCCGTCCTTCTTGTTCTGGGGAAACACATAGTCGGCCATGTGACGCGGGTGGATGGACGTCGCAATCATCATGGCCTGCGCAGCCACCCAGTTGGCCAGGGGCTGCGCCACCGCGAAGCCGAGCTCCACGCCGTGGTTGACGCACAGCGTGATGAAGTTCTGCATCCAGGGCGCCGTCGCCGCGCCGCCCCAGTCGTCCGGCGGCTCGCCCACCGAGCTGACGAACTGCTCGCGGGTATAGCCGCCGGCGGCCTCCCAGTACGCCAGGGCATTGGGGCGCGGCTTGCTCGGGCCGTTGGAATACCAGGTCATGTAGTTGGCATTCCAGCTGACGCGCACCGGGTGGGTGTCCAGGGAGCTGCTGATGCCGTAGAGGCCGTAGCGCTGTGCCACTGCATCGGTGAGGGCCTGCTCCATCAAGTCGCGCTCCGGGCTGCCATCCAGTGCCGCCCACCAGGCACGCGCCCGGTTGCGGAACTGCCAGCCCCAGCCGCGGACCTGCACGCCGTTCATGATCAGCGCCTTGTTCGACGCCCCGTTGCCCACCGAGTTGAACGACAGCCCCGGGTTGGTCACGAACTGCGACCAGGCGCCCAGCTGCAGCAGCTTCTCGTGCCAGAAGGCCTGCCCGGTGCTCAGGTACATCCACCAGAACATGCCCGGCGTGTGCGCATGGTCGTGCTGCCAGCCGTCGCGCGTGTCACTCGCGACGCCGTCGATCTTGAAGCGGTCCGCTGTCGCCGCCTGGCTCATGTAGCGGTTGTTGTCGTAGAGGAAGACCGTCGGCCTGGACAGCTTGGACACGACGCGCCCCTGTCCCGGCTTGCTGCCATGAATGGTCTTGAGACTGTCACCTTCGCGGAAGTAGAAGGCCCAGGACCCCGCCAGCTCGGCCTGCCGTTCGCAAAGGGACAGCATGGAGGCCGCACCCGAGTACATCGCCACGGTGTCCCACTTGGGCATCAGGCCCAGTTCCTGCCGGCCTCCGGTGGCGGACATGGCCACCTGCCAGTAGCCCCGCGCGCCAAGGCCCTTCGGGCGCGCGGCCCAGTCGCTGGCATAGCTGGCGATCGCGCCCGAATGCATGACGAGGCTGCTGTCGTAGTTGGGCATGGCCCGGGTCTTGGCGAGATAGGCCACGCCGTGCCGGATGTTGGCCTGCGGAAGATCCCGCCCACCCCAAAAGGCCCGCGACTGCCAGGTGCCCAGGTAGAGATTCACGCCGCCCTGAGACAAGCGCACCGCTGGCGCATCCTTGCCGGTGGAGAAGCTGACGAACAACGCCGTCTCATCCTTCAGCTTGGTGACGTCGGCGATCTCAATGATGTGGCGCACGTGGTAGCGGCCGATGGTGGGCCAGAACTGCACGTGGAACATGGGGCGGACGGCCTTGGTGGCATTGCTGCCGAGGTCGTAGGCCTTGGTCTTGTGATCGCAAAGGATCACGGTGGTACACAGCGGTCCGCGGGTCCAGTAGCGGCTCTGCACGCCCCCTGCCGCCGTCTCGGCCGCCAGGCCGGCATCGGTCTGGGCGCTCAGCATGTCGCGGGCGGAAACTTGCGTCGGCGAGGTGTCGGCCTGCCCGAAGCCCAGGGCGATCGTCGCATCGAAATCGAAGCTGCCCAGCATGTCGGCCACAGGCAGGGCCGTGACGGCCGGCGCGGCCTGGTTGCCGAAGGTCAGCACGCGCTCGGTCGTCCCCAGCGTGGGCAGCACCACCGAGATCACGGCAAACTTGACGGAGCCGTCGGCATGGCGGGTCTTGACGTCCGCCTGCGAAGGCAGGGCCACGCCGTCCAGGAAGACGCTGGGCGTATCGGCGATCTCACCGGCAGCGAAGGGGCGGCCGAACTGCAGCGGATAGTTGTCCTCGCTGCCCGTGGACAGGCTGACGCGCACCTGGTTCTCCGGGTCCACCGCCGCGCCTGCATCGCCACCGCCAGGCAGCGAGCCAGTGGGCGTCGTGGACGGGGTGCTGGCCGGCGATGGCGCGTCGCCGCCGCCCCCACCGCAAGCGGCCAGATGAAGACCGCCTAACATGCCAATGGCTGACCCCAGCAAAAACTGCCGGCGAACGATGATCACTTCATTTCCCACAGATTCCTTCATTACATGGCCCCTTCTGAAGCTACAACACCGCGGCGCCAGGGCTTGGCGCAGCTGGTGGCGGGATTGTGGGGGGCGTGCGCACCTCAAAGAAGTAAGCACCTGTGGGTTGCTGTGCCATCCGGATTTTTCGAGTTACCTGCAGTTACTTAGAAAATCTCGTCATAACTTGGGCGCTACCATTGAGCTTCCCGCACAGGAGCGATCATGCCTTTTGACAATGTTTTGGCCACCATCGGCAATACTCCACACATCCGACTGCAGCGGCTGTTCGGCGATGCCCAGGTCTGGGTGAAGTCCGAGCGCAGCAACCCAGGCGGCTCGATCAAGGACCGCATCGCGCTGGCTATGATCGAAGACGCGGAAGAGCGCGGACTGCTCCAGCCAGGGGCCACCATCATCGAGCCCACCTCGGGCAACACGGGCGTCGGCCTGGCCATGGTAGCCGCCGTCAAGGGCTACAAGCTGATCCTGGTGATGCCGGACAGCATGTCCATAGAGCGCCGCCGCCTGATGCTGGCCTACGGCGCCAGTTTCGATCTCACCCCACGTGAAAAAGGCATGAAGGGCGCCATCGCCCGTGCCGAGGAACTGGTGGCCAGCACGCCCGGCGCCTGGATGCCGCAGCAGTTCAAGAACCCCGCTAACGTAGCGATACATGTGCGCAGCACGGCTCAGGAAATACTTCACGATTTCCCCGGCGGTTTGGACGTGCTGATCACCGGCGTTGGCACCGGCGGTCACATCAGCGGCACCGCCCAGGTGCTGAAGCAGGCCTGGCCGCAGCTGAAGGTGTTCGCGGTGGAGCCGGCCCAGTCGCCGGTGATCAGCGGTGGATCGCCCAGCCCGCACCCCATCCAGGGCATCGGCGCCGGCTTCATTCCGGAGAACCTGCGCACCGCGCTGCTGGACGGCGTAATCCAGGTCGAGGCCGAGGAGTCGCGCGAGTACGCCCGCCGCTCGGCCCGCGAGGAAGGCCTGCTGGTGGGCATCTCCAGTGGCGCCACGCTGGCCGCCATCGCCAAGAAGCTGCCCGAACTGCCCGTAGGCAGCCGCATCCTGGGCTTCAACTACGACACCGGCGAACGCTACCTCTCGGTGGACGGATTCCTGCCGAGCTGAGCGACGCCAGACGGGCGGCACCCGACCGCCGACCTCAGACTGCACCGCATCCCGATGACGGCGATGACGGCGATGGCGGCCCCTCGCAAGGGGCCGTTCTTCTTGCCTGTCAGTCTTCAGCGCCGTCCTGGCTGGGCAGGTCATTGTCCCGCGCCGCCTGGCGCTGCAGCTGGGCCTCCAGCGGCGCCAGCGACTGCACCAGCGCCTCCACCGGCTTGGGCGAAACCAGGCGCAGCGCCGGCGGCGGCAGCGCGCTCAGGTAGGCCGGGCCGAACCAGTACTGCTGCTCCCAGCGCTTGCCCACCATCAAGCCCATGCTGACCAGCAGCAGGCTGCCGATGCCCGCGGCCAGCAGGCGCCGGGCCCGCGGCCAGACCAGGCTGGCATGCCACCACAGCAGGGCCGCCAGCCCCAGCGGGAAGACCAGCGCCTCCACCACCATCAGGCGCGGCCATGACAGGGCATAGGCCACGACGGGCAGGCCCATGCCCAGCAGATGCAGGCCCACCAGCACCACCATCACGCGCCGCAGGTGCGGCAGGAAGGCGAACCAGCGGTGGAAGAGCATGCTGACCAGCGCCCACACCGCGGACCAGCCCAGCACGAGCGCAAAGGGCAGCAGCAGGGCCGGCGCGTACTGGATCCACGGCGTGCCGGGGTCCGAGCCCAGCCACTGGTCCAGCCACAGCAGCACCGCCCACAGCAGGGCAAGACCTGGCACCAGCCAGCGGCGCAGGCGGCTGCGCGCGAAGTCGGGGTGCGCCAGCGGCTTCTCCGGCGCCAGCGCCGCGCGCGTGCTGCGCAGGCGCAGCCGCGTGTTGCCGAGCTGCCAGATCGTGCCGTCGGGCAGATCCTGGGGCTCACCGAAAGGCAAGCGGCGCGTGCCCAGCCAACCGCCGTTCAGGCTGGGCAGCAGGCGCAGACGCAGGCCGGCCTCGTCCCAGCTCAGTTCCGCATGCTCGCCGGCCAGATGGGCATCATCCAGCACCAGGTCGCAAGCGGGCGAACGGCCGATGCGCAGGGGCCAGGTCTGGACCTTGTGCACGGCCTGCAGTCGGCCATCGCGGTCCAGGACTTCGATCACTGCGGCTTGGTCCATGCGAAGCCTTTCAGGTAATGACGGGTGAGGGCCTGGGCATTGGCAAAGCTGATGCCCTTGGCATCGAAACGGCCCAGCGCGCCTTCGGTGTTGGCATCGACCGTGGTGACCAGCACGCTGAGGTCATGCAGGCCCTGGAGCTTGCGGTAGGCCCGCAGGCAGACCACGGCGCGCAGCGGCAGGCCCTGCTGCTCGACGAAGTCCTCGCGGCAATAGGGGGCGGTGCGGTCACGGTCATCGCGGCCCAGGCGCTCGTTGCGGAAGCTATTGCCGTACTGGCGCGCAAAGCGCAGCGCACCCAGCTTGCTGCCGTCATAGGCCTCGTGCGCCATGTCCAGATAGCCGATCTGCATGCTGCCGTTGATGAAGACGGCATGATCCATGCGGCACTGCGAGCGCTGGAACTCCAGGCCCTTGGTGTCCGCCCCGGTGCCGCGGCCCCAGCAGCGCATGTACTGCTCCTGCGGCACCGGCAGCTGGTAGCGGGCATGGCCGGCATCGCGCCAGGGCTGCTTGATGAAGCCCTGCACGAGCTCGTCCTGGTAAGCCATCAGCTGCGCGGTGAGCTGCGGCCAGACCGGCTTGGTCAGCGGCTGGGCATGCCGGCTGCGGGCCAGCAGATCGGCGGCGAACTGCCCTGGCACCAGGAAGCTCATCTGCTGAGCGAAGAACATCGCCGAGACGTTGACCCCCACCACGCGACCTTCTTCGTCGACCACCGGCCCGCCGCTCATGCCCGAGTTGATCGAGCCGGAGTAGTAGATCAGCGGGTCGAAGCTGCGCTCCACCAGGCCGTTGTAGGTGCCCTCGACGACGGCAAAAGCCACGTCGTGAGGATTGCCCATGGAGTAGATGCGGTCGCCCTTGGCCAGCGGCTGGTCCTTCGGGCGGAAGCGCAGCACGCCATCCGGCTTGAAGTCCTTGATGCGCAGCAGGGCGAGGTCCCGGCGCACGTCGATGTCCAGCAGCTCGATGGCACCGCCCTCGCCTTCCGTCGTGGCGTAGCGCAGGCGGTAGCGGTCCGGTTCCAGCGCGAACTGGCTGACCACGTGGTAGTTGGTGATCACATGGCCCTGCTCGCTGACCACGAAGCCGGAACCCACGGAAGCCTGGCTGTCCTGGTTCTTGAGCAGGGTGCGGATCTGCATCAGCTGGCCGCGCGCCCGCTCGTAGACGCGGCGGGCGACGGCCGAAACGGGCGCCGGCTTCCTGGCTTCGTCCTGCGGGGCCGATGCGGCGGCACGGCTGGCCGGCTGGGCCCCGGCCGCCGTGGGCATGCCCAGTGCCAGGCTCAGCAGCAGACCCAGCGCCAGGGCCAGCCGGCCGCCTGGGCGTGGGCAGAGTGGGTTGAGACGGATCAAATGAACTCCCTTGCGGTGCTTTGCCGCGATGCTAGCCGCAATGCAGGCTCCGTCCCGGGCGGAACACCTGGATATCGCCATAGAACTGAGGAACTTCGTTCGCCGGCCACCAGCCCGGCACACCCAGCACGGGCAGGGGGCAAAAAGGCTTGCCGGCCCAGTCTGCAGATGCCAGCACCAGCGGATCCTGCAGCAGCACATGGGCGCAGATGGGCTTGCGCGGCTGCATCAGCTTCTCCATCAGGGCGTGGCCCAGCAGATGCAGGCGTGCCTGGGCCCACAGCGGGCGCAGTTCGACGAACAGCCGGCGCCAGTCTCTTTGGCGCAGCGCGTGGCCCAGGGCCGCCGGCGCTTCCAGCCAGGCACCGTTTTCGTCGAAGAGGGTCAGGGCATCTCGCAGTGCCCCTCTGCGGCCCTCGCCGGCTGCGCTTTGAAGGCCTTGCTGGTGCAGGGCGTTGAGGTGCGCCTTCAGCGCCGGCCAGCGCAGCCAGACCAGGCCGTTGAGGGCGTCATGCCAGTTGTCCCGCGTCGGCACGGCCGCTTCGCTGGCGATGAAATCCTCATAGCCTCGTCCGGCAGGCAGCGCGGCCTGGGGCACGAAGCGCAAGACCTGACCCCGCAGCCGAGGCTGCCGGGGCGCCGGCAGACCCCGGACCAGCGCGTTGAGCGCCTCGGCCACCGCCAGGCCCGCCTGCAGATGCTGCTGGAGCGCCGGCCCGGCGTCGCGATAGTCGCTCATCCAGGGCGCCGACCAGTCCGGCCCCGGACCCATGGCATCGGAAGCGGCCAGGCCGCGCGCCTCAGACCAACTGCCAGGCGAGCGCTTCACCGCCGCGCAGGGGCTTGAGCAAGGCATCGCCAAAGGGCACGCTCTCGGGCAGGGTCCAGGCCTGCTTGCGAAGGGTGACCGTACCGGTGTTGCGCGGCAGGCCATAGAAGGCCGGGCCGTTGAAGCTGGCGAAGGCCTCGAACTTGTCCAGTGCGCCCATGGCCTCGAAGGCATCGAGGTAGAGCTCCAACGCGGAGAGCGCCGTGAAGCAGCCGGCGCCGCAGACGGAGTTCTCCTTCATCTGCGAGGCGTGCGGTGCGCTGTCCGTGCCCAGGAAGAACTTGGGGCTGCCCGAGGTGGCCGCCTTGATGAGGGCCTGGCGGTGCTCCTCGCGCTTGAGCACGGGCAGGCAGTAGTAGTGCGGGCGCAGGCCACCGGTGAAGATGGCGTTGCGGTTGTAGAGCAGGTGCTGCGGCGTGAGCGTGGCGGCCACGTGCTCGTCGCTGGCCATCACATAGGCGGCGGCTTCCTTGGTGGTGATGTGCTCGAAGACGATCTTGAGCTCGGGGAAGTCCTTGCGCAGCGGCGTCATCACGCGGTCGATGAAGACGGCCTCGCGGTCGAAGACGTCGATGTCCGGGTCCGTGACCTCACCGTGCACCAGGAAGCGGATGCCTTCGCGCTGCATGGCCTCCAGGGTCTTGTAGCACTTGCGCAGATCGGTCACGCCCGCATCGCTGTTGGTGGTGGCGCCGGCCGGATAAAGCTTCAGAGCCACCACGCCCGCGGCCTTCGCCGCAGCGATCTCCTCGGGCGGCGTGTTGTCGGTGAGGTAGAGCGTCATCAGCGGCTCGAAGCTCAGGCCCGCCGGCACGGCGGCGAGGATGCGCTCGCGGTAGGCCGCGGCCTGCGCGGCCGTGGTCACCGGCGGCCGCAGGTTCGGCATGATGATGGCGCGGCCGAACTGGCGCACCGTGTAGGGCACCACGCTCTGCATGGCGGCGCCGTCACGCACGTGCAGATGCCAGTCGTCGGGGCGGGTGATGGTGAGTTCGGTGAGGGGGGCGGAGGTGCTCATGGGGCGGTATTGTCCCAAAAGCGGGTGGGCGGCCGGTTTGGAAGGCGGACATTGTCAATTTTTCCAGCACTAACAAGCCGGCACCGGCGCCACACCCTCAGCCCGGCCGGCATCGCTCCTGAATCCTTTGGCGATGGTGCTCAAGCGAACAGGCCTTGCGCGGTCTAAACCCCCTCCCCAAACAAGCACCCCCGTCCTACAGGCCCAATCGGCATAGGGGGCCTCCATTTGGAGGCGCCCCTGCCACACCACCCGGCA
>JAYSEK010000006.1:0-157249 GCA_041913905.1 Burkholderiaceae bacterium | reverse complement strand
CGACGGGACTTGCACCCGTAGGAGTGCGCCCATGCTGGGCGCACCGCAAAAAAACCTGCCGGCTTTGCAGCGGGCAGGCTCAACAGAGCAAGACGGCACGAAGGCCGTTGCAGGAGACTCAGTCCTTGCGGGCGTGGGCAGCGCGCAGTTCGGCAGCAAAGCTGGGCATGCTGTCTTCGTACTGCGCCGCCAGGGCCAGCAGTTCGCGTTCTTCGCGGGCCTTCTTGGCGGCGGCCAGATGGGCCTGCACCTTGCCAATCAGGCTCAGCCACAGGCGGGCGCCGATGGCCGCGAAGGAACCACCGTGACGGACGGTGCGATGCAGGGGCAGACCGAAAGTTTGGGTGGCGACGCTCATGATGTGACTTCCTTTTGGGTATTCGGTGCACCGGGGTGTGGTGCGATGGAAGGAATTATGGGGTAAACCCTAGACATGATCAAAATGAATTGTTTGAATCTGCTCTATAAACGTCGTTCATATGAGCTTCCGAAATCTCGACCTCAACCTGCTGCGCGTCTTCGACGCCGTCATGGCTGAACGCAACCTCACGCGGGCCGCCGAACGGCTGGCCATGACACAGCCTGCAGTCAGCCACGCGCTGAAGCGGCTGCGGGAGTCCCTGGGCGAGGAGTTGTTCGTCCGGCAGGCCTACGGCATGAAACCCACCTCCCGGGCGGAGGGACTGTGGCCCGAGGTGCGCCAGGCCCTGGACCGCCTGCGCGCGGTGCTGGATCCGGGCGTCTACCAGCCGGCGACTGAGGACGCCACCTTTCAGATCGCGATGGCCGATGCGACGGCAGCGCTGGTGCTGCCCCCGCTGGTGGCCGATCTGGAGTCCCAGCAAGCCCGCGCCCGCGTCCATGTGCTGCCCCTGACCACGCGCGACCCGCGCAGCCTGCTGGAGCAAGGCGAGGCCGATTTCGCGCTGGGATACTTCCCCCAGGCCATCGCCGCCCTTCAAAGCCAGGGGCCGCTGGCGGCGATCCGCCATCACCGGCTTTACGAGAGCCAGTACGTCTGCGTGATGCGGCGCGATCACCCGCTGGCGCAGGCCCCGCTGGACCTGGACACTTATTGCGCCGCCCATCACCTGCTGGTGAGCTTTTCCGGCCGGCCTCATGGCTTCGTGGATGAATCCCTGGCCGCCATGGGCCGCAGCCGCCGCATCGTGCTCACGGTCAACCAGTTCTTCACCGCCGGGCGCGTGGTGGCCCAGTCCGATTTGCTGACAGTCCTGCCCGCTCGCTTCGTGAGCGCCACCGGCTACAAGAGCGGCCTGATCGAACGCCCGCTGCCGTTCGCGCTGGCGCCCATCCATGTGGACATGCTCTGGCACATGCGCGACGAGGACCGCCCGCCCCAGCGCTGGCTGCGCGAACGCCTGCTGCTGGCAGCGGCCTTGGCCGCAGCCTGAGCCGGCCCGGCGAGCGATCGGCGACAATCCGCGGATGAGCAAGATCGCCGACCTGAACGATGCCGAGTTCGCCGAACTCGATGAACTGCTGGCCACCACGCCCGCGCCCCTGCAAGCCCTGGATGCCTCCATGCTGGACGGCTACCTCTGCGGCGTGCTGGTCCAGCCGCGCCTGATCGATATCGAGGAATGGCTGCCCCCCATCTTCGACTACGACGGCGGCGAGCTGCCGGCCGACACCGACCCCGCCTGGCTGGCACGCATCCGCGAACTGGTGCAGCGCCGCCACGCCGCGCTGAACCGCGGTCTGGCTGAACATGGCTGGTTCGACCCGGTCGTGCTGGATCTGGAGGCCGAGGCCGAGGCCGCAGCTGAGTCTGGCGAGTCCCCTGAGGCGGACACCGCCGACGATGAGCAACTGTCTCCCATCGCCCGCACCCTCCTGCCCTGGGTGGCCGGCTTCCAGCATGCGGCCCTGTGCTTCCCCGAACTGGGCGAACTGGATGACGAAGGCGTGATGAACGCCATGGCCCGCCTCTACCGCCACCTGCCGGCAGACACCGCGGAAGAAAAGGAAATCGTCGCCACGCTGGACCGCGAGCATCCGCTCAAGGACATCGACGACGCCATCGAAGACCTGGTGGTCAACGTGGCCGACCTCTACGATCTGACCACGGACCTGCGCTACAAGGTCGAAGCCGTGCGCCGCGACGCCCCCAAGGTCGGCCGCAACGACCCCTGCCCCTGCGGCTCGGGCCGCAAGTACAAGCAGTGCCACGGCGCCAATTGATCGAGGCTCTGCGCCCGCCCCGGTCATGGGCCGGGGTGCTCCCCACGTCCCCATGAAGCTGCAGATCCTCTCGGACCTCCACATGGAGACCGAGTCCTTCGACCCCCAGCCCGCCCCCGGCGCCGAACTGCTGGTGCTGGCGGGCGACGTGGACAGCAGCTGGCACGGCCTGGCCGCTTTCGCGGGCTGGCCCGTGCCGATGCTCTTCGTTCCCGGCAACCATGAGTACGACCAGCGCGAGATCCGGGATGCAGGGCCCGAACTGCGGCGCGAGTGCGAGCGCCTGGGCATGCAGATGCTGGACGACGAAGCCGTCACGCTGAGCGATGCCGCCGGGCGCCGCATCCGCTTCCTGGGCTCGACGCGCTGGAGCGATTTCGAGGTCTTCGGGCCCGGCCAGCGCGAGCGTGCCATGCGTGCGGCAGGCTACTTCCAGCGCGTGATGGCGGCACGGCTGGACGGCCAGCCCTTCGACGCCGAAGCCGTCCGCCGGCTTGGCCTCCAGAACCGCGCCTGGCTTGCGCAGGCTCTTGCTGAGCCGGAGAGCGAAGCCACCGACGCCACGGTGGTCATCACCCATTTCGCCCCCAGCCTGAAGAGCGCCGACCCGCGCTACGGCAAGCAGCCCGGCACCGCCAGCTTCTGCAACGATGACGAAGGCCTGATGCCTGGCGTGCAGCTGTGGATCCACGGGCATCTGCACTGCCGCCATGACTACCGCGTCAGCCATGCGATGGGCCAGACGCGCGTGATCTGCAACGCCAGAGGTCACGGCCGCAAAGGCGAGGCCCAGGGCTACGAGCCCCTGTTGTGCGTGGAGGTCTGAGCGACGGTGCGGTGGGCTGTCGCTTGAGATGGGTCAATCAGATCGCCCTGGCTTGTGCCAGACTGGCCTCGCACAATGCTTGCACTACGCCAACCACTGGCGGGGAGATATGGCATGAAGATCCTGGTCGCCGTCGACGGCAGTCCCTTCACCAAGCGCATGCTGGCCTACCTGGTCGCCCATGACGAATGGCTGGGCAGCGCCCACCAATACACCGTGCTGCACGCCGTACCGGCCGTGCCGCCGCGCGCCGCAGCCGTGCTGGACAAGGCCGTGCTCAAGTCCTACTACGATGACGAGGCCGAGAAGGTGCTCAAGACCGTGCGCACCTTTTTCGAGAAGCAGAAGGTGCGCGCCGAGTTCCTCAGCAAGGTGGGCCCGGCCGCCGACGTGATCAGCGCTGCGGCCAGCAAAGGCAAATTCGACCTGCTGCTGATGGGCTCCCACGGCCACGGCGCGCTGGGCAACCTGGTGCTTGGCTCGGTGGCCACCAAGGTCATGAGCCAGACGGACGTCCCCATACTGCTGGTGCGCTGAAGCCCCCCCCGGCGCGCTGGCACGGCGACAGCCGGCGCCGCGCAGTCGCGCTTCATCGGCGCGCCAGTTGCCGGACGCTAAGCCCGGCGGTGCAGCCAGGCCAGCGGCGATTCGCCGCTGTTGGCTGGCACGACCTCGCTCGACTCCAGTGTCTGGTAGTCACTGGTGCGTCGAAATGAGTCACCCTCATCTTCCAGGGTGGCTTCGAGGCCAAAGGCCGTGCCCATGTCCGCAGGATCCTGCTCCACGCGATTGCTGGGCTGACGGCGGAAAAAACGCAGTGCGGCGGCAGGTGCAAATCGCATGGTGAACCTCGTCTGACGGCTGAGCTGCGCAAGGGCCGGAAGGCCCGATTCCAACGCACATTGCGCTGGATCACGCATGCGTCCAGTTTGCTCGCGGCAGCAGCCACAGATATCCCTAAATTGGGTGGGAAACGACAGGCAGTTGGCAAAAACGCACGCGCTTGCAAAGTGATGCAAAGACATGCCTTTGTTGCCATCACCATTCGTGCAATCCCGATTTTGGGTGCTATGGTTTTCCCCTGCGTTTGGATAGGCTGCCTGCCGTTCGCCGTCCAAGGCTCCATGCCCCCGATCGACCCCACCACCCACCGATTCATCCCATGAGCGTTCGTCTGCATCTTGCGCTGAGTCGCGGCCTGCTGTGTGCCATCGCCCTGTGGGTTCTGGCCCTGTGCTGGCAGGGCATCAGGCAGTGGGATGAGCGCGCCTGGCCGCGCCAGCCGCTGGCCCAGGGCAGCGCCTCTTCGCGGCCAGGTTCCGTCAGCAAGGCGCCGGGCCCCATGGGCGCAGCGTCAGCGCCGCTGCATCGGGTACTGCTGCGGTCGCCGGGCGCCTAGGCGGCTGCCCTGCGCCGGGCCTGTGGCGCCTTCAGCGCCGTCCGGGCTCCCGAGCTGAGAGCCAGGCCCACCTGGTCCAGCAGAGCGACGCGCCCCATCGCCGGCGCAGCCTCGCTCACCAGCTTCCACTGGTGCCAGTACAGGGTCAGATCCACGCTGACCTCTGGCCGCAAGGGCAGCAACTGACGCTTGCGCACGAGCTCGCGCACCTGCAGCTCGGGAACGACAGCAATACCCCAGCCCATGCAGGCGGCGCGCACGATGGCATCGCTGGACGGCACATAGCGCTCCTTCAAGCGAGGGTGGCGCACGCCGAAGGCCTTGCTGATCCACTGGACCTGGTTGTCGTCCTTGCGGTTGAAGACCAGAAACGGCAGCTGCGAGAAGTTGGCTTCGTTGAGCCCGCCGGGCAGCTGGCGAGCCACGAAATCCGGGCTGGCCACCGCCACATAGGACATCACACCCAAAGGCTGGACCACACAGCCTCGCAACGCTTGCTTGACCGTGCTGACGCAACCCAGCACCTCGCCCTGGCGCAGCCAGTCATGGGTGAAGTCCTGGTCGTCCACGATCAATTCCAGGCCAAAACCCTCGCGCAGGCCCTGCTGCACCAGGCCATCCAGCGCCGGCAGCACCCAGGTCGCCAGGCTGTCGGCATTGACGGCAATGGGCAGTCGCTCATGCGGCGCCACCTGGCTGCCGAGCTCGCGCGCCACGTCGGTGCGCAAGGCCTGCAGCTGCCGCGCAAAGCGCAGCAGCACCTTGCCGGGCTCCGTCAGGCGCAAAGGCCGTGAACGCACGACCAGCAGCTGCCCCACCTGGGCCTCCAGGCTGCGCAGGCGCTGCGACACCGCGCTCTGCGTCACGCTCAGGCGCTGGGCGGCGCGCTCGAAGCTGCGCTCGTCCGCCAAGGCGGCGAGGCAGTCCAGTCCGGCGGAATCCAGGTCTTTCATAAGTTCAATTAATGTAGCGCGAGAAATATGAATGGCGCTTCTTGATGTGCATCACGCTGACGACAATGCGCCAGCCGTGTCGCCTCTCACGCGCACGGCGGTTTCCAGCCCCCGTCCCCTTCAACCAGGCCGAGCAAAGGTCGATCATTCGGGAATCCCGCCCAAGGGCTTCCCTCGCAGGAGCAGTACAGATGAAAGTCGTCGTTCTGGGTGCAGGCATCATCGGCGTCGCCACCGCCTGGTACTTGCTGGAAGAGGGGCACGAGGTGGTGGTGGTCGATCGCCAGGACGACGCGGCGATGGAAACCAGCTTCGCCAACGGTGCGCAGATCTCCGTGAGCTTCTGCGAACCCTGGGCCAACGCCGGCGCGCCGTTCAAGGTGGCCAAGTGGCTGCTGCGCGACGACTCCCCGCTGCTGTTCCGCCCGCGACTGGAAGTCGCGCAATGGCGCTGGGGCCTGAGCTTCCTGACCCAGTGCACCAACGCGGCCTTCGAACGCAATGTGGAACAGCTGGTGCGCCTGGGCCGCTACAGCCATGAGTCGCTGAAGTCGCTGGTGGCGCAGACGGGCATCGAGTACGAGCGCCTGGAGCGCGGCATCCTGCACTTCTTCTCCAGCCAGGCCGACTTCGACGCCGGTGCGGCCGGCGCCGAGGTGATGCGCGCCCACGGCGTGGACCGCCGCGTGCTGAGCCGCGAGGAAGTGCTCAAGGTCGAGCCCGCCCTGCGCGCCTTTGGCAACAACATCTTCGGCGGCACCTACACGCCCAGCGACGAGTCCGGTGACGCCCGTGTCTTCACGCAGAAACTGGCGCAGGCCTGCATCGCGCGCGGCGCGACCTTCTTCTACGGACACGACATCCTGGCGCTGCAGCGCGAAGGCCAGGCCATCAGCGGCGTGCAGATCGCCAATGTGCGCAGCGGCCAGAAGGCCGTGCTCAAGGGCGATGCCTTCGTCGCGGCCATGGCCTCCTACACGCCGCAGCTGCTCAAGCCGCTGGGCGAGTTCCTCAACATCTATCCCGCCAAGGGCTACTCGGCCACCCTGCGTCTGAAAAAGCCCGAGCAGGCCAGCGTGGTGAGCCTGCTGGACGACACGCGCAAGATCGCGATCTCGCGACTGGGCGACTATGTGCGCATCGCCGGTACCGCCGAGCTGGTGGGCCTGGACACCAGCCTGGACACGCCCACCTCGCGCGTGCGCTGCGACGCCCTGGTCAAGCGCTACGAGGAGCTCTTCCCCGGCGTGGCCGATCTCGGCGAACGCAACTACTGGACGGGGCTGCGACCCAGCACGCCCACCAACATCCCCTACATCGGCCGCTCGAAGAAGGCGTCCAACCTCTGGCTCAACGCCGGCCACGGCACGCTGGGCTGGACCCACGGCGCCGGCTCCGGCCGCGCGCTGGCCGAGCTGCTGAGCGGCAAGCGCCCCGCGCTCGAAGGTTTCGGCTTCTACGGCGACGCCCTCCCCGCTGCACCCGTGCGCCGCATGGCCACGGCCTGAGCGCTGCGCCCGGGCCGGCCGCCGGCAAAAGGCCGCCCGAGGCGACATGACTACAATCCCCGCCCTTCCTTTCCATTCAGGGCGCCGTCATGTCTGCCTCCTCCTGCGCCACCGATTACTGTGCCGTCGACTTCGGCACCTCCAACTCCGCCATCGCCATTCCCGAGGCCGCGGGCCGCATGCGCCTGGTGGAGCTGGAGCCCGGCCGGCTCACCATGCCCACGGCCGTCTTCTACTTCGCCGAAGGCCGCCATGACGCCGACGGCCCGCCGCGGGCCTTTGGCCGCGCCGCGCTGGCCGCGTATGTGGAAGGGACCGACGGACGCCTGATGCGCTCCATGAAGAGCATCCTGGGCTCCCCCCTCATCGACCAGACCACGGATGTGGGCGGCGGCCGCGGCGTCAAGTACTTCGACATGCTGGCCGGCTACCTCAAGCGCCTCAAGCGCCAGGCCGAGGACGCCGCGGGCCATGCGCTGCACCGCGTGGTGCTGGGCCGTCCGGTCTTCTTCGTCGACGAGGATCCCGCTCGCGACGCGGCGGCGCAGGCCTCGCTGGAAGCTGCCGCCCGCGCCGTGGGCTTCAGCGACATCCATTTCCAGTTCGAGCCCATCGCCGCGGCCTTCGACTACGAACGCCAGGCGGCGCGCGAGCAGCGGGTGCTGGTGGCCGACATCGGCGGCGGCACCTCGGACTTCTCCGTGGTCCGCGTGGGCCCGGAGCGCATGGCGCGGCTGGACCGGCGCGAGGACATCCTCGCCAACCATGGCGTGCACATTGCCGGCACGGACTTCGATCGCCATGTGGAACTGGCCGCCATCCTGCCGGAATTCGGCTACCGCAGCCTGGGCCCGGCCAAGCCCGGCCAGGCGCCGCGCGAGGTGCCCAGCGGCGTCTACTTCGACCTGGCCACCTGGCACCTGATCAACACGGTCTACAGCCCGCAGCGCATGGCCGAGCTGCGCGGCATGCGCAGCTTCTACGGCGACCTGCGCCACCATGAGCGCCTGATGGCGGTGCTGGAGGACCGCCTGGGCCACGAGCTGGCCGGGCGTGCCGAAGAGGCCAAGATCGCCGTCGCTGCGGGTGGGCAGGTGCGGGTGGACCTGGGCGTGATCGAAGCGGGGCTCGCCGTCGATTTCGATGCCGAGGGCGCGCAGCAGGCCCTGGGCCGCGACATCGAGCGCATCGCCCAGGCCGGCCGCGAGGCCGTGGCCCTGGCCGGCCTGAAGCCGGAGCAGATCGACGCGCTCTACTTCACTGGTGGCTCCACCGGGCTCAAGCCGCTGGCCGAGCGCATTGCGGCCGACTATCCGACCGCGCAGCGCGTGCAGGGCGATGCCTTTGCCTCGGTGGCCAGCGGATTGGGCCTGCACGCAGCACGGCTGTTCGCCTGAGGCATGCCGGGGCGCATGGGCAGGGCTCGGTCCTGCTAGATTTCGGGACTTCGCCCCAGCTCCCACATGCCCATGCGCCAGCACCACCTGCGTGATCTGAATCCGACCGCCATATCCGAGATCGAGCGTGTGGCGCAGGGCATGCGCCAGACCCTGATCGAGGTTGAGGGGGAGGCGCGCGGCGCGGCGCTCTACACCATGGACTGGCTGCGCGACCGGGTACGCTGGCACCTGGATCCGGCGCAGACCCGGGCCCGCGTGGTCGTGGCCGTTGGCGAGGCGGACCAGATCCTCGGCCACACCATCTTCCGCATCGAGTGCCCCGACAACGCGGCATTTGGCCTAATCTCCACAACCTACGTCTGGCCTGAGCAGCGCCGCCGCGGCCTCGCGGACCGCCTGCTGCGCTGTGCCGAAGACTGGTTCATTGCCCAGGGCCTCGCGCGCTGCTGCACCTGGACCTCGTCCACCAACCGCCCCCTGATCGCGCTGTATGGCCGGCATGGTTTCACCCAGACCGACCAGGGGCCCAACGATCTGACCGACACACTGATGATCCAGCTGTCCAAGACTCTGAGTCCCGCCCAGTCATGAGCCCATCCGCCCCTGCATCGCTTCGCTCCCTGAGCCTGACTCTGGGCCTGGCCTTCGGCCTCATGCAGATCCTGCCGGCCCAGGCGACAGACGCACTGGCCACGACAGCCCTGGCCCGCTACCAACAGCCCAGCGACGCCATGCGCGCCGTGCTGGACGCTCCGGCCCTGCCCAGCCATTCCCTGTCACCCGACCAGAAGACCTTGGCCGTGATGCACAGTCAGCGCTACCGCCAGGTGGCGGACCTGGCCCGCCCCGCCTTGAAGCTGGCCGGTCTGCGCATCGACCCCGAGGCCCACGCGCCGCTGCTGAGCACGCCTTCGCTGCAGACCCTGGCCCTGCGAGCGCTCGATGGTGGTGACGAACGCACCCTCGCCCTGCCGCCCGGCGGCGGCTTCCACCACCTGCGCTGGTCGCCCGACAGCCGCCATTTCCTGCTGAACCGCCGCACCAGCAGCGGCGTGGAACTCTGGCTGGGTCAAACCGCCACGGGCCAGTTGCACAAGCTCGCCGGCGTGCGCCTCAACACGCTGCTGGAGCAGGATGTGGCCTGGCAGGGGCCCGACGACATCGTGGTGCTGACCGTTCCGCCCAAGCTGGGCCCCGCGCCCCGCTTCGCTGCCCCTGATGGCCCGACGGTGCAGGAATCCATGGGCCGCCAGTCGCCCGAGCGCACGCTGCAGGACTTGCTGAAGAACGCGCAGGACGAAGCCCTGTTCGCCCATTACGCCCAGTCCCAGCTCACGCGCATCAAGCTGCGGACCGGCCAGCTGCAGCCCTTGGGCGAGCCCGGCCTTTTCGCCTCGCTGCTGGCCGTCGGCACGCGGGGTCAGGTCTTGACCGAGCGGCTGCGCCCGCCCTTCAGCTACCAGGTCGCCTGGCATGACTTCGCCCGGGAGGTCGAGCTGCGCGACGCCCAGGGCCGCGTTCTGCATGCGTTGCCACCAGTGGCACTGAAGAAGGACGTGCCGGTGGACGGCGTGATCACGGGCCCGCGCCACTACAACGCCTCGCCCGCCATGGATGCGGCGGTGTACTGGGTCGAGGCCCTGGACGGGGGCGATCCGCGCCGCAAGGTCGAGCACCGCGACCGGTTGATGCGCCTGCCGGCGCCGTATACGGGTGAGGCGCAGGAGCTGCACCGCAGTGTGGGGCGGATGAGCTCCCTGCAGTTCCTGGAGGGCGGTCGACAGGCCGTGCAGGCTGACGTGGACCGCGAGCGCCAGTGGCTGCGGCTGAGCCTGCTGGACCTGGGCGACGAACCCGCCCCCGCGCGGCTGTTGAACGAACGCTCGCTGCGCGACCGCTACAAGGACATCGGCCAGCCCCTGCATCGCCTGCAGGCCAACGGCCGTCAGGCCCTGCGCGTCGACGATGGCGCGCTGTGGCTGGTCGGCTCTGGCGCCAGCGCCGAGGGCGAGCGCCCCTTCCTGGACCGCATCAATCTGGCCGACGGCAAGGTCCAGCGCCTCTACCGCGCCGAGGGCGACCATTACGAACGCCCGGTCGCAGTCCTCGACCCCAAGGGCGAACGCGTGCTGTTGAGCCGCGAGAGCGCCGACGAAGTCCCGCAGCTGGTGCTGCGCAGCGGTGCCGGGCTGGCCCAGATGCGGCCGCTGACCCGCTACACCGACCCCACGCCGCAGCTGCGCGGCATCCAGCGCGAGCTGGTGAAGTTCAAGCGGGCCGACGGCGTGGAGCTCTCTTTCTGGCTCTACAAGCCGCCCGGCTACCAGGCAGGCGAACGCCGGCCCACCTTTGTCTGGGCCTACCCGCTGGAGTTCACCGACGCCTCGGTCGCCGGCCAGGTCAGCGGATCGGGCAAGCGCTTCACCAGTTTTGGTGCGAGCAGCCCGCTGATGCTGCTGCTGGACGGCTACGTGGTGCTGATGGACGCCACCATGCCGGTCGTGGGCGATCCCAAGACCGTCAACGACAGCTTCATCGCCCAGATCACGAGCAATGCGCAGGCCATCATCGACAAAGCGGTCGAACTGGGCGTGAGCTCGCGCGAAACCATGGTGGTGGGCGGGCACAGCTACGGCGCTTTCATGACCGCCAACCTGCTGGCCCACACCGACCTGTTCAAGGCCGGCATCGCCCGCAGCGGCGCCTACAACCGCTCCCTGACGCCCTTTGGCTTCCAGAGCGAGCAGCGCACCTACTGGGAAGCCCAGGACATCTACCAGAAGCTCTCGCCGTTCAACTATGCCGACAAGCTCAAGGAACCCCTGCTGCTGATCCATGGCGACAGCGACGAGAACCCGGGCACCTTCCCCCTCCAGAGCCAGCGCCTTTACCAGGCCCTGGCCGGCACGGGCGGGCAGGTGCGCTTCGTCTCGCTGCCTTATGAAGGCCACAGCTACACGGCGCGCGAGTCCATCGGCCATACCTTGTGGGAAATGAGCCAGTGGATGAGGCGCCAGGTGGGCGAGGGCAAGCCGCTGAACTGATCACCACAAAGCCACCGCTGTTCGGGGCGGGGCAGGGGCAGGCTGCGCGCCCCGTAGCCACGACTCAGTGCCGGCGCGACGGGCCCCCGCGCCCCCCCTGACCGCCCGGGCCGCCACCCGGCCCCGGCCTGCGCGGGCCGGGCGGGCGCCTGGCCGGCTGCGTGCTCTTGAGGGGTCGCGTCACGTCGGCCAGCAGCAGGCTGGCGCGCACCAGGCACTCCACCGCTTCGGCCACATCCGTGGGCGGCTCCAGAGATTCGATCTCCTCCAGCAGTTCGTCCGCGTCTTCCAGGTCGTCCGGATCCAGATGCATGTAGAGCTGCGCCAAAGGCTCCAGCAGCTCGCGCGCATCTTCCTGCATCAGTGCCGGAAACAGCTCGGTGGCCAGCGCAAAGCCGGCCACCCAGGCGTAGACCACCTCGGACGGCTCGGCGTCCTCGTCGAGTTCGAAGACCCAGGGGTCGAACCACTGGCGCTCGGCGATGGCGGCATTGAGCTCGCGATACCTGCGCCGGACCAGCGTGAACAGCTCTTCGCCATCGAAGCCGCGCGGCGGCTGGCGGCCATCGGGGTCCAGCACACAAGGGGCCCAGTCGACGAAGGGCACCGGCTGCGGCTGCAGCAGCACGCCCACCAGATAGCCGTCCAGCATGCTGATGTCCAAGGGCTCCAGCGGTGCAGGCAGCGCATCCAGCAGATCCTGCAGTCGCTCCATGTCCTGCTCGGACAGGGGCTGGTCAGCCGGCATGCGCTGCGCCTCGGCGGGATTCTTGGGTGCAGAGGCGGCAGGATTCGGGGCAGGATTCGGGGCAGGATTCGGCACAAGATCCGGCTTGCGCGCAGCGCTGCGCGCCCCCGCTGCCGCCGGGCCTGCCGTGCTGCCCGGGCGCCGCGATCGTTGGCTGCCCGCCGCCGCGGCTGGACGGGACGACAAGGAAGGCTTGCGGGGCTTGGAGGTGCTCATGCGCGCATTATCCGGCGCACAACCACACGAAAAGGGGCAAAGGGCAATGCCCTGCGTCCAAGCAGCAGGGCTTGGCGCACCGCAAAATGGCGCGGCAACCGCGCCCCGCGCGCGACATCACGCCCACTCTCCCGCATCAACGCATGAGCGACACCAGCCTCCCGTCCCGCCGCTTCCTGTTCCTCAACGCCAGCACCCGCGTGTCGGGTGTCACCGGCAATACCGAAACCCTGGCGCGCGCCGCCGCTGCCCCGCTGCCGGCCGAGGTGCAGCAGCACTGGCTGCGACTGGCGGACCATGCGCTGCCGCCTTTCGTCGACCATCGGCACGACATCGGCAGCTACCCCATGCCCGAAGGCGCCGGCCGCATCCTGCTGGACGCCACCCTGGCTGCCACGGACCTGGTGCTGGTCGCACCGGTCTACTGGTACAGCCTTCCGGCCTCCGTGAAGCTCTACCTGGACCATTTCAGCGCCTGGATGCGCGTGCCCGGCCTGGACTTCAAGGCCCGCATGGCCGGCCGACGCCTCTGGCTCATCACCACGAGCGGCGACCGTGCCAAGGCGCAGCCCATGATGGACAGCACCCGGCTGTGCGCCGAATTCCTGGGCATGCAATGGATGGGAGCGCTCTGGGGCAAGGGCGGAGCACCGGAAGCCATTCGCTCGGACGAAGCGGCCCTGGCCCAGGCCGCCCGCTGGTTTGAGGGGGTTTGAAACATCTGCTTGCCAATGAGGCGGCTCATCCCACCAAGTAGGGATAGCGAGCACGCCGGGGCAAACCTAGAGTTGCACGCATGCCGGCCTCGCGGCCAGCACGGATCCCAACGACGTCCTTACCCAAGGACTTATCCGCCCGAGCACGCAAGTGCTTGGGCGTTTTTTTGTGCTTGGCCAACCGGTGGCGTTCACGACCGCTTACCAATCCCGCCTTGTGCCGACCGGGCTCACTGTTGAAGATGGCGCTTTACCCAGCCTGCGGGAGCCGCGCGATGAGCCATGACATGACAACCACCAGCCGGGCCCTTTGCCGGCCCTTCGTTGCCGCAATTTTGGGCACTGCATTGCTGCCTGCATGGGCTGCCGACACCCAGGCTCCGACCCTGCAGCTGCTGCAACAGACCGGCGGCGGCGCGGAGCAGCGCCTGAGCCTGCAGGGGCAGGCCCAGGACAATGTGCGTGTGAGCCGCGTGAACTGGCGCAATGAGCGCGGCGGTTCCGGCCAGGCCGTCCTGAGCGGCGATCGGCGCGCTCCGCAATGGCGCGTGGACGGACTGCTGCTCAAGAAGGGCGACAACCGCATCACCCTCACGGCCCGGGACGCGGCCGGCAACGTGGGCACGCTCAGCCTGGTGGCAAGCTATCAGCCCGCGTCGCGCGTGACCCTGTCCGTGGTGCTGAACGGCCAGGGCAGCGTCAGCAGCACACCAGCAGGCATTGCCTGCGGCAGCCAATGCCAGGCCTCGTTCACCCAGGGAAGCCAGGTTCAGCTGGTGGCCAGCGCCGCGCAGGGTTGGCGCTTCGACGGCTGGAGCGCTGCGGCGGCCAGCTGCGCCGCCAGCCCCAGTTGCACCCTGACCCTGAGCCAGGCCCAGCAGGTTCAGGCGCGCTTCGTGCAAGAGGGCCTGAGTGGTGCGCCAATGCGTCTCAGCGTCTCGGGTGCGGGGCATGTGCGCAGCGACGAGGGCTCCCTGGCTTGCGGCAGCGTGCCGGCCGCCCTCGCCAGCGGCGGCAGTCGCTGCGCCGCTCGGCTGCCAAGCCGCCTGGTGACGCTCACCGCCCAGGCCTTCAACGAGCAATTCCGCTTCGCCGGCTGGCGCGGTGACTGCAGCGGCGCGGCCAGCACCTGCATCGTCGATGGCAGCCGGGCGCGCCAGGTCGGGGCTCTCTTCGTGCCCGTCAGTCCCAGCGTGGATGTCTGTGCGGCGCAGGGCCTCAAGAGCGATCGGCAGGTCTACCGGCTGGGCAGCAGCTTCCCTGCGCTGGCACCCGGCCAGGCCTTCACCGACCTGCAGTTCGGCACCACCCTGCGCCGAGTCAGCCAAGTGGCGAGCGACGGCCGCGGCAGCCATCGCGTGCTCAAGACGCTGTACTCCACGGTATCGGCCTGGAATGCCGACGAAAGCCTGATGGTTCTCTACCGCACGGACGGCGGGCCTGCCGTCCACGAGCTGTGGGACGGCAAGCGCTATCAGTTCATCCGCAAGCTTGATGACATCGCGCCCGTGGACCTGGAGCAGCTCTACTGGGACACCCAGGATCCGGACCTGCTGTATTACGCCAATCGAAGCGAGAACCGCCTCTATCGCTACCGCGTGAGCACCCGGCAGGCGCAGCTGCTGCACGATTTCCGGGCCCAGTGCGGCAGCAAGGAGCTGCATGGCGGCAGCGACCCGCTCTTCAATTCCTGGAATTCGCAGAAGTTCGGCTTCGCCTGCACGCCGGACGGCGCCCTGTTCAGCTATGACCAGTCCACCGACCGCGTAGGTACGCTGTTGAATGGACAGAACCTGGACTATGGCGCCCCGCAGGCCGCCCCCAGCGGCCAGCTCTTCTTTCTCAACCAGAACGACGGCAACCGCAGCGACCGTTCGGCCACCGTGCGTGATGCGGACATGAAGCTGCTGCGCACCCTGGACATGGCCAGTGCCAATGAGCACGGCGCCCTGAGCCTGCTGTCCAGCGGGGAGGACACATGGAACACCGTGGCCTTCGACACCGGTCCCGGCGGCAGCGGCATCGGAACCCTGGTGCAGCACAACCTGCAGACGGGCCAGGCCAAGGTCCTGGTCGGCCCAAGTCGCGGCTATCCCTACCCACCCAGCGGCACTCACGTGGGTGCCACGGCCTTCCATCGGACGGGACTGGTGGCCGTGTCGGTCAAGGATGACCGCAAGGGAGACAGCCTGCTGGACACCGAGCTGCTGTTCGTCGACACCGATCCGGCCACCAATCCCGCCCAGGCCATTTGCCGGGTTGGCCACCATCGAAGCCTCTCGGACAGCTACTGGGCAGAGCCCCACCCCGTGCTCAGCCCCAGCGGCACGCGCATCCTCTTCTCGAGTTCCTGGGGTGACAAGCGCGATCCCGGTGCAGTGGTCGACGTCTACGTGCTGGAGCTGCCGGGCTACAAGCCCTGAGCCGGGGCTGACGGTTCAGAAGCCCTCCTGCAATAGAGCGCGCAGGTGCTCGACCAGCAGCCGCACCGGCTGGGGCGTGTGGCCGCTCCAGGGGTGGATGGCGTAGATGGCATCGCCGAAGAAGTCCACCGGCCGCCAGCCCGGCAGCACCGTCTCCAGCAGGCCCTGCTTCAGGGCGGCGCGCGCGCTGAAGTCCGGCAGCAGGGCCAGGCCCAGGCCGGCAAGCGCCGCTTCGCGCAGAACCTCGCTGTTGCCGGCGCGCAGCGGCCCCTGCACCGGCACGCGCACGCGCTCCACGGTTTCCCCCTTGCCCCGGGCGAAAAACCACTGTGCGGGCCCCGGACGCAGATAGGGCAGGCAGGCATGCGCTGCCAGCTCGGCCGGGTGCTGAGGCCGCCCGGCCTGCGCCAGATAGACCGGACTGCCGACCAGCAAGGCCTGCGAGGCACAGAGCTTGAAGGCCACATGGGTGTCCGGCGGCCGGCTGGTGTGGCGGATCGCCAGGTCGAAGCCTTCCTGGGCCAGCGCGGCCAGGCGATCCGACAGGTCCAGCTCGATGCGGATCTCCGGATAGCGCTCGAAGAAGGACGGCAAGGCCGGCGCAATGTGCTGGCGCCCCAGGGCCACCGGGGCCGTCACGCGCAACAGCCCGCGCGGCGTGCCGGCGGCTTCACGGGCCTCGCTGAGGCTGCGGCTGAGCAGTTGCAGGCCAGGCTCGGCCTGGTCGACCAGATGCCGCCCGGCCTCGCTGAGCCGCACCGAGCGCGTGCTGCGCTGGACCAGCTGCTGGCCCAGATGGCGCTCCAGTTCGGCGATGCGCTGGCTTACCGCCGCCTTGGACAGCCCCAGGCGCTGTGCTGCCTGCGTGAAGCTGCCCAGCCGGGCCACGGCCACCAGGGCCTGGAGCTGCACCCAATGCTGCTCTTCCCGGGACGGTGGGCGCGGGGCGGGATTTTGCGCTGACATGACGTCACCTCCTTGTCGCCGTCGATTGTTCATATTACTGAACAATGAAGTCACTCCATTGGGCTAGGCAGGCATGACAGCGCTGCCTAGACTGGCCGCATTCCTGTCCAAGACTTCTGCCGGAGCGAGCCCCCATGAGCACCCCTGCCTACACCGACACCCGCGATCTGGGCCATTTCATCGCCGGCCAGCGCGTGGCCGCCAGCGGCGACCGCCGCCAGCCGGTCTACAACCCGGCCACCGGCGCCGTAGCCCGCCAGTTGCAGCTGGGCACGGCCGAGGACGTGCAGCACGCCGTCGCTGCAGCGCAGGCCGCCTTTCCCGCCTGGGCGGACACCCCGCCGCTGCGGCGTGCGCGGGTGATGTTCAAGTTCCTGGAACTGCTGAACCGCCACCGCGACACCCTGGCGGCCATGATCACCGCCGAGCACGGCAAGGTCTTCAGCGATGCGCAGGGCGAGGTCACGCGCGGCATTGACGTCGTCGAGTTCGCCTGCGGCATCCCGCAGCTGCTCAAGGGCGACTACACCGAGCAGGTCTCCACCGGCATCGACAACTGGACCCTGCGCCAGCCCCTGGGCGTGGTGGCGGGCATCACGCCCTTCAACTTCCCCTTCATGGTGCCCATGTGGATGGCCCCGGTGGCCCTGGCCTGCGGCAATGCCTTCATCCTCAAACCCAGCGAGCGCGACCCGTCCCCCAGCCTGCTCGTGGGCGAGTTGCTCAAGGAGGCCGGCCTGCCGGACGGGCTCTTCAATGTGCTGCAGGGCGACAAGACGGTGGTCGACGCCCTGCTGCACCATCCGGATGTCAAGGCGCTGAGCTTCGTCGGTTCGACGCCCATTGCCCAATACATCTACCAGACCGGTGCCTCGCAGGGCAAGCGCGTGCAGGCCCTGGGCGGCGCCAAGAACCACATGGTGGTGATGCCCGACGCCGACCTCGACCAGGCGGTGGACGCCCTCATCGGCGCGGCCTACGGCTCGGCGGGCGAGCGCTGCATGGCCATCTCGGTGGCGGTGCTGGTGGGCGACGTGGCCGACCGCATCATGCCCCTGCTGGCCGAACGCACGCGCGCCCTGACCATCCGCAACGGCATGGACCCGGCGGCCGAGATGGGCCCCATCGTCACCCGCGAGGCCCTCCAGCGCATCGAGGGCTACATCGCCCTGGGCGTGGCGGAAGGCGCTCAGCTGGTGGTGGACGGTCGCGGGCTCAAGGTGGCGGGCCATGAGGACGGCTTCTTTACCGGCGGCACCCTGTTTGACCATGTGACACCCTCGATGCGCATCTACCGCGAAGAGATCTTCGGCCCGGTGCTGGCCTGTGTGCGGGTGCCCGACTTCGCCACCGCCGTGGAGCTGGTCAACGCCCATGAGTTCGGCAATGGCGTCGCCTGCTTCACCAGCGACGGCAACGTGGCGCGCGAGTTCGCGCGCCGCATCCAGGTGGGCATGGTGGGCATCAACGTGCCCATTCCCGTGCCCATGGCCTGGCACGGCTTCGGCGGCTGGAAGAAGAGCCTGTTCGGCGACATGCACGCCTACGGCGAGGAAGGCGTGCGCTTCTACACCAAGCAAAAGAGCGTGATGCAGCGCTGGCCGGCCAGTATCGGCAAGGGCGCCGAGTTTGTGATGCCGACCAGCCGCTGAGTGCAGCGCCGAGGGGGCGCCGTCGCGGGGCTCGTCGGCGAATTCATCGGCAAATTCATCGGCGGCTTGGTCTGAAGTTTCGTCGGCGGACTTGTCGACGAGGGTGGGCAAGAGCCGGCACACGGTCCGACGGCGGCGCCCGTCGGCGGTCCCGGTGCAGCAGCTCCGGGTGTCGTGCTCTCGGCGCCCGCATCTGTGTCACCCGGGTGACAAAAGCCGCCAAGGCGTCCGTCGCAGGCCTCACAAACGTGATGTCGGCACATGGGCCTCGCGGCCGGTTTCGGCTACGCTAGCCGGCTCCGCTTCATTGCAGTTGAAGCCAACGCCGACATGCCATCCGCCCTGACCGAACGCCTGACCCAGTGCCTCAACGAGGCCCGCGACGCCCAGCACGAGGCCACGCTGGAACTGGGGCTTGAACGCGCAGGCGAGGCCTGGGCGCACGCCCGACAGCTGGGCTTTCTGAGCGAGCAGATCGAGGCGGGGCGGCTGCGCGTCTACTTCCACTACCGGCGCGGCGAGTTGCAGGAGATGCTGGAGCTCTCGCAGGAAGTCCAGGCCCTCATGCGCCCGCTGGGCGCCAGTGCCCAGCTCTGCGAACTGCTGCGTTGGACCAGCCTGGCCGCCTCCGAGCTGGGCGATTTCGAGACCGGGCTCAATTGCGCCAACGAGGGCCATGAGCTGGCACGGGAACTGGGCGACAAACGCGTGCTGGCTGCCGCGCTCAATGCCTTGGGCGCCTGCTTCGAGCGCATGGGCGACCCCTGGCAGGCCGAGCGCCTGATGAATGAGGCTGCCGCACTGGTGCGCGATGAGGCCACCGCCTATGAGCGCGTCATCACCCTCAACAACCTCTGCACCACGGCCCTGGGCGAGTACCACCTGATGCGCGACAGCGGCCACGAAAAGGCCTGCCGCGAGGCCCTGCAGCGCGCCCTGCACTATGGTCGCGAGGTCCGCCCCCATGCCCGCCAGCTGGGCGAGCTCTATGCCCTGGCACTGACCGACAGCAATCTTGGCGAGGTTCTGCTGCTGATGGGCGAACTGGGGGAGGCCGCGCCCTATCTGCGTGCCGCCCTCGCCCAGGCCCAGGCCCGCCAGTTCGACGCGCTGGCCGGCCGCGTGCACTGCAACCTGGCCGAGCTTGCGCTGGCCGAGGGCGATCTGCCCCGGGCCTGGCACCATGTGCTGGCCGTGCAGGACGAGACCACCGTGCTGTTCAACAGCTACCAGGCCCTGCGCCTGCACCGGGTGGCCTACCGCTGCGCCAAGGCCGAAGGCAACCTGGACGAGGCCCTGCATCACCTCGAGGCCTTCCAGCGCCTGGAGCGCCGGCGCAGCGTGGCCCAGCTGATGGCACAGTCGCGCTTCTTCGTCAGCCGGCTGGAGGCCGAACAGGCCCGGGCCGCGGCTGACCAGGCGCACCAGAAGGTCAGCGCCCTGACCGCGCGCACCCAGGAGCTGGAAGCCCATGTGCAGCGCGATCCGCTGACCGGCCTGGGCAACCGCCGCTTCCTGGAAGCACGCATGCCGGCCCTGATCCTGGACTGCGAGCAGCGTCGTCGCCCGCTGACCCTGGCGCTGATCGACGCCGATCACTTCAAGCAGATCAACGACCAGCACGGGCATGCGGTCGGGGACGCCGTGCTGCAGCAGCTGGCTCAGCTGCTGCGCGAAAACACCCGCGGCAGCGACCTGCTGCTGCGCTACGGCGGCGAGGAGTTCCTGGCCGTACTGCCGGACACCGTGGCCGACCGCGCCTTCGAGGTCTGCGAACGCCTGCGCCAGAGCGTGGAAGAGCACCCCTGGCAAGACCTGTCCCCGGGCCTGCTGGTGACGCTCAGCATCGGACTGGCCAGCGCACCGCCCTACTCCACCGACCTGCTGATCAGTCGCGCCGATGCGGCCATGTACCGCGCCAAGCATCTGGGCCGCAACCGCGTCGCCCTGGCCTGAGACGGCGCAGACGGCGCTTTCAATCGCGCGACTGCACCAGGTTGCGCCCCTGCTGCTTGGCCTGGTAGAGCCCGCGGTCGGCCCTCGCGAGGACGGCCTCCGGGCTGGCATCGCCCGGCAGCACCTCCGCAATGCCAAAGCTGGCCGTCAGCTGATGCTGCCGCGCCCCCCACAGCAAGGGCCGCGCCTCCAGGTTGGCGCGCATGCGTTCGGCCACCAGGGCAGCGCCAGCCAGATCGGTGTCGCACAGCAGAACGACGAACTCCTCGCCGCCCCAGCGGCCCAGGGCATCGACGTCGCGCACGCAGGGCCGCAGCGCCGCGACGGCTTCCTTCAGCGCCTGGTCGCCGGCTCCATGGCCAAGTTGGTCGTTGAGCGCCTTGAAGTGATCCATGTCCAGCAGCACCAGCGCATAGGGCTCGCCGCGCTGCCATCGGGCATGCGCGAGCTCCAGCGCCCGGCCCAGGGCGCGCCGGTTGAGCGCCTCGGTCAAGGGGTCGTAGAGCGTCAGGCTGCGGATGTGCAGGATCAGCTGCGCCAGCAGCAGGAAGGCCACCACGGCATTGACCACCATGCCCAGCAGCAGGCCGGCCCACAGCCAGAGCACGTTGAAGTGGCTGCCGGCGCGCAGGTCGGGCGTGTTGCCGGGCAGCAGCAGGGGCTCCACGGCACGCGCTGCGAGCAGCAGCGTCAAGGCGCCCAGGGGCAGGCTCAAGGCCAGCGCGAAGGAGCGCCGGGTGCGGCCGCGGACGAGACGGTAGGCCTGCCAGGTGGCCATCCCCAGCAGGGGCGTCTGGATGCCATAGAGCAGCGTGGCGTGCCAGCGCATGGGCCAGCCCAGCATGAAGCCCGGCAACAGCAGCACGGCCAGCGCCGCCAGCGCGAGCGCCGGGCGCCAGGGCACGCGCCCGGCGCCCATCCAGGCCGGCACCAGGCTCAGGAGCACGAAGGCGGCCGTGCCGGCGAGGTCGGCCGCGTAGACCGTGAGCCAGGGGCGCTCCAGCCCGCTGCGCAGGCCGCTGAGCAGCAGCGCCGCGGTCAAACTGATGTTGGCCGCCGCCATGGCCTTGGATGCCCGCGGCTGCAGCTTCAGGCCGAAGGCAAAGACAAACCACAACAGGCTGGCGATCAGCAGGACCAGCGAGGTCGCGGCCAGCAAGGTCTGGGCGCTGACGCTCAGCATGGGACGGCCTCCGGCAACTCCGCGAGGCAGACGCGATTGCGTCCCAGCGCCTTGGCCCGGTACATGGCGCGATCCGCCTGATCGAGCAGGGCCGCGCCACCCACGCCGGAGGTCGACAGCGCCAGCCCGATGCTGACCGTCAGCGGCCAGTGCCTCCCCTGCCAGCGCCAGGCGCTGCCGGCCAGGGCCTGGCGCAGCCGCTCCGCCAGCGCCATCGCCCCGTCCTGCGAGGTGTCGGGCAGCAGCAGCGCGAACTCCTCGCCACCGTAGCGCGCCGCGCAGTCCTGCTCGCGCAGAGTGGCCTGCAGCAGACGGGCCACATGGCATCGCGCAGCATCGCCGGCGGCATGGCCCAGCTCGTCATTGACGCGCTTGAAGTGGTCCAGGTCGAGCATCAGCAGGGCATGGACGTGGCCTCGCTGCGCCCTCGCCTGCTGCTGCAGCAGCTGCTCGCTCAGCTCACGTCGGTTGAACAGTCCCGTGAGCGGATCATGACGCGTCAGCGACTCGATGCGCTGGATCAGGCGGCTGAGCACCAAGGCGATCAACCCCCCGGAAATGGACATGGCCAGCACCAGCCAGGCCGCCGCCAGGCCCGCATGCTGGCGCGGATCATGGGACAGCCAGGCGGGGCCCAGCTCGGGCTGCATCAGCGCGATGGCGCGCAGCAGCAGATAGCCCGTCATCAGCGCATAAGGCGCCACGAGCCCGGCGCGCAGCCAGCCGTCCAGCCCCAGGCTGCCCAGCAGCAGATCCCGCCCCGCCAGCAGACACAGCGCAGCCATGCTCATCACGGCAAGGGCCGAAGCCGTGGGGGACGGCAGGCCGGACAAGCCTGCCAGGTCGGCGACCAGGCCCAGCACCACCAGGCCCAGCAGGTCGAGCCGCTGCTGGCGCAGGCGCAGCAACTGCCGCAGCCCCAGGCTGAGCATGCCCAGGGCCAACAGCGTGCACAAGCCAGCGAGCTCACTGAAGGGCCCGGGGCCGACCACGAGCGTGGGCAGCATCAGCGCCTGCGCGCCGGCCAGCAGCAGGCAGGCCTGGCGGGCGATTCGAAACGGCAGCGCCAGCAGCAACCAGACCCCCACCGCCAACGCACCAAAAAGGGCGTTGACGAGCAGCAGGGTGTCGGAATCCAGTTCGATCATGGGCTTGGCGGTCGGTCCAAGGGGTGGCGAGAGCCCACAGCGGATCTTCCCAGACTTTGCAGTCAGCGATGCATCCCCATGCCCCCACAATAGGCGCCATGCGAAAAATCACGCTGATCACGGGCGCCAGCCGGGGCATCGGCGCCGCCACCGCGCTGGCTTGCGCCCGTGCCGGGCATGACCTGGCCCTCTGCTACCACCGAGATGCCTCGGCCGCCGCACAGGTGGCTGAGCAGGCGCGCGGGCTGGGCGTCCGCGCCCTGGCGCTGCAAGCCGACATCGCCGATGAGCCGCAGGTGCTGCAGCTGTTCCGTCAGGTGGACCAGCAACTGGGCCAGCTGACGGGCCTGGTCAACAACGCCGGCATGGTCGCCCCCCAGGCCCGCCTGATCGACATGGCGCCCGATCGCTGGCAGCGCCTGTTCGCGGTCAACGTGATGGGCAGCTTCCTGTGCGCCCGCGAGGCCGTGCGTCGCATGGGCAGTTCCTGCGGGGGACAGGGCGGCGCCATCGTCAACATCTCCTCGCGGGCCGCGCAGCTGGGTTCCGCGGGCCTCTATGTGGACTACGCCGCCAGCAAGGCCGCCATCGACACCTTCACCGTGGGACTGGCCCGCGAAGTGGCCGCCGAGGGCATACGGGTCAACGGCGTGCGGCCCGGCATCATCGACACGGAGATCCACGCCGACAGCGGCATCCAGCACGAACTGCCGGCCGCCGCCGCGGGCATCCCCCTGCAGCGCCTGGGCCGTGCCGAGGAGGTGGCCGAGGCCATCCTCTGGCTGCTGTCGGACGCCGCCAGCTACACCACGGGCGCCATGCTGGACGTGGCGGGAGGCCGCTGACTCGGCGGTTCAGCAGCGTCACCGGTGCTCAGCGCAGCCGGAAGGAATTGACAATGCCGGCCAGCGCCTGCGCCTGCTGCGCCAGGCTGGAGGCCGCTGCCGTCGACTGCTCGACCATGGCAGCGTTCTGCTGGGTGTTGTGATCCAGCTGGGCGATGGCGGTGTTGACCTGCGCGATGCCGGCACTCTGCTCGCGTGTGGCCGTGGAGATGTTGCCCAGCATGGCCGTCACCTGCTGCACCTGCTCGACCAATTCGCCCATGGTGCGCCCTGCTTCGGCCGCCACCACCGCACCGCTCTCGACCTGGGCGACGCTGTCGCCGATCAAGGCCTTGATCTCCCGCGCGGCCTGCGCGCTGCGCTGCGCCAGCACCCGCACCTCGCCAGCCACCACCGCAAAGCCGCGGCCCTGCTCGCCGGCACGCGCGGCTTCCACCGCGGCATTCAGGGCGAGGATATTGGTCTGGAAGGCGATGCCGTCGATGACGCCGATGATGTCGGCGATCTTCTTCGAGCTGCTGTTGATCTGGTCCATGGTGCTGACCACGCGCCCCACCGCCTCGCCGCTGCGCTCGGCCGTTCCCGACGCCCGATGCGCCAGCTCATTGGCCTGGTCGGCAGAGGCGGCGTTGTTCTTGACGGCAGCGGACATCTGGTCCATGGAGGCCGCCGTCTGCTCCAGCGCCGAGGCCTGCACCTCGGTACGCGCGCTGAGGTCATGGACGGCTTGCGAGATCTCACCTGAGGCGTCGGACACCGTCCCGGCGCTGCTGTGGATCTGCTGGACGGTGTCCATCAGACCCTGCTGCATGTCGCGCATGGCCTGCAGCAGCTGGCCGATCTCGTTGCGCTCCAGCAGTTCCGAGCGCTGGCTGAGGTCGCGCTCGCGAATCGCGCTGGCCAGCCGAATGGCCTCGCTCAGCGGCCGCATGATGGCCATCACCAGGCGCCAGGCGAGCACCAGAGCCGCCGTCAGCGCCACCGCGAAAATCAGCAGCACGACCAGTGCAGCGTTCCGGTAGGTCGTCTGGCTCAGCTGGTATTCCTGCTCGGCCACCTTGAGCTGCTCGTCCACCAGATCGGACACCACGCCCGTGAAGGGATCGATGGCCGGGTACAGCTCCTTGGTGGCGAAGACTTCCAGCGCCTCGCGGTCCTGCTTGCCCAGGATCTGACGCAATTTGGCGGCGGCCGCCTCGGCGGCGCCCTTCAGCGGCTTGGCCTTCGCCAGCAGCACGGCCTCATTGCCTTCGATCAGGGTGTTGTTGTAGTCGCCCCAGTACTTGGCGATGTTGCGTTCCGCCTCATCCAGCAGGCGCAGGCCGGTGGCCACGTCCACGGTGCCGGCCCGGACCTTGTGCGTCGTGTCGACGATATTGACCGCATAGGCGTCGGAGACCTGCTTGAGCTGCTTGAGCGGCACGACGCGGTCCTTGTAGACCGTCTCCATGCTGGCGTTGACGCGCCCCAGCGCATAGAGGCTCCAGCCCCCACTGATGCCCAGCAGGACGATCAGCAGGGCGGAGAACAGGATCAGACGAGTCTTGATGCTGCTGAACTGCATGGCGATGCTCCAAGTGCAGTGGACCTGTACCGCCGACTGTAGCGCTGCTGCTCGCGCGGGGCCAGTCCTTGCGTCGACGGCCGGGCTCAGCGTCGTTCAACGATCACAGGTGTCAGGGCCAGGGCCTGCCGCATACGCTCCGCGGCGCCGCGGGCATCCTCGCGGCTGGCATAAGGGCCGGCCTGCAGCCGGTGCATCTGGGCTTCCTTGAAGATGGCCAGCAAGGGGGCCATCCAGTCCAGCTCCTGACTGAGCTTCTGCCTGAAAGCCTCGGCGCCGTCCATGCGGGAGAAAGCGCCCAGCTGGACCCAGAAGCCCTTGCTGGCAGCCTTGGGGGCCGCGCCACCCTCCACCAGCGCGGGCAGCGCGACGGCCTCTGCGGGCGGCTGCGCCGTGCCGGCCTGCGGCAAGCCGGCGCGCGCGGGGGTCAGGTCTTGCGGCAGTCCTGCGCCTGCCGCGGCAGGATCGCGCCCAGGTGCAGGCGTGGCGGCCGCACTGCCTCGCTGCGGCCCGGGTACGGCTGCGCCAGGCAGGCTCTCCCTGCTTTGAGCCAGGCGCGTGCCCTCGGTTCGGCGCTGCCAGGCGCCGGTGCGGATGTCTTCGTAGGTGATGCGCTCCACCTCCACCGGCGTGACGCCGCGCAGGACATCCAGCTTCAGCGCGGCGGTGTAGCTGAGGTCGATGATGCGGCCAGGATGAAAGGGCCCTCGATCGTTGATGCGCACGATGACCTCGCGCCCGTTGGCCGGGTTGCGCACCCGTGCATAGCTGGGAATGGGCATCGTGGCATGCGCGCCGGTCATCGCGTACATGTTGTAGAGCTCCCCGCTGGAGGTGGGGCGTCCATGGAACTTGCGGCCGTACCAGGAGGCCAGGCCGCGCTCGGTCAGCGGCAGGTCGTCGGTCAGAGGTTCATAGCGCTGGCCCAGCGCCTCGTAGGGCTTGTTGGGACCGCCCTTGCGTATGGGCTCCAGCCGCGGTTCGGCATCGGGCACCTGCATCAGATTGGGCGGCACCTGGGCCTCAGGGCCGTCACGATCAGTGCTGGACGGTATGCGCGGGAGGCTGCCCCCTTGCGAAGGGGCCGGTGCCTGGCTGGCACAACCGCCCAGGATGGCCAGCAAGGTCAGCAAGGCAGGCGCCGGCGGAAACGGACGTGCAGGCGGGGCGGTGGGCAATCTCGGCATGGGCGCAACCCTAAACCATGGCGCCCGTCTCGCCAAGGACTTCGCCGCCTGCACGCCCCCTTGTATGCTGCGGGCTTCACCGCTGCGGCCTCGCTTCATGAACAGCGCCTACATCTTCACCCCCCCTGAACAGCCCAGCGCCGCTGTGCGCGGCACCGACAAGCGCTACGCCGTCTCGCGCATCTTCTGCGTCGGACGCAACTACGCCGCCCATGCCAGGGAAATGGGCGGCGATCCCAGCCGCGAGCCGCCCTTCTACTTCACCAAGCCGGCCTCGGCGCTGGTGGCCAGCGGCGCCACCGTGGCCTATCCGCCGGGCACGCGCGACTACCACTACGAGATGGAGCTGGTGATGGCCATCGGCGCGCCTGTCTTCAAGGTGAGCCCCGAGGTCGCTCGTGCCGCCATCTGGGGCTTCGCCCCCGGGCTGGACATGACCCGGCGCGACCTGCAGGCCGAAGCCAAGAAGGCCGGCCGGCCCTGGGACGTGGCCAAGGGCTTCGAGCAGTCCGCCGTGCTGGGCGAGCTCGTCCGGGTGGCCGAATGCGGGGGCATGGATGCCGGCGCGATCAGCCTCTCCGTCAACGGCGTTCAGAAGCAGCGCGGTGACCTCGCCGACATGATCTGGAACGTGGCGGAGATCGTCGCCAACCTGTCCCAGTTCTACCACCTGAAGCCCGGCGACCTGATCTACACCGGCACGCCGGACGGCGTGGGCGCCGTGCTGCCTGGGGACCGCCTGCATGGCGAGATCGCCGGCCTCGGGTCCATCGCGCTGACAATCGGGCCTGCCGAATGATTGATGGGCGCTGCGGCGCCGCCTCTGTTCCTGCCATGTTCGACCACGACGAAACCCTGCAAGAAGCGCGCGAGCGCAACATCCGCGATGCCCTGTTCGAGGACATCGGCCGCTGCGACTGGACGGCCCAGCTGGTGCCGGCCGACCGCCGCGTCAAGGCCCATGTGCGGGTCCGCGAAGACGCCGTGCTGTGCGGCCGAGACTGGTTCGAGGGCGTCTTCAAGGCGCTGGACCCGCATTGCCGGATCGACTGGTGCTACGACGAAGGCGCGCGCATGCAGGCCGACACGCTGGTCTGCCACATCGTGGCCGATGGGCGCGCCCTGCTCAGCGCCGAACGGCCGGCACTGAACTTCCTGCAGCTGCTGTCGGCCACGGCGACGCTCACCCGCCAGCACGTGGACGCCATCGCCGGCGCCAGCCCCAACCCGCGCGGCTGCGCCGTGCTGGACACGCGCAAGACCCTGCCGGGCCTGCGCCTGGCGCAGAAGTACGCGGTGCGCGTGGGCGGCGGCGCCAACCAGCGCCTGGCCCTCTACCACGGCATCCTGATCAAGGAGAACCACATCGCCGCAGCCGGCGGGGTGGGCGCCGCCTTGAAGGCCGCCCAGGCGCTGCAGGCCGGCGTGGACATCCAGATCGAGGTCGAGTCCCTCGCCGAACTGCGCGAAGCGCTGGAGGCCGGCGCCACCAGCGTGCTGCTGGACAACTTCAGCGAGCCCATGATGCGCGAGGCCGTGGCCCTCAATGCCGGGCGGGCGCTGCTGGAGGTCTCCGGCGGCGTGGCCCTGGAACAGCTGCGCTGGATCGCGGCCACCGGCGTCGACCGCATCTCCATCGGACGGCTGACCAAGGACGTCAAGGCCGTGGACTATTCCATGCGCGTCGAAGGCCCGGTCGATTCCGCAGCCTGAGGCCATTCGGCCTGCGTACACTCCCGGGGCTGATACGCCGAGCGCAGGACCTCGGCAACGAGGGAGTGCTATGGATTCACGTTTCAAACCCAGACCCAAGCTGTGGCCGGCAGGGCTGCTGGTCCGGGTGCAGGCCTTTTGCATCGACGCGCTGCTGCTGGTGATGCTCGGCGCCCCCATCCTCTGGCTGAGCCAGCACCGCCTGGTCAGCCGGATCGATGACTTCAGCCCCAGCAGCCTTTTCGTCAACTGGGCGCTGCCGGCCCTGTATTTCATTGGCTTCTGGACCTGGCAGGGCGCCAGCTTCGGCATGCTCTTCAGCGGCATCCGCGTGGTGGACTTCTACTCCGGCGAGCCCCCCACCCTGAAGCAGGCCCTGCAGCGCTGGGCTGGTGCCATCGTCTCGGCACTGCCGCTGGGCCTGGGCCTGTGGTGGTCTGCGCTGGACGCCCGCGGCCAGAGCTGGCACGACCGCATGGCCGGCACCCAGGTCGTCTGGCGGCGCCCACGCGTCGAGGGCGAGGCCGAGGAGAAGGGCTATGTGCTGCGCCACTGGCATGGCGAGCAGGGCCTGGCCCAGAGCTTCTGGGTCAACAACGTGCTGCTGTCCGCCCCGCTGGCCATGCTGATCACGGGCCTGATGGGCTGGATCGGCGCCAAGGGCGAGCACCTGCAGGCCGGTGCGATTGCCGTGATGATCGGCTGGCCGCTGATGCTGCTGATCGACACCTGGTGCGTCGTCGGCGCCTGGCGCTCGGCGGGCCGCTACCTGCAACAGGACGGCTCGGCCCTGTGGGGCTACGGCGCGCGGCTGCTGATGGGCCTGGGCATGCTGCAGATCGCGGCCTCGCTGCTGGCCGGCTTCCTGCCGCAGCTGGGCGAGTACTGGCAGATGGTCCGCGGCATCGATCCCATCGGCCGCACCGAATTCCACCTCGCCGACGACGGCGGCACGGTGCGCCTGGAAGGCCCCATCGGCATGGGCGATGCAACGCGCCTGGATGCCTTGTTGAAGGCGCAACCTCGGCTGCAGCGCTTCGAGCTGCAGTCGCCGGGAGGCCGTCTGCATGAAGCCGAGCGCATGGCCGAGATGATCGCCGCACGCTCAGGCGCCAACGCCTGGGTGGTCGAGCATTGCGAAAGTGCCTGCACGCTGCTGTTCCTCGCTGCGCCCAAGCGCCAATTGATGCCCGAGGCCCGGCTGGGTTTCCATCGCGCCTCCACCGGCACCTACAACCCCGTTTTCGAGGAACTGGCCAACAAGGAGCTGGAGCAGACCTACCGCAAGCTCAAGCTGCCGGACTACTTCATCACCCGCACGCTCAAGACGCCCTCGCGCAGCATGTGGTACCCCAGCATGGACGAGTTGGTCAGCCACTCGCTGGTCCCAGAGCCGCCCAAGACCCTGGACATCTTCCTGCCCGCCGGCACGGACGGCTCGATCAAGTCCTACGTGGAAGCCTTGCGCGCCAATCCCGCCTGGTACGCGCTGGAAGGCCGCTTCACCGGCAGCATCGACCAGGCCGCCCAGCGCATGCTGGCGGCCCGCCTGGCGCAGCTGCCGGACGATGCCGTGCAGACGGCCGGCTTCATGGTGGTGGCCGAACAGCTGGGCCTGCTGATGCATGAGCTGCAGCCCGTGCTGCGCCATCAGCTGGTGCGCCAGGTCCAGGCCCAGTTGAAGGTCGCGCGAGCCCAGAGTCCCGAGGCCTGCCAGGGCCTCTTGAGCGGGCAGCTGATCCTGCGCCGGCTGCTGCCGGTGGAGTTGCAGGTGGACGACAGCCGATGGCTGCAGGAAGCCGTCAATGCGCCGAAAGTGCGCCGCAGCTCGGCCACGCCCACCGCGGTCGAGCTGGAGGTCGTCCGGCACCGCCTCGGACCGCTGGCGCCGGGCATGCTGGCCCACTGGTGGGGAGCGCAGCCTGGTGTCCCGCCCGCGCCGCGTTGCGAGCAGGTGCTGCAGATCCTGGACCAGCTGCCCCGCCTGCCGGTGCAGCAGCGCGAACTGGCCGAGCGGCTGATGTTCCAACGGCCGGCATGATTGCGCATTGGGCATCGCCTCGGCTGTGGGGGTAATGGCGCCTCCTGCCGAGCGCGGCTAGACTGGCCGCAAGCCATGGGCGAGGCCAGCCAAGAAGCCGCGCCGCCTGGCCCGTATTGCCAGGGAGTGGCCCTATGCGTTCGCCATTGCGGGAACAAGCCCAACATACCGGGCACACGAGGCGCTTGAGCAAACTGCCGCGGCGTCCGAGCGCCGGGAGGCGAACCGGGCCATGGCAGGAGGCTTGAGATGCAGGCGCCGCCCCCCGTCCCTGCCGCACTGCCTTTGAGCGAAGCGGCGCTGGATCTGCTGTTCGCCAGCGAGCTGCCCATCGGCCTGGCGCTGCTGGATCGCGAATTGCGCTACCGGCGCATCAACAACACCCTGGCTGCCTTCAACGGCGTACCGCATGAACAGGCGCTGGGCCGCACAGTGCGCGAGGTGCTGCCCGACGCCTGGCCCAAGCTGCAGCCGCTGCTGCGCCAGGTGCTGGACCACGGCGAGCCGCTGCAGCGCTTCGAGGTGCTGCTGGACGTGCCCAGCCGGCCGGGCGAGCTGTCGCACTGGGAAGCCAGCTACCTCCCCGTTCCCGACGGCCAGGGCGGCGTGCAGGGCGTGCTGGTGCAGGCCGTCAACGTCAGCGCGCAACTGCAGGCCGAGCGCAAGCTGCGGGCCAGCGAGGCGCGACTGCGGCGCGTGCTGGACAGCCTCTTCGCCTTCGTCGGCGTGCTCGACATCGATGGCATCGTGCTCGAAGCCAACCGCGCGCCGCTCGAAGCCGCCGGCATTCGCTTCGAGGAGGTGCAGGGGCAGCCCTTCTGGGACACCTACTGGTGGAGCTACGACCCCGAGATCCAGCAATGGCTTCGCGAGGCAGTGCGGCGGGCGGCCCGGGGTCAGGTCGTGCGCCAGGACGTGGTGGTGCGCATGCGGGACGACACGCGCATGACGGTGGACTTCATGCTGGCGCCCATGCTGGACGACGAGGGCCGGGTGCTGCACCTGGTGCCCTCGGGCATCGACGTCTCGGCTCGCGTGGCCGGCGAGCGCGCCCTGCGTGCCAGCGAAGCGCGCTTTCGCAGCGTCTTCGAGGCCGCGCCGGACGGCATGACCCTGGTCGACGAACAAGGCCGCATGCTGCTGGCCAATCGCGCCATGGGGCGCTTGTTTGGCAGCGAGGACGGCGAGCTGGTGGGCAGCCGCATCGACCGCCTGGTGCCCACGGCCGACCGACCGGCCCACGCCGATCACATCCGCTCCTACTTCGCCAACGCCCAGCCGCGCCTGATGGGCAAGCGCAAGCGGCTGCAGGGCCTGCGCGCCGACGGCAGCCTCTTCAACATCGAGGTCGGCCTCAACCCGATTCCGGGCAGCGAGCCGCCCGAGGTGCTCGCAACCGTGGTGGACATCGACGACCGGCTGGCCGCACAGGAGCAACTGGAGCGCGCGCTGCAGGAGAAGACCGCCCTGCTGCACGAGGTGCATCACCGGGTGAAAAACAATCTGCAGATCATCTCCAGCCTGCTGCGCCTGCAGTCCCGCCATGTGGACGAACCGGTGCGCGCCGTGCTGCGCGAGAGCCAGAGCCGGGTCAAGGCCATGGCGCTCACGCACCAGTTGCTCTATGAGCGCAGCGACTTCTCCGCCCTGGAACTGGGGCCCTATCTGCGCCGCCTGGCTGCCTTGCTGTGCGAGGCCTACATGGAGCCCGGCAAGACCATCGCCATGCAGCTGGAGCTGCCCAGCGACGGCCTCAGCATCAGCCTGCAGGCGGCGGTGCCCTGCGGGCTGATCGTCAACGAGCTGGTCACCAACGCCCTCAAGCACGCCTTCGTGCAGCGCAGCCAGGGCTTCATCCGCATCCGGGCCTCGCGCGATGCGCAGGATCTGCTGCAGATCGAGGTGGCCGACGACGGCCGCGGCATGAAGGCTCTGCCCGATATCAACGAATGCCAGACACTGGGCTATCAGCTCATCCCGCTGCTGGCCGAGCAACTGGAAGCCCGGCTGGAGCTGGTCCAGAGTCCAGGCCTTTGCGGCACTTGCATCCGGCTCGAATTCAGACTGCCAGGGAGCGCAACATGACCAGTCCCGCCGAACGCGCCAGCGTGCGCATACAGATCGTCGAGGATGAGCGCATCGTGGCGCTGGACCTCAAGCAGGATCTGGAGGCCATCGGCTATCGAGTCTCCGGCGTGGCGGCATCCGAGGTCCATGCCCTGGAGCTGGCCCGGCGCGAGCGGCCCGACCTCGTGCTGATGGACATCAACCTGGGCGCAGGCGGCGACGGCACGCGTGCCGCCAAGCGCCTGATGGACGAATACAGGGTGCCCGTGGTCTACCTCACCGCCTACGCGGAACCGGAGACGCTGCAGCGCGCCGGCCTCACCGCCCCCTACGGCTATCTGCTCAAGCCCTTCGAGCTGCGCGAGCTCAACGCCACCATCCACATGGCGCTGGCGCGGCGCGCCGTCGAACGCCGCGCGGAGAGCGCCGAGCTGCGCTATCGGCTGGCCCTGGACGCCGGCCAGCTGGGCGTGCTGGAGTTCGGCAGCCAGGACGAGGACGTCGAGCTGTACGGCAATGCCACCGCCCTGTTCGAGCCCAAAGGACGGGCGTCCCGATGGAACCGCGAAGACTTTCTGGCGCAGCTGGACGCCGTCTCCCAGGCCCGCCTCAACAACCTTTGCACGCAGCCCGGCCAGGATCTGCACGCGCTGGCACGCTGGCAGCAGGCGCCCGAGCGCCAGCTCTGGCTGGAGATCCATGCCCGCCACTTTGTCGAGGAGGCGCGCGTGATCGGCGTGTTCCGCGACGTCAGCCATCAGGTGGACTCCGAAGTCCAGCTGCGCCAGGCCGCCGTGGTGTTCGAGTCCGCGGCCGATGCCATCGTCATCCTGGACGTCGAGGGACGGCTGAGGGCCGTGAATCCCGCCTTCTGCAACCTGACCGGCTGGCAGCCCGCCGAGGTGCTGGGCGCGCGCCTGACCGACATCCTCCATGCCCAGCGCCAGGCCGATGTGCTGCTGCATGACACGCAGCGCAGCGCGGAGCCCCGGCATGGCGAGGTGATGTGCAAACGGCGTGACGGCACCCAGTTTCCGGCCTGGGAGCATGTGGCACCCGTCTTCGGCGCTGACGGGCAGCTGAGCCACCAGGTGCTGAGCTTCACCGACATCTCGGCCCTGCGCCGTGCCGAGACCCAGATCCAGCACCTGGCCTTCCACGATGCCCTGACAGGCCTCGGCAACCGCCATCACATGGACTACTGCCTCAAGCAGTTCATCGCCGCCAGCGACACCAAGCCCGATGGCGAGGGCTTTGCGCTGTGCTTTCTGGACCTGGACGGTTTCAAGACCATCAATGACACCCTGGGTCACCACCGGGGCGACGAGCTGCTGATCGTCATTGCCCGGCGCCTGACGGCCTGCCTGCGCCGTTCGGACGTGGCCATACGGCTGGGCGGCGATGAGTTCGTCATCCTGCTGAGCCAGCTGACGCAACGCGACGCCTTGCTGAGCCTGGCAGGCAAGCTGCTGGACGCCATCCGCGAACCCGTCACGCTCAAGGGCGCCGAGCCGGTCTCCGTGTCCGCCAGCCTGGGCCTGGCCTTGTTCCCCGAACATGCCAGCACGGCCGACGAGCTGGTCAAGGCCGCGGACACCGCCATGTACGCGGCCAAGGCCGCTGGCCGCAACCGCTGCGCGGTCTATGACAGCCGTCTGGCAGCGCGCGCCGTCGAGCGCATGCAGATCGAGCAGGGCCTGCGGCGCGCCAGCATGGGCGAGCAATTGCAGCTGCGCTGGCAGCCCATCGTGGAGCTGGACAGCGGGCGCGTGCTGGGCGCAGAGGCGCTGCTGCACTGGCAGCATCCGGACTTTGGCGTCATCAGCCCGGAGCGCTTTGTTCCCATCGCCGAGGAAAGCGGGCTGATCGAAGATCTCGGCCGCGGCATTCTGCAAGAGGCCTGCCGGCAGGGCCGGGCCTGGCTGGACGCCGGCCTGCGCCTGGAGCGCATCGCGGTGAACATCTCGGCCAGGCAGTTGCAGCGCGAAGGCTTTGTGGACAGCGTGCGCCAGGCCTTGCTGCAGCACCAATTCCCGGCCGAGCGGCTTGAGCTCGAACTGACCGAGGGGGCTCTTCAGACGGTGGACAGCGGCCAGCGCCTGCTGACCGAGCTGCGCCGGCTGGGCGTGAAGCTGGCCATCGACGACTTCGGCACCGGCTATTCCTCGCTGTCCATGCTGAAGTACTTTCCGCTGGACCGCCTCAAGATCGACCGCAGCTTCGTACGGGATCTGGAGACCGACACCAACGACCAGGCCATCACACGCGCCATCGTTGCGCTGGCGCGGGCCATGGGACTCGCACTGACGGCCGAAGGCGTCGAGAACGAGGCGCAGCGGCAGGCGCTGCTGGCCCTGGGCGTGGAAGAAGCGCAAGGCTGGCTGTTCAGCAAGGCGATACCGGCCCACGAGTTCGCGCTGGCGCAAGCGCAGGCCGAACTCGCCCAGCGCCTTCACTGAACCGCAGCCCGGTGTTTACCCTCGGCGCCAGCCTCGCCGGCTTGGGCCCAGATGTGGGACCTTGCGGGCAGCCGGCGGCGGTCCGCTGTGCAAATCGCCCGCTTGCGTGCAAATAGGTTGGCGACTCCAGCGCCTTGTGCGCGCTTTCCCTCAGGCGCCTCGCCCCCGGCTTGCATAGCATGCGAAGGCGCTGAGGGGCGAGTCGTCACCGCACGCGGGGACGGGCTCTGCACAGCGAATCATAGAAAGTCGAAGGGATGCCATGTTGAACACCAAGCCTGCCCGCCCGGCCCGCAGCGTCGCGGCCGCTCTCCTGGGTCTTGCACTGGCTGCGCCCGGGATGGCCCGGGCCGAGGGGCTCAGCGTGGGCGCCATCCTGCCCGAGTCCTGGCCCAGCGCTGCGCAGGCCGAGGACATGCGTGACGGCATGACCCTGGCCCTCAAGACCAGCTCCCTGCAACCCGCCCCCCGGCTGGTCATCAAGGACAGCGCCTGCGATGCCAAGAAGGCGCAGGCCGCCGCACAGTCCTTCGTCACGGCCAAGGTGGACATGGTCATCGGCGGCTTCTGCGTGCTGGGCGAAGTACCGGCCCTGCTCAAGTCGGCCGGCATCCCCATGGTGTCGGCCAATGCCGAACGCCTGAAGAGCCATGACGGCCTGCTGCAGCTCGGCCGGGTCGGCGCCGGTGCCGCCGAGGACATCGCCGCCAAGCTGCGCTCCCAGACCGGGCTGCGGGTCACGGCCTCCAGCACTTGCTGGATCGACTTCGAGACCCCCGTCTCCGACAAGTACGACGCCGGCCTGTGCCCCACGCTCAGCGTGGACAAGACGCGCTGGAGCGAGGTGGCGGCCGCCTACGAGGCCGCGTTCCGCAAGCCCTTCAGCGCCTCGGCCGCCCGCGGTCACGCGGCCATGGAAGTGGCCCTGGCCTACCTCAAACGCCAGCGCAACGCCTCGCGCTCGGCCGCTGCCAGCGAGGCCCTGAGCCAGCGCACCGTGCTGGGTCAGCCCCTGGCCAAGGACAGCATCGTGCCGGAGGACGCCCTGCAGCTGAGCTTCGCCAACCGCCCGGTCAAGGCCGGCAGCCGTGATGCGCAGGTGATGGAGCAGCTGGTCAAGGCCAAGGGCTGCGAATGCAAGTCCGGCCCTGACTGCGGCAAGGGCACGCCCTGGGCCGGCATGCCTTTCATCGTCGTGCCGCCGGGCAGCAAGCCCGCAGCCTGTCCGCAGGTGCTGGCCAGCCGCTGAGCGCACTGGCAGCGCCCCGTAGGCCGGCGGATCGGCATCCGCGGGCTGCCGCTGTCCAGGCCTTTCGTCAGAAGTCGCTGCGGGCTGCCGCTATCCGATAGGAGGACCAGTCCCGCCGCGGTTCGTCTCGCCGGTCCAGCGCAGCCGGGTGCGGATGGGGGTGCGGCTGCGAACTCAAGCGAGGCCGGCTTGCGCCTGGCTGTGCCTCCGTGGCCGCGGGTTCTGGCCGTGCGCCGGCGAGCCACCAGGACCCCAGCAGCAAGGCGGCCAGCGACAGCAAAGACAGCGCAGGCCAGATCCAGCGTCTGCCGGATGAGTGCGAATCGGTCATGTTGAGACTCCTTTGGCGGCCCCGCGCCGCACATGGCAGCTGACAGCACCGCACGGGCGATGCCGCAAGCCATTGCTGACGACGATCCTGCAGGCCGGGATCAAAACCCAGCGAAACCCTGTGCCGTGCCACATCGGCAGGGCTGCGGTCGAAAACCCCATGCTCGCCGGCCCGGGTGACGAATGCTTGAACATCCCTTCGCAAGGGCGGCCATCCTGCCAAGGCAGGCAGGTCGCCGTGTCGCGCCTACGCCGCAGCGGCCATGCTTCGGTCCGCACCGAAATATCGAGCGGGCCGCAGGGCTGAACATGACGGCTTCCGTTTCACAGGAGCCGTCCATGGCCATCACTTGCTTCATCCGTTATCAGATCGACCCCTTCCAGCGCGCCGCCTTCCAGAGCTACGCCGATGCCTGGGGGCGCATCATCCCCCGCTGTGGTGGCCAGCTGATCGGCTACTTCCTGCCGCACGAAGGCAGCAACGACATCGCCTGGGGCCTGATCGGCTTCGAGGATCTGGCGGCTTACGAGCGCTACCGGGCTGCGCTGCGCCGCGACCCGGAAGGCCGGGCTAATTTCGAGTGGGCGCAGCAGCAGCGCTTCATCCTGCGCGAGGAGCGCAGCTGGCTGGAGGACGTGGCGTCCACCCGCGATCGCGCAGCGGAGTGCCGTCCATGATCGCCGTACTCTTCGAGCTGGAACCCCTGCCCGGCCAGGGCGAGCGCTACTTCGCCCAGGCGGCGGCGCTGCAGGAAGTATTGGCCGAGCAGGACGGACTGATCTCTGTCGAGCGCTTCGAGAGCGTCAGCCGGCCGGGGCGCTACCTGTCGATGAGCCTCTGGCGGGACGAGGCCGCCGTGATCCGCTGGCGCCAGGAGATGGCGCATCGCGCATCACAGCGACTGGGACGCGAGCAGCTCTTCGCCGACTACCGCCTGCGCGTGGCTCAGGTTCTGCGCGACTATGGCCTGCGCGACCGCGAGCAGGCGCCGCCGGACTCGCGCCATGCGTTAGGCTGAGCGCATGCTCATCACCGACCATCCCCCCGCACACGAACCCCGCATCGCCCGCGTGGCCGCCGCCATGGGCGATCCAGCGCGCTCGCGCATGCTGGCCTATCTGATGTCCGGCGCCTATGCCAGCGCTGGAGAGCTCGCTCGGGCAGCCTCGGTCAGTGCCGCCACGGCCAGCGGCCACCTGACACGGCTGATGGACGTGGGACTGCTGCTTTGCGAATCGCGCGGCCGGCATCGCTACTACCGACTGGCAGGGCCCGAGGTGGCCCACGCACTGGAAGCGCTGGCCCTGGTGGCCGAGCGCGACAGCCATGCGCAGCAATGGGCCGCCCCCGCCCGGCAGCGCCTGCGGGCGGGCCGGTGCTGCTACGGCCACCTGGCGGGTCAGCTGGGGGTGCAGTTGTACGAGCGCCTGCATGCCGTGCAGGCGCTGGAACCGGCGGCCGAGGGCTTGCGCCTGACCGAAGCCGGCCGCGCCTGGCTGCGAAGCCTGGGCCTGGAGCCGCCCGCGCCCTCCAAGAGGCGTTATGCCTACGCGTGCCTGGACTGGTCCGAACGGCGAGACCATCTGGCCGGCCAACTGGCAGACGCCATGCTGCAGCACTTCATGGCCCAGGGCTGGTTGCGCCGAGGCGAGGGCCGGGCCGTGGAACTCACGCCGCCTGGCGTGCAGTGCCTGCTACCTCGTCTGGCTCAAGCGGACGCCTTCGCGGCCGCAGACGGTCCCGCCAGCTCCTGCTGATACCGGGCGTAGTCGCCGGAGGCCTCGTAGTCCTCCAGCGCCGGCCAGTGCTCGCGCGACACGCCCAGCACAGCGCCGAAGTAGCGCGTCACCGCCTGCAGGGCGCCGAAGCCGGGGCACAGGCGGTCCATGAACAGGAACTGTCCCTGCTGGTTGATTTCCAGGAAGACAAGGCGCCCTTCCTGGTCCACGATCAGGTCCGCACAGCCGTACCGGATGCCCAGGGCTTGCGCCATGGCCAACAGCGCCTGCTTGTCGGCATCCGCCAGCTCATGGCGGCTCGCCGGCAGCCCTTCCTCGCCAGCGGAGTACAGGCGCCAGTCGGTGGCAGTGAGGCTGGAGTGCTGCGAGTCCACGCGCAGGCAGTGCACCTCGTCACCGCAGATCAGGGCCCGCAATTCGTAGCGCTTTTTCACTTCGGCCTGGTAGATCAGCGGGCAGCGCTGAATGGCGCCGCGCATGCGCAGCAAATCCGGGTTCAGGCGGGTCGTCGGCAACGTCCTGAAGGCCCCTTCCATGCCCCAGTCCAGAGGACGGAAGGCCTTGAAGATCAGACGCCCTTGATGGAGCTCGTGAAAAGCTTCGAGCTCGTCGGGATCGTTGCTCACCAGCGTGGGAGGGATCAGCAGGCCGCAGGCATGAGCCAGGGACAGCTGGCACAGCTTGGAGCGGGCGCGTATCCGACTTTCGATCGGATTCACCCAGACGGCACGGCCCTGCGTTCGCACGGACAAGGCGGCCGCCAGGCCCAGCATGAAGTCCTCGCTCTCGTGCCGGACGATGGACAGGTCGTCCGGGTGCACGCCGCGCATGCCATCCGCGCTCAGATGCAGCGGACGCCGGCACCAGACCAGCCTGACACCGGCCAGATCCTGCAACTCCTGCGGTGTGCCCGCCTGTTCCCGATAGCGCACGCGAAACCCGCCGTCGGGCTCGATGGCGGCGGACATGACGGCGCCCACGGGAAAGTGCGCGTGCGTCACCACCTGGACAGGAATTCCACATTCACCGAGGGCCCATTGCACGGCCCGCACATGAAAGTCGCTGCGAGAACCCAAGATCAGCACCGACATCTCACCCTCCCCCGAGAAGAGAAGACACCATTCAGAAGCAACGATCCGGGCCTGGGCCCGGATCGAGAGTCATTGACGTCAGCTCAGCCGCTGATCAATCGTCGTAGTCATCGCCTGCGCTGCCCCATTGGCCATAGCCCGGTGTGGTGGGTCCTGGCGCCTTGCACAGGCCGCCAGCCACCAGCCCCAGCTCCTCGGTGCTGAGCACCGTCGCAGCAACAAACCCCAGAATGCGCTCTTGACCCGCGGAATCCTCCGCCACCACTGCGTTCTTCTCATTCATGTTCTGCCTCCAGTTCGGGAGCCTGTCGCCCGGCCCCTGTGAGCGCCGCCCCATCAAGGGAGCGGTAATGGGGGATTATTTGTAACCGACGACCATCTCCAATAGGTGTTATTACCCAGGCCCGCACCATGACCACAACGCCAAGATGGTCAGAAGGAATCAGGGCATCAGATGTCCCAGGGGAACCCCACCGCCGGCCTTGACCTCACCCAGTGAAAAGCTGGTGTGCACGTCCTTGACATTCGGAAGGTTGAGCAGGGTGTCGATGGTGAAGCGGCTGAAGGCATCCAGATCGGTGGCAAGCACCTGCAGCTCGAAGGTGCCCGCTCCCGAGATGTAATGGCAGGAGATCACCTCCGGCAGCTGACGGATGGCCTCCTCCAGCACCTTGGTGGCCGACGCATTGTTTCGATCGGCGTCCAGCCGCACGAAGGCCAGCACGCCCAGGCCCAGCTTGCGCCGATCCAGTTCCGCCCTGTAGCCGGTGATGTAGCCCTGCTCCTCCAGCCATTTGACGCGCCGCCAGGTCGGTGCCGTGGACAAGCCGATGCGGCTGGCCAGTTCTGCGTTGGACAGACGCGCGTCCCGCTGCAACTCGGCCAGGATGGCCACATGCCAGCGGTCCAGGCGCTCACCCTGAGGCTCCTCGGACTCCTGGGCCGGCAGGCGGCCCCGGGTGGCAAGTGATGCATTGGTCTTGGTCATGGCGCGAACGGCGAGCGGGGATGGCGAATCCTACTGGAGGCGCCTGCCTCAGAGCGCCGCCGTGCTGTCCGGCACGCCGCCGCCCACCTGCCGCGCCAGCTCCAGCACCTGACCGTCGCGCACCTGCACCACGCGCTGCGCGCCCGCGATGGTCTCCGGACGATGGGCGATGACCAGCCGCGTCAGCTTCATCTGCGAGAGCGCGGCGGTGACCGCTCGTTCGTTGGCGATGTCCAGATGGCTGGTCGCTTCGTCGAGCGCGAGCACGCGGGGCTGCTTGTAGATCGCACGCGCCAGCAGCAGGCGCTGCTTCTGCCCGCCCGACAGCCCCGTGCCGAGATCTCCCACCAGCGTCTGGTAGCCCATGGGCATGCGGCGAATGTCTTCGTGCAGTTGGGCCAGGGCCGCGCATGCCTGGATGCGACCCATGTCCGGCTGGCTGTCAAAGAAGCTGATGTTGTCGGCCAGGCTGCCGGTCAGCAGGGTGTCCTCCTGCATCACCGTGCCGATCTGGCGGCGGAAGTTGCGCACGCCCAGGTGCCGCACCGGCACGCCGCCATAGAGCACCTCGCCTTCATTGGGCGGCAAGAGGCCCAGCAGGATCTTGAGCAAGGTCGTCTTGCCTGCACCACTGGGGCCGGTGACGGCCACGTTCTCGCCGGCCTCGATCCTGAAGTTGGCGTCCTTGAGAATCCAGGGTTCGCCCTCGGCATAGCGGAACGAGACATTGCGCAGTTCGAGCGAGGCCGGCAGATGATCCAGCTCGCTGTGCGGCGCTTCGTCCTGCTCGGGTGCCTCCAGCACGATGTCCGCCAGGCGCTCGCCATGCAGGGACAGCATCTTGAGTTCGACACCATAGTCGATCAGCTTGCCAACCCGGCTGGTGAACTGGCCCTTGTAGCTGACAAAGGCGAAGAGCATGCCCACCGTCAGCGCCACGGCATGGTTCTGCTGCCCCTGAAGAATGGTGCGGGCACCCAGCCAGAGCACGGCCAGGTTCTCCAGACCGAAGATCAGCGTGTTGGCGGCCTGGAAGGCCATGCTCATCTTGGCGGTCCGCACATCGCGGTTCTGCACGTCGACGATGAGGTTCTGCCAGCGGGCGCGGCGCTCGTCTTCGCGCCCATAGAGCTTCAACGGCGTGATGGCGCGCAGCGTCTCCAGGAAGTGCGTGTTCTCCTTGGCCGAGATCACCAGGCGCTCGGCCGACGCGTCGCGGAAAGGCCGGTAAGCCACCCAGCGCAGCGCGGCGTAGGCCAGTACGGCGCCCAGCACCACGGCCGTCAGCGGCGCTGAATACAGCAGCATCATGGCCAGCGCGATCAAGGCCATCAGGCCGTCGAGCACCGCCTCGATGGCCGCAGTGGTCAAGCTGCGTTGGATGGCCTGGACCGCGCTGAAGCGGGAGGTGATGTCGCCCAGATGGCGCTTCTCGAAGAAGCTGGTGGGCAGGCGGATCAGGTGGGCGAAGACGTTGGACTGCCATTGCAGCGCCAGGGTCTGGCTCAGCAGCACCACCATCCAGGAACGGCCCAGCGACAGCGCGGTCTGGATCAGCAGCAGCAGGCCGAAGCCGAGCACCAGCACGCCCAACAGCTCGGAATCGCCGCTGCTGAGCACCTCATCCACCACCAGTTGGTTGAACAAGGGCGCGACGACGGCAAACACCTCCAGCGCCACCGCCACCGCCAGAATCTGCAGCAGGGATCGCTTCAGGCCGCTGACTTTCCCCGTCAGTGATCGCAGCGACAGGCGCGATACCGGCGCCTGCGGCTTGAAGTCCGCATTGGGCGTCAGCTCCAGCGCCACGCCAGTGAAATGCGCCGACATCTCCGCCATGCTCAGCCGCCGCTCGCCGATCGCGGGATCCAGCACAACGCAATGGCGTGCAGCCACCTTCTTGAGCACCACGAAGTGGTTGAGGTCCCAGTGCAGGATGCAGGGCAGGCTCAGCTGCTCCAGGTGTTCCAGCTCCAGTTTCAGCGGACGCGCGGAAAATCCCAGCGCACCCGCATGACTGATCAGGTTGGCCAGCTTGGCGCCCTTGAGCGAAATGGGGAAGCGCCGGCGCAAATCGCCCAGGTCCTGGCTCATGCCATAGTGGCTGGCCACCATGGCCACGCAGGCCAGGCCGCACTCGGCCGCTTCGGATTGCAAATAGAGTTTCATCGCGCAGCCCCGGTTTTCTGCGGCTGGGTGCTACCGTCTTGCGGCGTGTTCACGAAAGGCGCCAGGCCCGACACGGCCAGGATGGGCTCCAGCACCCATTCCCAGACTTTCTGGCGCTGCTGCAGCACGTCGGCGTCCAGACTCATACCCGGCTTGAGCGGCAGGCTGGCGCCGTAGGCCTGCACGTCCTGCCGATCCAGCGCCACGCGGATGCGGTACAGCGGCTCGTTGGCCTGGGCCGCGGCCTGCAAGGACTGGCTCTGGCCACTGGGTAATTCCTGGGCCGTCAGGGGTGCCTGGCTGACGGCGACCACACGGCCGCGCGCCATGCCGAACTTCTGGTAGGGGTAGGCGGCGTAGCGCAACCATACCTGCTGCCCGGGCAGAACGAAGCCGCTGGTGCGGCTAGGCGCGAAAAGCTGGGCTTCGAGCGACTGCTCCGCCTGCCCGGCTCCGGATTTCGGAACCAGACTCAGCAAGACCTGCCCCTCTTGCACCGACTGACCGCCGTGCAGGGACAAGGTGGCCACGCGGCCCACCTGGGGCGCCTGCACCAGCACCGCGCCACGGACCTCGTTCTCGTTGGACTCCTGCGCGAGGCTGGCCAGGTTGCGGTCGACCAGGGCCAGTGCCGAGCGCAGATTGGTGTCGTTCGCTGCCAGATCGGCACGCACCGACTGGGCATCGCGCTGCAGGGCCCCCAGATTGCGCTCGGCACTGCGCTCGCGCATCTGCAGGTCCAGCAGTTCCTCCTGCTTCTGCTGAACTTGAGCCGCAGAGACATAGCCGTTGCGCGCCAGTTCGTTGAAGCGGTCCAGGCTCTTCTGCGCCAGCTGGGCGCGCTGGCGGCTGGAGTCCAGCTCGCCCTGGGCCTGTCGCTCCTCGGACTGCAGGCTGCGCAGGCGATCATTCAACGCATCGGCGCGCTGGCGGGCCTGCTGCTGCTGCAGCAGGCGCTCGGTCTCCAGGCTCTGGCGGCGCTGGGCCAGGGCCTGGGCGTTGAGCAGGGCCACGTCACCCTGGGCCAGGCGGCGCTCGCTGCGGATCTTCAGCAGAGGCTGGCCAGCCTGGACTTCGTCGCCCTCCTTCACCAGCAACTCGGCCACGGCGCCCGACTGCGGTGCCGTGATGCCGATCAGGCCGCCGGTGGGCAGCAGCACGCCGGACACGCGCGCCTTGCGGCTGATCTCGCCCAGCAGGGCGAAGGCCAGCAGCCCGGCGAGCAAGGCCACAGCAATGCCGGTCAGCCAGGCAAAGCTGGGTGGGCGGCCAATGCGTATCGTGCCCAGCCACTGGGTGGACTGGGCTTGCATCACTTCGGGTCTGAACAGGGTTTCCCGCACTGAACTCACCACATGACTTTGATAAAACAGGAAGCGTTTCGGCACTGGGCCGGCGAAGGGTCAAGGGTACCCAAGATTCTGCTCGACGGCCTCGGCGCTTGCGAGCAGCGCCCGCAACGGCGGCAATGGCAGCAGCCAACGATCGGCTCGAGATGTGGCTGCCGCCGCCCCTCATGAACGAGGCCCCGCGGTCATCGCGGCCAACGTCTCCCGGCCCTTGTGAGCCATGCGATAGGTGTCTTGTTGGATGGCTCGGCGGGAAACACGGCAAGGCGCCAAAGGGTCTTGAACCCCTTGAACCAACGCAAGCATCGCACCAAGGATCTCACATTCATCCTGCGACGAAAGCATGAGAACCTGGCCGTTGGGGTTGACGTCAATCAGCCAGCAACGCCCTCTGTGGTCCACCAAGACGTCCGCCGATGAAATATCCATCCCCTGATCACGCATGAACTGCGCGATGGCGATCAATGCCTGAGGCCAATGGTCCCTGGCGATCAGATGATAGGAAGCGCCCGATACCTTTACATCCACCTGCCCCTGGTCCCGACGGGACACGACCTCGGCAACAAAGGCCTGCTCGCCCACGACACAAAGTTTGTATTCCTTTTGCTTATTGACCTGCATCTGAATGCAGGCCGGCGGAGAGAGCTCGCCAAAGATTTCGCCACCGGTGATGCCGGAGATGTCGACAACACGGGGCAGCCGCCGAGCGCCCGTCTCGGCGCGCCACGCAAACTGGGTCAGCGGCTTGAACACGCAGGTACGCTGCTGCCTGAAACCGTCGGTCACTGCGGCCGAGCGCGTGAGCAGCGATGGCGGAACCGCAATTCCGGCGTCCTGAGCACGCCGTAATATGGAGGCCTTTTTCGAGCCATTCGTGAAAGTGAAGGCCGCATTGATCGTCAGATCGCTACAGTCGGCAGCAACATCGTAAAAGGTATCGATCACCGAGCAGCATTCGGCAAGCATGAATTCGCTGTCTTCCGCGTCATGTTGCGGCCATTGGGCAGGGTAGCCACGACGGCGCACCCACGTCGCGCGAAGGGGATCACCCTGGCTGAAGACATAGGTCTCGCCGTCCAGCTGGATCCTGCACCGGGAAGGTTCATCGCCGCCAAACAGGATGTCAATGTCCAGCCCGCGCCCGAATAGGCTGGTGTCGACCAGCAGAGCAGTGGATCCTGCCATGCGTAGTGCTGCCACCAATGCGCACGCATGCACGTCATCGGCATCGGAGACGACTAGGTACTCGAGCTTTCGTGCCGGAATCAACGAATCCATCCAACAGATCTGGGTCATGGCAGGCCTAAAAAAAAGACCCTCAGGCCGGTACATAACCTGAGGGGGCCATCTGGTCGGCCGGAGACCGACTCACTGAGCATCTAGTTGCATGAAAGCCGAAGGCTCCATCAGCGCCTGACGCTCAGCGGCTAAATTCAATCAGTAGACACGCACCCACTTGCTGTCGCAGGACAGGCCCGTATCGGTGTCGACCTCGATCCAGTTTCCTCCACCAGAGACAGCGTCAACTTCATGCTGCGCAAGCGCTGCCAGCTTGGCTGCGCACTCCTGATCGGTCACTTGAATCTCTTCGGCTGTCTTCTTTGCAAAAATCACGACTAACTCCCTAGTTGTGTACGCACGGCCCGCCGCCGTGCCAGGCATTGAGGGAACCCTCAATTCTTTGAATTCACACGGTTTTCAGGCTGGCTGCCGGCCATCGCCGGATGCTGCGTGCCATAGACCTGCGGCCGGCCCAGTTCAATCAGCAGACGATCGAGGGCAAGCTCGAAGTCCTTCTGCGATTCGGGAGCGTTGGACGCCAGGAGGGCCGCAAAGGCAAGGGCCTTGAACTTGCTCTCCCGCGACGCATGATGGTGGTGGATCCACATCAGGTGCGTCAGGTCCGCCGTCGTGAAGTGCTGCCCAAGCAGGTAGAGGCACTCCGCCAGCCGAACGCGCCGCTCATCTCTGGCATGCAACTCTTCGGCACTCAGCTCACCGCGGCGAAATGCCTTCCGATCCAGCACGTCCTCAACATAGGCATCGGCAACCGCCCTGGTGACCGTTGGCGACAGGGATTCGGCGCGGCAATCCTGGGGAGCCTGAGCATGGGCGACGGACAGCAGTCCCAGCAGTCCAAGTAAACCAATTTGAGCCACAAAGCGACGCAGCAGGCACAGCAAGCCGCGGCTAGCGCGTCCAGACAGCGGTCCACGCTGTCTGCCAACACGAGGCATTGGAACAGACACCCGATCCTCCCCCTGAACGCTAGGCCCGGCCCATTACGGGCCGGGCTTTCGCACTTTCTTCTCCCCGAGCAGTGCCTAATGCACCGCGCGATCCTCGTTGCTTTCTCTTCAGCCGGTCCGGCGCCTCTGTGCCGAGGCGTCCATCGTTGTTCGAGCCCAGATAGCTTATCCCAGCTTTCCGGGACAGCCACCTGATAGGTTTATCAGGTGTCAAAAGACACCCCCTCATTCTGGTGAAGGACGCCAGGCGGGCGCCTGGGTCGGGAGAGGGCTGGCGCCGGCGACTTTCCACCGGTCTAGCGTGTCCTGTCGCGGAAATACGTTCTGCGATGCTTTCGACGCTTTCCGGGATTGAATCGACAGCCGCCGTCCATTTGAACGGCGCGGTGCCGGCGTTGTGATGTTTCCCGATCCAGCTCGCTGGAGCGGCTGCTTGTCGATCTGGCGCAGGACATCCTGAAACTCTTGCTGGCGGTGCTGCTCGCGCACCCGCGAAGTCACCTCGCCGTTGGCCACGTTCAACGCTGCAGGCAGCGTCGTCGTGCCGTGGCGTACATGGTCGTGGGTGACGCCCTCGGCATAGCCCAGGCCCATCGGCAGCAGCGGCTGCGTGCGCTTCAATGTGCTTGCCTGATGTGGCGTGTCCGCAGAGACTTGTTCAGCTGGTCCGCCATGCGTTGGTCATCCAGCGTGCGCGGGTGCGCCGGTCGAGGCGCCTTGCGCGGTCCTGGCTGGCCGGCCTCGACACCTCGCGAGCGCCATTTGCGAATCGCCTTTCTGAGACGGGACACAAGGGCAGCGGCCGGCTCGCACGTCATCTGCGCGTCATCTGGATCCTGCCTGCGGAGCCAGGCTTTTGATGACCTCACCCCGCTCATCCAGGAAGTCCATGACCGTCTTCCCGTCTTCAGTGACGTACATCATCAATCGGGGCCGCCCCTTGCCGTCCGAAAGGATGAGGGCGGACGACTTGCCGGCGGTCTTGCCAGCAAAGAACCGTTCGGTTTGCACGCCGCCGGCCGCTTCCCATTTCCCACGCCAGAACTCCCGCTCCTCACCGGGTGGTGCGGCGTTCATGGCCTTCCAATACGGCTCGTAGTCCTGCTCCAGGCCTCGATCAAAGACGCGCAGACCAGCCATCATGTGGCCAGCCCGCTCGTAATAGCCCAGCGCAAGCTGCTGATCGCCGCCAAAGCGATCCATGGACAAATGCAGGGCCTGCTCGGGCGGGGCGCCTGCGCTGCCGGCACCGGACCACACAAACCCACCGCTCTCATCGCCTGCCGTGTTGTAGAAGAGGATGCCCGCCGTGTGACGGTGGTCCTGCGCCTCCCGCCCCCCGGCCACCACCCCTGGCAGCCGGTCACGGTTGGCGATGACCAGCTCACGTCGGCCGTCCGCAGTCACGACGTTGATGCGCTCGACGTCGATCTCCTGGAACTTCGTGCGGCCCGTCGACGCCGCCAGGCACAGCAGCGCCGTCATCAGCAGCAGGGCCAGCTTGAGCCATCGATTCTGCTCTTGAAGTGCGCGCACTCGCGGATCAGTAGCCAGGGTGTCTTCCATACGATCCTCAACCTGCGGCCACCATGACGGCAGGCTGCTCTGCCACCGCCCCCGCTGCCCTGCTGCGCAGCAGGGCATCCAGGGAGAAATGGAATCCGCCGCCGCCATGGGCCAGCCGCTGAAGGAACAACGCCATGCCCGCAGAACCGGACAGGTAGGACACGCTCACCGTTGTGCCCAGCCGAGCCGGCGCGGTCAGGCCCTCAGGGCGCCGCACCATGAAGAGCGTCATGCCGTGCGCAGCACGCAGCGCCAGTTGGCGCGCCTGCGCATCGTCCGTCCAATCCGCCACATCCAGCAGGAAGTGCCCCAGGCCGGCCAGACCGTCGCCCATGCCCCCGCACACCGTGTATTTCTGCGCAGCCAGCGCCTTGGCCTGCGTGACGTAGTCGAGGTAGCCGGGATCGCCGGTGGCGGCATGCAGGCGCAGTGCCACCGCCGCCACCCCGGCCGTACCAACGGCCAGGTAGGGATAGAGAATGGTCTCCGGCCGCGCAGGCCTGTAGGCCGCAGGCGTCCCCACCGGCTGTGAATGGCTCATGTCGTAGGCCAGCCCAGCCTTGGCAGCCTCCAGATACCGTTCATCGCCCGAGGCCGCATAGGCGTAGAGCAGGAACAGCGCGATGCCGCTGGCACCCTTGTGCAAGCCCAGCTGCACGGTGCCGTCCTCGTCCACGTCCCAGCACCAGCCGGATTCCGATTTGACCGCGGTCTCGCACAAGACCTCGGCCAGTTGGACCGCCTGAGCCAGCAGCTCCCTGTCGCCGCCATGCATCCAGGCCTGCAGCAGGGCCATGCCGACGCCCGCGTGGCCATAGCCGAGCGAAGCATTGGTGAAGAGCAGCTTGTGCCGCCCGGCGTAGCGCAGCTGCTGCGCGGCCTCCTCGCGGCAGCCCAGCTCGCTCAGCAACCAGGCGGCGCCCGCCGCACCATTGAGAAGACCCGGCAGGGGTTCGCCCTGCCGGCAGCTGCGCAGCAGCCAGTCCTTCAAGTCCTCGCGGAGCTGGCCCCGGATGCGATGCCAGGCGTAGAAGCTGCCCAGGACGCCGTAGTCAAAAGACAGCTGATAGCGCTGATCGGCGTCAACGGGCAATAGCTGCCAGCCCTTGTCCGGCGACGCATGCGACTCGATGTAGCGGATGCAGTCGTCGCGCAGCAGGTCCAGCCTGGCTGCAAAGTCCGCAGGGACCGCCTCGGGAAGTGCACGCACGCCATCCAGGCGGATCTGCGCCAGCCGCTCGGCCAGGAGGGCGAGATCCACCGCATCCGCCGCCAGCAGTGCCTGGATGCACCGGGCATAGTCCGCTGGCAGGCCATAGTCGGCAGCAAGCATGTCCAGTGCCTGGGCGGCGTAGTCGGGCACCAGCGCCATGTTGGCATGGCTGGGCGTGAGCATGTCCAGCAGGATGCTGCCCAGCGCGTACTGATCGTCCAGCCGCTGAGCCTCGGAGCGATCTTCCCGACCGGGCCTGCCGAAGCCCGGCGTGAAGATATTGGGCGCCTTGCCCTGACCCTCGACAAGCGCCGTCTCGAAGTCAATCAGCTGCACGCGCAAGCTGGCTTCGTCGACCATCACGTTGTTCGGGGACAGGTCGCCATAGACGACGCCATTCGCATGCAACTGGTGCACGACCTTCAGCAGATGGGCACCGATCTTTGCCGCCTTGGCGAACCAGTCCCGCATGGCGGCCGCATCCGACTGCGGCAGGATGACTTTGGTGTTGCGGACCACATAGTCCCGCAGGCTGATGCCCGGCACCTGCGACTGGACCAGAAACAGATGCTCCCAGACCTGGAACAAGGCCAAGGGCTTGGGCGCCACATCCAGGTGGGCAATTCGCTGCAGCACGGCGAATTCGCTGCGCAGTTGCTCCATGGCGTTGAAGCCCTTTTGCCCATACTCGCAGTGCGGACGAGCCTCCTTGATGATGACGACGCTGTCATCCCGCACATCCCGCCCGCGATAGACGCCGCCCGCGTTGGAGTACTTGATGAAGCGCTGGATCTCGAAGAACTCTCCGAACAGCGCGGCTGGCGCGCTGGCGGTCGGGCCGCTGTCCTTGGCCTCCTCTGCCTTGGGCGCCGCCAGGGCCGCTGGCGGTGCATGGCGGTCCTCCACGAAATCCGGCAGATGAAAGGTTGGCAGCCGCTGGTCCTCGATGTAGTCGAAGTCGCGATTGAGAATGTGGCTCTTGCTGCGTCCGAAGACGTCCACCTCGTCCAGTGCCCGGAAGCCGCCATAGCGGTAGAAGACGACCTTGGAGTCCTTGTACTGCCGATCCGACAGGATGTACGGCCCCTCGAACGCCGACAGACTGAGGTAGAGCCGCTCCAGCAGGCGATCGAAAATCTCGTCCGTGGCGGGATAGATGGTGATGAACTTGCCTCCCGCCTGGCGGCCGACGTTCTTAGACACCAGCACGCCGTGCGCGTGCGTGTCGCTGGCGAATTTGAAGTCGGTGCCCTCCTCCCAGCAGATCGGAGCGACGCGCTTGAGAACGTCCTTTGCCGAGGATCTCGTGGCGGAAATGTGGATCTTCCAGCCCTGGGTCTTGTTTCTCGGCACCGGACCCGACACTTGAGTCCAGTAATGCGACGGGTACACGCGCCATCGCAAGGGCAGATCCTGCTCGATGACCTCCAGGTACTCGCGGGACGGCACCCTGCGCTCGGGAGGCACGAAGAAATCGGAATTCCTGGCGTCTTCAGACATGGTTCATCGACTCCCGACAAAGCTGGCGCCCAAAAAGAATCGGTGCGGACACCTGGGTGGCCACACCGTTCTCAAGGACATGAGAGGGCAGGTCCAAGACCTGCATCGGCCGGTCAAGCCGGCATCAAGCCTTCAAAAGTGAGAAGGCTTACTTCGTTTCGCGCGGGCAGCCGTTGCTCTTGGTGCTGAGCTCCCAGCCCGTCACGGTGCCGCAGTTGTTGCTCTCGGTGCTGTTCACCGGCATGGGCGACAGCACGCCGCGCCCGCCGTTGATGTGCTCCAGATCCTGAAGGGCCAGCACCTTCAGCTTGTCCTGCGCCAGGTCCTGCTTGGAATTGCCTTGCATATCGTTCTCCTAAGTCGAAGTGAAGTAGCGCACCAATGCGCTGAATTCGTACGCCAGCCAGACAGGCGACGTACGCAGGCAGGCAGCCGCCAAGCACTACGCCCTCTCGGCAGCTGCAATCCTGTCTTTGGTTCGACCCTCCTCTGGCAGCCGCACAGCCCTTACCGGGTGGCAGCCCTGCCATTGCTCTCGCTCCCCGCCCGAGCCTCCGCCGCAGCGGAGCCCAAGCCCCCAATGCGCTCTTCTCAACGGCGCCCTCTGTGACCGGGACGTCCGTTTCAAGTACTTTGTTTGAGCAGGGAAAGCTTACGCCGCTAGTCGGGAACCGTCCCCTGGCAAGTCTGACAGGTCACCCCCTGGCGCCCTGCGCGGGCGTGACGCCGAACTCGGCATGTCTCGCGATCCACTGGATGCTTTCTGGCATCGGCCATGCTTCGATCAATACATTGCCGTATTTTTCACTTTACAGAAATTGATTGATCCGATTCACAGGGATATGCGAAAACTTAGAAATGACACGAATCCCCTCTTTCCCTACACTCGCTCCCCGGCCCATACTGCAGCCATCCCCCGGAAGGTCCGGCGGCCACAAGCCGCCCGCGCGAGCACCTCCTGATGCGAGGTGCTGCTGGATCTGGTCCGCCCTCTCTTCGGCACCCCTCTCGGAGTACCCCTCGCATGAACGCACCGCTGCCCGAACACATCCTGCGCGCGCTGGAAAAGGTCACCCTGGACGACAAGTACGCGCTCGACCGCGGTCGCGCCTTCATGAGCGGGGTCCAGGCCCTGGTGCGCCTGCCCATGCTGCAGCGCACCCGCGATGCGATGAACGGCCTGAACACCGCCGGCTTCGTCTCGGGCTACCGCGGCTCGCCGCTGGGCGGCTACGACCAGGCGCTGATGGCCGCCAAGAAGCACCTGGCCAAGCAGAACATCGTGTTCCAGCCGGGCGTCAACGAGGAACTGGGCGCCACCGCCGTCTGGGGCACGCAGCAACTGGACCTGTTCAAGGAGAAGGCGAAGTTCGACGGCGTCTTCGGCCTCTGGTACGGCAAGGGCCCGGGCGTGGACCGCTGCATCGACGTCTTCAAGCACGCCAACATGGCCGGCACTTCCAAGCACGGCGGCGTGATCGCCATCGCGGGTGACGACCACATCTCCAAGAGCTCCACCGCCGCCCACCAGAGCGACCACGTCTTCAAGGCGGCGGGCTTCCCGGTGTTCTTCCCGTCCAGCGTGCAGGACATCCTGGACATGGGCCTGCACGCCTTCGCGATGAGCCGCTTCTCCGGCCTGTGGTCCGGCATGAAGACGATTCAGGAAATCGTCGAATCGGGCGCCAGCGTCAGTGTCGACCCGGACCGTGTGCAGATCATCACGCCGGACGATTTCCCCATGCCCGCCGGCGGCCTGCACATCCGCTGGCCGGATCCGCCCCTGGACCAGGAAGCGCGGATGATGGACCACAAGTGGTACGCCGCCCTGGCCTATGTGCGCGCCAACAAGCTCAACTACAACGTCATCGCCACGCCGAACGACCGCCTGGGCCTGATCGCCTCCGGCAAGGCCTGGAATGACACGCGCCAGGCCCTGCACGACCTGGGGCTGGAGGACGACACCTGCCGCCGTCTGGGCATCCGCCTGCACAAGGTCAACGTGGTGTGGCCGCTGGAGGCCAACATCACCCGCGACTTCGCGACCGGCCTGCAGGAAATCCTCGTGATCGAGGAAAAGCGCCAGGTCATCGAATACCAGATCAAGGAACAGCTCTACAACTGGCGCCCGGACGTGCGCCCGCACGTGCTGGGCAAGTTCGACGATGACGCCGAGGGCGGCATGGGTGGTGAATGGGGCCTGCCCAACCCCAGCAAGAACTGGCTGCTGCGTCCGCAGGCCGACCTGACGCCGGCCATCATCGCCCGCGCCATCGCCAAGCGCCTGAAGAAGCTGGGCGTGGATGCCGACATCGCCGCCCGCCTCGATGCCCGCGTGGCCATCATCGACGCCAAGGAAAACGCCCTCAAGGCCGAAGAGAAGACCGCCGGCGGCGCCGACCGCACGCCCTGGTTCTGCTCGGGCTGCCCGCACAACACCTCCACCCGCGTGCCGGATGGCTCGCGCGCCGTGGGCGGCATCGGCTGCCACTACATGGTCACCTGGATGCCTGGCCGCAACACCGCCACCTTCACCCAGATGGGCGGCGAGGGCGTGACCTGGACCGGCCAGCAGTGGTTCACCAACGAGAAGCACATCTTCTCCAACCTCGGTGACGGCACCTACTTCCACTCGGGCATCCTGGCCATCCGCCAGTCCATCGCCTCGGGCGTGAACATCACCTACAAGATCCTCTACAACGACGCGGTCGCCATGACCGGCGGCCAGCAGGTCGGCGAGCGGCCCGAGGGTCACACGGTGCTGCAGATCATGCAGAGCCTGATCGCCGAGGGCGTGAAGAAGCTGGTCATCGTCACCGACGAGCCCGAGAAGTACAACGGCGTGGCGCTGCTGGCCGGGGTGACCGTGCACCATCGCGACGAGCTGGACCACATCCAGCGCGAATTCCGCGAGATCCCCGGCACCACGGCCATCATCTACGACCAGACTTGCGCCACCGAGAAGCGCCGCCGCCGCAAGCGCGGCAAGCTGGTCGATCCGGCCAAGCGCACGGTGATCAACGAACTGGTCTGCGAAGGCTGTGGCGACTGCTCCATCCAGTCCAACTGCCTGTCCATCGAGCCGCTGGAGACCGAGTTCGGCCGCAAGCGCCAGATCAACCAGAACACCTGCAACAAGGACTTCAGCTGCGTGAAGGGCTTCTGCCCCAGCTTCGTCACCATCGAGGGCGGCGAGCTGAAGAAGCCCAAGAAGGACAAGCGCGTCTCGCCCTTTGACTCGAAGCTGGGTGCGCTGCCCGAGCCGAGCATTCCCAATGCCACCGAGGCCTGGGGCATCGTGGTCGCCGGCGTGGGCGGCACGGGCGTGATCACCATCGGCCAGCTGCTGGGCATGGCCGCCCACCTGGAAGGCAAGGGCGTCATCACGCAGGACGCCGCCGGGCTGGCGCAGAAGGGCGGCGCGACCTGGAGCCACATCCAGATCGCCAACCGCGCGGAAGACATCCACTGCACCAAGGTCGGCACGGCCGAGGCCCAGCTGGTGATCGCCTGCGATTCCATCGTGGCCGCCAACAAGACCACGCTGGCCGTGATGCGTGAAGGCCGCACCTTCGTCGCGCTGAACACCCACGGCTCGCCGACCGCGACCCTCGTGAACAACGCCGACTGGAGCTTCCCCGGCGCCGCCTGCGAGGCCGCCGTGGCCAAGGCCGTGGGTGCCGACCACTTCCGCGCCTTTGACGCTGAAGAAGTGGCCGTCAAGCTGCTGGGCGATTCGCTCTACACCAACCCGCTGATGCTGGGCTACGCCTGGCAGCAGGGCCGCATCCCGCTGAGCCACGCAGCGCTGATGCGTGCCATCGAGTTGAACGGCGTGCAGATCGACAACAACAAGGCCGCCTTCGAATGGGGCCGCCGCTGCGCGCATGACCTCGCTTCGGTGCAGGCCCTGTTCGCCGCGCAGCAGGTCATCAGCTTCGTCAAGCGCGACAGCCTGGACGAGATGGTCGCCAAGCGCGTGGCCTTCCTGACCGACTACCAGAACGCCGCCTACGCGGCGCAGTACCAGACCTTCGTCGACAAGGTCCGCGCCGCCGAGAAGCCGCTGAACAGCACGCGCCTGTCCGAGGCCGTGGCCCGCTACCTGTTCAAGCTGATGGCCTACAAGGACGAGTACGAGGTCGCCCGCCTGCACAGCGACAAGAAGTTCGTCGAGAAGATCGCCGCGCAGTTTGAAGGCGACTACAAGATCGTCCACCACCTGGCCCCGCCGCTGCTGGCCAAGAAGAACGAGAAGGGCGAGCTCGTCAAGCAGCAGATGGGCGGCTGGGTCCGTCCGGCCTTCAGCGTGCTGGCCAAGTTGAAGGGCCTGCGCGGCACGGCGTTGGATATCTTCGGCTACACCGCCGAGCGCAGGATGGAACGCCAGCTGATCCAGGACTACCGCGCCAGCATCGAGCAGCTGCTGGCCAAGGGCCTGACGGCCGATCGACTGGCCTTGGCGGCCGACATCGCCCGCATCCCGGAAGAGATCCGCGGTTACGGCCATGTGAAGGAGCGCCATGTGAAGGCCGCCCGCGCCAAGTGGGACGGCCTGATGAAGCAGTGGCAGGCCGCCTGATCAAGCGCTCGGCACCATGAAGAAAGCCCGCAGGCCTGACGGCTTGCGGGCTTTTTGCTTTCCTGCCCTGACCAGGCTCAGCGCGGCAGGCGGAAGGCGTTGCTGCGCAGCGGCGAGCGCTTCAGCTCCAGGGCCACGTCACCTGGGCGCGGCTTGGCGCTGGCCGGCCGTGCGCTCGGCGCCTGGGCCGGGCAGCTGCCGCTGATGCGGTGCTGCAGTGCTGCCGCCAGCATCGCTTCGCTGGGGCTAGACAGCTCATGGCCCAGGTCGTCGCTGACCACGCAGCCGGGCACGCCCGTGGGCCCGCTGCCAGCCGGGATGAAGCCGTCGGCGTAGTCGCCAAAGCCCTTGTTGTTGGTGCCGCTGAACTCGATGGGGAAATAGGAATTGCCGCAGTTGTCCTTGGCGGTGAAGCCGTAGGGCTTGCCGCAGGTCTTGCCGCCGATCAGCACCACCTCCACGTCCACGCCCCGCAGGCCGTTGATGAATGCCTCGCTGGCCGAGCAGGTGCCACGCTGGGCCAGCACGTAGACGCGCTTGAGATTCAGCGAGGGCAGCGGGCGCTCCTGGGTGCACTTGAAGGACGTGTCCAGCAGACACGACGTGTCGTAGAAGGGGGTGGCGTGGCCCTTCGTGGCCTGGCGCAGGCTGTTGTAGCGGCTGCGCTCGAAGTCCTTGCCGGCCGTCTGCTGCGAACCGGCCACCATATAGGCCAGCTGCGAGGCCATGAAGAGCAGGCCGCCACCGTTGTAGCGCAGGTCCACCACGAGATCCGAAACACCGGCCTGCTGGAAGCGGGTCATGGCGTCGATCAGCTGGATCTCGCCCTTGGCGATGTGGGTGTTGAAGATGAGGTGGCCGACTTTGCGTCCGTCGGCGCCGGTCAGCACCTCGTCCAGGGTCACCGGCTGGGTCTCCACCTCGGCACTGAGCAGGCTGGCCTGCACATTGGGCGAGCCCGCGCGGCTGAAGATGAAGTCGAAGCGCTGGTTGAACTGGTCGGGGCTCATCATGCTGTTGAGCATGTCGACGCCGGCCTGGTCATTGGCGTCCGCCGACACCCCGTTCACTGTCACCAGCGTATCGCCGCGCCTGAGGCCGGCGCGCTGAGCTGGGCTGTTAGGCATCACATAGGCGATGCGGATGCCGCGCGGCGGCGTCGGTGAGGCCATGGTCCACTCGATGCCGAAGCCGGCGTCCACGCCGGCCTGGGTCATCTGCTGCCACTTGGCCGTGGAAATCATGAAGCTGAAACGGTCCTGACGCGCGCCGCTGGGCGTCAGCGCCGGACTGCGCAGGGCGTTGAAGTAGGCCTCCAGCGAACCTTGCACGTCAGCCTTGTTGCTGAAGATCAGGTCGTTGGGATTGACGCTGGGCACGGCCTCGCGCCACAGATAGGCCTCGTCAAAATAGGAGCGCATCCACTGCTTTTCCACGCTGAGGCTGCCATTGCGGCTGCCCGGCGTGGCCAGCGTGTTCTCGGGTGCGCACTGTTGCGCGTAGCTGGCGCTGGGTTGCAAGGGGCTGTTGTCAGCCGGGGTGGATGGGGAGGACGGTGAGTTGTCCCCGGGCACCGGTCCGAACACCGGGGTGCCGGAATGGGCACCGCCACCACCGCCGCAGCCACTCAAGAGACCGCTGACGCTCAATACGGCGGCCAGCACCGTCCACTTCATTCGAAAGTTCATCCATCCTCCTGGTGCCGCCGCTCTGAGGCGCCTGGCACGGGGTTTACATCGAGGCGGTCGACCCTTGCCGACCGGGCCCACGATTTGACACCGAGCCCCTGCTCTCAGCACCCAAAGCGGGCGAATATCGCACAAACACTGCCGCCGGGAGCGCAGGATGACTGCGGGTTTCCGCTAGCGGGGATGCCCCTTAGCTGCCGCGGGCAGCAACAAAATACAGCGGCATTGGGGCTAGGCTCCTGGCCGTGCCGGGGCCCTGGGGAGGGATCCCGCGCATCCGTACCCGCGCCGCGGGTCGTCATGGAGGAGACATTTTGATGGACCTGCGTTCTCGCCGGTGGCAATCGCTGTCCGGCCCATTCCTGCTTGCCGGACTGCTTGCGCTCGCCGCATGCGGTTCCGGCGGTGACAGCCTGGCGCCCGCACTGACAGCAAGGGACGACAGCGCCACGGTGGACGATGGCGCCCCGCTGCTCCTCGACGTGCTGGCCAATGACCAGGGTCAGGGCCTCGAACTGGTGTCCGTACAGCCTCCCGGACTCGGCATGGCCAGCATTGAGGCTGGCAAGCTCCGCTACCTCCCGAGAAGCGGAGCCCTGGGTCAGGACCGCTTCACGTACCAGGTGCGTGACGCTCAGGGCAGCACTCGGCAGGCCACCGTCGCGCTCACCTTGCGCCAAGGACTCAAGCTGGAGGGTCAGGTCTTGCTGGCCGGCCAGGTGCAGGCGCAGCGCACCCTGGAAGTGCTCGCCGGAGACGACGCCGTGGCCAGCGTCCAGACCGATGCAAAAGGCGCCTACAGCGTGCAGCTGTGGTTCTCTGACAGTGCCCGGCTGGGGCGCCTGATGCGCCTGCGCCTGAAGGAGGACGCTGCCCATCCTCGCGACCGTGCCGAGCTTTACCTGGCAGCCGGCGACACGCTGCTGAGCCTGGGCGGCACAGCGCATCGCCTAGATGCCGGCCGCCTTTCTGCCCTGCAGGTGGATGAATGGAGCATCGCTGAATCCGCCCTTCTGTTCAGCCAGCACCGAAGCCTGACTCAGCAAGACAGTCTCCCGGACGAGCTGGCCTTGCGTCGTGCGATGTCCGGCTATTCATTGGATGGCGTCGGCGATCGCACCGCACTGATCCAGGCCGCGCAGCAAGGGCTGCTGCCCCTGCCGACCGGCGTGAGCACCCTAGCACAGTTGCTGGCTGATGAAACGGGCCTGCGCCAGTTCCGCCTGGCCGCACAGGCCGCGCTCGGCGACACGCTCGCCCGCATGCAGCAGGACGCCCAGACCGCCCTGCTGTCGCGCAGCCCCTTCAGTGCAGAAACGCTGCCGGCGCGCTACATCCTCGGTCCGCTCACGGCGCTGGACCAGGCACCCGTGTTTGGTACGGCCAAGAACAGCGCCACCCTCACCCTGGGCCCGAATGGGCAGGGGCAGTTGCGGCCGCGCCAAAGCTTTCCTGCCGCCCATGCCGCCCTGCGCTGGGAGATCAACGGCAAGGGCGTCCTGCATCTCAGCGGCAGCGGTACCGAGCAGGCCGCCGGCACGGATATCTTCGACCTGCCCTACCACGAGTACCTGCAGTCCGTGCGACGCCTGGGGCGCTTCGCATTCGGCGATGTGCTGCAGCTGCGCATCTGTGCCAGTCAGTTCGACTGCAGCGCGGACGATGGCAGCGCCGTCCAGGGCGAACAGCTGAGCCTGGGGCTGAGCGGGGCACCGCAGGCACTGCAAGCCGCCGACATCCCCGGCCGCTGGTTCCTTCCGATCGCCGAGACGCAGGAACTCCAGGCCCATGCCGGCGCCGGCCCGCTGCTGGCCGCGCCACTGGAGTTGAAGGCCGACGGCAGTATCGCCGGCCGCAGCTGGCGTTGGCGTCTGGACGACGGCGACCTGCTGGTGGAGAACGGCAGCAGCCAGCGCTGGCGTCTGCAGCTGATGCAGCGCAGCACCAGCCGGCAGTTCGTCATGCACACCCTTTACGAGGGTCCGCAAGGGCAGGGCGCGAGCCTGGGCGAAGCCTATGTGCAGGATCCGGCGTTCCAATGGCAGCGCAAGGACCTGATCGGCGAATGGCGCATCGGCCGTCTCGTGCGGACCTTGCATCTGCGCGAAGACGGCAGTGCCAGCCTGCTGACGCACCATGACGCCTACCAGGGCAGCTGGTCGCTGGCAGGCGACGGCGCCCTGCTGGTCCGCCTGGGCAACGAGACCACCGATTTCCTGCTCCAGTGGCATGCGCTCAGCGCCGACAAGGCCGGACTGATGGTGATCGAAGGCGGTCATGCCATGGCCACGCCAGACCGGCGCTTTGCCAGCACACCCTACCGCTACGAACGTGCGGCACGGTGAATGCGCATGGACGGCATCCGGCGAGCGCCCCGTCCGGCCGGGCTCGGGCCGGCGCGCTTCCGAGCGCTTGCTAGACTGCCGCTGCCGTAAGCATCACCCAGTCAAATAGTCACAAGCGGCACCACTGCCGCAGGGAGGATCTCATGACCAAGAATTTCTGGCGGCGCGCCGTCGCCGCATGCCTGCTCGGCCTTCCCCTGGCCCTGTTGTCGCGACCCGCCCTGGCCGACGAGGCCTCCGATGCCGCCGACAAGGTCTTCGCAGAGGCCAAGCAAGCCGCCACCAGCGGCCCCCATGACGTGCCGCTGGCGTCGCAAGCGGTTTTGCACCTGCCCAATGGCAAAGTCTTCATCCCTCAGCCCCACGCCGCCAAGCTCATGCGCGCCATGGGCAATCCGGGTGACTACAGCGACCTGCTCGGCCTGGTCTTCCCCGAGGGCGGCGGCGGCTGGTTTGCCGTGCTGCGCTACGAGGGCGCCGGCTACATCAAGGATGACGACGCCCGGGACTGGAACGCCGACGAACTGCTGAAGTCCTACCGCGAGGGCACCGAAGCCAGCAACAAGGAGCGCGCCAAGATGGGCGTGCCCGAACTGGAGATCGTGGGATGGGCGGAAAGGCCCGCCTACGCCGCAGACTCCCACCGCCTGGTCTGGGCCCTGAGTTCGCGGAGCAAGGGCGCGCCGGCAGACGAGGAGCAGGGCGTGAACTACAACACCTATGCGCTGGGCCGCGAAGGCTACCTGAGCCTGAATCTGGTCACCGATCTCAAGAACCTGGATCAGCACAAGACCGAAGCGCAGGCCCTGCTCGGCGCCCTGGACTTCAACGACGGCAAGCGCTATGCCGACTTCAACAGCAGCACCGACAAGGTCGCCGAGTACGGCCTGGCCGCGCTGGTGCTGGGCGTGGGGGCGAAAAAGCTGGGCTTCTTCGCGCTGATCTTTGCCTTCCTGGCCAAGTTCGCCAAGATCGCCATCCTGGCGGTCGTGGCCTTCGGCGGCGCCATCCTCAAGTTCTTCAAGCGCAAGCCCAAGCCGGAGGCGGCGGACGCGCACCAGACCACGCTGCCGATGACGCAGGCTGATTCAAGCGCTCCGGCCAAGGTCGAATGATCAAGCTCATCCTGCTGCTGTTCTCGGGCCTGAAGCTGGGCAAGCTGCTGCTGTCCGGCGGCAGCATGCTGCTGGCCCTGGCGGTCTACGCCATGCTCTATGGCTGGCGCTATGCCGCCGGCTTCATCGCCCTGCTGTTCGTGCACGAGATGGGCCACTACCTGGCCGCGCGCCACAAGGGCCTGGAGGTGGGGCTGCCCACCTTCATCCCCTTCGTGGGCGCGTGGATCGAGCTCAAGCAGCTGCCGCACGACGCCCAGACCGAGGCTTTCGTGGGGCTGGGCGGTCCGCTGCTGGGCACGGTGGGGGCCACGGTCTGCTACCTGCTGGCGCGCAGCTGGGGCGCCGACTGGCTGCTGGCCGTTGCCTATGCCGGCTTCTTCCTCAACCTCTTCAACCTCATCCCGGTCTCGCCCTTTGACGGCGGCCGCATCACCGCCGTGCTGTCACCCCGCATCTGGCTGCTGGGCGTGCCGGTGCTGGTGGCGCTGTTCCTGTGGCGCCCCAGCCCCATGCTGATCCTGATGGCGGTGCTGGCCTGGCCGCAGCTCTGGAAAGCCTGGAAGTACCGCAGCGACAGCCCCGAGGGCCAGAGCTACTACGCCGTGCCCGCCGCCGTGAAGTGGGAGTACGGCAGCTACTACCTCCTGCTGGCCGCCTTCCTCGCCGTGATGAGTCACGACGTGCATGAAATGCTGCAAGCGCGGGCGGCCATGCATTGAGCCCATCCCCCTCCTCTGACTTCCTTCATCGCGCCGCGCGGGGCGCACACTCCGCGCGATTGCAAACACAGCCACCACCATGACACGCAAACTCCGCCCCCTGAGCCTGGCCCTGGGCCTGGCCTTCGCCCTCGGTGCACAGGCCCACTCGCTCAAACCTGTCCACACCGTCGAGGGCATCAGTGAATACCGCCTGCCCAACGGCCTGCAGGTGCTGCTGGCTCCGGACGCCTCCAAGCCCACCACCACGGTCAACGTGACCTACCGCGTGGGTTCCAAGCATGAGAACTACGGCGAGACCGGCATGGCCCACCTGCTGGAGCACCTGATCTTCAAGGGCAGCCCCAAGCACCAGGATCCCTGGACCGAGTTCACCAAGCGGGGCCTGGCCGCCAACGGCTCGACCTGGTTCGACCGCACCAACTACTTCGCCGCCTTTGCCGCCAATGACGAGAACCTCAAGTGGTACCTCAACTGGCAGGCCGACGCCATGGTGAACAGCTACATCGCCCGCCGCCACCTGGACACCGAGATGACCGTGGTGCGCAACGAAATGGAGATGGGCGAGAACGACCCCAGCGGCGTCACCACCCAGCGCACGCTGGCCTCCATGTACCAATGGCACAACTACGGCAAGGACACCATTGGCGCCCGCGCCGACGTGGAGAACGTGGACATCGGCCGCCTGCAGGCCTTCTACAAGACCTACTACCAGCCCGACAACGCCACCCTGATCGTGTCCGGCAAGTTCGACGGCGACAAGGTGCTGGACTGGGTGGAGCAGAGCTTCGGCAAGCTGCCCCGCCCGAAGCGTCAGCTCACCCGCCTCTACACCATCGACCCGGTGCAGGACGGCGAGCACGTCGTCACCGTGCGACGTCAGGGCGGCACGCCGATGAGCCTGGCGGCCTACCATGTGCCGCCGGGTGCGCACCCCGACTACGCCGCCATCGAGGTGCTCAACCTGATCCTGACCGAGGCACCGGGCGGCCGCCTGCACAAGCGGCTGGTCGAAGACACCAAGCTGGCCGCCAGCGTGAGCACCTTCGGCCTGGCCCTGGCCGAGCCCGGCTTCACGATGATGATCGCCGAGCTGGCGCCAAAGGCCTCGCAGGACGAGCTCAACCGCGAGCTGCTGGCCGTGACCGAAGGCTTTGCCGAACGCCCGGTGACCGAGGAAGAGCTCAAGCGCGCCCAGACCCGCTGGCTGAACCGCTGGGAAAAGCTCTTCACCAGCCCTGAGCAGGTGGGCATCACCCTGTCCGAGACCATCGCCCAGGGCGACTGGCGCCTGTTCTTCCTGCTGCGCGACCGCATCAAGGCCCTGACGGTGGCCGAGGTGCAGCGCGTGGCCACCGAGCGCTTCCTGCAGTCCAACCGCACGCTGTCGCAATACATCCCCACGGAGAAGCCGCTGCGCGCCCCTGCGCCGACCTTCGTCGACGTGGCCGCCGAGCTCAAGACCTTCAAGCCGCAAGCCGCCGCCGGCGTGGTCGCCGCCTTCGATGCCAGCCCGGCCAATCTCGATCGCAGCACGCAGCGCAGCCAGCTGCCCAACGGCCTCAAGCTGGCCCTGCTGCCCAAGCCCACCCGCGGCGAAGCGGTGCGCGGCACGCTGGCCCTGCAGCTGGGCGACGCCAAGCGCCTGTTCGGCCAGCAAAGCGTGGCCGACCTGACAGCCGCCATGCTCAAGATGGGCACGGCCAGCAAGACCCGCGAGCAATTGCGTGATGCCCTGGATGCTGCCAAGGTCGAACTGCAGGTCAGCAGCCCCGCCGCCGACCGCGTGACGCTGAGCTGGAGCACCAAGAAGGAGTTCGCCGGCCAGGCCCTGGCCCTCATCAGCGAAATGCTCAAGAGCCCTCGTTTCGAGCCGGCCGCGCTGGACGAACTGCGCGCCCAGGCCCTGACCGGCATCCAGGCCCAGAAGGACAACCCCGAGGGCATCGCCCAGAAGGCCGTCGGCGTGGCCCTGAACACCGAGCCGCGCGGCGACGTGCGCCATGTGCGCAGCTTCGACGAGGAAGAGGCTGACCTCAAGGCCGTCACCCTGGACCAGGTCAAGGCGTTCCATGCGGCCTTCTACGGGGCCAACCAGGCCCAGCTGGCCCTGGTCGGCGATTTCGACGCGGCCAGCCTCAAGGCCGCCGCCAACGCCGAGCTGGGCGGCTGGACCGCGAGGACGGCCTATGCGCGCATCCCACGCCTGCATGTGGACAAGCCCGGCCACGTGCAGCTGCTGCGCACGCCGGACAAGCAGAACGCCATGATGCTGGGCGTGCAGTCGCTGCCCTTGAACGACAGCACGCCGGACCTGGCGGCGCTGCAGTTGGCCAACCACATCCTCGGCGGCGGCGGCAGCTCGCGCCTGTGGACGCGCATCCGCGAGAAGGAAGGCCTGTCCTATGGCACCGGCACGGGCATCAACCTGGGCGCCGAGGATCCCTCCGGCGCCTGGTTCGTCTACGCCATCTTCGCCCCGCAGAACCGCGACAAGGTCGAGGCGGCCTTCCGCGAAGAGGTGGCGCGCGCCCTCAAGGAAGGTTTCAGCGCCCGGGAACTGGACGAAGCCAAGCAGGCCCTGCTGAACCAGCGCCGCCTGACCCTGGCCCAGGACGGCGCGGTGGCCGGCATGCTGAGCAGCCAGCAGCGCCTGAACCGCAAGTTCGAGCGCGAACAGCAGCTCGACGAGGCGATCCGCAAGCAGACCCTGGAGCAGGTCAACGAGGCCCTGCGCAGGCACTTCAAGCTGGACGCCTTCCAGCTGGTCTTTGCTGGCGACTTCAAGTAAGGAGTCCCGTCCGGCGGCGCCTGAGGGCGCTGCCGGACGCTGTTCGCGCCACACCGCGCGCAGCTCGCCCAATCAAACAAAGAGTTACGTGATTCAGCACCCAAACCCCCGATCGGGGGGATCGAGTGCGCATCAGATCCCTGCGGAAAATCCGGGCCGACCATTTCCATACCCCGAACACAGCAGAGGTGAACATGAATCGCTTTCTCAGCCTGACATCGCTGCGCGCCATCGCCCTTGGCGCCGGCGTGCTGCTCGGCGCCAGCGCCCAGGCCGCTCCGGTCAGCCAATGGGCCAGCAAGGTGCTAGGCTTCAGCTCCCAGTGGAGCAGCACCAGCTGGTCTGCCGCCCAAACCCTGGGTGCGCCTGACACCACGAACTACGGCGACATTCCCACCTCCTGGGCCGCCGCCCAGCGCAACGGCGGCATGCAGTTCCTCACCCTGGGCTTCGACACGCCGGTGTACTCCAGCGGGGCGATGATCCGCGAGACCTGGGGCAATGGCTTCGTGACGCAAGTGGATGCACTGGACCAGAACGGCCTGCTGCATACCGTGTGGAGTGGCAAGGACACGAGTCTGGCCGGCAGCCCGGTCGACTTCCTGGTGAACTGGAGCACCACCGCCTATGCCACCGTCGGGCTGAAGATCTACGTCAACACCGAGCACGACCAGGCAGCCTGGGAAGAGATCGACGCCGTGCGCCTCTTCGGCCAGACCGGTGCACCCTCGCAGGTTCCCGAGCCGGCCACCTGGAGCCTGGTGGGGCTGGCCTCGCTGGGCCTCCTGGCTCGCCGTCGCCGCTCGGCATAAGCGCCGTCACGCGGTGCCGAATCCAAGGGGCCACGGGCCCCTTTTTCACGTCAAGTGGAAACGCTTCGTCACCGTGCCCAGGGGATCGCCATCGGTCCAGACCCTATGATGCTGCCGAGCTTTCGCAACGGGCTCCGCGCCCCTGACTTGGCATGTCCGCCCCCTCCCGCTCTCTCAGCCCCGAGCTGCTGCGCCGCCTGCTGCGGGCCAAGGACCGCATGGATGCGGCCTCCGAGGAGGCCTGGCCGGTCCAGCGCCTGGCGGACCTCTGCGGACTCACCGAGGCCTACTTCGCCCGCGCCTTCAAGGCCGCATTCGGCCTGCCGCCGCATCGCTACCTGCTGAGCCGGCGCATCGAGCGTGCCTGCACCCTGCTGCGGGACACCGAGCTCTCCGTCACCGAAATCGCCCTCCAGACGGGCTGGGACAGCCTGGGCACCTTCGGCCGCACCTTCCGCGACATCACCGGCAGCCACCCCGCCGCCGTGCGCGAACGGCTGCGCCGCGAGACACCCGTGCAGGCCCTGGCCGGCATGCCGCTGTGCCATCTGATGGCCGCCCAGCGCCCCGACCTGCTCAGCGCAGTTTCGGAGAAGCGCCGAACCCAGGCAGCCGCTACAACAGCGTCCGTGGAAATCAACACAGCAAGGAGCTGACATGAATGCAGGTATCGATGTGATGGGCATCTACGTTCACGACCAGGACGCCGCCCTGGCCTTCTACGTGGAGCGCCTGGGATTTCGCGTGCACACCGACGTGCGCAACGGCCCCTTCCGCTGGCTGACGGTGCAGCATCCCGATCAGCCGGAAGTGCAGCTGGGCCTGTTCCTGCCGGGCCCACCCATGCAGGATGCTGCCACGGCCCAGGCGCTTCAGGCGCTGGTGGCCAAGGGCGCCATGCCGCCGCTGGTGCTGCGCGTGAAGGACTGCCGCGCCAGCTGCGCGGCCTTCCGCGCCGCCGGTGTTGAAATCACCCAGGAGCCGGTGGAGCGCTTCGGCAGCGTGGACGCCGGTTTCCGCGACCCTTCCGGCAATGGCTGGAAGCTGATCCAGGTCCGTTCCTGAACCGCAAGGAGGCCCGCTCATGCCCCGTTCAAAAGCCACAGCCGCCGGCCCCACGCCCGCGGCGCTGATCGACGAGCGCATCGCGACCCTGGGCGACTGGCGCGGCGCCTTGCTGGCCCGGTTGCGCGCGCTGATCCTCGATGCCCAGCCGGGCATCGCCGAGGACTGGAAGTGGAGCGGGCCCTGCTGGACGCATGCCGGCCTGATCTGCACCGGCGAGACCTACCAGCGCCACGTGAAGCTCACTTTCGCGCAGGGCGCCGCCCTGCCCGACCCGGCCGGCCTGTTCAACAGCAGCCTGGACGGCCGTGTGCGCCGCGCCATTGACTTTCAAGAAGGCGCCACGGTGAACGGCCCGGCCCTGCAGGCCCTGGTTCGGGCCGCAGCCCAGTACAACGCGGGCAAGGCCTGACCCCGGCGCCGCCGCAGTAGCGACTCAGTCCGCCAGCAGCGCCCAGCGCTCGTGGTCCCGCCATCGCCCATTGATCTTCAGGTAACGGGGCGAGAAGCCTTCCTTGCGAAAACCACAGCGCTTGGCCAGCGCCAGCGAGGCCCGGTTGTCCGGTTGGATATTGGCCTCCACACGATGCAGCTTCAGCACCCGGAAGGCATGGCGGCAGACCGCTCCCAGGCCCTCCGTCATCAGGCCCTGGCCGGCCTGGGGTGCAAATGCGTAGTAGCCCAGGTAGGCGCTGCGCAGGGCGCCCATGACGATGTGGCTCAGATTCACGACGCCCACCAGCGCATCGTCGTCCCGCCGCAGGACCAGGAAGGCCGCCTGCCCCGGCTGCCGCATGCGCTCCAGGTAGGCCAGGTAGGCCGCCTCGTCCTTGGGCGGTGACACCCATCGTCCGTGGAGGCGCCGGCTGGCCGCCACGGCGGCCAGGAAGGCATCGGCATCGTCAGGCTGGGGCGGGCGGAGGTGGATTCGGGATGAGGGCATGGGTGACCGAGGCAAGGCTCTGCGCATTGTGGCCCGGCTCCCGCACCGCTCTGGCAGGCGGCGGCCGGTTCGTGGAGTCCGGCGCCAGCGTCGACAGCGAGCAACCCTGCGGCCGCCAGGGCCTGGCGCATGCGGGCATGCGAGCGCTCGGCTAGTCTGCGGCTGGCGACGCGGCCCCTCGGGCGCCGAAGTTCTCGCGCCTCCGTTTCCCTTCTCCCTCTTCTCACGCGCAGGAGCACCCCATGGTCAGCAAGAACACCATCTGCCTTTGGTACAACGGCACCGCACTGGACGCGGCGCAGTTCTACGCCCAAACCTTTCCCGACAGCGCGGTGCAGGCCGTCCACACGGCCCCCAGCGACTACCCCAGCGGCAAGGCCGGCGACGTGCTGACGGTGGAGTTCACCGTCATGGGCATCCCCTGCCTCGGCCTCAACGGCGGTCCGGCCTTCCCCCACACGGAGGCCTTCTCCTTCCAGGTCGCGACCGAGGACCAGGCTGAAACGGACCGGTACTGGAACGCCATCCTGTCCAACGGCGGCCAGGCCAGCGCCTGCGGCTGGTGCAAGGACAAATGGGGACTGAACTGGCAGATCACGCCGCGCGTCCTCACCGAGGCCCTGGCCGACCCGGACCGTGCCGCAGCCAAGCGGGTGTTCGAGGCGATGATGGACATGGTGAAGATCGATATTGCAAAGATCGAGGCGGCGCGCCGCGGCTGAGGCTCCCCTGGACGCGGCGGCCCCATGCGGGCCCCGTGACACGCGCTGGGCGCGGCGGCGCAACACCAGCGTGCCGCGCTTTCCGGTGTCCGCGCAGGCGCAGCAACGCCGCCCGGCAGATGGCGCCTGCGATGGAACGCCGACCCGCGGGTTCAGGCTCCTGTGTCCGCATCGTCGGCACCGGACTGCTCTGCGTCCAAGCGCACGCGCAGCACGGACAGGACGCGCTGCATGGCCGCGATGTCGGCAGGATCGATGCCCGCCGTCAGCGCGTTCATCCAGGGTGCCTCCAAGGCCATGGCGCGTTCGAAGGCACTGCGCCCGTGGTCGGTGATGAGCACCAGTGAAGCCCGGCGGTGATGCGGATTGGGAGCGAACTCCACGAAACCTCCCCGCGCCAGGTCGTTGACGATGCGCTGCACATTCTGACGGTTGGCCCCCATGTCGCGGGCCAGCCAGGCGACGGGCTGCGGACGCTCCGCCGCCACGATGGTGCCCAGCACCTGCCAGCGTGCGCTGGTCAGGCCCAGCTCGGCAACCAGCCGGTCGCCCCCGGTGAGCAGGCCGGTGGTGACACGGAACAGCGCGAGCACGGTCTCGCTCATTGCCGCTCCAGCCTTGGTCCTCAGGGTCTTTCGCATTCCACCATTGTGACATTCAGGAAAAACAAGACCACATTGACAACATCATGTCATTAATGCAGCATTGACCCATCTCGCACTGCTCCGCGAGGGAGCGTGCCTTCTTCGGCAGGCCACCACCACGCCATCAACAGGACGCCGCCATGAACAAGACTCTCCTCCACGCCGCCGCGGGCAGCACAGCCCTGCTGCTGGTGGCGACCTTCTGGACGTCTACCGTGGTGGCCGAACTGTTCCTGGACGGTGCCGCCGTTGCCCTGGTGAAGCGCGGCATCGCGCAATACGGCCTGGTCGCACTGGTGCTGGCCATGGCGATCACCGGCGCCAGCGGCTTCTCCCTGGGCCGGCACCGCCAGGGTCGCCTGATCGAGCAGAAGAAAAAGCGCATGCCCATGCTGGCCATCAACGGCCTGATCGTCATGGTGCCGGCCGCCCTGTTCCTGCACCAGCGGGCCTCAGCCGGCCTGTTCGATCCGCTCTTCTACGCCGTCCAAGGATTGGAGCTGCTGGTGGGACTGGTCCAACTCACCCTGCTGAGCAGGAATTTCAAGGCCGGGTTGAGCCTGGCGGGGCGCCGGCTTCAGCACCACCAGCCGTAGCGCCGCTTGCGCTCGCGGTGCAGGGGCAGGTCGTCATCAATACCGCGACGGCGGCCCACGCCAACCGCGCCGACCCAGAACAGCCACAGGCCGGCAAGCGCCCAGCCCACAGCAGCCGGCGGGTTCCGGCTTGCTTCGTACCCCGCTACGCCCATCAACAGGCAGGCCAGCAGCCACGCGGCCAGACGTCGCAGCCAGAGCCAGCCCCGGGCCGCGGCGCGCTCCGTGCGCGTCGGCGGGCGGTCGGGCCTGCGCGATCCCAGGTACCAGGGCAGCAGCAACAGGACGGCCAGCACGACACCCGTGCCGACGGCCCAGCGCAGGCCGTTACGGATCCATGCCGTTCCAGTCAGGACAGCCCACAACACGGCGTACTCGCCAAACTTGCTCATGATCCCGGATCCCTCGCACCGCCTTCCGGCCCATGCCGAAGCTTAGCCGGCTGGAGGAGCGCTCCGCACATCCACGCCGATCCAGACCACGACAGGGCTGGACGCAGCCGCCCGGTCGAAGCGAACCGCCAGCTGCCCCTTGCGCATCGTCAGCACGGCAAACCCGTCGCCTGGATGGTCCGCCCAATCGGTAACGATGCAACGCAGCGCCGGACCGCCAGTCAGCACGCCATCGGCCGCGCCGCCTTCGGGCATCAACGCAAAGGAGTCCGGCACCTGGAACGCCTCATGCTCCGTCACCGAAAAGGGCCAGGGCGCATGCAGTGCGGAACTGTGCAGGCTCAGCAGCCGAACCCTGGGCAGGTCTTGGCGCAATCCGCCGTGGCCATCGTCCACCCCCACCCAGGCGATGGCATAACCGCTTCGGTGCTCGTCCCCGGACAGGAAGACCACGTCCTGCGCGCCATGCACCCACAGCGCGCGCAACAAGTCATGCTGACTGGCGGGAAAACCATCCCAGGCGTCGCTGGCCGCCGCAGCGCCCGGATACTCGGCCACGCTGCGACGGCGGGGCAGGAGCAGTGAACCGCTGAGCACGACGCGCGGGCGGTCGTCCTTTTGCGCCAGCCAGTCTTGCAGGGCCTGCCATTGCGCGTCGCTCATGATGCGCGCCGTCATCAGGCGCGACTGCGGCCGGGGCTGGCGTTCCAGGCGGGCGTCGGCGATGAAGAAGCGCACACCGCGCCAGTCGAAGCGGTGCCAGAAGTGCTCGTGCAGGCCCTCGCGTTCACCCGGCTCCCAGCGTGCGGCCCAGGCCGCGGCGCGACCGGGCTCGATCCACGGGCCGCCGTCCTCCTGACCGTCGCTGCGCAACACGGGGCCCCAGTTGTCCTCGATCTCATGATCGTCCGGCGCATGGACGATGCGCTGCAGCGTGGGCGGCAGGTGGCGGATCAAGCCCGCCTTGAAGTGCTGGTAGGCGCGGGTGTAGCGCTCGACGGAGTTGTGGGCATCGGCCAGGCCGCCGCTGGCGTCGGCATAGACCTCGTCGCCAGCGATCAGCAGCAGCGAGCAGGCTCGACCCTCGGGTGTGTGGCGGGTGAAGTCCACCATGCGCGCCAGCGAGGCATCCACGGGGCCGGCGCGGCGGGGGTCATGCTCCGCGCCCTGGCGGGCATCCAGCAGCCCCGGCGGGTATTGGCAGGCCGCCAGGATGAAGCTCAAGCCCTCCTCGCGGGCGGCGGTCTCGTCGGGCTCAGGGCGCGGCACGAAGGCATGGCGCAGCTCCAGCGGACCCATGGCCAGCGCCGCCTGCAACGCCGCTTCCAGCTCGATCTCCGCGCTTGGGGAGCGCCGAGCCGCCTCCACCCACTGGCCGCGCAAGTCCGCATACAGCAGCAGGCACAGCAGGCCTGTTCCCGGGTCGGCAGGCACCTCGTTCAGGGGCAGGCGGCAGCGCAGCGCGTCGCCGGGATGCGAGCGGCCCTGCACTTCGAAGTCGCGCAGGCGCACCTGCTCGCGCAAGGGGCGCTCGGGCTGCAGCGGCTCGTAGCCGGACGGCGTCTCGCGCACGGGCAGCCAGGCCCACTGGCGCGGCCAGCCCAGCTCGGGCCGCAGGGCCGTCAGCAGGGCCAGCTCCTCGCCCTCCTGGCGGCGCTCCACGCGGTGCAGCGGCGGCCAGGCGCAGCGCGGCTCCACCGGCGGCAAGGAAGCGGGCTTGTTGTCGTTCATGCGCTTGCTCATGGGATCTCCCTGCGCAGGAATTCGATGATGTGGCGAAAGACCTTGTCCTCGATGTCATGGCCGATCAGGCAGTCCTGGTGGCCATGGCCTGCGACGATGCGGAACTCATGCCGCCCCGGCGCCCCCTGCTCATAAAGGTCCTTCAGCAGCTCGCCGCTCTCAGCCTCGCACAGGCCGTTGAGCTCGCCGTGTACGGACAGCACGGGAAAGCGCTGCAGCTGAGCGAAGGCCTTGCGCAGGTCGTCCAGGTAGAGGCTGGCGCCGCGCCAGTCGGTCAGCTCCTTGTTGCGCGTGAAATGGATGGCCTGGGCCACGGTGTCCATGTTGAGCGGGCCGAAGTGATCGTCGATGAAGTCGAAGACCGGCGGCGCCACGTTGCCGATGGCGAAGTCGCGGCCATAGAGCAGGTCCATGCGATGGCGGGTGCGCGTCCAGGGCGTGCGCCGCAGGCTGGGGAATGGCGGGTTCTCCAGGTCGAACTCGGCATCCGGGTACGGCAGGCTGGCCAGCAGGCGGTCGATCAGCTCATCCATCAGGCCCGGTCGTTCGGGGCGGAAGCTGAAGTGCTGCATGGGCAGGTAAGGCCGCAGGTGCTGCATCAGCAGGGCCCGCGCCGCGTTGGTGGGCGAGAACACCATGCGCGGCGTGACCTGCGAGATCACCAGGCGACGTATCCAGCCCTCGTTCATCAGCGCCTGGCGCAGCGCAAAGAAATGCTCCTCCGGCTGGCACTGCGGCTGCAGCAGGGCCATGTGCAGCATCACCGAACCCATGCAATGCGCCAGCACGTCGATCTGCTGGCCGCCGGTCGCGCGGCGCACGGCATCGATGGCCACGGGGATGTCGTTGAGCGCGCATTCCTCGAAGGTCCAGGGCAGACAGGCCGTGGGCATGCCGGCGCTGGTGCGCATGTCCAGGATCCACACGTCCCAGCCGGCCTGGTGCATCAGCTTGGCTGGACCGGGCTGGACGGAGTGGTGGGCAAAGGTGGTGCCGCTGGCGCTGTAGCCGTGGATCATCAGCAGCGGGCGGCCGCCGTCGCGCCGGTAGCGACTCAGGCGGATCATCACCGGCCCGCTGGCCCGGCGGGCATGGCGGGCCGGTCCCCGCGAGCGGCCGGCCTCCTCGCAGCGGCCCACCGCGATCTCCTGAATCTCGGGCAAGGGCAGACCCGGCACCGCGCCGGGCAGGCGCTGGATCTCACGCGGCGGCGCGGCATCCGGCTTGCGGAAGGTCCAGGCGTGCACGCCCATCACCAGGCGGCTGACATAGGCCAGCAGGCTGCCGACATCGCGCAGGGCGCTGCACAGGTCTTCGGCCTGCACCAGACGCAGCAAGGGCTGGCGCTGGCGGGCGAGCTCATAGAGATCCAGCTCCAGCACCGGTGCGCCGGGTCCGTCCGGCGAGCGGAAGGGGCCGGATTCCATCCGCGCGCGACTCAGCTGGTTCCAGGGGTTGCCGCGGCGGGTGTAGCGGATGTGCTTCTGCAGCACCAGGGTCTGGCCCAGCAGCGGTCGGGCCCAGTCGGGCGTGCCTGGCACCTCGGCGGCGATGCGCAGTTCGTAGCGCATCAACCGCTCCTGCCCGCCGTGGCTGGCCAGGGCCAGGGCATTGGCGCAGCGCTCGCGCAGGGCGGCCCAGGCGCCCTGCGGCCGCAGCTTGGGCGCGGTCTCCTGGGTCAGGAGCTCCTGCAAGGCCTGCACGGCGTCACGCCAGCCGCGGTTGTGCCACCAGGCCCACAGCCCGCGCCACAGGCGCTGCCGGTAAATGCTGGGCGCGCGGTGGAAGACGCGCAGGCTCACCGACTCCAGCGGCGCAATCCAGCGCGCCGCCGCGTCCGGATGCTCGGCGTGCTTCCAGAGCTTGTGCCCCGCATCCGGCCCCTGCGCGCTGACGACCATGCGCTGCGAAGGCAGGTCCGGGTCGCGCCGGGTGTCGAAGAGCCGCAGGCGGCAGGCCGGCGTGCCGTGCAGCACGCGGTCCGGCCCCGGATCGATCAGGCGCTGCACGGTCGTGGGCTCGAACTCGAAGCTCAGCTCCAGCTGCTTGGTCTCGCCGCCCAGGGCGCCAGGCAGGCGCACCAGCCCCACCAGCTGCTCGCGCAGCTCCAGCAGCGTCGGCCGCTCGGGCGGCGGCGGACCGCGCCGATCGCGGTAGAGGGGGCGCCTCATCCAGAAGGGATCCTGGGACGCCTGATCGGCGCCCGGTTTGAAGCCCCAGCGCTTGCAGAGCTTGGGCAGGGCCCGCAGCACCAGGGCCGTGATGCTCAGGGCCGGGTTGATGCCCAAGGCGGCAGGCACGATGGCGCCGTCCAGCACGGCCAGGCCCTGGTAGACGCGATCGGCAGGGTCCAGCCGGGCATGGCCGTCGTTGCCGACGGTGGGACACAAGACCTGACCCCACTCGTTCACCACGCCGTCTTCAATGCGATCCGCCATTGCACAGCCGCCCAGCGGGTGCACGGTCAGCATGGGACCCTTGCGATCCTCGATCAGGAACCCCATGGCCTCGGGCACGATTTCCCACAGCGGATTGGCGAGCAGGCGCTGACCCCGCGCCTGCAGGTGCTGGCGAAGCCAGCGGTGCCGCGCCTGCACCAGGGGGTCGCTCTTGAGCTCCGGCCAATGGATCTGCAGACTGCCGGGCTCGGCAGCCCCGTCCGCCAGCACCATGCGGCCCTGCGCCGCGTCCAGGCCCATGATGGCGATGGCCAGCGTGCGGGCGCTGGCAGCGCGGGTGATGGCGTAGGGATCGGGAAAGTCGAAGCTGGCGCCGTGCTCGCTGCGGTCCGGGCGCGAGAGGCCGTCCAGCGTCTCGCCCAGCGCAAAGAGCTGCTCGAAGGCCCAGCGCATGGGGCCGGGAATGGCCAGATCCTGCACCACGCAGCCCAGCAGGGGCGTCTGGCCGGCGCCCAGCCCCGGCCGCTCGGGGTCGGGGTCGCGCAGCTGGCGGGCGTCCAGCATCGCGGTGATGGTGGGCCCGGTCTGCCGCGCAGCGGGATCCTGGGTCTCGTCGGCCAGCGCGTCCAGCACCGGCGCGTCGCGTACCGCTGCGAGCACATCGCCATTGCCGCTGACGCCCTCGCCCAAACGGTCCGACAGCGCGAGGCCCTGCCGGCGCGAGCGCAGCAGGATCTCGGTGGATCCCAGGCTGCCGGCGGCCAGCACCACCTGGCGGGCACGCAAGATGAAGGGCTCGGCCTCCTGCCGCGCCTGGTTCTCATCGGTGGGCAGCACGGCCACGCGCCAGGCCGCAACGGCGCCGGTGTGGGCGTCCAGCCCCTCCGGCATGAGATGCAGCACCGTGGCGCCGGTCAGCATCTCCACGCCGCGGCGGCGGGCCAGCCACAGCAGGTTGGTGTCCAGCGACTCCTTGGCGCCGTGGTTGCAGCCGGTGGCGCAATCGCCGCAGGCCACGCAGCGCTCCATCGGAAGCCCGGCCGCGGACTGCGGCTGCGGCCGCAGCGCCACCGTGATGGGCAGCTCGCGCGCAGGCAGTTCGGGGGTGGCCAGGCTGCGCAGGTAGTCGGCGCGGCGCGGGGCATGGGTGTCCAGAGCGCCGATGGTGTTGGGCTCGCCCCGCTGCCCCGCGGGCGCGGACTGCTCGGCGCCCAGCAGCTGCGCGGCCCGTGCGTACCAGGCGTCCATGCTGCCGGGATCGCAGCGCAGGCGAGCCGGCCATCGCGGACCGCGAAAGACCGAGTCCTCGGCCTCCAGCATCACGCCGGCATTGATCAGCGACCCGCCGCCCAGGCCGTTGGCCAGCACCACGCAGAGGTCGGGGCCAAGACGGAAGTCGAACAAGGCTTCGCGATAGCCCTTCACCGGGCCTGCATGGCCTTCAGCGGCCTGCCCGGCCTCGCCGTCCACGGCGCAACGCACATGGCCGGGCAGCTCGGCCATGCGCGCTGGAAAGCGGCCGGGGAGGTATTCCAGGCCCCGCTCCAGCAGCAGGATCTTCAGCGGCTGCCCCGCCTCGTCGACACAGCGGGACAGGTGCTCGGCCGCAGCGGCCGCGCCGTAGCCGCTGCCGACGATGAGCACGTCGGCATCGCAAGGGCCGGGCGGCTGGCCGGGGCTGGCGCGCGGATGCGCCAGCAGCCAGTCGCTCAGCGGGCGCGAGAGCCAGTGGTGGCGACGCCTCTCCTCATGCAGGGGTTCCTCGTACATCTTCAGCCTCCCTGGCCGACCGTGGAACAGCGGGCGCGCTGACCATGACCCTTTGAATGGCGGTCACGAGCTGGTCGGCACGCACGGGTTTGTGCAGGAGGTCAAGGCCCGCGGCTTGCGCATCGCGCAGGCGCTGCGGGGCGGTGTCGCCACTGATCAGCAGGGCGGGCAGATTCGGAACCAGGTTGCGCAGCGAACGCACGGCAGAGAGGCCGTCGTCATTGCCACGCAGGCGGTAGTCGATCAGCAGCAAGTCGGGCGTCTGCTGCATGCAAAGCAGCACGGCCTCGCGGGTGGTGCCGGCGCAGCGCGCATCACAGCCCAGTTCGGCCAGCAAGGTGCACATGGCCTGGCGCACGAGCTCCTCGTCATCCACCACCAGCACCTTGAGGCCGCGCAGGGAACGGCTGTCGCCGTCTTCGTCCAGCGCGCTGTCCAACGCTTCCTCGGCCGCCTCGATGCTGAGCGTGAAGCAAGACCCGACCCCCGGCGTGGACTCCAGCTGCAGATGCAAGTCCAGCAAGTCCACCAGGCGGCTGACGATGGAGAGGCCCAGGCCCAGGCCCTTGGCGCGGTCACGCTCCTTGTTGCCGATCTGATAGAACTCGTCAAAGATCTTCTGCTGCTCATGCTCGGCGATGCCGCAGCCGGTGTCCCGGATGGAGACGTGCCAGAGCTCGTCGCGACGCTCGGCCACGATGCTGATCTGACCCGCCTGCGTGTACTTGATCGCGTTGTCGATCAGGTTGCGCACGACCCGCTCCAGCAGCATGGGATCGGTCTCGACGTAGGCGCTCATGGGGCAGATCAGGGTCAGCTCCAGGCGCTTGCGCTGAGCGCTGGGCAGGAACTCCTGCTGCAGGCGTCCCAGCCAGTGGCCCAGGTTGAAGACCTTGGCGTGCACGGGCACCACCTCGGCGTCGAGCTTGGAAATGTCCAGCAGCGCGTCCATCTGGCCTGACAGGGCGTCAATGGCCAGATTCATGTTGCGCACGACACCCAGGCTGTCTTCATCCAGCTTGCGGCGCAGCAGGGCCGAGCCGAACAGGGTCAGGGTGTGCATGGGCTGGCGCAGGTCGTGGCTGGCCGAGGCGAGGAAGCGGGTCTTGGCCTGCATGGCCTGTTCAGCCTGGTTGAGCGCGGCCCGCAGTTGCTGGTTGCTCTTGACCTGCTGCTGGCGGATCAGCACGGAGTCGCAGAAGACGCGGTAGTTGTCCCGCGCCAGGTTGCGCAGCATGAAGCCAAAGAGCAGGATCAGCCCGCCCATCACGCCGTCCTGCCAGACCACCGCATGGGCGCCGGCGCCGCCGCTCAGCCAGGCCAGGCCGTTGGCCAGGGTCACGGGCGCCGAGAAGGCCATGAACACCGGCAGATGCCCCGCCGTGCTGGCCACCGCACCCGCGCACAGGCCCAGCAGCATGATGGTCTGCACCATGCGCTCGTAGTCGCTGAGAGTGGCGGAGAAGGCCAGCACCACCGAGAACACCAGGCCGTTGAGCAGGCTCAACAGCACGGCCCAGCGCACACGCTGGGAAACGGGGTAGTGCTCCAGCTGCGGCAGCCGCCACAGCACATGACGCCGCAGCAGCAGCGTCGCCAGCACCGCCAGCATCCAAAGAACAGGCCAGGGCGAGCGGTTGGGCAGGGCCGCCATCAGCGCCATGAAAAAGGCGCTGAGCCCCACGGGATAGGGCATGCGCCGACTTTGCTGGGCCAGCAGGCGCAGCAATTCCTGGCTGATGATCACCTGGGGATCGTCGCGCGCCTCGGTCTTGGGCGCAGCACGCCAACCCACCGCGACGGCCAGCCTGTCCCAACAGCTCATGCGGCGCTCCCCGGCTCATCCTCACAGGGGCAGGACGCCATACCTGCGCAGCGGCCCCTCGCAAGGACAGCCGGCATGCGCAACAACAGTAGGCAGAAAAACATGGGTCGGACCTGGGCGCGGAGTGCGCTGACTATACCGCCGGGTGCGCTGCCCGAACTTGCGCCCGCGCCAAGAAATTCCGTGAACAAATGACTATGCCGGCCACCGCCACCCCAATGGGCTTTGGTGAGCCGGCATAGCACTCCTCCCCTCGATCAACGCGCTGAGGTCCAGGCAGCGCGCGATCCGGAAGTCAGTATCTGAGGCCCGCCGCGCTGCACCTATCCCCCTCAAGTAGGAATTCACGATTTCAAGCGATTGCAAGACGTGGCGGTGTGCGCATCTCGCGCATCAGGTCACTCAACAAGTCCAGGTAGTAGGCCAGCGGCGGCGTTCGCTTGGCTGGCTGGCGCGCCAGATCGTCCCAGCGGCGCAATTGCAGAGCCTCGCGGGCGTAGGGCTGGGCCAGGAAAAGCAGTCGCTCTTCGGCGTTCATGCGCCCACCCTGGCGCTCCAGGCTCAGGCGCGAGGCCCGGCTCAGGCTGGCTTCATAGCCGGCCTCGGTAGACACCAGGTAGCGTTTGGCCTGCACATGCAGCCGGATCGGCTCCAGCACGCCAGGGCCGAAGCCCTGCGCCAGCAGGGGCAGGGCCGCTGTTTCATGGGATTCGATGCGCAAGGGCGCCGGGCCCTCGGCGTCGATCAGCTGGCCCAGGTCATGCAGCAGGGCAGCCGCGACGAGTTCATGGTCCGCATGGGCCCATTCCGCCAGCTGCGCGCACTGCAGGGCATGGGCCAGCGCCGGCACGGGCTGGAGCACATCGCTTTCGTAGTCCACCCGGCCACGGCGCAGAAACAAGGCTTCGATGCGAGCGATCAGGTCCATCACAGGGCACTCCTTGTACAGAGAGGAGCTCATCAGTCTCGCCCCGCCGCATGACGCGCCCATGACCTCCGGCAGGGCGGGGCTGTTCTCCATTCAAATGCACTGAACCTTGACCTCAAGCAAGATGAAACTGGCTGCGCCGGCCGGCGGCCACACTCTCGTCCATTCATCGAGGAAACGCCATGCCCCTTCCCACCCAGACGCCTCGCTACACCGCCACCGCCATCGCCCTGCATTGGCTGCTGGCCCTGGCCATCGTGGGCGCCTTCTGCGTGGGTCTGTACATGTCGGATCTGCCGCTCTCGCCCACCCGGCTCAAGCTCTTCAACTGGCACAAATGGGCCGGCGTGACCATCCTGGCGTTGTCCGGCCTGCGCCTGCTGTGGCGCCTCGGCCATCGTCCGCCGCCCGACCTGCCCATGCCCGCCTGGCAGGCCCGCGCCGCCCACGTCGTGCACGGCTTGCTGTACCTGGCCTTCTTCGCGGTCCCGCTCAGCGGCTGGGCCTACAGCTCGGCGGCCGGCTTTCCCATCGTCTGGTTCGGCGTGCTGCCGCTGCCCGATTTCGTGCCCGTGGACAAGGCCCTGGCGCACCAGCTGAAGGACTTGCACGAATTGCTGGCCTGGGGCCTGGCCCTGCTGGTGCTGGCCCATGTGGGCGCCGCGCTCAAGCACCAGCTGGTCGACAAGGACGGCCTGCTGCTGCGCATGATGCCGGCGCGCCGCTGACCCGATCTGCCTCTTGTAGATGCCATGACAGCCCCCCTGCCACGAAACACCTATCTCATGAAGACTTCCCTGAGCACCGCCCTGCTGTTGAGCCTGGGCCTGATCGCCGCACCTGCACTGGCCCAGAAGGCCAAACCGGCCACTGCCACTGCCACCGCTACCACCGCTGCCGCGGCCGCAGCCCCGGTCGCCGCCCCGGCCCTGGTGCCGGCGCAGAGCGAGCTGAGCTTCGTCAGCAAGCAGATGGGCGTGCCGGTGGACGGCAAGTTCAAGCGCTTCGACGCCCAGCTGGCCTTCGACCCGCGCAAATCCGACACCGGCAAGGTGCAGTTCAGCATCGACGTCAGCAGCGTGACCCTGGGCGACCCCATGCTGGACGCCGAGCTGGCCAAGCCGGCCTGGTTCGACAGCAAGAAGCTCGGCCAGGCCGTCTTCACCAGCAGCGCCATCAAGCCCTTGGGCGGCAACCGCTTCGAGGTGAGCGGGCGCCTGAGTCTCAAGGGCCTGCAGCGCGACATCAGCGTGCCCATCGCCCTCACGCAGGACAAGGGCCTGACCACGGCCGCCGGCAGCTTCGTCCTCAAGCGCCTGGACTTCAAGATCGGCGACGGCGAATGGAGCGACACCTCCATGGTTGCCAACGAGGTCACCGTCAAGTTCAAGCTCGTGTTCTCCGGCGTGGCGGCGCTCTGAGCGGCGCGCCCATGCCGGTCCTTCCCACCCTTTTCGACCCCAACCACAGGAACCCCATGAAGAAGACCCTGATTGCCTCCGCCCTGCTGGCGGCCAGCGTGCTGGCCCAGGCCGACACCGCCAAGTACCAGGTCGAGCCCGGCCACACTTTCGTGACCTACGAGATCCAGCACTTCGGCACCTCGACCAACCGCGGGCGCTTCGACAAGAAGGAAGGCACCGTGGAGCTTGACCGCGCTGCCAAGACCGGCAAGGTGCAGATCAGCTTCGACATCGGCTCGGTCAACACGGGCGTGGACGGCATGAACAAGCACCTCCAGGGCGAGGACTTCTTCAACAGCGCCAAATGGCCCCAGGCCAAGTTCGTCGGCGACAAGTTCAGCTTCGACGGCGACAAGGTCAGCGCCGTCAGCGGCCAGCTGACCCTGAAGGACAAGACCGCGCCGGTGACCCTCGCCGCCCGCCATTTCAACTGCTACCAGCACCCCATGCTCAAGCGCGAGGTCTGCGGCGGCGACTTCGAGGCCACCATCGACCGCACCCAATGGGGCATCGACTACGGCCTGGCCTGGGGCTTCCCCAAGGAAGTCAAGCTGATCATCCAGGTCGAGGCCGTGCGCCAGTAAGCGAGTCACGCCCTAGGGCATGGGGCGCCAGCCCCATGCCGTCCGCCTGGCATTGCTTGCGGCTCGATGCCCCAGGCACTGTTCTGGGGCTGTGCGTTGAAGGTGGTTCAACCTCCGTCATCGGCGGGGGAAAATCAGCCAAATCCTGCCGCCGATTTGGAGGGGGACGGATTGATTCCCCAGCCCCCCAAATTGCATGGCGCAGGAGGGCCTCAGCCTCGCCGGGGCTGCGAACTTACACCACGCGCCGGCACATCACCAGTGGCACATGTCATTGCCCCTAGCTAGAAGAGAGTCAGGTCGGGATCCCGGCCGCCCAGCCAGTGCTCTACCCGCCCGCCCCTGCCAGTAGGCGACGTCGGGCGGCGACCATTGCGTTGACGATGTCCTGGACTCGCCGCTCGTCGGCCGGTGACAGGGAAAGCTCCGCAAACTTGACGAGTGGAGGCTTGCCCGCGGGTAGCGCTTCGTAAGCCCGCCAGCTACTCACGCCGGCACGTCGATAGGTGGCCTTCTCTTGCGCATTCTCGAGTGTTTTCTGGAATCCAAAGCGGGCCGCAAATTCGGGCGTTTCAAGCAGCAAGGCGCTGGCCTTGCGCACCACATTCAGGTCTTCCTGGCTCAGGCCAAAGACGTCGGGCGTGGCATCGAGCATCACTTTGCCGAGGGCCAGCAGGTCATGGCCCTGGAGCGCCCACCGGCCAATCAAGCGACTGGACGCCCCCGTGGGATCCATCTTGTCCTCATGGGCCCAGTAGACGGCTTCCGGTAGGCCCTGGCTGGCTGCGAGGAGCAGCAACTGTTCCATCCACGCTTGTCCATTCGGTCCGGCTGTTTGGCAGAAAGCGTCGAGTCGCGCCCGCTCGCCAGGATCCTGCGTTGGAAACAACTGGGCCAGCTTGCGCTGTAGGCCGAGCCGTTCAAACTCCTCCCGCGTCTGCTGGAAGTGCAGGCATTTGCCCAGCTCCTTGGCTACCTCAAGAGAGCGCTTGGCGTTGCCGGCTCGCAGGGCAAGTTGTGCTTCAGTTTGGAGACCACCGGGGAACTCGCGGCTGAGTGTTCCGTAGTTGCGTTGAACAGGGACTGGGACCGTAGCAGGCACTGTAGACGCGATCGCTGTCTGCGGCAGAGGCGTGGCCTCTACGCCTCTGGCACTTGAATGCTCAGGCACTTCCACGCGGTTTGGGTGTGTCAGTGCCTTTGCTTGCTCAGAACTGGATGCCGGGCTCTTCGTCAGCTGCCAGGCCGCAAGTCCAAGTAGGGCACCCATCAAGAGTGCCACGCGGCTCCATGTGCGGTTCAGCATTTCAGCCCTGGTCCGCTTTGGCCAAGCATGCGTCGCGAGTGTTTCTTAAACGCTTGACCGTGGTGTTTCTGATATCGCTGGCGAGCGTGATGCAATCGATTCCGAAAACCGTGCCCAACTCGAGAATCGCGGCCCCGTTCCTTCGCCTTTTCTTTGGCATCATCCCCGGACCCAGTGCTTCCGCCGCCGCCTTTGCCTGGCGGGAAGCGCCCTCCCTCCCCGGGGTTGCTGCCGCGACTGCTGCCTCCGCCTCCTCCATAACCGCCGCCGGCACTTCCACCACTCGTGCCTGTGCACGAAACCACGTCGTCGTCGATCTTGCAGTCCCATCCGCTGGAAGCCACGGAGGCGCTCAGCCCGCTGCCCGGCTTGCTTGCGACCGGCTTTGACAGGCTGAGCGTGCCGGCTGCTGTCTGTGCACGTGTCTGTGCACGTGTCTGTGCAGTCAGGCCCAGCGTCAGGATGATCGCGGCCAGTATCCGATGTGAAATCATGGAGTCCTCCCAAATCTCTACCCCATCGGACCAAAGGCTTTTGTTGACGGTCGATGTGCTCGTTCTGCCAAGTCGGCAGCCTCCACGAGCTGTGTAACGGGGCGCAGTCTAGTGGCCATGACTTGCGGGCACTTCTGCAAGATTTGACAGGTTTTGTTGGCGCAGCGGCCGTGCGGGCGAGGCTCGCCCGAGGGTGCTGCTGCTTTGCGCGGGCAGCAGACGAGGTGTGACGCCGGAGTCGGTCAAGATGTGCTTGCACAGGCCAATGACTTTCTGCGATGGGTCACTGAAGCAACGACTGAGCAGCACCACCGTACAAATGGCCTAGCGCTCTTGAGCCATTGGGCCGTGCATGAAGCGGGGCACACGAACGCGATGGCTGCGATTCTTGGAACTATTCGAAGCGCAGCACAGGCGGCGCCTGGGCCGTTGAAGTCCGGGCAGTCCGACGTGCATGACGGGCCCTGGTCAGAAGACCTGTGCCCGGAGCCGGCGAAGCGGTATGTCCTGCGGGCAAAGGGCGCCAGCCTCCAGGGCCGAGTGCCGAGCAGCACCAAGCCTGCCCGCCAGGCATTGCCTGCGGCTCGATGCCGTAAGCAATGCCACCAAGCCAGGGGGCAAGGGGCGCCAGCCCCCAGGGCCGAGCGCTGGGCCGCCCCACGCCGGCCCGCCCGGCATTGCCTGCGGCTCGATGCCGCAGGCAATGCCGTCCCCTCGGGGGACCGACCAGACTCGCCCGCGTCCAGCGGGGCGAGCCTGGGCGAGGGGCACTCCTCAAATCCTGAACCGCCCAATCTGCCCCGCCAGCATGCCGGCCTGCTCGCGCAAGGCGGCCGCGGCGGCGCGGGATTGGTCCACCAGCACCGCGTTCTGCTGGGTCAGCTGGTCCACGCCTTGCACGGCCTGGGTCAGCTCGCCGATGTCCCGCCGCTGGTGCGAGGACTTGCCCTCGATCTGCGCCACCACGCCGCAGACCTCGCGCGCGCTGGCCAGCATCTGCTGCATCATGCCGCCCGCGCCACGCGCCAGCTCAGCGCCGTTGCCCATGCGTTCGACCGAGTTGCGCGTGAGCTGCTGGATCTCCGCCGCCGCGCCGGAGCAGCGCTGGGCCAGTGCCCGCACTTCGGCCGCCACGACCGAGAACCCCCGCCCCTGCTCGCCCGCCCGTGCGGCCTCCACCGCGGCATTCAAGGCCAGCAGATTGGTCTGGAAGGCGATGCCGCCGATCAGCTCGCTGATGCTGCCGATCTGGCCCGAGACCTGGTGCAGGGCCTGCATGTTGGCGATCACCTCCTGCACCGCGGCATCGCCCCGGGCCGCCACGGCGCTGGCGGCGTGCGCCATCTGGCTGGCTTGCACGGCCAGGCCCGCGGTGCCGCTGACGGCGGCCGACAGAGTCTCCATCGAGGCGCTGGTCTGCTGCAGGGTGCACGAAGCCTGTTCTGTGCGCTGCCCAAGATCCTCGTTGCCTTGGGCGATCTCGGTCGCGGCATCCTGGATGCGCGCCGCCACCTGACCCATGCCCTGCACCATCTGCTGCAGGCGTTGACGCATGGCCTCGATGCCGGCCAGCAGCCGCGCCAGCTCCAACGGCCGCTCCAGCGGCACCCGCACCGACAGGTCGCCCTCGGCAATGCGCCGCGCCACCCCCACCGCCTCGTCCAGGCCCTGCAGCACGCTGCGCAGGGTCCAGGCCATCAGGGCGACGGCCGCGCCCAACAGGGCGAGAGTCAGGGCCAGCTGCTGCCAGCGCGCCTCACGCCGTTCGACCTCCTGGCGCTGCAGGCTGGCCTGCACCTGGTCCAGCAGGCGCTGGCTCAGGCTCAGTTGCTGAGCCCTTGCGGCCTCCAGCTGGCTCACCAGCTGATCCAGCGGAAAGGAAGGGTCGGCGGCGGCCTGCTGCAGCGTGGCGAGCAGGCCCTGCCGCTGCTGGTGCAGGGCCTGGACCAGGCTGGCGCCTTGGGGCAAGCGCAAGAGCAGCGCCTCCATGGCCTCGCCATGCACGGTGTAGCGGGTCTGGGCCGCCGCCATGGCGCCCAGGTCGTCGACCAGCGCGGCACGGCTGAGGTCGCGCAGCTGGCTCAGCGCTTCGACGGCGCGCGGCGCTTCCTGCAATGCGGCCAGGGCGCCGAAATGCACGGCAGGGTCGTCCTCCTGCCACAGGCCGGCCTGCGCGTGCAGACGGTCGACTTCCTGCTGCAAAGCCTGCAGCCAGGTGTCGAAGGCCTGCAGGCGGGCCGGCTGCGTGGGAGCATTCGCCGCCGGGCCCGCCTCGCCCCATTGCCGGGTCAGGGTCGCCGCGCCCGGCGCCAGATCGGCAAAAGCGGGCGCCGCCGCCAGCGCGGCCTGCTGACGCTGCAAGGCCTGCACCAGGGGCGCCGCGGGCGCCTGCATCGAGCCGCTGTCAGGCTGCAGGGCCTGCTGGCGCGCCTGCTGAGCCAGCTCCATCACCGTCCACCACCCTTTGTTGAGCCGCAGGGCCAGCGACTGCCGCTCGGCCCGCTGCAGCGCATCGGCCGCCTCGCGGCCGGCCCGCAGCAGAGGCAGGGCACCCATCACCAGACACAGCAGCGCAGCCATCACCAAGCGCGTCCTCAGGCTTTGCCAGTACTTCATTGCATCCATCCCATCCGAAGCGGACCTCTCGTGCAGCGGTCCGTGCCGGCACGGTAGGCAGGCCATGTGATGGGCCGATGACGCTCGTCCTGGCGGCCCGGGCGCCTGTGAACTGCTTCACAGACCATCCAGGCCCGGGCCGCAGCAGGTCGCAGCAGACCGAAACGCCCATCCGGGCGCCATGCAGATCGGGCCCAGGTCCGTGCAGCCTGTCGCCTCTCGCTGGGTCGCCCGGGGCGGCTTGCGTACAGTCCGCCTCAACAGCAAAAGCAGGTCCCCGCATGAACGCCCACCCCTCCCCCACCTGGTACGCCCGCTGGCAACGCTTTGCCGCGGCCTGCGTGCGCGGCTTCCATGTCTATGCCAGCTGGTTGGTGAGCATCAGCTGGCGGCGCTTCATCCTGCTGTCCATCTTCCTGATCATCGGCGCCAACATCCTCAGCAACATGCCGCCCTTCACCTGGCGCATCACCGAGCAGTACGAGGGCTCGCCGCCAAGCCGGCCCGCTCCCAAGGCGCGACAGGCACCCAAGCCGTCCACGCCCAAGATCACCCGCAAGGACGAGGACACGCTGGAGGAGTCCGCCCGCAAGATCGCCGAGAAGCTGGGCAAGGGCGAGGACGGCGTGCACCTGGACGTTGCGATCGACAAGCACGGCATCCGCATCGAGCAGCGCCCCAAGGCCGCCAGCGCACCCGCCTCGGCTGAGCGGGCCGTGGAGGACGGGGTTCATGTCAAGCTGCCCAACCTGGTGCTGCGCCTGCCGGGGGACAAGGCGGACAAGTCGGATAAGTCGGATAAGTCGGACAAGGCTGGCAAGCTCGAAGTGAGCGAGGACGAGCTGCGCAGCAAAGTCGAGGAAGCCTTGCGCGAATCCAGCGACCAGGCCCGCCAGCAGTTGGAGGAGGCGCGCGCCGCCCGTGATGAGGCCGAGGACTCCCGCCGCCAGCTCCAGGAAGAGCTGGACAGGGCCCAGGCCGAACTGGAAAGGCTCCATGAAGAGACCAGCGCCGGCTGGCACTCGCGAGTCCGGGTGATCCACTGGGGCGAGTTCCTGATCGATTTCTCCGTGCTCTTCGTCCTGGCCTCGGCCCTGATCAAGGCGACCTACAAGGGCCGCATCCAGGCCGAAGTCAAGGCGGCGCAGGCCACCGAGACCGCCGAGGCCGAGTCGCTCAAGCGGCAGGTCGTCGAGGCCCGCATGGCAGCGATGCAGGCACAGGTCGAACCGCATTTCCTCTTCAACACCCTGGCCTCCATCGACCACCTGATCGAGACCGACCCACCGCGCGCCTCACAGATGCAGCGCAACCTGATCGCCCTGCTGCGCGCCTCCATGCCCACCATGCGCGAGGCCAATGCCGCCGGTGTTCGGGATCTGGGCCGGGAGCTGGCCGTGATCCGGCCCTACCTGGAAATCCTCAAGGTGCGCATGGAAGACCGGCTGCAGACCGAGATCGACGTGCCCGACGGCCTGCTCTCGGCCGAGTTCCCGCCCATGATGATCCAGAGCCTGGTCGAGAACGCGATCAAGCACGGGCTGGAGCCCAAGGCCGAAGGCGGCAGCCTCAAGGTCCGGGCCGAGGTGCTGCACGGCAAGCTCGCCATCACCGTGGCCGACACTGGCCTGGGCTTCGGACGCGCCGCCACCGCAGGCACCGGCGTGGGCCTGGCCAATATCCGCGAACGACTGTCCCTGCTCTACGGCGGCAAAGCCAGCGTCACCATCGCCGCCAACCAACCCTCAGGCACCGTGGTGACCATCACCGTGCCCTATCGCAGCCGCACTGACGAACAAGGAGCCCCGGCATGAAAACCCTCTTCAAGGCCTTCCTCATCCTCACCCTGGGTGTGGTGCTGCTGAGCGTGGTGGGCGGCTGCAGCCTGCTGCACCATGTGTTCAGCGAGCCCGGCGTGCACATCACCATCAACGGCGACGAATGGACCGACCCGGACATCGGCGATGTCATCGGCGGCATCCTGGGCCTCGGCGCCGCGGGGCTGATGATCTTCGTCGTCGTGCCCCTCGTGCTGGTCTTCGCCGTGGGCCTGCCCCTGCTGCTGGTGGGCGGCTTCATCGGCTTCGTGGTGCTGCTGTTCTGCGGACTCGGTGCGGTGCTGTTCTCGCCTGCCTTCCTTCTGGTCCTGGTGCTGTGGCTGCTGCTGCGGCGGCCCAAGGCCCGGGCGCCCGCGGCGCCGGCACCGCGTCCCGAACCCCGCATTTGAGTCGATCTCCGTGGCTCTCCGGGTCAACCCGGAGGCCCACCCGCAGCACAGCGCGCTTAGCATCCCGGCCATGAACGACACCCTTCAAGAAACCGCCCCCGGCCGCATCCGCGCCGTGCTGGCCGACGACGAACGCCTGATGCGCGAACAGCTGCGCAGCCGGCTGCAGGAAGCCTGGCCCGAGCTGGACATCGTCGCCGAAGCCAAGAACGGGCTGGAAGCCGTGGAGCTGTGCCGCGAGCACCGGCCCGACCTGGTCTTCCTGGACATCCGCATGCCCGGCCTCACCGGCGTCGATGCCGCCCGCCAGATCGTGCAGCTGCCCGACGATGACAGCTGGCTGGTGCCGGAGATCGTCTTCATCACCGCCTACGACCAATATGCGGTCGAGGCCTTCGAGCAGGGCGTGGCCGACTACGTGCTCAAGCCCGCCGAGCGCGAGCGTCTGGCCATCACCGTGGCGCGGGTCAAGAAGCGCCTGGCCCAGCGCAGTGACGGCGATGCCAGCGAGACGCCCGCCGAACGCCCCGCCGGCCAGCCCATGCAGCAGCTGCTGCACAAGCTGTCCGCCCAGCTGAACCCTGGCGGCGCCCCCAAGTACCTGCAGTGGATCCAGGCCACCGTGGGCCAGACCATCCAGATGATCCCGGCCGAGGACGTGCTCTTCTTCATCTCCGACGAGAAGTACACGCGCGTGCAGACCGCCAGCATCGAGGCGCTGATCCGCAAGCCCATCAAGGAACTGGTGGACGAGCTGGACCCGCAGCTGTTCTGGCAGATCCACCGTTCCACGCTGGTCAACGTCAAGGCCATCGCCGGCATCAGCCGCGACTTCCGCGGCCGCCAGCTGGTGGCCGTCAAGGGCCTGACGGAAAAGCTCGAGGTGAGCCGCAGCTACACCCACCTCTTCAAGGGCATGTGATCAGGCGACGGGCGGCTCGTCCGCAGCGCCGGCAGCCGGCCGCAGACTGGCCACGAAGCAGCATTGCGCCAGCCAGTAGGTGCTCAGAATCAGCAGCGTGGCCTGCGGCAGCTGCCCGGCGAAGGCGAACTTGTTGATCGCGATCATCGCGTCCGAGAACAGGAACAGCGTGCCGCCCCAGGCAGCGCGGCGCGCCAGCGCTTCGTCCGGACCGCCCATGCTGGTACGCCACCAGGCCCAGGCCTGCGAGGCCATGCTGGCCAGGCACGCCACATACACCAGCACGGGAATGCGCAGCTCCCCCGGAATGCCGGGCCACAGCCGGTGCAGCACCGCAGCGGCCACCAGCGCATAGAGCAGGAAGGGCCACCAGGGCCGGCCAAAGCGCGAGCGCTGGCAATAGCCCAGGATGTAGCACAGGTGCGCCACCAGAAAGCTCACCAGGCCCGGCAGGAAGCCGGCCTCGGGCCACAGCAGGGCGATGTCGCCGCCCAGCGAGAAGAACAGGCCCCAGCGCAGCCAGCGTGCCGCCTTGGGGCTGTCTGCGCCGCGGGGCCAGGCCCACAGCAGGATCAGGATGGTGGTGAGCGGCTTGGCCGCAAAGCCCAGTTCGGGATTCAGGCCCAGCCCGCCCAGCGAGGCGATGGCGATGCTGGCGGACACCAGGATGAGCAGGGGCAGCAGGAGGGGAGATCGCATGGCCGGCATTCTGGCCGTGCGTGGACTCGCCCGAGGCCGGGGTTAGCCCGCAAGCCCACCACACCACACCGCAGCGCAGCTCAAGCCTTGTGCGTGCCCATCACAAATGTCGGTCTGGAGACAAGTCTCTAATCCGCGCGGATTCGTCGGCGGCGGACGACAGTCCCGGCATTTTCCCTCGCTGCATTGCCACGAAGCCTTCGCAGAATCGGTCTCCCAAGTGATTCCAGGGTGAGGCCCGAGCGCGCTCGCCCGCACGACGACAAGAGGAGACTTCCATGCACCGCTTCCCGCAGGCCGGCTCGCACGCAGACGCCCAACGCCCCCAACGCCACGCCCCTCGCCTGCGCCTGCTGGCGCTGGCCGGCCTGGCCCTGTGTGCCGGCCAGGCCCTGGCCTCCGGCTATCGCTTCGGCACCCAGAGTGCCGCCGCCGAAGGCACGGCCAACTCCAACGGCGCCGAGGCTGCCGATGCCAGCACGATCTTCTCCAACCCCGCCGGGCTGACCCGCCTGGGCAAGGGCTGGCACGTCAGCGGCGTGCTGGACTATGTGGATCCCAAGGTGAAGTTCACCGACGCCGGCTCCTACATCAGCCTGCCCGGCTCGGGCTTCCAGCCCAAGCCCACCTCGGTGGCCGGCGACGAGATCGAGCCCACCAAGGCCACCTGGGTGCCGCATCTCTACGGCGCCTACAAGGCCTCGGACACCCTGGCCTACGGCCTGGGCATCTTCGTGCCCTCCGGCGCCAAGCTGGACTACCGCCCGGACTGGGGCGGCCGCTACAACGTCAATTTCGTGGAGCTGAAGTCCCTGGCCTTCAATCCCACGGTGGCCTGGAAGCCGGCCCGGCAGCTCTCGCTGTCCGCGGGTCTGACGGCCGAGTACATGCACGGCGACATCAAGCGCGCCGTGCCCTACGGCAACGCCTATGCGGCCGGCCTGCTGGCCGCTGCCCAGCAGGCGGCCGCCGCGGGCGCGTCCGGCATCGCGGTGCAACTGCAACAGCAGGCCGCGCTGGTCTATGCCAACCCGATGTTCGATGGCGGCGTGCACGTCAAGGGTGCCGACTGGGGCCTGGGTCTGAACCTGGCGCTGCTGTGGGACCTGGACGAGCAGACCCGCGTCGGCGTGGCCTGGCGTTCGGGCATCCGCCACAAGCTCAAGGGCAGCGCCGACTGGACGCAGCCCGCCACCCTGCCGGCCAACGTACTGGCCGCCGTCACCGGTGCGCCGTATGACGGCAAGGGCAAGCTGGACCACAACGACTCCGGTGCCAGCCTGGCCGTGAAGACGCCCGACTCGCTGTCCTTCCAGATCTTCCACCAGCTCAACAAGCGCTGGGCGCTGATGGCCGACGCCAGCTGGCACCGCCAGTCGGCGCTGGAAGAGCTGCGCATCAAGTTCGACAGCACGACCCCGCCCTCCATCACGCCGGAGCACTGGAAGAACGTCTGGCGCGCCTCCGTCGGCGCCCAGTACCAGTTCAATGACCAGCTGACCCTGCGTGCCGGCGCCGCCCGTGACAAGTCGCCCGTGCAAGGCCAGTACCGTGGCGCCGCGCTGCCGGACTCCGACCGCGACTGGCTCGCCTTCGGCCTGAACTGGAAGTTCGGCGCGCAGACCAGCGTCGACCTGGCCCTCGGCTATGTGAAGCTGAAGGACGCGCCCATGTCCATCACCGACGACGCCGAAGGCGAGAAGCCCTGCAACTGCAGCAACGCCACCGTGCGCGGCAACTACCAGAGCAAGGCTACGACCCTGGGCCTGCAGCTGAACCACAGCTTCTGACCCCCGTCTTCAGACAAGACCTGACCCCGCGGGCGCCCTGATGCGCCCGCCCTCACCCTGATTGGAGTCCCTCATGGACCGTCGCAACTTCCTGCGCCGCTCGATCGTGCAGACCGGCGCGCTGATCACCGCTTCCTCCGCCCTGGGCGGCCTTGCCGGCTGCATGGGCGGCGGCGACAACGGCAGCACCGTGCTGCCCCTGCCCCCGACCTTCCCCGGCAGCAGCACCCCGCTGCCCGAGACCGCATCCGCCAGCGGCGCCTACAAGTTCCCGCAGAGCGTGGCCTCGGGCGACCCGCGCAGCGACGGCGTGCTGCTGTGGACGCGCGTGGTGCCGGCCGGCGCCGACGACATCATCCCCAGCAGCACCGACGCCAATTTCAAGGTCCGCCTGCGCATCACCGCGGCCGACAACAGCGCCCTGCTGGGCAGCAACTCCGCCCTGGCCGGCAGCTTCGATGCCGACCTGGAAGTGCCCGTCTACGCCTTCTACGACAACACGCTGCGCCACCGCATCAGCGGCCTGAAGCCGGCGACGACCTACTTCTACCAGTTCCAGGCCGGCGACAGCCGCTCCAAGGTCGGCCGCTTCAAGACCGCCCCGGCCACCGACGCCGACATCGACAGCCTGAAGTTCGCCTTCACCACCTGCCAGGACTGGAGCGTCAACCACTGGGCCGGCATGGTCGAGCTGGCCAAGGAGCCGGTGGACTTCGTCGTGCACCTGGGCGACTACATCTACGAAGCCGTGGGTGCGGACTACCAGGCCGGGGCCGTCGAGCCGGCGCACACCGCCCTGATGCTGCCCAATGGCAGCGACCTGCCTGGCAAGGGCAAGTACGCCACCACGCTCGCCGACTACCGCTACCTCTACAAGCGCTACCGCAGCGACGCCCGCCTGCAGGCCGTGCACGAGCGCTTCGCCTTCGTCGCGATCTGGGATGACCACGAGTTCTCCGACGACTGCTGGCAGGATCGCGAGACCTACGACAACGGTTCGTTCAACGCCGCCACCCTGGTCGGTGACAACACCGCCCAGACCTCGCGCCGCCGCTCGGCCAGCCAGGCCTGGTTCGAGTTCATGCCGGCCGACGTCAGCTTCACGCTGGACCCCGGCTACGGCATCAGCAACATCCGCATCTACCGCGAGCTGAAGTTCGGCAAGCTGATGCATCTGGTGATGACGGACCAGCGCCTCTACCGCGCCGACCACCTGATCCCTGAAGCCGCTCCCAATCCGCTGACCGGCCAGCAGATCGGCCAGATCGGCGCGCGCTACATGGTGCCGGAGGCTTCGCTCAGCGCCGTCGAGACCGCCAAGCTGGCCGCCGGCAAGCAGCTGCCCGACCCGCTGGGGCTCGTCAGCGTGCTGGGCGCCGCGCAGCGCCAGTGGTTCATGCAGACCCTGGCGAGTTCCTCCGCGCAATGGAAGATCTGGGGCAATGAGACCTCGCTGCTGAAGATGGCCGTGGACGGCGCCGCCCTGCCCACCGCACCGGCCGCCTTCAAGCAGCGCATCATCCTCAACGCCGACCAGTGGGACGGCTACGCCGCCGAACGCCAGGCGCTGATGCAGCACATCGTCGACAACAAGATCAGCAACGTGGTGGCCGTCACCGGCGACATCCATGCCTTCTTCGCCGGCCAGGTGATGGTCGACTACAAGGCCGCGACGCCCGTGCCCGCCATGGTGGACCTGGTCACCGCCGGCATGTCCTCCAACAGCTTCTTCAGCTACTTCCTGGGCGCGGCCAGCCAGCCCGGCTTCAGCGACCTGAAGCCCCTGGTGGCTACCAGCGAGGCCGAGGCCGAGGGCATCGCGATCAAGATGCTGTCCGTGGCCATCGCGCAGGCAGCTGGCGTCACCGATCTCAGCAACGCAGCCGCCATCCAGGCCGCAGTGATGGGTGCCATCGGCGCGGGCAAGATCCCGGCCGCCGCGGTGCAGCCCACGCCGGGCCTGTCCACCGCCGTCATCAACACCTTCGACGAGACGCTGATGGGCGGCATGGGTGGCGTGATCGCCAACACCATCGCCATGCTGGCCGCGACCAGCCGCTCGGCTGCGGCCATGACGCTCTATGGCCTGATCCAGCAGAAGCTGGCCGCAGCCCTGGGCATCCCGCCGGCCGGCGTGCCGTCCAGCGAGATCATCAAGCGCCTGAACCCGCTGGCCAACGCCACCACCGGCGCCGCCCCGGCCGTCAACAACCCCTGGATCAAGCATGCGGACAGCCATGCCCAGGGCTACGCCGTGGTGACCCTGAGCAAGACTGAGCTGGTCTGCCAGTTCAAGAAGCTCAAGCCCCTGGCCGGCGGTGCTGCGCCCACGGACGCCGTCGCCAGCATCAAGACCGTGCGCGTGCCCAGCGGCAGCGCCACGCTGACGGTGAGCTGAGCCTCCAGGCCTTGCACCAACAGCAAGGGCTGCCTGCGGGCAGCCCTTTTTCATGCCGGGACGCGGGCTGGCGCCTGAGGGAAGAAAGTGAAGGCAAGCGAAGGCAAGACCTGGCCCCGCAAGGTCTTCAATGCCCGCCGATACCTCAGTAGGCGCCCCGCTGCACGAAGGGCCGCGCCTGCAGCATCACCAGCCGGCCGTCGCCATCGATGGCCCATTCGATGTCCTGCTCCGCGCCACCCAGCTCGCGGCGGATGGCCAGGGCCAGGCGCGAAAGCGCCAGCACCTGCGCGTCCTGCAGCACCGTGGCCGAGGCCACCGCCACCTCCTTCAGCCCGCCGGTCTCGTCCAGCCGCAGCTCGGTGCTCTCCGCCGAGCTGGACAGCCGCTCGATCGCACCGCTGCGCTCGTCGTGGAGTGCCTGTTCGGCGATGCGCTTACCCTCCACCACCTTGATGCCGATGCCGCGCTTGGCCGAGACATAGACCACGCCGCTGCGCGTGGCGTCGAAGGGATCGCGGGTGATCATCACGCCGGACATGCGTGAATCCACGGCCTTTTGCACGAACACCGCCATCTGCACCTGCTCATGGCGCAGGCCGGCCTGGCGGCGGGCCTCGAAGGCCTCGGCATTCCATACCGAGGCCCAGACGGCCTTGACCGCGCGGGCCAGTTCCGCGCGCACGTTGGGCATGGTGCTGTAGAGACCGGCGCCGCTGAAGTTGGCCAGATCCTCCGAATTGGACGAGCTGCGCACGAAGACGCCGGCCCGGCCCAGCTGGCGCTCCCACTGCGCCTCCAGCCCGGCGGGCAGGGGCATGACGAGCAGATCCTCGCGCAGACGGGCCAGCACGGCGCGCCGTTGGCCCACACTGCCTTCGAAGCCACCCTCCGACAGCGCGGCAGCCACGCGCGCCTTCACTTCGGGCTGGGCCATGAAGGCCGCGAAGGCGCCGTAGGGAATGCAAAAACCATCCGGCACCGGGGCGGTGCCCGGCAGGCGCCCTTGAGCGTGCAGCCACTGCAGTTCACCGAGCCGCGCGGCCTTGCCGCCGCAGGCGCTCATGTCCTTGAGGCGCATCTGCGCCAGCGGCAGTGGCTGCCGGCGCCGCAGGTCTGGCGCACTCAGCAGCCGCGCCTTCGCCTGCTTGGCCGCCGGGCGCCATCCCGCCGGTGCCTGCGCACGGGGCTCAATACGATACCCATCCCGCCGCGCCTCCATCCAGACGGTCTGCCCATCCAGGCCTTGCAGCTGCGTCCAGGCGTCCTTCAAGAAAAGGTTGGGGATGCCCCAACCCTTGGCCAGCAGATTGACGTGAGAGAGCGCTGTCGACGGCGAGGCCAGGATCACACCCGCCACCGGCGGCAGGGCCAGCGGCGCCTCACGCAGCACGAGGATGTCGCCGGGCTCCAGGTCGTCGACCTGCTCGATGTCCTCCACCAGGCGCAGACGGCCGAAGGCGCGACCCGGGTTGTAGGCCAGCGCCGTACGGCCCGCGATCAGCTGGGCCTGCGTCACCGCCTCGATGCCGGCCTCGCGCGCCACCTGCTCGTGCTGCGCGGCATTGGCCTTGAAGCGCAGGGCCGCAAAGCGGAACTCGCGCTCCAGCACGGCCTGCGCCGTGCGCAGCAGCTCGCTCGTCTGGCGGTCGCCTTCCCAGAACTCGTAGACGAAGCCCTGCAACTGCGGCTGCCAGCTGACCATGCCCAGGATGAAGCGCCGCTGCGGCTGCTGGTAGAGCCGGCTGCGCACGCCGGGCTCCCAGCTCGTCACCAGGTGGCGGGCCTTGAGGAAGTCCTCATGCAGGGCGAAGCGCCGCGTGTTGACAAACAAGACCTGACCCTGCGGCGCCTGCCGGTCGATCACGAAGAGCACATGCGGCTGGGCCTCCGGCGTGCCGGGATCGTAGACACGGGCCATGCGGTCGAAGCTGGCGCGGTCGGGCAGTTCGTGCAGGAAGGGCGCGGGATCGGGTGCCAACGCGAGTTGGGCGCGGCCCACGCGCTGGGCGACCAGGGCCGAAGGCTTGGATTCGGTCTGGGCGTGGCAGAGGTTCGCAGCGGACAGGACGACCACAAGGGCCGGCATCACTGAAGTAAGACGAGGCAACATGTCGCGGTGGCTTTAGGGCGCAGGCGCCACATCTTAGTGACAGGGTCGCGCGACGCCGTCATGAACCTCCGTCCGCAAGGTAAAGGAGTTGGCTGTGCCATCCGCCTGCCTTTCGGTTACGCCAGGGCCTATACTTCCCCACGACGGTCAAGCGCAGCAAATGTAGAGGCCCCTGCGAAGGGGCAGCCCGCATGGGTGGGATCCTCGAAGCTGGGGACTGTCACCAATTCTCAAATGCCGCACTGAGATGCGGCATTTTTTCTGTCAGTGCGTCATAGCGCGTCAGGAACTTGATTCCATAGCCAAGGAAGCTTCCCTTGTGACGATAGGCATGGCGCCTAAGCAAGGCTAGATAGCTCGGATCGGCAATGCCGAACCGACTGAGTTTCACCGCATAGTGCGTACTGGTCGCCACCGCATCAGCCACCTGGAGGCTGGCAAGCTGGCTGTGAGCCACTGCGCGCAGATTTGCCAGATTGATCGCAGGCCAGTGGATATTGATGCCTTGTTCAGTCTGCGAGTGTTGTTTCAGCAAGCCGATGTAAGCGCGGATGTCGTCGTATGACATCGCAGCTCTATCAGAGAACACCAAGTCGACGGTCCCGTCGCCTTCACCCGGCCTGTAAGCGTCTCGACATAGCCAGGAAACCCGCTCCACCAAGAGCCGGGTGAGACATCGATAAAGCATCCATTTGTTGGCCTGATACCTCTCCACGTCAGGGATGTCTGGCTTGTAGCTCAGGATGCTGACCGTTCGGAACGGTGTCTTGGCAACTTCGTTCAAGAGCACCAGTCGGTGTTCACGCCGCATGTCGCAAAAATGGAAGGCCTTCTTAGGCTCCCACCCCAGCGTCGCGCGGGCAGCCTTCAACGCTGCTACAGCAGACAGGTCTGTTGGCCGACGATAGACAACTGCGGAGAGGACAAACCAGCGAGAGCTCCCCTTCCCAACGTCTAGGAAAGTGAACCCCTCGTCGCCCGACTCATCGATATAGGCAACAAAGCTTGATGACATGGTCGCCCATTTTGCCCACGAGCGTCACCACGGGGCAGTTGCGTGGCGGCAGATGTCATCTATTGAGACCACAGATCTGCTCGCGCATCGCTGACAACCTCGCTCAACGCTCATTCTGCTTCGCCGCCGCCGCGGCCGCTGCCGCCTTGGCCGCCAGCTCCTCCCGCATGCGCTTGAGCTTCTCGCGCGGGTCTTCCTTGATGCCGGACTCGTGCAGGCGCATTTCGGCGATGAAGCGGCTGGGGATGCCCATCACCATCTCGCGGCCCTTCTTGCGCCGGCGCAATGTGCTCACAGCCAGCGTGGTACGGGCGCGGGTGATGCCGACGTACATCAGCCGGCGCTCTTCTTCGAGGCGCTGGGCGGTCATCTCCTCGTCGTCGGCCTTGAAGGGCAGCAGGCCCTCGTTGACGCCCGCCAGGAAGACATGCGGCCACTCCAGCCCCTTGGAGGCGTGCAGCGTGGTCAGCACGACCTGGTCCTGCTCCTCGCCGCGCTCCGAGAGCGAGAGGATCACGCTGATGGTCTGGGCGACCTGCAGCACCGTCTGCTTGGGCTCCTCGAAGGTGGCGCCGCCGTCCTGGGCCAGCTGGCCGCCGCAGCGCTTGGCCACCCAGTCGACGAAGTCCAGCACATTGCTCCAGCGGGCGGCCGCGGCTTTCTCGTTCTCGTCGTTGTCGTAGAGGTGCTGCTCGTAGCCGATGTCCTTGAGCCACTCCAGCATCAGCGTCTTGGCATCCTCGGCACCCTCGGTGTGGCGGGCGCGGTATTCGAGGTCGTTGAGGTAGCGGCCGAACTCATGCAGCGAGCCGATGGCCTTCTTGTTCAGCACGGTGGACAGCGAGTCGGAGAACAGCGCCTCGTACATGCTGATCTTCCACTTGCCGGCGAACTGGCTCAGCGCGCCCAGCGTGGTGTGGCCGATGCCGCGCTTGGGCGTGGTCACGGCGCGCAGGAAGGCGGGGTCGTCGTCCTGGTTGACCAGGAGGCGCAGCCAGGCGCAGAGATCCTTGATCTCGCTCTTGTCGAAGAAGCTCTGGCCGCCGCTGACCTTGTAGGGGATCTCGGCCCGCCGCAGCGCCTGCTCGAAGATGCGCGCCTGGTGGTTGGCGCGGTAGAGGATGGCAAAGTCGGCGAACTTGACCTTGGCCCCGAGGCTGGCGCGGATGGCCTGGATGCGGGCCACTGCGCGCTCGGCCTCATGCTCCTCGCCGTCGGCCTCGACCAGGGCGATGGGCTCGCCGTCGCCGTACTCGCTCCACAGCTTCTTCTGGAAGAGCTTGGGATTGGTCTCGATGACGTTGTTGGCCGCGCGCAGGATGGCGCCGGTGGAGCGGTAGTTCTGCTCCAGCGGGATGATCTTGAGCTTGGGGTAGTCGACCGGCAGGCGCTTGAGGTTCTCGATGGTCGCGCCGCGCCAGCCATAGATGCTCTGGTCGTCGTCGCCCACCGCGGTGAACATGCCGCGCTCGCCCACCAGTGCCTTGAGCAGCTCGTACTGCACGGAGTTGGTGTCCTGGTATTCGTCCACCAGCACGTAGCGCAGGGTGTCCTGCCATTTGCCGCGGGCCTCGGCGTCCTCGGTCAGCAGCTTCAGGGGCAGGCTGATGAGGTCGTCGAAGTCCACCGCCTGGTAGGCCGCCAGACGCTCCTGGTAGCGCCCCATCACGACGGCGGCGACGCGCTCCTGCTCGTCCTTGGCGGCCTTGAGCGCCATCTCGGCGTTCAGGCCCATGTTCTTCCACAACGAGATGGTCCACTGCCACTGCTTGGCCATGTTGGCGTCGGTCGTGCCGCCGGCGTCGCGCAGCACCGACAGCACGTCGTCGCTGTCCAGGATGGAAAACTGCTCCTTCAGCCCGACGCGCGTGCCCTCCTCGCGTAAGAGACGCACGCCCAGCGAGTGGAAGGTGGAGATGGCCAGGTCCTTGGCCGCCCGCGCGCCCACCAAGCCCTTGGCCCGCTCGCGCATTTCCTGGGCGGCCTTGTTGGTAAAGGTGATGGCGGCGATGTTCTTCGCCTGGTAGCCGGCCTGCAGCAGGCGGGCGATCTTGGTGGTGATCACGCGGGTCTTGCCCGAGCCCGCGCCGGCCACGACCAGGCAGGGTCCATGCAGGTGATGCACGGCTTCGAGCTGGGCGGGATTCAGGGTGGCGGTGGGATCGGCGGACATGGCAGTCAGGACAAGACCGGCGCCCTCGGCACCGGGGGGCGCATCATACAAGCCGGTCCTGACAGCCGCGCTCGCCGCATCCCTTGCTGACAGGCGGGCCCGGCCTTCCTATGATGAAGCTACCTGGACTGGGAAGGATCCGCATGAAGGGACGCTGGTTACCGACCATCCCCAGACCTGCCACTTCGTGCCTGGCCCCCCGTGGCCGCGCAAGGAAACCTGGAGCGGCCCGGCGCTTCCTCGAGAGCGTTGCCGCCCTGTGCCTGGCATGGGCTGTGACGGAGGCGAAGGCGCAGGAACTGCTGGCCGTGGGCACCACCTTTCCCCGGCTGTATGTGCCAACCGCCGGCGGCGCAGTGGAAGGACTGGCCGTGGACCTGCTGCAAGCCGTCGCCCAGCAGCGCGGCTGGCAGCTGCGCTTCGAGGTCTATCCCTGGCCGCGCGCCCAGGCCATGGTGGAGCATGGGCAGGCGCAGATCCTCGTCGGCCCCTATCGCACGCCCGAGCGCGAGCTGCGCTTCAGCTTCACGGCTTCGGCCTTCTACGAGGACCGCCTGGTGTTTTATGGCGGCCCGGCACCGCGCCCGCTTTGGCAGGGCGACTACCGTGCGCTGGCAGGCCTGGAGATCGCCCAGGTCGCCGGCTGGGCCTATGGCGAGGCCTTCGAGCAGGCCCGTCCCCTGCTGCGGCTGACCACCGTGCGGGACGTGGAGACCGGCCTGCGCATGCTGCGCACCGGCCGGGTGGCCCTGCTGGCGACGAATGAACGCAACACCCAGCCGGTGCTGGCCAGCCTGGGCCTGCTGCAGCAGCTGGCGCCGGTGGAGGGGCCACCCATCGGGCAGCTGCGCGGGCACTTCGCCTGTCCACGCCAAGCGCCCGGCCCGGCCTTGTGCGAGGCCCTGGAGCAGTCGCTGCAGCAGCTGCGCCGCAGTGGCGACTGGCCCAGGCTCAATCAGAAGTGGGGCGTGGGCCTGCCCGAACCGGAAGGCGGCGGCAGCGCCTGGTGGCGCCCGCCGGCCCGCTCACTCAAGCCCTGAGGGTGCAGGGCAGGGTCCGCGCCGGTTCAGCTGTGAAGCTGGCTGGCCACCCAAAGGGCAAGACCCAGCACACCCAAGGCGCCCAGCACGATGCCTGGCAGCAGCCATTGACGCCAGACGGGCTTGCGAGGCCGGGTGGACTTGCGGCCCTGCCTGACACGCGGCATGGCCAGCGCGGGCGTGGGCGGCAGCGGTGAGGGCACTTCGCCAGCCAGCCAGGCGCGAACGTCGTCCGCCAAGGCCTTGGCCGAGGTGTAGCGCTCCATCATCGACGCGGCGGTGGACTTGCTGAGCATGGCATCCAGCGCCTGGCGCTCCGCCAGGCTCAGGCTGACCCAGGCCGCCAGCGAATGGACCGGTGCGCCCAGATGGCCCACGATGAGACTGTCGCTGCCCGGCAGGCGACCGTTGACCAGCAGGCACATCAGCATGCCCACCGCATAGGCTTCGCTGGCCAGATGCGGGGCCTGGCCGTCCAGTTGCTCCGGTGCCAGCAAGGGGATGGCGGCCGAGCTGTAGCCGAAGTCGCCCGGGCCTTCGCTGGCCATCATCGGCGCCAGTCCCTGGCCCATCAGGCGCAGGCGCTGCTGGGGCGACAGCCACAGCGTGCCCGGATCCAGCTCGCGCAGGACCTGGCCATGCTCATGCAGCACGTCCAGCAGATCACAAAGATCGCAGATCAGCTCCAGGCGCTTGCGCAGCGGCAGCTCGGTGGCCGCGGGCAGCAGGGGCTGGCCGTCCATCCAGCGCAGAACCACATAGGGCAGGCCATCGGCCGTGAGTCCGCTGTCCTGCGGCAGGGCGATGTCGGGATGCTGCAGGCTGTGCAGACCCGGCTGCTCTTCGGCGAAGCGCAGCAGCACCAGGGCGGCGTCGGCGGCCTGCTCGTAGACCAGCACGGCCACCTGCTGCTCAGGCGCCATCGAGTGTTCGCCGCGGTACCAGTGGCCCGAGGCACAGACCTGGATGTCCTCCACGATGCGCCAGACGCCCAGGCGCTCGCCGACCGGCAGCACGTGCAGGGGCGAGACAAGTGCGGGGGGAGCCGTGATCGGCCCTTCGGGCAGAGGTGCGTTCATGGAGAGTACAGACGTAAATGTAAGCGCGCCCCCTTCCGCGCGTGCCCCCCGCTTTCAGCTGGATACAAGCCCGTATTGCGATACTGCGGCGCCATGCAAGCCGTCATCGCCGTCACCGTGCCTTTCTTCGCCCTGGTGCTCTGCGGCTACCTGGCCGCACGCCAGGGCCTGCTGGCGGAAAGCGCCATTCCGGGGCTCAATACCTTCGTGCTCTTCTTCGCCCTGCCCTGCCTGCTGTTCCGATTTGGCGCAGGCACGCCGCTGCTGGAGCTGCTGAGCCCGGCGGTGTTGGCGGTCTACCTGGCATCGGCCCTGCTGATCGTGGGCGTGACCCTGTTCCTGACGCTGGACGACGTCACCCATCTCAAGGACGCCTCCTTCGGCGCGCTGGTGGCGGCCTTTCCCAACACCGGCTTCATGGGCGTTCCCCTGCTGGTCGCGCTGATGGGTCCTGCGGCGGCGGCGCCGGTGATCTGCACCATCCTGGCCGACCTCATCGTCACCAGCTCGCTGTGCATCGCGCTGGCCCGCGCCCACGACGCCGACGGCAGCCACTGGCGCGTGGCCCTGGTGCAGGCCCTCAAGGGCGCGCTGTCCAACCCGCTGCCCTGGGCCATCGCCCTGGGCGCGATGAGCTCGGTCAGCGGTCTCACGCTGCCACCCATGCTGATGACCGTGGTGAAGATGCTGGGCGATGCCGCCTCGCCGGTGGCGCTCTTCACCATCGGGGCCGTGCTGTGGCGCGCCGGCCGGCATGCGCATACGCGGACGCCGCCGGAGCGCTACCTGCCGGTGGCGCTGATCAAGCTGTTCGGGCATCCCACGCTGGTGCTGCTGCTGGGCGCCACGGCCATCAAGATGGGGCTGGCGCTGAGCTCTTTCCAGCTTCACGTGCTGGTGCTGGCGGCGGCCCTTCCCAGCGCGAGCAACGTCTCGCTCCTGGCCGAGCGCTACGGCGCCGACAACGGCCGCATCGCGCGCATCATCATGGCGTCCACCGTGGTCGCCTTCTTCAGCTTCAGCGGTTTGGCCACCTGGCTGGTACCGCGGCAATGAAGCCGCTCGTCAGCCGCATGCGCTATCGTGCGCGGCATCTGATGCCGTGCCGGTTTCCAGGCCCCGTCTCCATGCGCCCCCTCTTCTCCGTTCTGCCCAGCCTGCTCCTCGCCTGCGCCCTGCTGCCCCTGGGCGGCACCACCGCGGGCGCGGCGGGCTACCAGCAGCCCTCGGCCGCCGTGCGCGACTTGCTGGACACCGCCCCGATGCCGCGCCTGCTGGCCTCGCCGGACCGCCAGCAACTGGCCCTGATCGAGACACGGCGTTTCTCGACCATCGAAGACCTGCAGCGCCCCACGCTGCACCTGGCCGGCACGCGCTTCGACGCCGGCAGCGGCGTGGCGCCGGGCATCACGGCCATCCTGCGGCTGCGCCTGCGCCCGCTGTTGCAGCCCGATGCCCCGGAGCGCGTGGTCGAGCTGCCCGCCGGCGGGCTGTGGCACGACTTCGCCTGGGCGCCGGACGGCCAGCGCTTTCTGATCGAGCGCCGCATGGAGCGCGCCAACGAGCTGTGGGTGGGCGACACGGCCAGCGCCACGCTGCGCCCCATTCAGGGCCTGCGGCTCAACGAGGTGCTGGCCCAGGGTGAGAAGGCCTGGCTCAACCCGCGCGAGCTGGTGGTGCTGGGCGTGCCCGAGCACCGCGGCGCGCCCCCGCGCCTGCCGCCGCAGCCCATCAGCGAGGAGAGCCGCGGGCCAGCCTCGCCCGAACGCACGCACCCGGACCTGTTGCACGGCCCGCAGGACGAGGCGCTGTTCGAGTACCACGCCCGCTCGGTGCTGAACCTGGTGGACCTCGTCAACGCCGCCAGCCGCGAGCTGGGCCGGCCACAGCTCTACAGCAGCGTCAGCAGCGTGGGTGACGGGCAGTACCTGCTGACCGAGCGCATCACCCGCCCCTTCAGCTACCGCCTGCCCTGGGACGACTTTCCCACCGTCGTCGAAGTGCGCCAGCGCGACGGCAAACTGATCCGCGAGCTGGCACGCATGCCGCTCAAGAGCGGGGTGGCCATCGACGGCGTGCCGCCCGGCCCGCGGGTGTTCTATGCCTCGCCCACCAAGGACGCCGCCATCTACTGGGTCGAGGCCCTGGATGGCGGCAACCCGGCCAACCGCGTGGCCTTCCGCGACCGCGTCATGCGCCTGGACCCGCCCTACACCGGCGAGCCCATGGAGGTGCAGCGCATGCCGCATCGCTTCTCGCGCCTGCAGTTCCTGGACGACGGCCAGAACGCCCTACTCACCGAGGTCGACCGCCAACGGGCCTGGCAGCGCAGCTACCTGCTGCCGCTCAAGGGCACGCAGAGCAAGCCGCTGTTCGAGTTCAGCCAGCGCGAGCGCTTCCGCCATCCCGGCAGCCCCTTGATGCGCGTGCTGCCCAACGGTCACTCGGTGGTGCAGACGCTCAACGGCGACCTGCTGCTCAGCGGCCCCGGTGCCAGCCCCAAGGGCGACCGCCCCTTCCTGGACCGCTTCTCGCTGCGGGATCTCAGCGTGCAGCGTCTGTTCCAGTCGCCCGAGGGAAGTTACGAGACACCACTGGCCCTGCTGGACGGCCGGCAGCTGCTGCTGAGCCGCGAAAGCGCCAGCGAGCCACCCAACCTGGCCCTGCGCGAACTGGTCGGTGGCAATGGCCTTGTCAACGGCAACGGCAACGGCAATGCCAACGGCAACGGAAATGGCAATGCCAACGGCGGCGGCTTCCAGGCCCTGACCCGGCTGAAGGACAACACCCCGCAGTTGCGCAAGATCCGCCGCGAGTTCGTCAGCTTCAAGCGCGCCGACGGCGTGGACATGTCCTTCTGGCTGTACCTGCCGCCCGACTACAAGGACGGCGAACGCCGCCCCACCCTGGTCTGGGCCTATCCCATGGAGTACAGCGACGCCGCCATCGCCAGCCAGGTCAGCGGTGCCAGCAACCGCTTCCTGAGCTTCAACGGCATCAGCCCGCTGGCCCTGCTGCTGGACGGCTTCGTGGTGCTCTACGACGCCCACATGCCTATCGTCGGCGACCTCAAGACCGTCAACGACGGCTTCATCGAGCAGATCAGCATGAACGCCCGCGCCATCATCGACAAGGCCGAGGAGCTGGGCGTGTCAGACCCCAAGCGCATGGCCGTCGGCGGCCACAGCTATGGCGCCTTCATGGCCGTCAATCTGCTGGCGCACACCGATCTCTTCAGAGCCGGCATCGCCCGCAGCGGGGCCTACAACCGCACCCTGACCCCCTTCGGCTTCCAGGCCGAGCGCCGTTCGCTGTGGGACGCGAAGGACGTCTACCTGCACCTCTCGCCCCTTCTTTACGCGCCGCAGATCAAGGAACCGCTGCTGCTGCTGCACGGCGAGCAGGACAGCAATGCGGGCACGCCACCGCTGCAGAGCGAACGGCTCTTCCACGCGCTCTCTGGCCTTGGCGGCACGGTGCGGCTGACCCTGCTGCCGCTGGAGTCCCACGGCTACAGCGCCCGCGAATCCGCCGGCCATGTGCAGTGGGAAATGAGCCAGTGGCTCAAGACCTGGCTGGGCGATCCGCGCGAAGCTTCGGCGCCACGCGAGGCCAAGGCCTCGGCGCCCCGGTGATATCGCCCGTGCGCCGGCGGCGCGGGTGTCAGATCGCCAGCGGGTCCACGTCGATGGCCCAGCGCAGCAGGCCGCGATGCTCGCGCTTGAGCGCCTGCAGCAGCGGCAGCCAGTGCCACAGCAGGCGCTGCAGCGCCGAGCGCTGGCCGCATTCGATCAGCATCTGGAAGCGCTCCACATTGGCCACCCGGGCCACGCTCATGGGCACCGGCGGATAGACCAGCGCCTGCTGCGCATCCGGCAACTCCTGCGCCAGCGCCGCAGCCGCTTCAAGAAAGGCCTGGGCGGCCTCGGCCGTGCGCGCCTCGGCCCGCATCAGGGCCAGATGCGAGAAAGGCGGCAGCGCCGCCGACTCGCGCTCGGCCAGCTGGCTGGCCGCGAAGAACTCGTAGTCATGCCGCTGCAGGGCCTGGTAGAGCGCATGCTGCGGGTGCCAGGTCTGCACCCACATCTCGCTGCGCGCCGCCACCTCGGCATCGCGGCCCGCGCGGCCCGCGGCCTGCATCAGCAGCGCGAAGAGCCGCTCGGGCGCGCGGAAGTCGCTGGAGAACAGTGCGCCGTCTGGGTTGACCGCGGCCACCAGCGTGATGCGGCGGAAGTCATGGCCCTTGGTGATCATCTGCGTGCCCACGAGGATGTCCACCTCGCCCGCGTGCACGGCGCCGAGCTGTTCCTCCAACTGACCCTTGTGCTTGGTGGAGTCGGCATCGATGCGGGCCACGCGCGCGCCGGGCAGGGCCTGCGCCAGTTGCTCCTCCAGGCGTTCGGTGCCGCGGCCCAGGGGCGCGATGTCCAGGTTGCCGCATTGCGGGCAGGCCAGGGGCACGCGCTCGGCAAAGCCGCAGTGATGGCAGCGCAGGCTGCGGTCGCCCTTGTGAAAGACGCGCCAGGCGCTGCAGTGCGGGCAGTCGCTCTTCCAGTTGCACTCGGCGCAATGCAGCACGGGGGCGTAGCCTCGGCGGTTCAGGAACACCAGGCTCTGTTCGCCGCGTGCCAGGCGCTGGCGCAAGGCCTCCAGCAGCGGTGCGGTCAGGGCCGTCGTCACGCCCTTGCTGCGCGGCAGGCTGTTCATGTCGAAGATGCGCACCCGCGGCATCGCGCCGCCGCCGATGCGCTGCGGCATCACCAGACGCTGGTAGCGCCCGGTGTTGGCGTGCTGCCAGCTCTCCAGCGAGGGCGTGGCCGAGCCCAGGATCACCGGCACCTTCTCCAACCTTGCGCGATACACGGCCAGGTCGCGGGCCGAGTAGCGCGCGCCATCCTGCTGCTTGTAGCTGGGATCGTGCTCCTCGTCGACAGCGATCAGCCCCAGGCGCGGCAGCGAGGCGAACACCGCCAGGCGCGTGCCCAGGATCAGCTCGGCCTGGCCCAGGTGTGCAGCCAGCCAGTTCTGCAGCCGCTGTGCGGGCGTCAGGCCGCTGTGCAGCGAAACGATGCGTCGCCCCGCGAAGCGTTCGGCGAAACGCGCCTCCAGCTGCGGCGTGAGGTTGATCTCGGGCACCAGCACCAGCACCTGGCGGCCCTGCGCGAGCGCTTGTTCTGCGGCGCGCAAGTAGACCTCGGTCTTGCCGCTGCCCGTCACGCCGTAGAGCAGCACCGGCGTCGGTGCGGCGGCTTCGGGAGGCGCCTGCAGCATGCGGTCCAGCTGCGCGAGCGCGGCCTGCTGGGCCTCGCTGAGCACAGGCATGGCCGGCGGCGCTTCGGGGCTGGGCGGCGGCGGGATCTTCGCCAGCTTCTTCAGCTTGGCCTGCAACTGCTTGGCCGTGACCTCGCGCAGCTGCGGCGGCAGCACCGACAAGGCCAGCTCGCCAATGGCGCGCTGGTAGTACTGCGCGGCGAATTCGAGCAGGCGGCGCCAGCTGGCGGAGAGCGGCGGCAGCGCGTCCAGCACCTCGCCCACCTCGCGCAGCTCCGCGTCAGGCAAGAGCTGACCCTCGGGGGCCAGGTCTTGCCCCACCGGCTCGTCCCAGACCAGACCCAGCAGCTCCCGCCGGCCCAGCGGCACCTGCAGCAAGGTCCCGGGCGGCCAAGCCTGCGCGCTTCGATAGCTCAGGGGCTCGCTGAGGCCGCTGTGCTGAGGTGCGTCGACCGCCACCCGCAAGCGATACAGCGGCGCTGCCGGGGGGACCGCCAGCGGCTCAAGCGCGTCCATGACTGACTTCCCGCCGGGCGCTCGACGACAGTCCCGGACCTTGGAACATCGCCGGCGCGTCGGGGTTTACTTGCCATCGTTTCTGCATGTCCTGCCTAGAAATCCCCGCTAACTGCTTGATTCATCCCGATTCCTGACAACGCCGCCGTCAGGCCTGTGGATAACTTTGTGCAAAAGCCTGGGACCCGCGCAGCCGGGATCATCTTCCAGCCCCCCAGGCGTTTTTGCACGATTCGAATGACGAACTGCACGATGCCTTGCAAATCAATCACTTAGCCGACCATCGTGGAAACCCCCAGATGCACCACAGCAACTGCCACAAGCTGAAACGCCCGCCCACTTTTTGGGGATAAGTGTCTGCTCACTGTGCAGAGTTCACAGCGCTTCATGAGGGAAAAGCCGCCCATTCTCCGGTGCTTGCCTGGTTCTTTGAGGGCATATTCCCGGTCAGGTGCCGGCCTGGTTCCTGCCAAGCCCCAGCCACTTCGTACGCCGCGTCGTACGCCACTTCATGCGTCGTTCCGTAGAGAGTTTCGCCGGCCTCTGCCAGTCATTTCGCGGGCAGCTCGCTCGGCGCACGGCCCACGCCGGCTCAGGCCTGGCGCAAGCGCCGTGAATGCTGATGCACTTCGTCGACCAGATGCAGCACATGCTCCGGCGGTGTGAACTGGCTGATGCCGTGCCCCAGGTTGAAGACATGCCCCCCCCAGCCGCCGTCGGCACGCTGCGGCCGGCCGAAGCTGTCCAGCACGGCGCGGGCCTGGGCGCGGATGGCCTCGGGCGGGGCGAACAAAACATTGGGGTCCAGATTGCCCTGCAGGGCCACGCGGTCCTGCAACTGCGCGCGGGCCTTGCCGAGGTTGGCCGTCCAGTCCAGGCCGACCACATCGGCACCGGCCTCCGCGATTTCGTCCAGCCACAAGGCCCCGCCCTTGGTGAAGAGGATGCGCGGGATGCGCTGGCCTTCATGCTCGGTCTTGACCTGCGCCAGCACGCGGCGCGAGTAGGCCAGGCTGAATTCCTGGAACATGCCGTCGGCCAGCACGCCGCCCCAGGAGTCGAAGACCATCACGGCCTGCGCGCCGGCTTCGATCTGGGTGTTGAGGTAGAGCGCCACCGCGTCGGCGTTGATCTGCAGGATGTGGTGCATCAGGTCCGGACGGCTGTACATCAGGGCCTTGACCTGGCGGTAGTCGTCCGAGCCGCCGCCCTCGACCATGTAGCAGGCCAGCGTCCAGGGGCTGCCGGAGAAGCCGATCAGCGGCACGCGGCCGTTCAGCGCCTGGCGGATGGACGTGACGGCGTCGAAGACATAACGCAGCTTGTCCATGTCCGGAACGGCCAGCTCAGCCACCGCAGCTTCGTCGCGCACGACCTTGGCGAACTTGGGGCCCTCGCCCTGCTGGAAGGACAGGCCCAGGCCCATGGCGTCGGGCACGGTGAGGATGTCGCTGAAGAGGATGGCAGCGTCCAGCGGATAGCGCTCCAGCGGCTGCAGCGTCACCTCGGTGGCGTAGTCGGTGTTGGTGGCCAGGCCCATGAAGCTGCCGGCCTTGGCACGCGTGTCGCGATACTCCGGCAGGTAGCGGCCGGCCTGGCGCATCAGCCAGACGGGCGTGTAGTCGGTGGGCTGGCGCAGGCAGGCGCGCAGAAAGGTGTCGTTTTGCAGGGGGGCGCTCATGGGCCGGCATTATCCCCGGGCGACCGCGCACCCGGGCTGAGTTGCCGCAAGTCAAGCCACTTGGCCGCCATGCGCGCCTGTTTCAGCGAAAAACCTCCCAGGCCAGCTGTGCCCGCCAAGGATTGGACTCGAGGCCCAGCGACAGCACCTGCTGGCGGTCCAGCCGATAGAGCAGCTCCGCCTGCAGCTGCTGATGGGAGGCGCCACCCCTGGCAAAGCTGCGCCTGCGCCACTCCAGCAGGGCGTGCCAGTCGGTCGACTGCCAGCTGAGTCCCAGGCTGGGCTCCACGCCAGGCCGGTCCGCGCCCTGCCAGAGCTGGAGGTCCAGCATGCTGAAACCCTGCAGCTGCGGCCAAGCCTTGAAGCGCCAGGCGTGACCCACGCCCGCACGCACCGAGGCGCGGGCGCCGTCGCCACCCAGGCCATGGTCACGGCGCCATCCCAACTGGAGCTGCCAGGCCAGGTTGCGTTCGCCGGGCAGCACTTCGGCGACGTCATTGAGCTTGCGGGCGGAGACCACCGTCAGCGACTGGAGCCGGCCCCGGCCGTCGGGCAGGCGCTGCCAGCGCAGGTCCGCCACCTGCAGCTCACCGGCGGCAAGACCGTGAAAGCCCTGCAGCTCGAAGGCGGCCGCCGTCCAGCGCAGCGCCGGCTGCAGGGCGCTGCTGCCGTCCCATTGCAGCGCAGCGGACCAGCGCTGGGGCGCCGTGCCCCTGCCCGGAGACGGCAATTCGGCTGGCGGTGCCAGGCTGCTGGCACCGACCGGCAGCTGCAGGCGGGCCAGCAGCAAACGCTGCTTGAGCCGCTCGACGCCGGCCATCTCTTCCTTCAGCTGGCCCGTGGGATTCTTCCAGTTGGTCCATTCCAGCAGGACCTCAATGACACGCTGCGCGCGCTCGGCCCCCAGGGGCTCGATGTCGGAAACCAGCTGCTGCCCTTCATTCAGCAGCACCGCCGCAAACACCCGGCGCTCCTGCGCGCTGAGCTGCCGCAAGCGGCCGAGCAGCTCGCGCTGGGCCGAAGGTTGGAACTGCACATGCCGGAAGACCTTGTGTCCCGCAGCCTGGGCCGCCTCCATGCGGTCGAACAGCTCAACCGGGATGTACCAGCGCTCATCACTGCCCTGGCGCAATGAGACCGGCAGCACCAGCTCCAGCATTTCCGCCAGTCGCCAGGCGCAGTTTCGGCTCAGGAAGAAGTACTGGAACTTTCGGCCCGCGACCTCGCGGGCATGCAGCGCCAGCAGTCGCGCAGCGGCCGGCTCCAGCGCCAGCTCGTAATGCCAGATGTCGCGATTCTCATCGCGCACGTAGACCTGGTCGTGCTCAGCGTAGTCCTTGTCGGAGAAGCCTGCCTCGTAGCCACCGGTGAGGCCCTTGGCCACGTAGCGCAGCATGTTCTCCTGCGCGGGCACCAGGGCCCCGAAGTTCAGCGTCAGGTCTCCCAGCGCTGTGTCGCCGGGTCGCCTCTGCGTCTCAAAGCGCAGCAAGGCATGGCCGAAAGCCGAGGCTGGATTGCCGAAGTAGCCGCTGACCAGGCTGATCGACACACGGCTCAGGCGGTCGAGGTCGAGCCAGCGCGCCAATCGCGTGCAGCGCGCATCGGGTCGCGACCATTGCGCTATGCCCAACTGCTGGCCCAGCCATTGCCTGCGGGCAGGAAATCGGCATCGCGCATCCTGATCCTCCTGCTCGAACGGCGCGAGCATCGCCGCCAGATTGGCCTCCAGCTCGGCGGCGGCATCGCTGCGGCCCCTGGGATCCAGGAAGAAGTCCGGGCTGAGCACCTGGCTGCCTCCCCCCGTGACGGGCATCTTCAGCAGCAGTCGCCATCCCGGCGAATCGGCCAGGCGCCTGGCCTGCGCCTCCATGCGCAAGGCGTCGAGTTCTTGCGCCTGCGCCAAACCGGGAAATGCGAGCAGGCCGCACAGGGCGAAGCCGACGAGCGCCTGGCCGATGCGCACGGAAGACTGCAGCGTGAGATGAAACATGGGAGCACGGATGTGATGCCGGCAGCAATCGACATCTACGAAGAGTGGCGCGTGCGCTTGCACGACGCTGCAAACAAAAAGCGGCCCGCCGAGGGAATCGACGGGCCGCCGGAGGCAAGGCTCACGGCAGCATGCTGCCGGCAGGCCTCAGCGCATCATCAGATGGCGCAGCTGGCTGCGCGAGCGCTTGCAGCGGTCGCGTCGTACAGTGCGGAAGCCTTCTCGACGCGGCCTTGGGCTGCGTAGCCGGGCTGGGCCACCAGGGCCGCGAACTCCTGGCGCAGAGCCACGTGGAAACGCTGGCTGTCGGCACCGCATGCCGCCACGCTCAGGGCAGCCAGGTGCTCGCCTTCGCCCTTGGCCAGGTCGGTCTCGACTTGGGCGTAGGAGTTGACCAGCAGCGCAGCGACCTTCTTCTTGCCGCCGCTGCAGGTATCAGCAGACGAGGCGTTGGACGAGATGGCGGTGGTGCCCAAGTCCCAGGTCACATTGGTGATGGCAGCCACGACGCCGTTGTTCGGGGCGATCATCGCACCCAGGCCGCACTCAGTGTAGATGTCAGCGAATTCACGTGCTTGAGCGGCACCGGCGAACAGACCCAGCACGGCGGCCACGGCCGCAATTTTCTTCAGCATGATTTCTCCCCAGGGGAAATTTGTTTATCGGTATTGCCGTCTTTGACGGCTGTTATGTAAGCACTGACCTTGCATCAGCGCCGCGTTCATTCTATGAGCATTGGAACGCGTAAGTTCAAGAATCGAACCAATGTATGCTCCGCGCAGCAAGGGAAAGCCCTTCTTGAGGGGCCATGCGCTGAATCAATGTGTTGGCTGCAGGCGCAGGCTCTGCAGTCCGCTCCACACCTCGCCTGGCTGCAGCGCCACCGGGCGCTCGACGGCGGCAGCCTCCACGCACAGGAACTGCTGATAGCCGTCCGCCGGCATGTCGGCCAGCTGCGCGCACTTGGCGGCACCGGGGTTCCACACCACCGTGTCCTCGAAGCCTTGCTGGAGGATGTCCAGCGCGCGGCGCTGGCCGCCGGACTCGTCGGTCATCTGCAAAGGTGCCTTCACCTGGTAATAGATGCGGTCCAGGTCCTCGCAGCCCGGGCTGCCGGGCAGGACCAGGTCGCTGCGCTGCAGCTGCTCGGCGTTCTTGACCTGGTCCCAGTAATGCAGGCCGGCCAGGCCGCGCAGGCTGGTGGCGTCCAGGGCACCCGTGCGCAGATAGGTGTGCAGGGCGGCGGTGAAGTCGAAGGCGCTGTCGCCGGTGTTCTCCACGGCCAGCTCGATGTCCAGGCTCTGGCCGCTGACGCGCACCGAGAGCTCGGCCGAGAAGGCATGCGGCCAGACCATGCGGGTGGCGGCGTCGTCCGTCAGCTGCAGCACGGCCAGGGCATCGTCCTCGCCCTGCTCGGCCTGCAGCAGCTGCCAGGGCTTGGTGCGGGCAAAGCCATGGCGCATCAACGGGCCGCGGGCACTGAACTGCGGAAAGATCAGCGGCACGCCGCCGCGGATGGCCTGGCCCGTCGCGAAGGCGCTGCGGGGCGAGAGGTAGAGCTGCTCCTCGCCACCCGCGGGCACCCACGAGCTCAGGTGCGCGCCGTGCAGCAGCAGGACCGCACGCGCACCGTCGGGTGCGACGAGTTCCAGGGCTTCGAGGCCGTGGTGGCGGGTCAGGGCGATGGGCGTGGGCATGGCTTGGTACGGCTGAAACCGGCAGAAATCGGGAGAGTGAAAAGACAACGCCCGCCGGACTTGCGTCGGCGGGCGCCAGGTATCGGCCATCGCTCAGCGGCCCGCGGGCTGGCTGAAGGCGGCGGGCCTCACTTCTTGCGGAACTTGCGCAGGGCGGCGATCTGGGCAGCCATGACTGCGAACTCGCTTTGCGCCTTGGCGAAGTCGATGTCGCTCTTGGCGTTCTTCATCGCTTCCTCGGCCAGGCGCTTGGCCTCGGTGGCCTTGGCTTCGTCCAGGTCCTTGCCGCGGATGGCGGTGTCGGCCAGCACGGTCACGCAGTCCGGCTGCACTTCCAGAATGCCGCCGGCCACGAACACGAACTCTTCCTGGCCGTTGTCGGCGCGCTCGATGCGCACCGCGCCCGGCTTGATGCGGGTGATCAGCGGCGTGTGCTGCGGCAGGATGCCCAGCTCACCGCCCTCACCCGGCAACGCGACGAACTTGGCCTCGCCCGAGAAGATGCTCTCCTCGGCGGACACCACGTCAACATGAATGGTTGCCATGTTCAATCTTTCTAGCGTTGAAGTTGAAGTAAGTCGACCGCTTCCCTGCCCTCGCCCCAAACGAGGAAGAAGGTGCAGGAAGCGAGCAGACGGCGCGCTGGCTAGGCGCCGCGCACAGCCGGGCTACCTGCCCGGCGAGCACGGCAACGACGCCAGCGCGTCGTATGCGAAGTCTTACTGCAGCTTCTTCGCCTTTTCGAAGGCTTCGTCGATGGTCCCGACCATGTAGAACGCCTGCTCCGGCAGATGATCGCACTCGCCGTTGACGATCATCTTGAAGCCGCGGATGGTTTCCTTCAGGGGCACGTACTTGCCGGGCGAACCGGTGAACACTTCGGCCACGTGGAAGGGCTGCGACAGGAAACGCTGGATCTTGCGAGCGCGGGCCACGGCCAGCTTGTCTTCGGGAGACAGCTCGTCCATGCCCAGGATCGCGATGATGTCGCGCAGTTCCTTGTAGCGCTGCAGCACGGCCTGCACGGCGCGGGTGGTCGTGTAGTGCTCTTCGCCGACCACGTTCGGGTCCACCTGGCGCGAGGTGGAATCCAGCGGATCCACGGCGGGGTAGATGCCCAGGGCGGCGATGTCACGCGACAGCACCACGGTGGCGTCCAAGTGGGCGAAGGTCGTGGCGGGAGACGGGTCGGTCAAGTCATCGGCAGGCACGTACACGGCCTGGATGGAGGTGATCGAACCGACCTTGGTCGAGGTGATGCGCTCCTGCAGGCGGCCCATTTCCTCGGCCAGCGTCGGCTGGTAGCCCACGGCGGAGGGCATGCGGCCCAGCAGAGCGGACACTTCGGTACCGGCCAGGGTGTAGCGGTAGATGTTGTCCACGAAGAACAGCACGTCACGGCCTTCGTCACGGAAGGACTCGGCGATGGTCAGGCCGGTCAGGGCCACGCGCAGACGGTTGCCCGGCGGCTCGTTCATCTGGCCGTAGACCATGGACACCTTGGAGTCCTCGAGCTTCTCCAGGTTCACGACGCCGGAATCGGCCATCTCGTGATAGAAGTCGTTGCCCTCACGGGTACGCTCGCCCACACCAGCGAACACCGACAGACCCGAGTGAGCCTTGGCGATGTTGTTGATGAGTTCCATCATGTTCACGGTCTTGCCCACGCCGGCGCCACCGAACAGACCCACCTTGCCGCCCTTGGCGAACGGGCAGATCAGGTCGATCACCTTGATGCCAGTTTCCAGCAGGTCCTGCGAGGGGCTCAGCTCGTCGTACGAGGGAGCGGCACGGTGGATCGAAGCGGTCAGCTCCGAGGACACCTCGCCACGCTCGTCGATCGGGTTGCCCAACACGTCCATGATGCGACCCAGGGTGGCCTTGCCCACCGGCACCTTGATGGTGTCACCGGTGTTGTAGACCTCGGTGCCGCGGCGCAGGCCGTCGGACGAACCCAGGGCGATGGTACGCACCACGCCGTCGCCCAGCTGCTGCTGAACTTCCAGCGTCAGGGCGGAACCTTCCATCTTCAAGGCGTCGTACACCTTGGGCATCTGGTCACGCGGGAACTCCACGTCCACCACGGCGCCGATGCACTGAACGATCTTGCCCACCGTTTGAGTGTTAGCCATTTTTTCGTTCCTTCAATTTCAAAACTTTTGCTGCGCTTGACGCATCAACCCACGGCGGCTGCGCCACCGACGATCTCGGACAGTTCCTTCGTGATCGCGGCCTGGCGGGTCTTGTTGTAGACCAGCTTCAGCTCGTTGATCAGGTTGCCGGCGTTGTCGGTTGCGGCCTTCATGGCCACCATGCGGGCCGATTGCTCGGACGCCATGTTCTCGGCCACGGCCTGATAGACCAGGGCTTCGGTGTAGCGCACCAGCAGCTCGTCGATGACCGTTGCGGCGTCGGGCTCGTAGAGGTAGTCCCAGCTGTGCGAAGCCTTGTCCGTCTGCATGTCGTCGGCCGACAGCGGCAGCAACTGCTGCACCACCGGCTCCTGCTTCATCGTGTTGATGAAGCGGGTGTAGCAGAGGTAGACGGCGGACAGCTCGCCCGCGGCGTACTTGTCCAGCAGCACCTTGACGGGGCCGATCAGCTTCTCGATGTGCGGCTGGTCGCCCAGCTGCGTGGCGTGGGCCACGACCTTGGCGCCAATGCGGTTCATGAAGCCGAAGCCCTTGTTGCCAATGGCAACGACTTCCGCCTTCTGACCCGCAGACTCCAGATCCTTGAGCTTGTTGGTGACCGCGCGCAACAGATTGGTGTTCAAGCCGCCGCACAGACCCTTGTCCGTCGTGACCACCACGAAACCGGCCGACTTCGCCTGGTCGTTCTTGACCATGAAGGCGTGCTGGTACTCGGGATTGGCCTTGGACAGATTGGCAGCGATGTTGCCGATCTTGTCGCTGTAGGGACGAGCCGCACGCATCCGGTCCTGCGCCTTGCGCATCTTGGATGCCGCGACCATCTCCATGGCCTTGGTGATCTTCTTGGTGTTCTCGACCGACTTGATCTTGCCGCGAATTTCCTTGCCTGCTGCCATGAAATCTCCTTTTAGGGTCCCATCGAAGCGCTTACGCGCGAGCCATCAAGCGGGCGCCGTGGATCCGGCTTTGCCGGTCCACTGGTGACGCCCCCTCGAGGGGGAGGCGCGAAGCGCTTCGGGGGTGGTTCATGATCAGGCGAAGGACTTCTTGAACGCGGTGATGGCGGCGTTCAGCTCGGCTTCTGCATCCTTGTCCATGGCCTTGTCGGCTTCCAGCTTGGCCAGCAAAGCGGCGTGGCTGGTCTTCAGGTACTGGTGCAGACCGTGTTCGAAGGCCAGGACCTTCTTCACTTCCAGGCTGTCCATGAAGCCCTTGTTCACCGCGTACAGCGTCGCAGCCATCAGGCTGATCGACAGCGGCGAGTACTGGGCCTGCTTCAGCAGTTCGGTCACGCGGGCGCCGCGGTCCAGCTGCTTGCGGGTCGCTTCGTCCAGGTCGGAGGCGAACTGCGCGAAGGCAGCCAGCTCACGGTACTGGGCCAGGTCGGTACGGATACCGCCGGACAGCGACTTGATCAGCTTGGTCTGGGCCGCACCACCCACGCGCGACACCGAGATACCGGCGTTGATGGCGGGACGGATGCCTGCGTTGAACAGGTTGGTTTCCAGGAAGATCTGACCGTCGGTGATCGAGATCACGTTGGTCGGAACGAAGGCGGACACGTCACCAGCCTGGGTTTCGATGATGGGGAGAGCGGTCAGCGAACCGGTCTTGCCCTTCACTTCACCCTTGGTGAACGCTTCCACGTAGTCGGCGTTCACGCGGGCGGCGCGCTCCAGCAGACGGCTGTGGAGATAGAACACGTCGCCGGGGAAGGCTTCGCGGCCAGGCGGGCGGCGCAGCAGCAGCGACACTTGACGGTAGGCCACGGCCTGCTTGGACAGATCGTCGTAAACGATCAGGGCGTCCTGGCCACGGTCACGGAAGTATTCGCCCATCGTGCAGCCGGAGTAGGCCGACACGTACTGCATGGCAGCGGATTCAGACGCCGAAGCAGCCACCACGATGGTGTATTCCATCGCGCCAGCTTGTTCCAGAGCGCGCACCACGTTCTTGATCGACGAAGCCTTCTGGCCGATCGCGACGTAGATGCAGGTCATGTTCTGACCCTTCTGGTTGATGATGGCGTCGATGGCCACGGCGGTCTTGCCGGTCTGGCGGTCGCCGATGATCAGCTCGCGCTGGCCACGGCCGACGGGCACCATCGAGTCGATGGACTTCAGGCCGGTCTGCACCGGCTGGTCCACGGACTTACGGGCGATCACGCCGGGAGCGACCTTCTCGATCACGTCCGTCATCTTGGCGTTGATCGGGCCCTTGCCGTCGATGGGCTGGCCCAGGGCGTTGACCACGCGGCCGATCAGCTCGGGGCCCACGGGCACTTCCAGGATGCGGCCCGTGCACTTCACGGTGTCGCCTTCGGAGATGTGCTCGTAGCCGCCCAGGATCACGGCGCCGACGGAGTCGCGCTCGAGGTTCAGGGCCAGGCCGAAGGAGGGTTGGCCGCTGGCGTCAGCCGGGAACTCCAGCATTTCGCCTTGCATCACGTCGGACAGGCCATGGATGCGCACGATGCCGTCGGACACGGACACCACGGTGCCCTGGTTACGGACGTCCGTCGATGCACCAAGCCCTTCGATGCGGCTCTTGATCAGTTCGGAAATTTCAGCAGGATTCAGTTGCATTGCTTGCTCCCATCTGGTCGGGCGTCTGTTGCCAGAGCGCGGGTGACACAGGGATGAATCGGATAAGGTGTCTTCGCGCTGGTGCTTAAGCGGTGAGCGCCACTTTCATGCGGTCCAGGCGGGCCTTGACGGAGGTGTCGAGCACCTCATCGCCAACCACCACCCGGATACCGCCGATGAGAGCGGGCTCCAGCTGAACATGGGCTTCGAGCTTGCGACCGAAGCGCTTTTCCAGCGTCGCGACCACGTCCGCCAACTGGGCCGGCTCGATCGGATAGGCACTGAAGATCTGCGCATCGGCAACGCCGGCGGCTGCATTGGCGAGCACGTGGAACTGGCCCACGACTGCCGGCAGGGCCGAGAGGCGGCCGTTGTCGATCACCGTGCGCAGGAAGTTCTGCAGCTCCGGTGCCAGGGTCTGCTTGGCGGCAGCCGTCATGACGGCATACACCTGCTCAGCAGACACCTTGGGGTTGTCGGCAAACGAGCGCAGGTCGGCATCCTGTGCGACCAGGGCCAGCGCGTCGAGCGCCTGGCCCCAGGCCTTCACATCGTGCTTCTTCGCGACCTGATAGAGCGCCTCAGCGTAGGGGCGTGCAATGGTGGCGAGCTCAGCCATGATTACAGCTCCGTCTTCAGACGGCCCAGCAATTCGGCGTGCACGCTGGCATTGACCTCGCGCTGCAGAATTTGCTCGGCGCCCTTCACGGCCAGCACGGCGACCTGCTCGCGCAGGGCCTCGCGGGCACGGGTGGCTTGCTGCTCGGCCTCGGCCTTGGCAGCAGCCACGATCTTGGCGCCTTCGTCTTCAGCACGCTTCTTGGCCTCGTCCACGATGGCAGCGGCGCGCTTTTCAGCGTCAGCCAGCAGCTTGGTGGTCTCGTTGCGCGCAATGGCCCGTTGCTGGTCTGCCAGCTCATTGGCTTTCGTCAGTTCAGCCTTGGCCTTGTCGGCGGCGGCCAGACCCTCGCGGATCTTGGCGGCACGCTCGTCAAGCGCCTTGGTGATCGGCGGCCAGATGAAGCGCATCGTGACGAACACGAGCACTGCGAACGGGATCCACTGAATGATAAGGCTTGCGTTGATATTCACGGCACGATCCTTTCAGTCGTGAAAGGGGACGTAGCGGATTAGCGCAGCACGAAGGGATTTGCGAAGGCGAACAGCAGAGCAATAGCGACGCCGATCAGGAAGGCAGCGTCGATCAGGCCGGCCAGAATGAACATCTTGGTTTGCAGTTCGTTCATCAGCTCAGGCTGGCGAGCGGAGGACTCCAGGAACTTGCCACCCATCAGCGCGATGCCGATGGAAGCGCCGATAGCGCCCAGACCAACGATGATGCCGCAAGCCAGTGCCACGAGGCCGAGGATGTTTTCCATTTTGTGCTCCTGAAGAGGTTAGAAAAGAAAGGAAAGAAACAAGAAAAACGAAAGAGGTGCCCGACTGAAGGTCTTCAATCAGTGCGCGTCATGGGCCTGGCCGATGTAGATCAGCGTCAGCATCATGAAGATGAAGGCCTGCAGCACGATCACGAGGATGTGGAACAGGGTCCAGACGGAGCCGGCAATGATATGGCCGATGGCCAAGCCGATGCCCGTGCCCGTCAGCGCCCAGCCGCCACCCATCAGGGCGATCAGCATGAACACGAGCTCGCCGGCAAACATGTTCCCGAACAGACGCATGCCATGCGACACGGTCTTGGCCAGGAATTCGATCATCTGCATGGCGAAGTTGAAGGGCCACAGCACGGGATGCGCACCGAAGGGTGCCGAGATCAGCTCGTGACCCCAGCCGCCCAGACCCTTGATCTTGATGTTGTAGAACAGGCAGAGCATCAGCACGAAGGTGGACATGCTCAGCGTGGTCGACAAGTCGGCGGTGGGCACGACACGCATGTAGGCATGGTGCGGGTCATGGCCGGTGGATTCGACATAGTTGCCCCACAGCTTGGGCAGCCAGTCCACCGGCAGCATGTCCATGAAGTTCATGAAGAAGATCCACACGAACACGGTCAGGGCAACGGGCCCCACCAGCTTGCGACTTTTCTCGTTGTGGATCACGCCCTTGGCCTGGTTATCCACCATCTCGACCAGCATCTCGACGGCAGCCTGGAAGCGACCCGGCACGCCGGAGGTGGCCTTGCGGGCGGCACGCCACAGGAAGAACACCGCCAGGGAGCCCAGCACGACGGAGTAGATCAGCGAGTCCAGGTTGAAGACGCTGAAATCGACGATGCCTTGCTGCTTCTGGTCGACCAGAGCAAAGTTCTTCTGCCAGTGCTGCAAGTGGTGAGTGATGTACTCACCTGCGGTCGGCGCGTGTCCTTCTGCTGCCATGTTCAGGGTTCCGTCAAATTTTTGTTTCGGCCCCACCGAAGCAGGACCAGCCAGTAAACCTTGAGGCACACGACCATGGTCAGCAGCAGCGCTGGCCAACTCAGGTCAGGCACCCCTTTGATCACCGCCAACAAGATGGCAGCGACCAAGAGAATCTTGATCAGCTCCCAGACCATCAGCGAGAGCAGTGCAGCTCCCGCCATCGTGGCCGGGCGCCGGGTCGTCCCCCATGCCATCAAGGCATTGGGCCCGACCACAGCCAAGGCGCCAAACAGCGCCGACAGCCCATGGCGCGCCGACCCGAAAAGAGTCCACAGCACCACCATCAGCACCGCCGCCGCCCCCTGGAACAAGACCACACGCCAGGGAGACGTCGCTCGGTGCCGGGCCCGCCAGGCTGCCGCCTCTTCAGGCGTCAGGGGCTCACGGGCCTTGAAATCCTCGTCGCCGGCCTCATCCCAAGATTCAAGCTTCGCGCCGGTGGGCGCTGACGGGCTCGTCACCTCCGGCTGCGCGATGGCGGCAGCCGCTGCATGGGCTGCCTCTGGAGTTGACGCCGGGGCAGCGGCATGCGGTTCGGAGCTCACGGATCCTTGGGGGTCGATCGGCAAAACCCAAAGATTATATGTGGTTTCCCCTTACGAGCAGTTAACAGACGCCCAACAATGCATCAGGACTTGCCCTTGACACGGGCCGGCAAGTGCCTTTTGTCATTCAAATGCACCAGAACGGCGCAGTGCGCGCAGCCTGGGTTCGGCTGAGGGCCTGGGCGGCACGGCTGGTTTCATCTCCGCAGCGGCGCGCGGGGCCCGCCAACTATCGGCTAGAGCTGGACCGGCGCCACCGGCAGCCCCGGCACGTCCACCCTCAGCTGCAGCACGCAACCCGCCCAGGGTTGCGCGGCCAGTTCGTCGGCTGGCCGCCCTTGGCGAGCGGTCGTGATGAAGAGCGTGCGCAGGTCCGGCCCGCCAAAAGCCGGCATGGTCGGGCAGCGCACCGGCAGCGGCAGCTCGGTCAGCACAGTGCCGTCGGGCGAGAGACGCAGCAGGCGCTGACCTTCGAACATCGCCACCCAGTAGGCCCCTTCGGCATCCACGGCCGCGCCATCCGGCCGGCCGCCATAGGACGACAGCGGCTGTGACGGCTCGCGCGGCGCAAAGCGGGCCAGCACGCGCGCCTCGCCGGGCTGGCCGGTGGCGGGTTCGTAGTCGCGCATGAAAATGGTGTGCGCCTTGGTGTCCGCGCAATACAGACGCCGGCCGTCGGGGCTGAAAGCGAGGCCATTGCCCGTGCTGACGCCGGAAATCATGGCCTGACAGCCTCGGGCGTCCAGGCGATAGAAGAAGGCCTCGGGCGCGCGCGCATCGTCGATGCCGCCTATCCACCAACGGCCCAGCGGATCGGCCTTGCCGTCGTTGAAGCGCTGTCGGGTCGGGTCATAAGGTGGCGGCATCAACAGCGTGGCGGCACCGGTCCCGGGGTCGAAGGCATGCACGCCATCGCGACGCGCCATCAGCAGGCCGCCACCGGCGCGGCGCGCGATGCAGCCGGGTTCGGCCGGCAGTGTCCAACGGTCCAGGGTCTGGCCATCGGCACGCAGGCGCAGCAGCTCGCGCCCGGGGATGTCCACCCAGTACAGCGCCTGCTCTTCGGCGTGCCACAGAGGCGACTCCCCCAGGCCGGCAGCGTGCAGGTGGGCGGGGCGAATTTCTGGCGAAGAACTCATGGCGGCGCAGCGGGACAGGCGAGGCCGCCATGCTAGCGGCGTAATCGGGCGAAACCTCGCGCAGTGCCGGCCGGCATCAGTCCAGGTCGACCTTGAGGTAGTGCGCGCCGGGAATGGGGTTGTAGTAGTAGGGCGGGACCGTCTCGAAGCCCAGGCTGCCGTACAGGCCGCGCGCGGCTTCCATGTCGTCCAGCGTATCCAGCAGCATGGCCGAGTAACCCGCCTCGGTGGCGCGGTCGATCAGGGCCTGCGCCAGGATGCGCCCCAGGCCGAAGCGACGGAAGGCTGGGCGCACATAGAGGCGCTTCATCTCGCAGGCGTTGGCGTAGTCCGCGTCCGGCAGGTTGCGAAAGCCACCCGAGCCCGCCACCTGACCGTCGACCAAGGCCAGCAGCAGCGCCCCCGAAGGCGCCGCATAGTCGCCCGGCAGGGTGCGCAGCTCTTCCTCGAAGCCCTGGAAGCACAGGTCGACCGCCAGGCTCTGGGCGTATTCGCGAAGGATCATGCGCGCTTCGTCCAGCATCTGCGGCGTCTCGGGACGAATCAGTTCGATATGGGGGATGGCAACCATGTCAAGCCGCAGTGTAGCGAGCTCGCCGCCATGCGCACATGATCTGCAGGCTTCTTGATCGCCATTGAGAATCATTCTTGTTAGCATGCCTTCACACTTTCACCTTACGTCGGCCACGACGCCCGAGACACCCCATGCAAACGACTGCCCGCGCACTGCGCACCGTGACCCTGGCCGCCCTGAGCCTCTGCGCCCTGGCCGCCCAGGCCCAGGACAAGGTGCTGAACATCTACTCGGCCCGCCATTACCAGACTGACGAGGCCTTCTACAACGACTTCACCAAGGCCACCGGCATCAAGATCAAGCGCCTGGACGGCAAGGAAGACGAGCTGCTGGAGCGCCTGCGCAACGAGGGTGCGGCCAGCCCGGCCGACATCCTGATCACCGTCGACGCGGCGCGCCTGGAAATGGCCGATGCCGCCGGCCTGTTCCAGCCGCTGAAGTCCAAGACGCTGGAAGCCCGCATTCCCGCCACCCTGCGCACCCCGAACTGGGCGGCGTTCTCGACCCGCGCCCGCGTGATCGTCTACAACAAGAAGCTGGTCAAGCCCGAGCAGGTGCAGACCTACAGCGACCTGGCCCTGCCGGCACTGCGCGGCAAGGTCTGCGTGCGCTCGGGCGCGCACCCCTACAACCTGTCGCTGGGCGCGGCCATGCTGGCACACGAAGGCGCCGAACGCACCGAGGCCTGGGCGCGCGGTCTGGTGGCGAACTTCGCCCGTCCACCCCAAGGAGGTGACACCGACCAGATCCGCGCCGTCGCCGCCGGTGAATGCGGGGTGACCATCTCCAACACCTACTACCTGGTGCGTCTGATGCGCTCGACCCAGGCCAAGGACCAGGCCGCGATCGCCGCCGTCGGCACCGTCTGGCCCAACCAGCAGAGCTGGGGCACGCACATCAACGTCTCGGGCGCCGGCATCCTCAAGCACGCCCCGAACCGCGAAGCCGCGCAGAAGTTCATGGACTATCTGGCCAGCGATGCCGCCCAGGCCTACTTCGCCAACGGCAACAACGAATGGCCGGCCGCCAAGGGCGTGCGCATCGACAACAAGGAGCTGAGCGCCCTGGGCCAGTTCAAGTCCGACACCCTGCCCATGGGCCAGCTGGTCAAGTCCACCGCCGAAGCGCAGCGTATCTTCGACCGCGCCGGCTGGAAGTGATCAGGCCATGGCCGGGGGCTCCCCGGCCGCTGCCGCCGGGCTGCTCTGCGCGATCTGGCGGCACAGCACGATCAGGGGCAGCAGCCCCGCCGCCACGATGGTGAGCGCGGCCACCGCGGCCTCGGCCAGGCGCTCGTCGGAGGCCAGGGTGTAGACCAGGGTGGCCAGGGTGTCGAAGTCGAAGGGGCGCATCACCAGCGTGGCCGGCAGCTCCTTCATCACGTCGATGAAGACCAGCAGCAGCGCGGTCCACAGCGAGCCGCGCAACATGGGCAGGTGCACCCGCCGCAGCGTGGCCGCCGGCCCGTAGCCCAAGCTGCGCGCCGCCTCGTCCATGTGCGGCGTGACGCGCTGCAGGCCGGCCTCGACGGACTGCAGCGCAGCCGCCAGGTAGCGCACCACGCAGGCATAGACCAAGGCCGCGACGCTGCCCGTCAGCAGCAGTCCCCAGTGCCCTCCCCACAGCGATTGCGCCCAGCCGGCCAGCAAATGGTCCAGCTGGGTGACCGGCACCAGCACGCCCACGGCGATCACCGAACCCGGCAGCGCATAGCCCAGCCCGGCGAAGCGCAGCGCCCAGCGCGCCGGTCCGGCCGGCCGCAGGCGCGCGGCGTAGGCCAGCAGCAGCGCCAGCGCCGTGGCCACCAGGGCCGCGCTGCCAGCCAGCAGCACGCTGTGCTTGAGCAGACGCCAGTTCGAGGGCGCCCAGCCCGTTTCGGCCTCGACAAGCGCCAGCCAGGCCAGCCGCACCACGGGCAGCACGAAGCCCAGCAGCAGCGGCAGGGCCACCGCCAGCGCCGCCAGCAGCGCGGCCGCTGCACTCAGCGGCTGCCGCGGCGGCTGCGCCCGACCGGGCCGTCGGTCGTGGTAGCGGCGTGCCGCGCGGCTGTGCCGCTCGAAGGCCAGCAGCAGCACCACGAAGCCCAGCAGCACCAGGGCCAGCTGCACCGCCGCCTGCCGGTCGCCCAGCGAGAACCAGGCCCGGTAGATGCCGGTGGTGAAGGTCTGCACACCGAAGTAGGACACGGTGCCGTAGTCAGCCAGCGTCTCCATCAGGGCCAGCGCCACGCCGGCCGCCCAGGCCGGGCGCGCCAGCGGCAGCGCCACGCGCCAGAAGCCCTGCCAGGGCCCGCAGCCCAGGGAGCGGGCCACCTCGAACAGCGAGCCGCCGCGCTCCAGGAAGGCGGTGCGCACCAGCAGATAGACATAGGGATAGAGCGCCAGCGCCAGCATGGCCGCCGCGCCGCCCAGCGAGCGGATGGGCGGGAACCAGTAGTCGCCATAGCCCCAGCCCGTCCAGGCCCGCAGCTGGGTCTGCACCGGCCCTACGTACTGCAGCAAATCGGTATAGGTGTAGGCCAGCACATAGGCCGGCATGGCCAGCGGCAGCACCAGCGCCCATTCGAACACGCCGCGGCCGGGGAACTCGTAGCGCGTCACCAGCCAGGCCGAGCCCACCCCCAGGGCGCTGACGCCCACGGCGACGCCGAGGGCCAGGCTCAGGGTGTCGCGCACATAGCCCGGCAGCACGGTCTGCAGCAGGTGCTGCCAGGTGCCTGCGCCCGAGGCGCCCAGCGCATGCCACAGCACCGACAGCAAGGGCGCCGACAGCAGCAGCGCACAGCAAAGCGACAGCAGGGGCAGGCCGGGACGGCGAGCGCGCTTCAGATCAAGGGAGGACACGGACGCAGTGTATACACTGCCCGCCATGCAGCCCCCTCCTCCCGGTTTGACGCTGGACAGCATCGGCGTCCGTTACGGTGCGCGCGCCGCCGTCCAGAACCTGAGCTTCACCCTGCCCCGCGGGCGCATCGGCTGCCTGCTCGGCCCCTCGGGCTGCGGCAAGACCTCGGTGCTGCGGGCCGTCGCTGGCTTCGAGCCGCTGGCTCAGGGGCGCATCGAGCTGCACGGCCAGACGCTCAGCGGCCCCGGCGAGCACCTCGCCCCGGAACTGCGCCGCGTGGGCATGGTGTTCCAGGACCATGCTCTGTTTCCGCACCTGAACGTGGCGCAGAACGTCGGGTTCGGCCTGCGCGGCCGGCCGGATGCGGCGCAGCGGGTCGCCGAGATGCTGGCCACGGTGGGGCTGGCCGAGCACGGCACGCGCTACCCGCACCAGCTCTCGGGCGGCCAGCAGCAGCGCGTGGCCCTGGCCCGCGCCCTGGCGCCGGCGCCGGCCCTGCTGCTGCTGGACGAACCCTTCGCCAATCTGGACGTGGAGCTCCGCGAGCGCCTGGGGGGCGAACTGCGCGCGATGCTCCAGGCCGCGGGCACGACGGCCCTGCTGGTCACCCATGACCAGCACGAGGCCTTCGCCATTGCCGACGAGATCGGCGTGATGGCCGACGGCCGGCTGCTGCAATGGGCCAGCGCCTATGAGCTTTACCACCGCCCGTCCAACCGCTTCGTCGCCGATTTCGTCGGCCAGGGCGTGTTCCTGCCCGGCCATGTCGAGGCCGATGGCTCGCTGGCGCTGGAGCTGGGCCGCGTCGCCCTGCCCCAGGGCCTGGTCTGCGCCGGAGAGTCGACACCCAGCCCGGCGGGCAGCGCCCTGGAGGTGCTGCTGCGCCCGGATGACGTGGTGCATGACGACGCCAGCCCCCGCACCGCGCGCATCACCGCCAAGGCCTTCCGCGGCGCCGAGTTTCTCTACACGCTGGCCTTGCCCAGCGGTGCAAGCGTGCTGTCCCTGGTGCCCTCACATCATGACCACGCGCTGGGTGAGCGCATCGGCATCCGCCTGGAGCTGGACCACGTGGTGGCATTCCGGCGCTGAGCTGCCCCGACCTCAGGCCCCGCATGGCGGGGCAAAGCCCGGCACGACTCTCCGCGTCCTGGCGGACTTCTTCTCGATCTTCTGACGAAGATGGGACCGATCCCGGCGCTGTGAAAGTCCAGGGGGCATAGACCGAGACCGAGACCGAGACCGAGACCGAGACAGAGACCGAGGCCATGGCACAGCCGTCCACCGGGTGCGGCGCCAGCGTCGCCAGCAGCCCAGCCTCGGCAGGGTCGACGAGATGGCGGATTGCGCCGTCTTCACCCTCGCGCGTGTCAATCAGGCGCAGGGCGCGGCCATCGGTCATCGGCCAGCTGCAACTCGCCGGCATCACCCGCCTGCCCTCCTCCCTGGGGCTAGAACACGGTACCGTCGAGCACCACCGCATCCGGATCGACAGGCACGACCGTCGCGCTGCATTCGCGCAGCCGGACGTCGTCGCGGAACAAGTCCTGCGTACCCGCGGGCGCCGTTCCCCGGTTTACAGCAAGACCTGACCCTGGATAAGGAAGCAGACGTCGCCGCCAATCCAGGTCTGCCCCTGTTCGCGGCTGACATGGATGCGCCCTGCCCGCTGCAGAGCCGTACCTTGGGAGGCGATGTAGCGCGTCGGCGCCAGCCCGCTGTCGATCAGCCACAAGGCCAGGCCGGCATTGAGGCTGCCCGTCACAGGGTCTTCCGGCACCGACAGATCAGGCACGAAGCCCCGCACCTCGAACTGCAGCTCATGGCCCGGCGGATAGGGACCGACAACGCCCAGGTCCAGCCCCTGCATGGCCAGGAAGTCCGGCTGCAGCGCCAGCACGGCTTCGGCGCTCTTCAGCCGCGCAGCCATCCAGGCCGGCCCGCCGTTGTCGACCCAGACCAGGTCCAGCAGCTCGGCCGCGTCGATGCGCAGCGAACGCAGCACGCGCTCGCGCAGCTCGGCGGGCACGGGCCCGCTGCGCTTGAGTGCAGGCGCGGCGAAGGCCAGGCGCTCGCCCTCCTGCCGCAGCACCACCGCGCCAATGGCACTCTCCTGCACCACGCGCCCCGGTGTCTTGGGCACACCGCCATGCGCCAGCCATACCTGGGCCGAGCCCAGCGTCGGATGCCCGGCGAAGGGCAGTTCGCCGCCTGGCGTGAAGATGCGCACCCGGTAGTCGGCCTCCGGCAGGGTGGGCGGCAACAGGAAGGTGGTCTCGCTGAGGTTGGTCCAGCAGGCGAAGGCCTGCATCTGCGCCTCGTCCAGGCCCGAGCCGTCGACCACGACTGCCAGCGGATTGCCCTTGAGCGGGACGGCAGTGAACACATCGACCTGGGCAAAGGGGCGCAAACGAGGATTCATCAGGAGTCCTTCAAAAGACAGGGGAGACAGGGTCAATTCGACGACGGCTCGGCGGCGGCACGCAGGTACAGGCCCGGCCGGGCGATCTCCATACCGCGCTCGGGCGTGGCCAGGGGCTGGAAACCATGGCGGGCGTACAGCGCCTGCATGTCGCGGGTGATCAGCTGCAGCCGCCGCAGGCCCTGCAGGTCCGGGTGCAGCAGCAGGGTCTGCATCATCCAGTCCGCCAGGCCCTGGCGCCGGTGCGATTCCAGCACATAGACATCGCAGAGATAGGCATAGGTGGCGCGATCCGTGACCATGCGGGCAAAGCCCACCTGGCACTCAACGCCGGCGTCGTCCTGGCAGCGCAGGGCGATGCACAGCGAATGGTCGATGGCGCGCTGCACCAGCGCCAGCGGAATGCCTTCGGACCAGTAGGCCCGGCTCAGGAAGGCATGGGCCGCCGCGGCGTCGATGTCCGCCGGGGCAAAGCTCAGGCGATAGCGTCGCGCCCCCAGCCAGCGGTGCAGGCTGCCGTCGTCCATGCCGCGCCTCAGGGCGTGGGTTGGGCGCCGGCTTCCAGCGCCTCACCCAGCACGCGGCCGAGGATGGCCACGCCCTCGGTGATCAGCTCGGGCGTCAGGGTCACGAAGGACAGGCGCATGGCGCGCAGGTCCGGGTTGGCTGCATAGAAGGCCGCGCCCGGCACATAGGCGACGCCCGCATCCACCGCCTTGGGCAGCAGGGCCATGGCATCCAGGCCCTCGGGCAGGCGGATCCAGAAGAACATGCCGCCCTTGGGGCTCTCCCATTCGCAGCCGGCCGGCAGGTACTTCTTCAGCGCGTCGGCCATGGCGTCGCGGTTGGCCTTGTAGCGGGCGCGGATGCTGGGAATGTGCTGGTCCAGGAAGCCGTCCTTGATCACCTCGTAGACCACGCGCTGGTTGAAGCCCGGCGTGTGCAGGTCGGCGGCCTGCTTGGCCTGCAGCAGCTTGGGATACAGGGCTTTGGGCGCCACGAGGTAGCCCAGGCGGAAGCCGGGGGTCAGCACCTTGGAGAAGGAGCCCAGGTAGATCGAGCCTTCCGGCCACATCGAGGACAGCGAGACCGGCGGCTCCTCGTCGAACCAGAGGTCTCCGTAGGGGTTGTCTTCCACGACCGGCACATTGGCCGCCTTGGCGGCGGCCATCACGGCCTGGCGGCGCTCCAGGCTCATCACCCGGCCGGTGGGGTTCTGGTAGTTGGGCAGCAGGTAGGCGAAGCGGGTGCCGGGCGCGTCATGGGCCAGGCGGGCGAAGGCTTCGGGCAGCGGGCCTTCGTTGTCACTGGGCAGGCTGGCGTAGATGGGCTCGTAAGGCGTGAAAGCCTGCAGCGCGCCCAGGTAGGTGGGCGTTTCAACCGCCACCGGGGCGCCGGCATCGCACAGAATCTTGCCGACCAGGTCCAGGCCCTGCTGCGAGCCGCTGGTGATCAGCACCTGGTCCGCGCCGACGTTCAGGCCCAGCTGAGCCATGCGCGCGGCCACCCATTCGCGCAAGGGCGCGAAGCCCTCGCTGGCGGCGTACTGCAGGGACTCCTTGGCATTGAGCGACAGCACGCGGTCGCAAGCCGTCTTCAGGGCCTCGACCGGAAAGGTGTCCGCCGAGGGCAGACCGCCGGCCATGGACAGAATGCCCGGCTTCTCGGTGACCTTGAGGATCTCGCGGATGATGGACGGATTCATCCGCGCGGCGCGTTGGGCCAGGGTCCAGGGGGTGGTGCTCATCTTCTTGTCTCCAGCAAGTCGTCTGAAAAGCGTCTGGGGCCGGCGAAGGCCCCGGTGAAATCAGGGGGCCAGCAGCCAATCTGCGGCCGCCTGGGCCTGCAGATGGGTGCTGTCGAACAAGGGCAGCGGGCAGTCCTGCCGGATGCCATCATCCAGCAAGAGTCCCAGTTCAGTGCAGCCCAGGATCAAGCCTTGTGCCCCCTGAGCGGCCAAATTGCCGGCCTGGCGCAGCAGCGTCTGGCGCGAGCTGTCACGCACGACGCCACGGCACAGCTCCTCGAAGATGATGCGGTGCACCTCCTCGGCGGCCTCGCCCTGCGGGCTCAGGATGTCGATGCCATGGGCCAGCATGCGCTCGGTGTAAAAGCCCGGCGCCATGGTGTAGCGCGTGCCCATCAGGGCCGCCCGGGTGATGCCCTCTCGCTTCAAGGCCGCCGCGGTCAGGTCCACCAGGTGCAGCAGGGGCAGTCCGCCAGCGGACTCGATGGCCGGCGCCACGCGATGCATGGTGTTGGTCGCCAGCATCAGCGCGCCGGCGCCGGCGCGGCGCAGCCCGGCGGCGGCTTCACCCAGCAACTGGCCCGCCTCGTCCCAGCGGTTCTCGCGCTGCAGGGTGGCGATTTCGTCGAAGTCCACGCTCCACAGCAGCAGCCGCGCGCTGTGCAGCCCGCCCAGCCGGGCGGCCACCTCGCGGTTGATCAGGGCGTACAGCTGCGCGCTGGACTCCCAGCTCATGCCGCCGAGCAGGCCCAGAACACGGGTCGAAGACTTCTGCATCGGCCCAGTCTACGGCCCACAGCCAGTACAGAACCAATACACTTACTCAGACAGCACTAGAAACTGTACTGGCATGCACACCGACACAGCCGCCTTGCAGCGCGACGCCGGCCAGACCCTGGCCCAGCAGCTCGCCCAGCGTTTCTCCCAGCGCATCCAGCAGCGCCTGCTGCTGCCGGGCAGCCGCCTGCCCTCGGTGCGGGAGTGCGCGCGGCATCACAGCGTCAGCCCCTACACCGTGGTCGCGGCCTATGACCAGTTGCTGGCCGCCGGCTTGGTGGAGGCGCGCAAGCAGCGCGGCTTCTTCGTGCGGGATCTGCGCCAGCAGCCCTCAACGCCCGGGCGCAGCGAGCCAGCGCGCCCGCCCATGGGCATCCCCCAAGGCGTGCCGCTGGACGCCACGGCGCTGATCCGCGGCATGTTCCAGGCCGATGCCCGCCATGCGCCGGGCCTGGGCACGCTGCCGGGCGACTGGCTGGATCTGCCTCTGCTGCAAAGCGCCATGCGCCGCGTGCTGGCGCAGACCGACGGCGACGATCCCCTGGCCCTGCAGTACGGCGAACCCGGTGGCGACCTGCGCCTGCGTCAGGCCCTGGCCCGACGCCTGGACGACCTGGGCATCAGCGCTCCGGCCGAGCAGATCATCAGCACCGTGGGCGCCACCCATGCGCTGGACCTGATCACCCGCCGCCTGCTGCAGCCCGGCGACGCCGTGCTGGTGGACGACCCCGGCTGGTCCATCGAGTACGCCCGGCTCTCGCAGGCCGGCATGCGACTGCTGCCGGTGCCCCGCGGCGCCGACGGCCCGGACATGGCGGTCATGACCCAGCTGGCACAGGAGCACCGGCCGCGCATGTACGTGACGGTCTCGGTGCTGCACAACCCCACGGGCGGGACGCTCTCGCTGTCGCGGGCGCACCAGATCCTGAAGCTGGCCGAGGCGCAGGACTTCCAGATCGTCGAAGACGACACCTACGCGTCCATGGCGCCCAACCATGCGCCGCGGCTCTCGGCGCTGGACGGCCTGCGTCGCACCCTTTACGTCTCCGGCTTCTCCAAGATCCTCACGCCGGCCTGGCGCGTGGGCTTCGTGGCCGCATCACCCGAGGTCGTGACCCAGCTGACCGAGCAGAAGCTGCTGACCACACTGACCACCAGCCCCTTGATGGACCGCGCCGTGGCCGTCTGCCTGGAGCAAGGCACGCTGCGCCGCCATGCCGAACGCGTGATCGCCCGGCTGGATGCGGCGCGCCAGCGCGTGGTACCGCTGGCCGAGGCCGCCGGCTGCCGCTTCGTCACGCCGCCGGCCGGGCTCTTCGGTTGGCTGGAGGTGGGCATGGACACCGAGCGCCTGGCCCAGCGCATGCTGGACGAAGGCTGGCTGATCGCCCCGGGCGTGCTCTTCAGCGCCACGCGCCAGGCCGGCAGCCTGATGCGCATCAACTTCGCCACCTCGCAGGACGCCCGCTTCTGGCGCCGCCTGCAGGCCATGCGCGAGGAGCGCCAGCGCTGAGGCTCAAGACCGGCGCAAGGCCGGCGCCAGCCTGGCGCTCTCAGGCACACTCGACGCGGTCCCGCCCAGCCGCCTTGGCACGGTACAGCGCCGCGTCGGCGCGCTGGTAGAGGGTGTCGGAGTTGTCCGCCATGGCGAACATCGCCAGCCCGATGCTGGCCGTGAGGCGGCCCGGTGTCTCGGCCGAGTGGCCGGGCCGGGCCTCGTGCGCGAGGGCGGCGCGCGCCAGCAGCGCCCGGAACTCCTCGGCCTGGTGCAGGGCGCCGTGCACATCGGTGTCCTGCAACAGCAAGGCGAACTCCTCCCCGCCCAGCCGTGCCGGCAGATCCGTGGGGCGGCGCGCGACCTGCTGCAGGCAGCGCGCGACCTCCTGCAGCGCCTGGTCGCCGGCCGCATGGCCGTAGTGGTCGTTGTAGAGCTTGAAGTGGTCCACATCGACCAGGATCAGGCACAGCGAGGCCCCGCGGCGGTGCTGCTGCCGCAGGGCCAGTGCCAGGCGCTGCGCGAAGCAACGGCGATTGGGCAGCCCGGTCAGCGCATCGGTCTGCGAGAGCTTCTCCAGCTCGAACACCTGGCGGTCGATCACCGACAGCAGATGGTTGACGCCTGCGCCCAGCTCGTTGATCTCATCCGAGCCCTGCAGTGTCACGGCCGCATGCCATTGCCGCTGCTCGCGGATCACCGCCAGCTCGCGCCGCATGCGCACCACGCGTGCGATCACGCGGCGGTCCAGCAGCCAAGCCATGGCCACACTGAGCAGCACGGCCAAGCCCAGCATCGAGATGCGCCGCTCCCGCGCCTCTCGCTTGCCGCGCTGGACGATGCTGCGCCCATGCTGCACCTCGAGCGCCACGCGCTGGACCGTCTCGCCGGCCATGGGCAGGGGCCAGTACATCAGCAGATGGTGCTCCAGCCTGCGCAGGCTCCACGGGCCCGCGCCGGGCAGCTCGGCGCTGCCCAGCTGCCGCACCAGGTCGCCCGCCAGCGGCTGCGCCAGGGAGGCCGGCACCAGACGCACCGGCAAGCCCACGCGGCGTTCGAGCTGGCGCAGGAAGTGGCTGTCCAGCCGCTCGGCCATCACCAGCACGCCCCGCACGCCGTCCTGCAGGCCCGGCTCCTCCAGGCGGCGGCGGCAAAGAAGCATCAGGTACTCGGGGTTGCCCGCCAGACCGCAGGCCGGCCCGTCGGACGCCGATGCACCCAGCCAGCGCCGCGTGCCTTCCGGCTGGGCCGCCAACCAGCTCTGGCCATCCACTGCCGCCCAGGCCTGCAGGCTGACGCGCCCCTGCTCGTCCAGCAGCAGCAGGCCATCCAGACCGAGCTGGCTCAGGTACGCTGGACTGAAATTGCGCTGCACGAAATCGGGATCCGGCCGCTGCAGATGGCGGCGCAGATCGGGCCACAGGCGCCACTCGCGCAAGCTGAACTCGCGATGCTGGATCTCGCCGTCCAGCACCGCCAGCAGATGCTGGAAGTCGTCGCGAGCCTCCTCCAGCTCCAGGTCCTGATAGGCCTGGTCCAGGCCGCGCTGGATGGCCCACAGTCCCAGCAGGATGCATCCCGCCGAGAGCGCGATCACGTAGCCGATCATCTGGCGCCTGAGACCCATGCACCCGCCGTTTCGCTGCAAGCCTGAGCGACCCATACTAGGGCCAAACCCTGCCGGCAGGCAGCCCCAGAGCGGCCGGCGTCGCAAGGCGGTCACGCACTTATTTCACGCAGGAACGATTTGGGCAGCAGGGGTCGATCGCAGCACCGGTATGGCTCGCTAAGATCGATCGCAGCTTCCCACATGCCGCTTCGGCCACGCCGACATGAGCGACCCCGCCCCCCTCAACTTCCTCATCGTGGATCCGCTGCCCGGCGTGCAGACCTTTGCGCGCCAGCTCCTGGAGGGCTACGGCTTTGCGCCCGACAACATCCGCTGCTGCAGCAAGCCCGAAGAGGCCCTGGCCCTGCTGCCGGCCTTTCGGCCCCAGTTCCTGATCTGCGACTGGTTTGCCAGGGAGCCGCTCAGCGGCATTGCGCTGCATCAGCAGATCTGCCAGCAGGTGCCAGACTGCCGCCTGTCGCTGCTGAGCTTCGAGACGGGTCCGGAGCAGCAGGCCCAGGCCCAGGCAGCCGGGGCCCGCTTTCTGCTGAAGAAGCCGTTCACTGCGCAGGAGCTCAGGAGCACCCTGCGCCAGGCATTGAAAAACCTGGCACAGGACCGCCCCGACCTGCATCAACGCCTGCGACAGACCGTCGGCGACTCGCAGGCGGATCCGCGAGCGGCGGTCCGCCTTTCCATGCCGCCGGTGCCAGCCATGCCCACCTTGCCGCCTCTCAAACCGGGTGACAAGGTCAAGCTCGGCAACAGCACCGAAGTGGTGGACACCGTGGTCATCCGCCACGGCGAACTGGTAGTGCAGCTGAAGAACAAGGCCGGCCTGTTCCCGGCCGACAAGCTGCAGCGAGCCTAGGCCCGCCAAGGCCCTCAGCTCAGCGTGCGCCGAGCACTTCCCAGCGCTCCAGCAGCGCCATCAGCTCGTCCTCGATGGCGGCCGCGCGGCTGGTCACCTCCTGGATGCGGCCGGCACCCTGGGTGTAGAGCTCGGTGCCGCCGATCAGCGCGTTCAGCTCGGCCTGCTCGGCCTCCAGGGCCTCGATGCAGCCCGGCAGTTCGTCCAGCTCGCGCTGCTCCTTGTAGCTGAGCTTGCGCTTGGCCGCGGCCACCACGGGCTGCACGGGTGCCGGAGCCGCAGCGACCGCCTTGGGCGCCGCCGCCGCGGCGATGGCCTTGGCCCGCTGCGACTGGGTCAGCCAGTCCTGCACGCCGCCCTCGTACTCGCGCCAGCTACCCTCGCCTTCGGCCACGATGGTCGAGCTGACCACGTTGTCCAGGAAGCGGCGGTCATGGCTGACCAGGAAGACCGTGCCGTCGTAGTCCTGCAGCAGTTCTTCCAGCAGCTCCAGGGTGTCGATATCCAGGTCGTTGGTGGGCTCGTCCAGCACCAGCACATTGGCCGGCCGGGCGAAGAGCCGCGCCAGCAGCAGCCGGTTGCGCTCGCCGCCTGACAGGCTCTTCACCGGCGAGTTGGCGCGCTGCGGGGCGAAGAGGAAGTCGCCCAGGTAGCTCATCACGTGCTTGCGCTGGTTGCCGATCTCGATCCATTCGCTGCCGGGGCTGATGGTGTCGGCCAGCGTGGCTTCCAGGTTGAGCCCCTCGCGCATCTGGTCGAAATAGGCCACGGACAGGCGCGAGCCCTGGCGCACGGTGCCGCTGTCGGGCGCCAGCTCGCCGAGGATGAGCTTCAGCAGCGTGGTCTTGCCGGCGCCGTTGGGGCCGATCAGGCCGATCTTGTCGCCGCGCAGGATGGTGGTGCTGAAGTCGCGCACCACGGTGCGCTCGCCGAAGCGCTTGCTGACCTTGTCCAGCTCCGCGACGATCTTGCCGCTGGCATCCCCCGTGGCGATGTCCAGGCGCACGCGGCCCTGCACATCGCGGCGGGCGGCATGGGCCTCGCGCATCTGCACCAGCCGGGCCACGCGCGCCACGCTGCGGGTGCGGCGGGCCTCGACGCCCTTGCGGATCCAGACCTCCTCCTGCGCCAGCAGCTTGTCGAAGCGGGCGTTGGCCAGCGCCTCGTTCTCCAGCTCGTACTGCTTGGCGGCCTGGAAGGCGGCGAAGTTGCCGGGATAGCCGCGCAGCTGGCCGCGGTCCAGCTCGACGATGCGGTTGCAGACGTTGTCCAGGAAGGCGCGGTCGTGGGTGATCAGCAGCAGGCTGCCCTTGAAGGCGTTGAGCAGGCCTTCCAGCCAGGCGATGGCGTCCAGGTCGAGGTGGTTGGTGGGCTCGTCCAGCAGCAGCACATCGGGTTGCGCCACCAGAGCGCGGGCCAGCGCCACGCGCTTCTTCAGACCGCCGGACAGCGCGCCGACCTGGCGACTGCCGTCCAGGCCCAGGCGCTGCAGGGTCTCCGTGACCCGCTGCTCCCAGGTCCAGCCGCCCAGCTGCTCCAGCCGGGTCTGCAGCGCGTCCAGGTCCTCGCCCGGCGCATGGGCCTCGAAGCGCTCGCGCAGCTCGCGGGCTTCGGCCACGCCCTCGCTGACCACCTCGAAGATGCTGGCCTGCGCCCGCAGTTCGGGCTCCTGCGGCACATAGACGCTGCGCAGGCCCAGCTGCAGCTGCAGCAGGCCGTCGTCCAGCTTGTCGATGCCGGCGAGGATCTTGAGCAGGGAGGACTTGCCGGTGCCGTTGCGGCCGATCAGGCCCACGCGTTCACCGGTTTCAAGCGCGAAATTGGCGCCATCCAGCAGCGGCACGTGGCCGTAGGCGAGATGGGCATTGGTCAGGAAGAGGACAGCCATGGGGCGATTGTCCCAGAGCGGGCGCCCCAGCCGTCACCGCACCGGACTCAGACCCAGACCCGATACGCCCAGAAAGCCTCGTCGGCCTCGATGCGCCGGCGCAATTCCTCCGGGCTGAAGCCGGTGACGCGGCGGGTCTCGCGGCACAGGTGGGCCTGGTCGGCATAGCCGGCGTCCTGGGCCAGCGCGCTCCACAGCACCTCGCCGGCCTCCATCTCGCGACGCACGCGATGGAAGGTGGACTCGGCCCGGCTGACGCGGCGCAGGGCCTGCAGGCTCTGGCCGCTCCAACGCTTGATGCGGCGCTCAACCTGGCGCAGGCTGTCGCCATGGCCGCCGGCCACGGCCTTGAGGGCAAGGTTCTGCATCCAGTCCCGGTAGCGGCGCGCCGGCGCCGACGGCCCCTGTACGCAGGCCCGCCAGCGCGGCAGCAGAAAGGCTTCCAGCAGGGCCTGGCAGGCATGCTCGTCGGGGGCGGCCAGCAGGGCGGCGTTCAGGGCTTGCCACTCCTCGCCCAGCAGCGACTCGATAGGCTCGTAGCGGTCCACCATGGCTGCGAGGTCCATGCCTGTCAGCGCGTGCAGGGCGTCGGGCAGGAGAGCCACCATGAAGCAGCGCGTGCCCGCATCGGAGCGGAACTGGGCCGGCCGGCTGCGGGGACCGCCCACCAGGCAGCGGCCGCCCAGGCGACGTTCGCTGCCGTCGTCCAGCACCTGGCAGCCGTCGCCTTCCAGGACCCAGGTCATGCCACAGAAGGGCGTGGCCGGAAAATGGGAGCTGCGCTGCGCGGCGCTCAGCGAGGCGGCACCCGTGGTGTCGCGCCAGAGCGAGGCATAGAGGCAGCCGCTCAGGGCCAGGCTGGGCGCAATCAGCCGGGCGACGGCATCGGGGTGGCGGTCGCTGTCCATGCCGGCAGTGTAGTGAACCGCAGCGCAGGCAGGGCTGCAGCCGTGCGAACAGAGCCCCGGGCGTTGACAGCGCTCAGGCGCGCGGACAGCCGGCAACGCGCCCGGGGGTCAGGTCTTGCCTAAACTTGCGCGCTCAAGGCAGGGTCTTGAGCTGCGCCTTCACCGGCACCGAGAAGTTGTAGCCGTCGGCCTTGTCCCAGTTGATCGACCAGCTCATGGCACCGCGGAAGCTCGGGTAGGCCGCCTTGGGCTTCACTGCGCCACAGTTCTGCAGCAGGGTCAGGCAGCTCAGTGCCTGGTTGATGACGCTGGGCGGCGCATAGCCCCGGCCGGCCGAGCGCGTGCCCGAGGGGACGCCGAAGGCCACCTGGTCGGGTCGCAGGCCCTTGAACTCCCAGCCTGTGCCCTGACTGACCTTGAAGCCCTCGATCAGCATCAGGCTGCCACCGACCAGGCCGTCCACCGTGCCCTCGCTGAGCTGGCGCCCATCGGAGTAGGTGAAGCCGCCGTTGTTGTAGTACTGCACGTGGATCATCGTCAGCTCCTCGCGCAGGCCGTCGATGATGGGCAGGTAGGCGCCCCAGATGCTGCCGTAGGCCACGTAGCCGCCCTGCACATAGGGATGCTCGGGCGCCATCGAGAGATAGAAGCCCGGCCCCACCTTGGTCTTGAGCTGCTTCACGGCCGTGATCAGGTTGTTGATGATGGGCGAGCCCAGCGACACTCCGGCACCGCTCTCCAGGTCCAGGTCGATGCCGTCGAAACCGTACTTGGCGATCAGCGCGGCCAGGGTGTTGACGAAGTTCGTCAACTGCGCGCTGGTGTTGAGCGTCATGCGCCCGTCCTGGCCGCCCAGGGACAGCACCACCTTCTTGCCCTTGGCGCGTTTGGCAGCAATGTCGGCGATGAAGTCGGCCTCCGAGCCCGCACCCGGATCCAGCTGGAAGGCCACGCCTCCGTCACCGGCATCGCTGGCGAAGGAGATCATGATCACGTCCCAGTCATCGGACACGTCCTTCACCCGGATCGGCGCGCCGGCACCATTGGCGAAGTTGTGCCAGTAGCCGATCAGGGCGTGCTTGGGGAGGGCGGGGGTTGGCGTTGGCGTTGGCGTTGGCGTTGGCGTTGGCGTTGGCGTTGGTGTCGGTGTCGGTGTCGGTGTCGGTGTCGGTGTCGGCGTGGGGCTGGCCGAGCAGTCGGCCACATAGCGCCACAGCGAAGGCGTCGCCGGCGGGTTCCAGTTGGCGCCGACATAGGCCGTATGCGTCACCAGGGCGCTGTAGTCCTTGCCCTGGTAGCTGGCCAGGGTGTTGGCGGCGTAGGTCTTGCCTTCGGCCCAGGCCGCAGAACAGGTGGCGGCCTGGGCCGAAGACGTCAGGTGCAGGCCGGCGGCCAGCAGGGCCAGGCCCAAGGCATGGCGGCGGATGGATGGGGCGGACGGGGTCATGCGAACCTCCAGGGGATCGGTGCAAGGCTGAACAGCAGCCCGGACGCGGCACCGCAGACGGCGCCATGCAGGGCCGTTCGATGACGACCCCTCCAGCGCACCCGTCCTTCCCCGGCCCGCCAGGGCTGACCGTGCAAGCCCCGACGAGTGCCCTGCCCGATCCACCAAGGATTCGGCGTTATTGGTATTTTTTTGGTCTTGCGTTGGTATTTAACAATCCGAGCAAACTGTGCGGTATGCGGATCAACCCTGGGCCGCGCCCACGGCTCGCTCCAAGGCGTTGACGAACAGGGCCGCGACGTCGAAGCCTGTCTGCGCGCCGATTTCCTGGAAGCAGGTCGGGCTGGTGACGTTGATCTCGGTGAGGCAGGGGCCGATGACGTCCAGCCCCACCAGCAGCAGGCCTCGCGCCGCGAGGATGGGCGCCAGATGCTCGGCGATCTCGCGTTCGCGCTCGGTCAGGGGCATGGCCACGCCCTTGCCGCCCGCCGCCAGGTTGCCACGCACTTCGCCGCCTTGTGGAATGCGGGCCAGGGCATAGGGCACGACCTCGCCGCCGATCAGCAGCACGCGCTTGTCGCCCTGCGCGATCTCGGGCAGGTAGCGCTGCACCATGACGGTCTGCGCGCCGTCCTTGTTGAGGGTCTCGATGATGGCGCCCAGATTGAGCCCATCCGCCCCGACGCGGAAGATGCCCATGCCGCCCATGCCGTCCAGGGGCTTGAGGATGATGTCGCGGTGCTCGGCATGGAAGGCGCGGATGGCCGCGGCCGAGCGCGTCACCAGCGTCGGCGTGATGTGCTGGGGGAACTCCAGGATGGCCAGCTTCTCAGGGTGCTCGCGCAGGGCCGAGGGCTTGTTGAAGACGCGGGCGCCCTCGCGCTCGGCCTGGCTGAGCAGCTGCGTGGTGTAGAAGAACTCGCTGTCAAAGGGCGGATCCTTGCGCATCAGCACGGCATCGACGCCGGCGAGGGCCAGGTCTTGCGTGGCAGTCACGGTGTACCAGTCCGGCGTGTCGGTGCCGTCGCTGCTGGCCAGCGCCGCAGCCGAGAGCGTCAGCTGCTGCGCCCCACGCGCCGTGACCAGGCCGCCGCGCTGCCAGACCAGCTCGGCCGGCTCGCAGGCCCAGAGTTCATGGCCGCGCCGGGCGGCCTCGCGCATCATGGCGAAAGTCGAGTCCTTGTAGGTCTTGAAGCTGGCAAGCGGGTCGACAACGAAGAGCAGTTTCATGGCGGGAGTCCGGAAGAGGTGTCGAGAATGCGTCGATTCAGGCGCGGCGCAGGCGCTGCACCAGCAGGGCGAGGGCGCCGGCCACCACGCCCCAGAAGGCCGAGCCGATGCCCGCCAGCTGCAGGCCTGAGAGCGTCACGAGAAAGGTGAGGATGGCGGCGTCACGATGCTGCTCGTCCTTCAGCGCGGCACTCAGGCCGCCCGCAATGGTGCCCAGCAGCGCCAGGCCGGCAATGGCCGCGACCAGCTCGCGCGGAAAGGCCGCCAGCAGGCCCACGACAGCGCCACCGGCCAGGCCCAAGGCGACGTAGAACACCCCCGCCATCACTGCGGCGGTGTAGCGCCGGGCCGGATCCTCATGCGCCTCGCGGCCCATGCAGATGGCCGCCGTGATGGCCGCGAGGTTGAAGGCATAGCCGCCGAAAGGTGCGAAGACCAGCGAGGCCAGCCCGGTCACGCCGATGCTGGCCGAGACGGGCGTCTGGTAGCCCGAGGCCCGCTGCGCGGCCACGCCGGGCAGGTTCTGCGAGGCCATGGTCACGAGGAACAGCGGCAGCGCCACGCCGATGAGCGAGGCCACGCTGAAGCGCGGGCTCACCCACTCGGGCCGGGCCCAGGCCCATTGCACGGCGTCCAGATGCAATCGGCCCTGCAGGCCTGCCACGGCCACGCCTGCCAGCAGGACCACCGGCACGGCATAGCGCGGCCAGAAGCGGCGCCCCAGCAGGAACGCCGCCGCCATGCTCAGCACGAGGGTGGGCGCGCTCTGCGTCGCCAGCATCGCGTCCAGTCCGAAGCGGGCCAGGACGCCCGCCAGCAGCGCCGCCGCGATGGCCATGGGAATGCGGTCCATCAGGCGCTCGAAGAGCCCGCTGAAGCCGGCCGCGGTGATCATCAGCGCACAGACGATGAAGGCGCCGACGGCCTCGGGCATGGACACGCCCACCGTACTGGCCAGCAGGGCTGCGCCCGGCGTGGACCAGGCGGTCAGCACGGGCTGGCGGGTCCAGAGCGACAGGCCCAGGCTGGTCAGGCCCATGCCCAGGCCCAGCGCCCACATCCAGGAGGTCAGCTGGCTCGGGGTGGCGCCAAGAGCCAGCGCGCCCTTGAAGACGATGGCGACCGAACTGGTGAAACCCACCAGCACGGCCACGAAGCCAGCGACGGTGGACGGCAGGGACAGGTCTTGCAGAAAGCGGCGCATGGGGGCCAGCATAGCCGGCCCGCCGCACACCTGCCGGCACGGGGACTTGCATCCTTTGCCAGCGCGGCTTGCCCGCCGGCGAATGGCCAGCGCCGGGGGACACCTGCGGCGGCATCAGGCGCCGCGCAGGTCCGCAGCGATCAGATCTCGACCTTGGAACCCAGCTCCACGATGCGATTGGTGGGCAGGTGCAGGAAGTCCGCCGCGGCCGCGGCATTGCGGTGCATGCTGGCGAAGAGCTTTTCACGCCACAAGGCCATGCCAGAGCCGATGGTGGGGATGACGATGTCGCGCGACAGGAAGTAGCTGGTCTCCATGTCGTCCAGGTGCACACCGCGGGCCTCCAGCAGCTTCAAGGCCTCGGGCACGTCGGGCTCGTTCTTGAAGCCGAAGTGCACGGTCACCTGCCAGCAGTCATTGCCCAGGCTCTCTAGCTCCACGCGCTTGTCGAATCCGATCCAGGGCTTTTCGTGGTGCTTGACGGTCACAAAGAGGTTCTGCTCGTGCAGCACCTTGTTGTGCTTGAGGTTGTGCAGCAGGGCATTGGGCGTGATGCCCTGTTCGGCCGAGAGGAAGACCGCCGACCCCGGCACCCGCAGCGGCGGATTCAGGAAGACGGCTTCCAGAAAGCCCTGCAGCTCGATGGCGTCCTCGCGCAGCTTGTCGGACAGCAGCTGGCGGCCTTCCTTCCAGGTCAGCATGAGCGTGAACATCCAGATGCCGATGGTCAGCGGGAACCAGCCGCCGGCCGCGACCTTGAGCAGGTTGGAGGCCAGGAAGGTGACGTCGATCAGGAAGAAGAAGCCGGTGGCCGCCACGCACAGGGCCAGCGGGTACTTCCAGCCAAAGCGGATCACGAAGAAGGTCATGACCGTGGTGATGGTCATGTCGATGGTCACCGCCACGCCGTAGGCGCCGGCCAGCTTGCTGGACGAACCGAACATCACCACCGCGACGACCACGAAGCCGAACAGCATCCAGTTGATGAAGGGCACGTAGATCTGGCCGATGTCGCGCACCGAGGTGTGGACGATGCGCATGCGCGGCAGGATGCCCAGCTGGATGGCCTGCTTGGTGACCGAGAAGGCCGCCGTGATCAGGGCCTGCGAGGCCACGATGGCGGCCAGCGTGGCCAGGCCGAACAGCGGCAGCTCGGCCCAGGAGGGCGCGATCAGGAAGAAGGGGTTCTTGATGGCCGCCGGATCCGCGAGCAGCAGCGCGCCCTGGCCGAAGTAGTTGATCACCAGCGCCGGCATCACGATGCCGTACCAGGCAATGCGGATGGGCTGCTTGCCGAAATGGCCCAGGTCGGCATAGAGCGCCTCGCCGCCGGTCACCACCAGCACCACCGCGCCCAGGGCCACGAAGGCCACCCAGCCGTAGTGCATGCAGAACTCGATCGCATAGACCGGGTTCACCGCCGCCAGCACTTTGGGGTTCTCCAGGATCTGAGGCAGGCCCAGCAGGGTCAGGCTGGCGAACCACACCAGCATCACCGGTCCGAAGGCCTTGCCCACGCCGCCGGTGCCGAAGCGCTGGACCGCGAACAGCCCGGCCAGCACGACGAGCGTGAGCGGCACGATCAGCTGGTCGTATTGCGGGGCATAGACGTCGATGCCCTCGACGGCACCCAGCACCGTCATCGCTGGCGTGATGACGGCGTCGCCAAAGAAGATGGCCGTGCCGAACAGCCCCACCGCCATCAGCCCCTGGTGCAGGCCCGGTTTGTCCCGCACGGCCTGGGTGGCCAGCGCCAGCATCGCGATCAGGCCGCCCTCGCCGTTGTTGTCCGCCCGCAGGATCAGCAGCACGTACTTGAGCGAGACGACGATGGTCATGGTCCAGAACAGCAGGGACAGGACGCCCAGGATGTTCTGCGAGGTCAGCGGGACATGCCCGCCATGGAAGACTTCCTTGAGGGCGTAGAGCGGACTGGTGCCGATATCGCCATAGACCACCCCCAGGGCGCCCAGGGTCAGGGCGGCAAGGACGCCGGGGCTGCGGTGTTGTTGTTCGTGGCTGGTGCTCACAGGCGCGACGGCCTGACGCAAAAGGCTGGCCGTGGAATCAAAAGTGCATATTGTGCGCTGCACGGCGCCCGGTCCGACAGCCACCCGCGTAGGTGGCTGCCGAACAGGATCACTCCCAGCGGTAGCTCAGGCTCACATTGAAGCGGCGGCCCAGGTCCGCATCGCTGCGGTTGCCGCTGTCCCAATGGCCAAACTGGGCCGGCACCGAGGCTGCACTGCGGCTGATGAACTCGTTGGTGATGTTGAGGATGGAGCCGCTCAGCACCAGGTTCTTGAATCCCGTGTAAGCCAGCCCCATGTCCAAGGTGGTCTGCGCCGCAGCCGTGCACCAGCCCTGGCTGCTGGGATAGCTCTGCAGGGCCGTCGGCTTGCTCAGGCACTGCGCCGAGCTGCTGTTGCTCCACAGCGGATCGCTGTGGTTGAGGCGCAACCAGGCGCTGGAGTCGTTCCGGCTCCAGTCCATGCGCAGCGAGGCCTTGGTCTTGGGCACGCCCGAGGTGGTGGTGCCGTTGATGCGCTCCACATTCCCACCGCTGAGAATCTGCTGGTCATAGCGGGCGGTGAAGCTGCCCTCCAGCTTGAACTTGAACTGGCCCAGCGGATTGCTGGGCAGGCGCAGATTGGCTTCGTAGTCCACGCCTGAGGTGACGGTGTAGTTGAAGTTGCCGTACTGGCGCAGCAGGGCCAGGATGGGGCCGCTGTTGGGAATCAGCGCGCCGGAGGCATCGCGCAGCCAGGTGCCCGGGTTGCTGTCGCGGATCAGGAACTGCTCATTGGCGGCCGGGTTGGCGATATAGGCCGTCATGATGTCGAAGCCGCGCTGCACCCGGATCTCGTTGTTGCGCTTGAAGTACCAGGCGTCCAGCGACACGTCCAGGTAGTCTGTCGGCGAGAAGATGAAGCCCAGCGTGGCCGAGCGCGATTTCTCCGGCTTGACGTTGGGATTGGGCGTCACCGCCGTGGCCAGCGAGCCGGGCTGCTGGGCCGAGGGAATCCCGGAGGTGTAGTTCAGCAGATTGCAGTCGCGCCACTGGTTGGGTTGGGTGGACTTGCTGGTGGACTTGCTGTTGTCGGCGGCATTCCAGTTGCAGCGCAGCGGGTCGTAGATGCGCTCGGTGCCGTAGCTGTGGAAGCTGACGAAGTAGCCCTCGTTGGAGATCTGCGAGATGGAAGGCGCCCGGTAGCCCGTGGCCGCCGTGCCGCGCAGCATCAGGCGTTGCGGCAGCACCGTCCACTTGTAGCCCAGCTTGCCGGTGGTGGAGTTGCCGAAGTCGCTGTAGTGCTCGGCGCGCAGCGCGGCCTGGACTTCCAGGTCCTTGCGCACCGGCAAACGCAGCTCGCCAAAGCCGCCCCAGACCTTGCGCGAACCCGAGGTGCCGTTGGCGACCAGGCCCACGTAGTCCCCCGAGCGGAAGGCATCGTCCGGCGTGGCGGACAGGCTCTCATGGCGCGCCTCCACGCCCACGGCGACGGCCGCGCGTCCGCCGGCCATCTCGAACCACTCGCGGCTGGCGCGCACATCGGCAGCGGTGACGCTGGAGTTGCCGGTGTTGGTGGCGTCGTCGGTCAGCCAGTCGATGGCCGCAGCGTCATTGGCCTTGCCGAAGTGGTAGGGCCCGCCCTTGGCGATCAGCTCGTTGAGGCGGCTGGACAGCAGGCGCTGGGTGCGCATGCCCTTGTTGTCCATCTTGCTGTAGACCAGGGCGGCGTCGTAGTCCCAGCCAGCGTAGACACCCTCGATGCCGGCGCTCAGCCGCGTGGAGCTCAGGTCGGAGATGTCGCGCTGGTCCAGATCCTCGAAGCGGTAGGCCAGCTGCACGGTCTGCGGCTTGGCCGTGCCGCGCGTCGGGTTGTCCGGATGGTCGGGCGCCAGGATGATGGCGTTCTGGCCCAGGATCTTGCCATTGGGCAGGGCCCAGCTGCTGACGCGGGTGTTGTTGGCGCCCACGATGCTGGCCAGCGACTGCGGCACGAGCCGGTTCACGGTCTTGGTCCGCGAATACATCAGGTCGACAAAGGCCGTGGTGTCCTCGTTGATCGCCAGGTTGCCGCGCACGGAGCCGCTGAAGCGGTCCTGCTTGGCCAGGAACTCGGTGTCCATGTCCAGGTTGTAGCGGCACTGCCCCAGCGGCGAACTGTCCTGCTGGCCCGGCTGCCGCTGCGGCACGCCCTTGCCCACCGTACGCTCGTCCGGGCAGCCCGGCAGGGTGCCCAGGTAGAGTTTGGGATCGTTAGGCGCCGTCACGCTGCTGGGCGTGGTCGCCGGCACGCTGTAGTAGTTGCCCCAGAAGCTGCCGACGCTGCCGTAGGAGAAGTCCGGCATGCGCGGCGTGCTGGCGGTGGAGTTGGCCACCAGCCAGGCGTCGCGGTCGGCCTGGCGGCCCACCTTGCTGGCCTCGAAGTAGCTGACCGGGTCGCGCTGCGAGACTTCCACGCCGCCGAAGACGTTGAAGCGCTGGATGGCCAGGTTGCCGAAGCCGAAGCTGCCCGAGGCACTGCGCTTGCGCCCGTCGCCATGGCTGTTGGCACCGGCCGAGACCGCCAGATCGCCGCCCCGGTACTCCTTCTTCAGCACGTAGTTGATCACGCCGGCCATGGCGTCCGAGCCGTAGATGGCCGAGGCGCCGTCCTTCAGGATCTCGATGCGCTCAATGGCGTCCTTGGGAATGGTGTTGGTGCTGACCAGATTCCCGCGACCGAAATTGATGTCCACGGCGCCGACGGGCGCCAGACGGCGGCCGTTGATCAGCACCAGCGTGCCCTGCGCGCCCATGCCGCGCATGGAGACGGCGCTGACGCCCGACACGAAGCCGCTGCCCACGCCATCGCCCACCGAGCCGCTGACATCCACGGCACTGGAGGAGCGCAGCAGCTCTTCGACCGTGGCAAAGCCGGACTTGCGGATCTGCTCGGCCGTGATGACCTGCACCACCGACGGCGTCTCGCGGTCGGTGCGCTTGATCATGGAACCGGTGACCTCGACGCGTTCGAGCTTCTTCTGCGGCTCCGTCTGGGCCTGCGCGGCGCAGCAGGCCAGTGCGGCCAGACCCACCAGGGTCATGTGGAACTTCATGGACATCTCCTCGCTTGGCTGTGGCTATGGGCTTTGGATTTCGGCGACGCTGGCGCGCCGAAGGCCGAAAGCTAAAGAGCCGCAGCCCGCGGACCATGACTTCTGGTTTGGTAAAGTTTTGTGAATGGTTATGAGCATCCACAGCGGGAGCGCCCCGGAAGCCGCCGAGCAGTTCGTGCGGCGGCGCATGAGCCTGCGCCACCTGCGCACGCTGATTGCGCTGAAGGAGGCTGCCAGCCTGAGCGCGGCCGCCGAGCTGCTGCATGTCACCCAGCCCGCAGTCAGCAAGACGCTGGCCGAGATCGAGCAGGGCCTGGGACAAACCCTGTTCATCCGCCACGGCCGCGGCCTGCGCGCCACAGCCCTGGGCGAGCGCATGGTGCAGCTGGCGCGCAAGCTGGAGGCCGATCTGCAGCGCGGTGGCGAAGACATGGCGGCCATGGTGCGCGGGGCGGCCGGTGAACTGCTCATCGGCGCGACCAATGCCGCCCTCGCCCATGTGCTGCCCGAGGCCATGGCGCAGATGAAGGCACGCTATCCGCACATCACGCTCAGCGTGCGCACCCACGCGCTGCGCGATCTGTTCCAGGAGCTGCGCCAGGGGCGCCTGGACCTGGTCGTCGCCCGTGTGACGCAGGACGACCCGCCAGCCGACCTGGAGTCCCATTGCCTGATCGAGCAGCGCGAGGCCCTGGTGATCAGCACGCATCACCCATTGGCGCGCGCACGCCGTGTGGGCTGGGAGACGCTCAGCGAACAGACCTGGATCTGGCCCCTGCCCGGCACGCGTTCACGCGCCCTGCAGGACCGCCTGTGGGCTCAGCGCGGGATTCCCTTGCCGCGCAATGTCATCGAGACCGGCGACCTGATGCTGTCCCTGAGCCTGATGCGGCGCATGCCCTGCCTCACCATCATGCCCCTGCATGCGGCACGCCTGGCAACGCAACACGGCATCGGCCTGATCCTGCCGCTGGAGGCCGATCTGGGCCTGGCGGACCTGACCGTCTGGCATCTGCCCGAACCGCAGAACGAGCAGGTCCAGTACTTCATGCAAGCCCTCAAGGCCGCCGCAAGCCCCGGTGATCAGGCGTAGATCTCCGCCTCCGGGTCCGTGGCCTCCAGCTCATAGCTGGCTGCCAGCATGCCCAGGCGCGCGATCACGCCGTACATGTAGAAGCGATTGGGCGCGCTGGCGCCGGGCGCCTCGCCAGGGCGCGGCAGCTGCGTCGCCTGCGCAAAGGCCAAGGGCACGTAGCTGGCCCCCGGGGCATTGAGGTTCTCGTCGGCCGCGCGGTCGGCATGCACCCGGTAGAAGCCGCCCACCACGTAGCGGTCCATCATGCAGACCACCGGCTCGGCCACCGCCTCGTTGACGCGCTCGTGCGTCACCACGCCTTCCTGGACGATGACCTCATGCACCGGCTGGCCGTCCTTGATCACGCTCATCTTGTTCTTGCAGCGGCGGTTGAGCTCGTCCAGCTCCTTGGCGTCGCGCACCGTCGTGATGCCCATGCCGTAGGTGCCGGCGTCGGGCTTGACGATGGCAAAAGGCTTCTCCTGGATGCCGTATTCCTTGTACTTGCGCCGCGTCTTGGTGATCACCTGGTCCACCTGGTCCTTCAAGGCCTCCAGGCCCTGGCCCTGCGCAAAGTCCAGGCCCTGCACGCCCACCGTCAGCGGGTTGATCAGCCAGGGATCCATGCCCAGCAGCTTGGCGAACTTCTTGGCCACCTCCTCGTAGGCCTGGAAGTGCCGCGACTTGCGGCGCATCGCCCAGCCCGCATGCAGGGGCGGCAGCAGGTACTGCTCGTGCAAGCCCTCCAGCACGCTCGGGACGCCGGCGGAGAGGTCGTTGTTCAGCAGAATGGTGCAGGGGTCGAAATCCTTCAGGCCCAGGCGCCCGCGCTTGCGCACCAGCGGCTCCACCGTGAGGCTGCCGCCATCGGGCAGGGCCAGGCTGGCCGGCTCGGTGATGGTTTCGTCCAGGCTGCCCAGGCGCACATTCAACCCGGCCTGGGTGAAGATGCGCACCAGGGTCTGCAGATGCTGCAGGTAGAAGCTGTTGCGGGTGTGGTTCTCCGGGATCAGCAACAGGTTCTTGGCCTCGGGGCAGATCTTCTCGATGGCCGCCATGGCCGCCTGCACCGACAGCGGCAGCAGGTCCGGGTTGAGGTTGTTGAAGCCGCCGGGAAAGAGGTTGGTGTCCACCGGCACCAGCTTGAAACCGGCATTGCGCACGTCCACCGAGCTGTAGAAGGGCGGCGTGTGCTCCATCCACTCCAGGCGGAACCAGCGCTCGATGGCCGGGAGGGACTCCAGGATGCGCTGCTCCAGTTCCTTGATGGGGCCGTTCAGTGCAGTGACGAGGTGTGGAACCATGGTGGGCAATCGATCCTGGAAAGAGGCAGGGAGATTCTAGGAGGGCGCAATTGAGGGCGTATTGCCCGATTGCAAGCCTTTTCCATGCACGGCGGGCGCGGCTTGTGCGAAGTGTGGCGCTAAGCTCGGCTCGTCCTTGCTGCCCTGCCCAAGATGCCCACCAAACTGCTGATTGTCGAAGACCAGGCCGACATCCGCCGGCTGGTCCGCTGGGCGCTGGAAGGCGCGGACTACGAGATCCGCGAGGCGACCAATGGCAGCGCCGGTCTGGCGGAAATCCAGGCCTGGCGCCCCGACCTCGTCCTGCTGGACATGATGATGCCCGGCGGCATGGACGGGCTGGCGGTGTGCCGGCAAGTTCGTGCCGAACCAGAGACGGCACGCACCCTCATCGTGATGCTGACCGCCAAGGCCGGTTCGGCCGAGCATGAGGCAGCCCGCCAGGCCGGCGCCGACTACTTCCTCCCCAAGCCCTTCAGCCCGGCACACCTGGCCGAGCTGCTGGCCGGGCTGCTGCTGCAGCGAAAGACCTGAACGGGCGCTCCCCGCAAGCACGAAGGCCGCCTCACGGCGGCCTTCTTGGTGACCTCCCGGTGCCGATGGCAGCCGGGATCCAGGCGTCATGCGGCCCTCACTTGTTCACTTGTGATAGGCCGTCTCGCCATGCGAGCTGATGTCCAGGCCCTCGCGCTCTTCCTCTTCGGACACGCGCAGGCCGATGGTCAGATCGACGATCTTGTAGGCGACCAGGGAGACCACGGCCGACCAGACGATGGTCACGCCCACGGCCTTGGCCTGGGTCCAGACCTGGCTGGCGATGCTGTAGGCGTCCGGCGTGATCATCGCGGCGGTGACCCAATCGCCGACGGCGCTCGGGCCGCCCAGGGCCGGCGAGTTGAACACGCCCGTCAGCAGCGCGCCGACGATGCCGCCCACGCCGTGCACGCCGAACACGTCCAGCGAGTCATCGGCACCCAGCATCTTCTTCAGGCCGGACACGCCCCACAGGCAGGCGAAGCCGGCGACCACGCCGATCACCAGGGCGCCGCCGACACCCACGTTGCCCGCCGCCGGCGTGATGGCCACGAGGCCAGCGACGGCACCGGAGGCAGCACCCAGCATCGAGGCCTTGCCCTTGTGCAGCGCTTCACCCACGCTCCAGGCCAGCACGGCCGCGGCGGTGGCCACGAAGGTGTTGATGAAGGCCAGCGCAGCAAAGCCGTTGGCTTCCAGCGCGGAACCGGCGTTGAAACCGAACCAGCCCACCCACAGCAGCGAGGCGCCGACCATGGTCAGGGTCAGGCTGTGCGGCGTGAAGGCCTCGCGGCCGTAGCCGATGCGCTTGCCCACCATGAAGGCGCCCACCAGGCCGGCAACAGCGGCATTGATGTGCACCACGGTGCCGCCGGCAAAGTCCAGCGCGCCCCATTGCCAGATCAGGCCAGCCTTGCCGTTCATCTCATCGACGACGCCTGCGGCGGTATAGGCATCCGGACCCATCCAGAACCAGACCATGTGCGCGATGGGCAGGTAGCTGAAGGTGAACCAGAGGGCCATGAACAGCAGCACGGCGGAGAACTTGATGCGCTCGGCGAAGGCACCCACGATCAGGCAGGCGGTGATGCCGGCGAAGGTGGCCTGGAAGGCGGCAAACACGATCTCCGGGATCACCACGCCCTTGCTGAAGGTGGCGGCGTTGGAGAAGGTGCCGGCGACGTTGTCCCAGATGCCCTTCATGAAGAGCCGGTCCGTGCCGCCGATGAAGGCATTGCCCTCGGTGAAGGCGAAGCTGTAGCCGTACAGCACCCACAGCACCACGATCAATGAGAAGGTGACCATCACCTGCATCAGCACCGACAGCATGTTCTTGCTACGGACCAGGCCGCCGTAGAACAGGGCAAGACCTGGCACCGTCATCATGATGACCAGCAGCGTGGACAGCATCATCCAGGTGGTGTCGCCCTTGTTGGGCGTGGGTGCGGGAGCCGAGGCGGCTTCGGCGGGGGCCGAGGCGGCAGCAGCGGCCGGCGCCGAGGATGCCGCTGCTTCCGGTGCAGCTGCCACGGCAGCCACTGAGGCGGCGGCGGCCGGTGCGGAGGCGGCGTCCTGGGCCCAGGCGCCGGGCGCGAAGACCGCGGTGGCGAGGGCCAAGCCGGCAAGTAGTTTCTTCATCGTCAATTCTCCAACGGTTCTTTTGCAGTGCTGCTGCGCGGTGCATGCGCCGCAGTCAGCCAATCAAGCCCAGCAGGGCCCGAGGATTCGGCTTGGCCGGGACTACGGGCACGCCCCCTTGAGGGACTGAGGCCGGACACAAGCGCCGCGGCGTACGTGCCTGCCGAAGGACCGGGCTCTGGCCCGGTGCGTCCTGCAAGGCGCAGCCGGTAGGGGGTGGGTCAAAGTGCGTCTTTTCCGGTCTCGCCGGTGCGGATGCGGACCACCTGGTCCAGGGGCGAGACGAAGATCTTCCCGTCGCCGATCTTGCCGGTGCGGGCCGAGTTCTCGATGGCCTCGATGACCTGGTCCACGACCGCGTCATCCACGGCCGCCTCGACCTTGACCTTGGGCAGGAAGTCGACGACGTACTCGGCGCCGCGGTAGAGCTCGGTATGCCCCTTCTGGCGACCAAAGCCCTTGACCTCGGTAACGGTGAGGCCCTGCACGCCAATGGCGCTGAGCGCCTCGCGGACCTCGTCCAGCTTGAAAGGCTTGATGACGGCGGTGATCAGTTTCATGGTTTCTTCCTTGCGGACGGGATCTCAGGAAAACGCGCGCCACCCCAAGGCTTCTTGCCCCCCCTCGGGGGCTGGCGCGACGTGGCAGGGTTCGGGGGCGCTTAGAAGACCTTCTTGACCGAGAGCACGAGGGCGGTCTTGGCCAGGTTCTTGTTGCCTGGGCCGACGTAGGCGTCGGTGGCGGCATGGATGACGGCGCCACTCCAGGTGAAGCCGGCGTAGTCCTTGGCGAGCGTCACGGCGTAGTCGGTGTAGGAGGCGCTGCTGAGGTTCTTGACGCGCTGGTGGCCCACGTGCGGCGTCAGCGTGAAGCCCTGGCCCAGGTCCAGTGCGGCGCTCAGGTCCAGATAGCCCGAGCCCTTGGAGTCGGCAAAGCCGAAGAGGTTGCTGAGGCTGTGCGAGTACTTGGCGGTGAACACGCCGTAGCTGAGCGCGCCGTACACCTCCAGGGTGTTGGCGCTGGGGTCGAGCTTGTTGCTGGGGTAGATGTACTGCAGCAGGCCGACGTCCAGGGTCAGGCCCTTGGCGATCTCGGTCTTGTAGCCACCATAGACGTCGATCTCCACATTGGCATTGCCGCCGGAGTCCTTGACCCACTTGATGGTGGAGGCCCAGGTGCCCAGGTAGAAGCCGTTGCCGAAGTCGTAGTCGGCACCGCCTTGCAGGGCGGGCTTCAGACGCGTCTGCGAGTAGCCGCGGTAGCGGTAGTCGGTGGTCACGCTGGCATTGAAGCTCAGCGGGCTGGCCGGTTCATCCGCCCAGGCGGGCATGGCGGTGGCGGTGATGGAGAGGGCCAGCAGCGCAAAAAATGACTTCATCGCGGGACTCCTGCAAAGTGGTAAATGGGTGGAATGACTTTCGACAGTCCCTATTGCAGCTTCCGTGCCAGCGCTGCTCCGTCCAGGCCTGGGCTGATTTGCCCGGGCCTGGGGCGGAACACTCCCGATTTCGTGCCGGCGCGGTCCGCAGATGGGTCTGCCGTGCACCGAAATATGCCGGCCCACTCGCTACTTGCACCAACTTGGTGAATCACACTATCCTGCGGCTTGCGGAGCTTGATCGCCGTCAAGGCCCGGAAGCGGCCCAGAATCCAGCGCCAGGAGAAACCCATGACCCTGGCCCTGATCCACAGCCGCGCCCTGGACGGCTTGCGCGCCGAAGCATGGGCCTCTGAAAACCACACTCATCGACTGCCACACGCGGACAGGTGCGCGTTGCTTGCCCGTCGGTAAAGGCGATTCACTCCCTCCACCATGCATTTGGCGCCGTCAACAGCTCGGTTGGGCGCCAGCCGTACCGCGCCCACAGTGGCAGGCCTCACACTGGCGCCCGCGCTACCCGCGCCCATGCGCCCATGCGCCCATCACACTGCCTCATGCCTCGACCTCTGCCAATGCCATTGCGGCTGACCACCCTGCGCCGGACCTGGGGCCGTGACCTGCTGCTGGTCGCCGGCCTCAATACGGCAGTGGCCACGCTGCTGCTGCTGATGGCGCTGGGGACCGGCGCGCTCAGCCACGAGGAACTGACCCTGGCGAACAAGGGCAAGCCCTGGTGGAAGCTGCTGCTCTATTCCCAATGCATCGGTTTCAGCATCCATGGGCTGGGTGAACTGCCGCTGCTGCTGAAGCCCGCCTCGCAATGGAAGCACCCGCTGAGTCTGAACCTGCTGCGGCTGGCCATGGTCCCTTTGGGGTTCGCTCTGGGTGCGCTGGTCGCCAGTCTGCTGCTGGAAGCCCCGCTGCACCTGCCACTGACCTGGCATCCATGGGACCTGCTGGTGATCGCCCTCACCCTCCTGGTGTCCGGCGGCGCCATCGTGCTCACGCACCAGCGCGATCGGCTGGAGGCCGAGCGCCTGCGGGCCGAGAACGCCGAGATGCGCGCCAGCAGCGCGCGCCTGCAGCTGCTGCAGCAGCAGATCGAGCCCCACATGCTGTTCAACACGCTGGCCAACGCCCACGCCCTGGTCGACGACGACCCGCAGCAGGCCCAGCACCTGCTGGAAGCCCTGAGCGAGCTGCTCCACGCCAGCATGCAGACCGGTGACCGCGACCGGGTGTCCCTGCAGGAGGAGTTCGCGCTGGCCGAGCACTACCTGCGTCTCATGGGCATCCGCATGGGCAACCGGCTGCGCTACGAGCTCCACCTGCCTGGCGAGCTCGGTTCGGTCCGACTGCCTCCGCTGGTCCTGCAACCGCTCGTGGAGAACGCCATCAAACATGGCCTTGGCGCGCAGGTGCAGGGCGGCTGCGTCCAGGTGCGTGCATGGCGGGACGAGCGCCATCTTTGCATTGAGGTGCAGGACGACGGCGCCGGCCTGCAGCTTGAGGCCCGGCGGTCGCCACGCCCCGGCATTGGCATCGGCAATGTCCAGCAGCGCTTGCGCTACGCCTTCGGGCCCAAGGCGTCGGTACAGCTCCGCCAGCGTCCGTCAGGGGGCGTCCAGGCCCTGCTCCATGTCCCCCTGCCCCTCCATGCTGCTGCCATTCATGACTGAACCCCAGCTCGCCCTCATCGTCGAAGACGAACCCGTCCTGGCCAAGCGACTGCAAGAGCAGCTGCTCGCACTGCTGCCCGGCATCGACATGCTGCCCACGGCCGACAACGGCGCCGCGGCCATCGCATTGGCCCTCGAGCACCTGCCATCGCTGATCTTCCTGGACATCCACATGCCCGCCTGCTCGGGTCTGGAAGCCGCCCAGGCCATCCTGGAGGACTGGCCGGAAGGCATCCCCCTTCCCCAACTGGTCTTCGTCACCGCCTACGGCCACTATGCCCTGCAGGCCTTTGATCATGGGGCGGTGGACTATCTGCTCAAGCCCCTGAGCCAGGAGCGGCTGCAGCGCTGCGTGCGGCGCTTGCAGGAGCGCATGAGCAAGCAGAAGCGCGCAGGCTGCATCGTGTCGGCCGATGCCGTCGGCCAGGAACTGCAACGCCTGGAGGGCGTGCTGCATCCGGCGACGGCCCTGTGCGAGCGCCTGAAGGTCATCAATGCCGCCATCGGGCCCGTCACCTACCGCATCCCCATTGCCGACGTCCTGTACTTCGAAGCGGCGGACAAGTATGTGCGCGTCGTGACCCGCCAGCGCGAAGCGCTGATCCGCACGGCCCTGCGCGACTTGATGCTGCAGCTGGATCCCGACGAGTTCTGGCAGGTTCATCGCAGCGTGGTGGTTCAGGCCTGTGCCATTTCCCATGTGGTCCGTCACGAGAATGGCCGCTTGAGTGCCGGACTCCATGGACATGAGGCGCAGCTGCCGGTCAGCCGGCTTTTCGCGCATCGCTTCCGCGCCATGTGAACCAAGGTCGGGCTGGCGGCAACCGTCGGCGGCGCGCGGCCGGTCGTTGGCAGCACTCGTTCGGCCTTTCGCAGCCGGCAATCATCGGGATCCACGCTCGATTCCTAGCATGCAGGCACCTCAACAACAGGTGCAGACCATGCCCCACTCGTCCTTGCCCATCCTGCTGCAAACCCTTCGCGATCGCAGCGTCATTCGCCGACCCAAGTGCTCCCTCGCCCGCCCGCTGCGCTCGCTCGCTGGCAGCTGCCTGCTGGGCAGCATGCTGGCGGCCCAGGCGGAAGCTCCTCCCGCCGAAACGCGCGCTGCGCCGCCGGGATGGTCCGGCACGGTGTTCCTGGGTGCCGTCGTCGCACCCCGATTCCAGGGCAGCCAGGACTCCCGTAGCCTGCCCGGCGTTGGCATGGAATTCAGCTACCGGGACGCAGCCCTGGGTACCGTTTCCATTGGCAACCGCGGACTGCTCTGGTCGCCCGAACTGCCTCCCGCCATCCGTGTCCAGCTGGGGCTGGAGATCGATCCAGGACGGGTCGACAGCGACGACAAAAAGCTCGGCCTGCTCGGCTACCGCCCAGGCAGCGCAGCGCTCAAGGGCATGGGCGAAGTCCGCGCCACCGGCGTCTTCGCGGGCACGGTCGGCTATACCCTGCCGGGGATGGGCGGCCTGGCGTTGAACGGCAGCGTGCGCCAGGCCCTGTCCGCCCATCGGGGAAGCCAGTTGAACCTGGGCCTGTCCTTTCCCCTGTTCCGATCCAGCGACCTGCAGCTGACCCTGGCACCCAGCCTCACTTGGGCCGACCGCCGCTATCAGCAAGCCTACTTCGGCGTCACCGAGGCGCAGGCGCTGGCCAGCGGCCGCCAAGCGTTCCGGCCGCGTGCAGGACACAAGAGCGCACAGCTCACGCTGGAGATGGACATGGCGCTGACCCAGCAATGGCGCCTCGCGGCCTCGCTGGAGCTGGCCCAGCTTCGGGCCGACGCTTCGCGCAGTCCCCTCACGCAAAAGACCCGGCAAGTCAGCGGCATGGTGGGTGTGGTCTACCCCTTCCAGCTTTGAGCCAGCGCCGGGGCAGGCTCCTGCCAATTGTGGAAGCCGTGCCGGCAGCCCAGCCTCTTCACGCCCAGAATCCAGCGCCAGGAGAAACCCATGACCCTGGCCCTGATCCACAGCCGCGCCCTGGATGGCTTGCGCGCCGAAGCGGTGACCGTCGAAGTCCATCTGGCCAACGGCCTGCCCAGCTTCACCCTGGTCGGCCTGGCCGACACCGAAGTCAAGGAGGCGCGCGAACGAGTCCGCGCCGCCCTGCTCAGCAGCGGCCTGGAGTTCCCCGCCAACAAGCGAATCACTGTGAACCTGGCGCCGGCGGACCTGCCCAAGGAGGGCGCCCGCTTCGACCTCCCCATCGCGCTGGGCCTGCTGGCCGCCAGCGGGCAGATCGAGGCAGCGCCGCTGGCCGGCCTGGAATGCGCGGGGGAGCTGTCGCTGGCCGGCGAGCTGCGCCCGGTGCGCGGTGCACTGGCGATGGCCCTGGCACTGCGGCAGCAACCCTGCCCGCGCCAGCTGCTGCTGCCGCCGGCCAGCGCGGCCGAGGCGGCCCTGGTGGGCGGGGTGGATGTCAGGCAGGCCAGCCACCTGCTGGAGGTGGTGCGGGCGCTGCTGCCGCAATCGCAGGACGCGCTGCAGCGCGCCTTGGGCGCCGTGCCGGCCATGGCCCGCATGGGCCCGGCGGCGGCCCTGGATCTGCGCGACATCAAGGGCCAGGCTGCGCCCAAGCGAGCCCTGGAGATCGCCGCAGCCGGCGGCCACAGCCTGCTGCTGGTGGGGCCGCCCGGTTCGGGCAAGTCCATGCTGGCCCAGCGTCTGCCGGGCCTGCTGCCGGCCATGGATGAGGAAGAAGCGCTGGAAAGCGCCGCCACCTTGAGCCTGGCCGGCCAGTTCCGCGCTGCCAGCTGGGGCCAGCGGCCCCTGAGAAGCCCTCATCACAGCGCCTCGGCGGTGGCCTTGGTCGGTGGGGGTTCACCGCCTCGTCCCGGCGAGATTTCCTTGGCGCATCATGGGGTGCTCTTCCTCGATGAGCTCCCCGAATTCCAGCGCAGCGCGCTGGAGGCCTTGCGCGAACCGCTGGAGACCGGCCGCATCCTCATTGCCAGGGCCGCGCGCCAGGCGGAGTTCCCGGCACGCTTCCATCTGGTGGCAGCCATGAACCCGTGCGCCTGCGGCTTTCATGGGCAGGCTGGTGTCCGCCAATGCCGTTGCACGCCGGAGCAGGTTGCGCGCTACCAAGGGCGTCTCAGCGGCCCCTTGCTGGATCGCATCGACATGATGGTCGAAGTGCCCAGCCTGCCGCCGGAGCTGCTCGCCGCGGCGCCGGACGGCGAGGACAGCGCCAGCGTGGCCGCCCGCGTGCAGCGCGCCCGCGCGCATCAGCTCGCACGCCAGGGCTGCGTGAATGCGCAGCTGAGCCCGCCGCAGCTGGATGCCCATGCCGGCACGCAAGCCGCCGCCCAGGCCCTGCTGGAACGCAGCATCACGGCACTGGGCTGGTCGGCGCGGGCGCAGCACCGGCTGCTGCGGGTCGCCCGCAGCATCGCCGATCTGGCCGGGCAGGCGGCCATCACGCGGGACCATGTGGCGGAGGCCATACAGCTGCGCCGTGCGCTGGCGGCGAGCAAGGCCTGAAAAACGGGGGTGAGCACCGACACCTGTCCCGGCTTGTGGAATGATGCGCGCACAAGAACAGCAAGGAACTTCTTATGAGCCTGCTGCGCGCCTGGCTGGTCCTGCTGATGCTCTGGCTGGCCTGCCTGGGACTGCTGATCTGGCTGAGGTCGCTGAGCCGGCGCCAGGCCATCGCCTGGCTGCAGTGGCTTCGCTGGGCCGGCATTGGCGCCGTCCTCGCCGGCTTGCTGGCGGCCGCGATGATTCACTTCTTCTGAGCGCCGCGGCGCCCACCCCATCGTGCCAGGCCCCCATCGGTTCAAGAACTGTTGGCAACGGCCCGGCGCTTCGCTGAAAGAGTGTTGAGAAAGTCACCCATGAGCACCAAGACATCACGCCCCACCCTGCTGGCCCTGCTGCTGGCCGCCACCGCCCTGAGCGCCTGCACCCGCATAGAGACCGGCGAAGTCGGCCTGCGAGTGGGCATTGACAAGCAGATCAGCGGCACCGAGCTGATGCCGGGCAGCTTCAACCAGACCCTGTTCGGCGACGTGCTGACCTTCCCGGTGCGCGACATCGCCGTCACCCTGGACAACAAGAACCCGCTCACGGCGGACAACAGCACGCTGAAGGACTTCGACCTGACCCTGGTCTATTCCGTCAGTCCGAGCAGCGTGTCCGATCTCTGGACCACGAAAAGCCGCAGCTTCCACGCCTTCAACCGCGACGAACGCGACTGGATCCTGATGCACAGCTACATGACGACCGTCGCCAACAACGCCGCCTACAAGGCCGTGCGCGAGTACAAGGCCCTGGCGGTGGCCGACAACCGCCAGAAGATCGAGCAGGAGATCAAGCGCATCGTCACCGAGACCCTGGCCTCGGAAAAGCTGGACCAGGCGCTGTCCGTCACCCTGGTCCAGGTGCGCAATGTGCTGCCGGCCGACGACATCATCGCCTCGGCCAACGCCGTGGTCACCGCGCAGAACGCCCTGCGGGCCAAGGAGATCGAGGTGGAGACGGCCAAGAAGGAAGCGGAGCGCATCGCCGCGCTCAATGCGAACAGCAAGGCCATCGAGTACATGAACGCCCAGGCGCAGCTCAAGATCGCCGAAGGCATCGCCGCGGGCAAGGTGAACACCATCGTCGTGCCCTATGACTTCAAGGGCATCGTGAACGCCAACAGCCGCTGAGCAGCCGGCTGGCTCAGGCGCTGAGCCAGGCACCAAGACAAAGGCGGCACGCAGGCCGCCTTTGCCGTTGAGGGGCAGGCTGGATCAGCGCTCGCGGCGCTCGATGCGGCCGTCCCGCACCACCACCACATCGCCCGCCCGCAGCGCCGGATCCTGGCTTTGCTCCAGACGCTGGGTGCTGCCGTCGGCATGGCTCAGGCGCACGACCCAGACCCGGTGCGACTTCTGGCGCTTCTCGATCTCGTTGCCGGCATAGCCGCCGGCCACGGCACCGCCGATGGTGGCGATCTTCTTGCCGGTGCCGCCGCCGACCTGGTTGCCCAGCAGGCCCCCAACCAGGGCGCCACCCACGGCGCCGAGGCCGCTGGCCTTGCCTTGGCGTGTTTCCTCGTGCACCTCGACGACGCGGGCGCATTCGCTGCACAGCGCCGGGCTGGAAGCCGCGGAGGCTGCATGCTTGCCGGACTCCTGGCTCGGGGCCGCGTTGGCGGCAGCCTGTTTGACCGGAGGCGGCGGGTTGGTGCTGCTACCGCTGCCGGATTCGGCCGCCTGCGCCACAACAGGGCTTGGCGCGACTGCCGGCGAGGACGCGCGACCCACCGCAAAGGCGCCGCCCAGGAGAACGCCGGCGCCCAGCACGCCGGCAATGATTTGACTGGAGGAGAAAGGTCGATTCATGAGGGCTCCGCAAGCCTCGCCACAGAAGGGACGCGGCTGCATCCCAAGAATGCCACGCGGGCCCATCCGGCCGACAGCCGAACAGGTCACAGTTGTAAGCGAGCGTTCCTCGTGAGGGGTGATCAACCCAGCAAAGGTGCGAGCGCGCGCTGGGCGCTGAGTTCGTCCAGGGCGCAACGAGCGGCCCAGTCCTTTAGCTGGTCTTCGCCGATGCGACCGACGTTGAAGTAGCGCGCATCGGGGTGCGCGAAATAGAAGCCGCTCACGCTGGCCGCCGGCGTCATGGCCATGGACTCGGTCAGCCCCATGCCGATGGCCTCGGGGTCCAGCACGCGGAAGAGGTCGCGCTTGACCAGGTGGTCCGGGCAGGCGGGATAGCCGGGAGCTGGGCGGATGCCGCGGTACGCTTCAGCGATCAGGGCCTCGTTGTCCAGCTGCTCGCCCGCCGCATAGCCCCAGAACTCGGTGCGCACGCGCTGGTGCAGGCGCTCGGCCAGCGCCTCGGCCAGGCGGTCGGCCAGGGCCTTGAGCATGATGGCGGAGTAGTCGTCATGGTCGGCCAGGAACTGCGCCTCCTTCTTGTCGCAGCCGATGCCAGCGGTGACGGCGAAGAGGCCCACGTAATCGGGAACCGTTCCCTTGGGCGCAACGAAGTCCGCCAGGCAGCGGTTGGGGCGCCGCACGCCGTCGACCACCGGCCGTTCGGACTGCATGCGCAGGCCGCGCCAGGTCATCAGCACCTCGCTGCGGGACTCGTCGCGGTAGATCTCGATGTCGTCGTCGTTCACCTGCGCGGCCGGGTAGAGGCCGAACACCGCGTTGGCCGTCAGCCAGCGGCCCTCGATGAGGCGCTGCAGCATGCGCTTGCCGTCGCTGAACACGCGCTGGGCCTCGGTGCCCACGATTTCGTCCTTGAGGATGGCCGGAAAGGCGCCGGCGAGGTCCCAGGTCTGGAAGAAGGGGCCCCAGTCGATGCAGCCGGCCAGCTCGGCGAGGTCGACATTGCGCAGCTCGCGGCGGCCCAGGAACTTCGGCACCGGCGGCGTGTAGGCGGTGAAGTCCAGGCGCTCCTTGTTGGCCCGGGCCTCGGCCAGACTCACCAGCGGCGTCTGTTTCTTGTTGGCATGCAGGTCGCGGACCTTGTCGTAGTCGGCCCGGAGCTCGTCGATGAAGCGCGCGGCGCGCTCATCCGACAGCAGGTCCGAGCACACGCCCACCGAGCGAGAGGCATCCGGCACGTACACCACCGGGCCCTCGTAGTGCGGCGAGATCTTCACCGCGGTGTGCACGCGGCTGCAGGTGGCGCCGCCGATCAGCAGCGGGATCTTCTTCATGCGGAAGTACTCGTCGCGCTGCATCTCGGCGGCGACGTGCTGCATCTCCTCCAGGCTGGGCGTGATCAGGCCGGAGAGGCCGATGATGTCGGCCCCCTCGACCTTGGCGCGGGCGAGGATGTCCTGGCAGGGCACCATCACGCCCATGTTCACCACCTCGAAGTTGTTGCACTGCAGGACCACGGTGACGATGTTCTTGCCGATGTCGTGCACGTCGCCCTTGACGGTGGCGAT
>JAYSEK010000005.1:0-164482 GCA_041913905.1 Burkholderiaceae bacterium | reverse complement strand
CGGCCTTCCTTGATTTCCTGGTCCATGGAGCGGGACACGAAGTCGCGCGGGGCCAGGTCCTTCAGGGTCGGGGCGTAGCGTTCCATGAAGCGCTCGCCGTTGGCGTTGCGCAGGATGGCGCCCTCGCCGCGGCAGCCTTCGGTCAGCAGCACGCCCGCGCCGGCCACGCCGGTGGGGTGGAACTGCCAGAACTCCATGTCTTCCAGCGGGATGCCGGCGCGCGCCGCCATGCCCAGGCCGTCACCGGTGTTGATGAAGGCGTTGGTGGAGGCCGCGTAGATGCGGCCGGCACCGCCAGTGGCCATCAGCACGGTCTTGGCCTGCAGGATGTGGACCTCGCCGGTCTCCATTTCCAGCGCGGTCACGCCGACCACGTCGCCCTCGGCGTCGCGGATCAGGTCCAGGGCCATCCACTCGACGAAGAACTGGGTCTTGGCCTTGACGTTCTGCTGGTACAGGGTGTGCAGCAGGGCGTGGCCGGTGCGGTCCGCAGCGGCGCAGGCCCGCTGCACGGGCTTTTCGCCGTAGTTGGCCGTGTGGCCGCCGAAGGGGCGCTGGTAGATGGTGCCGTCCGGATTGCGGTCGAAGGGCATGCCGAAGTGTTCGAGTTCGTACACGACCTTCGGGGCCTCGCGGCACATGAACTCGATGGCGTCCTGGTCACCCAGCCAGTCCGAACCCTTGACGGTGTCGAAGAAGTGGTAGTGCCAGTTGTCTTCCGACATATTGCCCAGCGAGGCGCCGATGCCGCCCTGGGCAGCCACGGTGTGCGAGCGGGTCGGGAAGACCTTGGACAGCACGGCCACGTTCAGGCCGGCCAGGGAGAGTTGCAGCGAGGCGCGCATGCCGGAACCACCGGCACCCACGATCACCACGTCAAATTTGCGCTTTGCGAGCGAGCTTCCAACTTGCATTTTTTACAGCCTCCAGAGGACTTGGATCGCCCAACCCGCGCAACCCACCAACCAGACCAGGGTGAACACATGCAGCGCCAGGCGGATGCCCACCGGCTTGACGTAGTCCATCCAGATGTCGCGCACACCGACCCAGGCGTGATACGCCAGGGAGATGATGGTCGCGAAGGTCACGAACTTCATCCATTGCTGCGCGAAGATGCCCGCCCACAGCTCGTAGCCCAGGGGCTGCTTGGTGAACAGGATCTGGGCCAGCAGCACGATGGTGAACAGCGCCATCAGCACGGCCGTCACGCGCTGGGCCAGCCAGTCGCGCAGACCATAGTGCGCACCGCTGACGATGCGCTTGGTTCCGTAAGTACTCATTCTTTGCACCTCAAATCAGGTCGGCTGTTCAGTACAGGCCAAAGAGCTTGGCGCCCAGGGCCAGGGTCAGCAGCACGGACAGGGCCAGGGTCAGCACGGCGCTGGAATGCCCCTGCTCCTTGCTGACGCTGTGGGTGGCGTCCATCCACAGGTGACGCACACCGGCGATGAAGTGATGCAGATAGCCCCAGATCAGCGCCAGCGCCACCAGCTTGACCAGCACGCCCGGGATGGGGCCCATGCCGGCCACGAAGGCGTTCTTGAACACGTCGAAGGAAATCTCGGTGCTCAGGCTGGTGTCCAGCATCCAGATCACGAAGGGCAGCAGCAGGAACATGAGCATGCCGCTGATGCGATGCAGGATCGAGACGATGCCGGCGGGCGGCAGCCGGTAGGACACGATCTGCGTCACATGGATGTTGCGGTAGACCGGTCGCAGGGGGGTGGTCTGTCTGGTGGTGTCTGTCATACCCGACCTTTGGTAATCAATGTGAAACCTGAGGATTTTATTGCAACGCAACAGGGTCAAGCCTTGCCTTTCACTGCCGCGAGCCTCTTTCTTTCAGCGTGTCAGTTGAGATCGTTGCGGTAGAAATGCGTGCTCGTGTTGTAGAGCCCACGACGCAGCTCCACCGGCCGGTCGCCATAGGTGAAGGACAGGCGCTCCACGCTCAGCAGCGGCGTGCCGACCTCGACCTGCAGCAGGGCCGCGGCCTCGGCATCCGCCGCCACGGCGCGGATCTTCTCCTGGGCCCGGATCATCTGCACCCCGAACTCCGACTCGAACAAGCCATAGAAAGGACCGCGATGCTGGTTCAGCAGCTCGGTCGTCAAACCCTTGAACAGACTGCCCGGCAGCCAGATGTCATCCAGCACCACCGGCCGGCCCTTGCTGTGCAGCAGGCGGCGCACCTCGACCATGGCGTCACCCGCGCGCATCTGCAGCTGACGGGCGATCCAGGCCGGCGCGCGCTGACGCCGGCAGTCCAGCAACTGGCGCCCCAAGCCCGGCTCCTGGCCTTCGTCCGGCATCAGGCGCAGAAAGCGGTACTGCTGCTTCTGCTCCGCATGCGTGGCCACGAACGTGCCCTTGCCCTGGCGGCGCACCAGCAGATTCTCGGCCGCGAGTTCGTCAATAGCCTTACGGACCGTGCCCTGGCTGACACCGAAGGCGGACGCCAGCTCCATCTCGCTGGGAATGGCCTCGCCGGCCTTCCACGCCCCGGCCTGCAGGCGGCGGATGATCAGATCCTTGATCTGCCGATACAGCGGGGAGAACGCCGGCGAACTCGGCGACGCATGCCCTCCCGCCGCACTGGACGCACCCTCGCCACGCTGGAGCTCAAGACCAGGCGCGAGAGGGACTGCTGGGGGATTCGGCATGGGCGGAATTCGAGCACAGCCCACCCCTGCCCGTCGAGCGGATTTGGCAAATCCGCTCAAAGTTGTCTTCTATAAGACATAAGACCGTCAGTTTTATGCAAAGGCGGGCGCATAATCTCGCCTGGCCGGCTGCAAGTGCGCGTTTGACCAGGGTCAATAGGGGAAACGCCCGAACTCTGGCCTACACTTGCCGCCACCGCGCTGCCGCCTGCCCGCCCATCGGTCTTGCTCGTCCCGGGATGACCGCCGTGCTTGCGCAACCAGTGGCGCCACGAACAGCTTTTTCATCCTTTTCGGAGACCTCCATGAGCAAGAAACCCGTTCGCGTTGCCGTCACCGGTGCCGCAGGCCAGATCGGCTACGCCCTGTTGTTCCGCATCGCCTCCGGCGAAATGCTGGGCAAGGACCAGCCCGTCATCCTGCAGTTGCTGGAGATCCCGGACGAGAAGGCCCAGAACGCGCTGAAGGGCGTGATCATGGAACTGGAAGACTGCGCCTTCCCGCTGCTGGCCGGCATCGAAGCCCACAGCGACCCGATGACCGCCTTCAAGGACACCGACTACGCCCTGCTGGTCGGCGCCCGTCCCCGCGGCCCCGGCATGGAGCGCTCGGACCTGCTGGCCGCCAACGCCCAGATCTTCACGGTGCAGGGCAAGGCCCTCAACGCCGTGGCCTCGCGCAACGTCAAGGTGCTGGTCGTGGGCAACCCCGCCAACACCAACGCCTACATCGCCATGAAGTCGGCCCCGGACCTGCCGGCCAAGAACTTCACCGCCATGCTGCGCCTGGACCACAACCGCGCCGCCTCGCAGATCGCTGCCAAGACCGGCAAGGCCGTGGCCGACATCGAGAAGCTGGCCGTCTGGGGCAACCACTCGCCCACGATGTACGCCGACTACCGCTTCGCCACCATCGGCGGCCAGTCGGTCAAGGCCATGATCAATGACGAGCAATGGAACCGCGAAGTGTTCCTGCCGACCGTGGGCAAGCGCGGCGCTGCCATCATCGCCGCTCGCGGCCTGTCCTCGGCCGCCTCGGCCGCCAACGCCGCCATCGACCACATGCGCGACTGGGCCCTGGGCACCAACGGCAAGTGGGTCACCATGGGCATCCCGTCCAAGGGCGAGTACGGCATCCCCGCCGAAGTGATGTTCGGCTACCCCGTGACCTGCGAGAACGGCGAATACAAGATCGTCGAGGGCCTGGAGATCGATGCCTTCTCGCAAGAGTGCATCAACAAGACCCTGAACGAACTGCTGGAAGAGCAGAACGGCGTCAAGCACCTGCTGTAATCGCAGCAGCGCCAAACCATCATCGCGGACTGCGTTCGTGATACGGTGAAGGGTCGGCCGATGCCGGCCCTTCGTCTTTTGCCTTGCCGATTCGAGCCCGCCCACCATGAGCACCGCGCCGCACCCTCGCCTGGCCCTTTTCGAAGAGGGCGATGCCGCCACATTGCTGCCCGTCGTCGACCACTACTGCGGCGTCGAGCAGCGCATGCGCAAGAGCCTGGAACTGCAGGCGCAGATGGGCCCGGTCTTCGACATCACCCTGGACTGCGAGGACGGCGCTCCCGTGGGCGGCGAGGCCGAGCATGTGCTGCTGGTCAACGAGCTGCTCAACGATCCGCTGAACCGCCATGGCCGCGTCGGCGCCCGCGTGCATCCGCTGGGCCACGCGGCCTTCGAGGCGGACGTCGAAGGCCTGCTCGCCGGCGGCGGCGAGCGCCTGGCCTACCTGATGGTGCCCAAACCGCAGTCCTTCGAGGATGTGGACCGCGCCGTGGCCTTCATCGACGCCACGCGGCAGCGCCTGAAGCTGCAGCAGGATTTGCCCATCCACGTGCTGATCGAGACCCACGGCGCGCTGCGCGACGTGCAGCGGATCGCCGCCCATCCGCGCATCGAATCCCTCTCCTTCGGGCTGATGGACTTCGTCTCCGCACACCGCGGCGCCATCCCGCGCTCCGGACTCACCGTCGAGGGCCAGTTCAGCCATCCGCTGGTGGTGCGCGCCAAGCTGGAGATCGCCGCTGCCGCCCACGCCCATGGCAAGACGCCTTCACACTGCGTGGTGACCGAGTTCAAGGACAGCGACGCCCTGGAGATGGCCGCCGGCCGCGCCGCCCGCGAGTTCGGCTACACGCGCATGTGGAGCATCCATCCCAACCAGATCCGCCCCATCATCGAGGCCTTCGCCCCGCGCGTGGCCGAAATCGACGAAGCCATCGAGATCATCCAGGCTGCGCAGGCCGCCCACTGGGCGCCCATCCAGCACCGCGACACCCTGCATGACCGCGCCAGCTACCGCTACTTCTGGCAGGTGCTGGAGCGCGCGCATCGCACCGGACAAGCCTTGCCGGCCGAGATCGAGGCCGCCTACTTCGGCAATTGAGCTCGGCAGCCGATGCCTGAATGCCGGGCCTGAACTCACCATTTATTGCAGATGAAGGGAATTCGGGCATAGACAGGAGACGGGGCGCGGCGCATGCTTGCGCCCGTCACCATCGCTGGCTCGACAACACACCCACAAGCAGGACTTTTGCTTGCACAATCAAGCATCTGCACAGGATTTCTCATGCAATACCTCCGTACTCTTTCCGCCATCCTGGGCACCTCGGCCCTGCTTGTCGCCAGCCAGGCCCTGGCGGCTGCCAAGGAAGCGCCGGCCGCGCCCAAGAACCGGCTGGCCGCCAAGCTCAAGCCGCAAAGCGCCGTCGCACCCCTGCCCCCGGCCGAAGAAGCCCCGTTGACGGATGAGCAGCTGCAAGTCGCGCCGCGCGTGCATGCCGGCGACGCCCAGTGCGAGTTCAACCAGCAGGTGCACGTCACCCCCCACCCGGACAAGCCCGGCCGCTTCCGCCTGCAGTTCGGCAAGATGGTCTACAACATGACGCCGGAGCCCACCAGCACCGGCGCCGTGCGGCTGGAAGACAAGAGCGCCGGCGTGGTCTGGCTGCAGATCCCGTCCAAGTCCATGCTGATGAACGCCAAGGTCGGCCAGCGCATGGTGGACAGCTGCCAGCACGCCGAACAGCGCGCCTTCGTGGCCAATGGCAGCAGCGCCCAGCCGGCGGCCGGCATCGGCATCACGCCCGGCACCGCCGGCAGCAACTGACCGCCATCGAAGCACCCGCAAGAGGAGGCCGCGGCCTCCTTTTTTCATGGCCGCGCCAGTTCGCGGCGGCATGGGCCATGGTCCCGATTCTTGCCCCAGCGCCTGCCGCCAGCTCCTTTTGCCGTCGCCGTCCTGGCCCCAGGGGCACTCCGGCTGCACGGCGGGGGAGCGGCCTCGCGAGGCGGCAAGTCCGAGTCCCCAGGTCGGGCTTGGGGAGACTGCCGAAGTACGTACAATCAATACATACTTTCAGCGGCATACCCAAGGAGCACGAGCATGGAAGCGACTGTTGCCGAACGCGGGCAGATCACTCTGCCCAAGGCCGTCCGAGACGCCCTGGGACTGACCAAAGGCACCACGCTCAAGGTGGAGTTGGACGGCGGCCGCATCATCCTGCGCAAGGATGTGGGCGACGCCCTGTCGCGCATGCGGGGCCGCATCAAGCTCCCGGCCGGCACGAGCACCGACGACGTCATGCGCGAGCTGCGCGGTCGCGCCCCTGGCGACCCCTACCCGCCTCCGGACGAAGCCTGAACCCGCCCTGCCATCCTCCTGATCGCCGCCCCATTTCATGATTGCCGTCGACACCTCCATCCTGGTCGATTACATCGGCGATGGCCCCCTGGCCGAGCAGGCCGAGCAATTGCTGCGCACCGCGCTGTCCGCGGGGCCGGTGGTGGCCTGCGATGTCGTCGTCAGCGAGGTCGTGGCCGGCCTGGGCCACAGCGACATCGTGCTGGAGACGCTGGAAGCCATCGGCATCAGCTACTCGCCGGTGGAGCTGCGCGCGGCCCTGCGTGCGGGCGAGATGCAGCGCCGCTACCGGACGCGCCTGCAAGGCCAGCCCGAACTCTCCCCGGCACGGCGTTCCGTGCCTGATTTCCTCATTGGTGCCCATGCCCTGCTGCAATGTCAGGGCCTGATCACCCGTGACGCCGGTTTCTTTCGTGACTACTTCAAAGGCCTGCGCGTGATCGCGCCCAAGCCCTGAAGAGTCGTCTTCCTTTTCTTGTCCCTGGAGTCCCCCATGCTGACTGCCTACCGCCAACACACCGCCGAGCGCGCCGCGCTGGGCATTCCGCCCCTGCCCCTCGACGCCAAGCAGGTGGCCGAGCTGATCGAGCTGATCAAGAACCCGCCGGCCGGTGAAGAGGCCTTCCTGGTCGAGCTGCTGACCCACCGCGTGCCGCCGGGCGTGGACGACGCCGCCAAGGTCAAGGCCAGCTTCCTGGCTGCCGTGGCCCATGGTGACATCGCCGTCGGCCTGATCTCCAAGGCAAAGGCCACCGAGCTGCTGGGCACCATGGTCGGCGGCTACAACGTCAAGCCGCTGATCGACCTGCTGGACGACGCGGCCGTTGCCGAAGTCGCCGCCACCGGCCTGAAGAAGACCCTGCTGATGTTCGACGCCTTCCATGACGTCGCCGAGAAGGTCAAGGCGGGCAATGCCCACGCCAAGGCCGTGATGCAGAGCTGGGCCGACGCCGAATGGTTCACCTCGCGCCCCGAAGTCGCCCAGAAGATCACCGTCACCGTCTTCAAGGTGCCCGGCGAGACCAACACCGACGACCTCTCGCCCGCGCCCGACGCCTGGAGCCGCCCGGACATCCCGCTGCACTACCTGGCGATGCTGAAGAACACGCGTCCCGACGCAGCCTTCAAGCCCGAGGAAGACGGCAAGCGCGGCCCCATCCAGTTCATCGAGGATCTGAAGAAGAAGGGCCATCTGGTCGCCTACGTGGGTGATGTGGTCGGCACGGGCTCCTCGCGCAAGTCCGCCACCAACAGCGTGATCTGGGCCACCGGCGAAGACATCCCCTTCGTGCCCAACAAGCGCTTCGGCGGCGTGACCCTGGGCGGCAAGATCGCCCCCATCTTCTTCAACACGCAGGAAGACTCCGGCTCGCTGCCCATCGAGGTGGACGTCAGCGCCCTGGAAATGGGTGACGTGATCGACGTCTATCCCTACGACGGCAAGCTCGAGAAGAACGGCGTCGTGGTGGCCAACTTCGCCCTCAAGAGCGAAGTGCTGCTGGACGAAGTGCGCGCCGGCGGCCGCATCAACCTGATCATCGGCCGCAGCCTGACCGGCAAGGCTCGCGAGTTCCTGGGCCTGCCCGCCTCCACCCTGTTCCGTCTGCCCAAGGCGCCGGTGGACTCTGGCCGTGGCTTCACCCTCGCCCAGAAGATGGTCGGCCGCGCCTGCGGCCTGCCCGAGGGCAAGGGCGTGCGTCCCGGCACCTATTGCGAGCCCAAGATGACCACCGTCGGCTCGCAGGACACCACCGGCCCGATGACCCGCGACGAGCTGAAGGACCTGGCCTGCCTGGGCTTCTCGGCCGACCTGGTCATGCAGTCCTTCTGCCACACCGCCGCCTATCCCAAGGCCGTGGACGTGAAGATGCACCGCGAGCTGCCCACCTTCATCAGCAACCGCGGCGGCGTGGCCCTGCGTCCGGGCGACGGCGTGATCCACAGCTGGCTGAACCGCCTGCTGCTGCCCGACACCGTCGGCACCGGCGGCGACTCCCACACCCGCTTCCCCATCGGCATCTCCTTCCCTGCGGGGTCAGGTCTTGTCGCCTTCGGCGCCGCCACCGGCGTGATGCCGCTGGACATGCCGGAATCGGTGCTGGTGCGCTTCAAGGGCCAGATGCAGCCGGGCGTCACCCTGCGTGACCTGGTGCATGCCATCCCGCTGTATGCGATCAAGGCCGGCCTGCTGACCGTCGAGAAGAAGGGCAAGAAGAACATCTTCTCGGGCCGCATCCTGGAAATCGAAGGTCTGCCCGACCTGAAGGTGGAACAGGCTTTCGAGCTGTCCGACGCCTCGGCCGAGCGCTCCGCCGCCGGCTGCACGATCAAGCTGAATCCGGAACCGATCAAGGAGTACCTGACCTCCAACATCGTCCTGATGAAGAACATGATCGCCGACGGCTACCAGGACAAGCGCACGCTGGAGCGCCGCATCAAGGCCGTGGAAGCCTGGCTGGCCAAGCCGGACCTGCTGGAAGCCGACAAGGACGCCGAGTACGCCGCCGTGATCGAGATCGACCTGGCCGACATCAAGGAGCCCATCGTCTGCTGCCCCAACGATCCGGACGACGCCAAGTTCATGTCCGAAGTCGCCGGCACCAAGATCGATGAAGCCTTCATCGGTTCCTGCATGACCAACATCGGTCACTTCCGTGCGGCCGCGAAGGTCCTGGGTGGCGCCCGCGACATCCCGGTCAAGCTGTGGGTCGCCCCGCCGACCAAGATGGACCAGAACGAGCTGATCAAGGAAGGCCACTACGCCACCTTCGGCACGGCCGGCGCCCGCACCGAAATGCCGGGCTGCTCGCTGTGCATGGGCAACCAGGCCCAGGTGCGCGAAGGCGCGACGGTGATGTCCACCTCGACCCGCAACTTCCCCAACCGCCTGGGCAAGAACACCAACGTGTTCCTGGGCTCGGCCGAACTGGCCGCCGTGTGCTCCAAGCTGGGTCGCATCCCGACCGTGGCCGAGTACCACGAGGCCGTGGGCATCGTGAACAAGGATGCCGCCAGCATCTACAAGTACATGAACTTCGACCAGATCGAGGAATACGCCGACACCGCCAAGAGCGTCAGCGTCTGAGTGATCTGAGGCCCGGCCGCTGAACGGCGGTCGACGCCCGGCCCGCACCCTGGCCTGCCCACCGGCAGCCAGGGTGTTCTTGTTTGTGGGCTGCCGCGCACAGGTCATCAAACCGTCATGGGCGCGGCGAAACCGGCTTGCTATGCTGCCGGCATGCTCAAGAACAACAAGAAGAATGGGCGGGACGGCAGCGAGGGCCCTGCCAAGACCGGCCCGGCAGCGCGGATCGTCGGCGTCCTCCTCGGCCTGCTCTTTGGCCTTTGCTTCATCGTGGCGGGGCTGCTGATCGGACTGCGACCGATGGGACTCATGCTGTATGCGGCCTGGGAGGTGCGCGGCTGGCAACCCGTCCCTGTCGAGGTGCTGGAGGCCAGCCTGGAGGAGCGCCCGGGCAGCGAGGGCGGCACGGTCCACGCCGTGCGGACCCGTTACCGCTACACCTTCGGCGGCGAACACTACGAGGCCCAGCGCATCGGCCTGGACATGGGCGCGGGCAGCGACAACCTGGACGACTGGCACGAGCGCTGGCATGAACGCCTGCAGGCGGCCCGCGAAGGCGGCCCCCGGCTGCTGGCCTGGGTTGACCCGGCGAAGCCGCACCGGGCCGTGCTGGACCGGCAGATCCGCTGGCGTCTGCTCCTGGTGATGGCGCCTTTCGCCCTGGTCTTTCCCCTGGTCGGGCTGGCTGCTCTGGCCAGCTGCTGGCGGGCCTTACGGACGCAAGGCGGGGCGGCAGGCGACGACACCGCCTCTTCCGACCCGGCTCACGCCGGCGAACTTCCGAGGCTGGCCGCGACCGAGCTGAGGCCACGGCGCGGCGCGCTGTTCCTCTGGTTCTTCACCCTCTTCTGGTGCGGCATCGCCTTTCCGCTGGCCGGCATATTCCTGGACAGTCGGGCGCCCATCTGGCTCTGGCTGTTCTGCTCGCTCTTCGTCGCAGTGGGCCTTGCCCTGCTCTGGGGAGCTCTGCGGCAGACCTGGCGGGCCTGGCGCTACGGCGGATCACGCCTGCGCATCCGCCCGGCCCGGCCGCGCGCCGGGCAGCCCATGGCACTGGAGCTGCAGCTCTCGCGCCGCGCGGCAGCGGCCTTCCAGAGCCGTCCGGCACCGCACTGGCGGTTGAGCCAGTACCGGGTCGACGAGAGCAGCTCGGGATCGTCCGAGCGCGAGGTCCAGTGCATCGAGCAGCCTGCGAGGCTGCTCGACCGGGGCCCGGCCGGCCTGCGCCTGCAGGCGAGTTTCGAGATTCCCGTCGATGCCCCGCCCGACGGCAGCCAGCGGTCCGGCGAGCGGGTGGACTGGCGCCTGAGCCTGCGCACGCCGCAGGGGTCGGTGCTGCTGGACTATGACGTACCGGTGCGCGCCGCGGAGCCGGACGCTGCACGCGCCCAGACCCGGTGCGAGGACGCCGCCATGCCGCCCGACCGCTTCGCTCGCCGGACCGGACCGGCGAAGGATGAAGCCATCCCGGCACAGCCGGCGCCCGCCGACGCACCACCCCTGCCAGAGGGCGTCCGCTGGAGCGAGCACCGCGACGCCGGCCTGCTGGAATTCGGTCAGAAGGGCTGGCGCTGGGCAGGTCTGCTGTCGCTGCTGCTGTTCGGTGGCCTGGCCATCGCTCGGCGCGGTGGCGACCCCGGCCTGCCGTCGCTGCTGGGGCTGGTCCTGCTGCTGGCCCTGGGCCTGCACGGGCTGACGCGGCGCTGGACGCTGCAGGTCCGGGACGACGGCCTGGTGCTGGTCCGCCGATCCTGGCTCTGGATGCACCGCGCCTCGCTGCCGGCCTCGGCCCTGGACCCACTGTTCCACCGCCTGCACCACAGCCGCCAGCATGCCGGATGGCAGGAGGACTTCCATGCCCTGTACACCCGCTGGCCCGGCAGGGGCCGCGACACGCGCCTGACGCCGCCCCTCGCCGGGCGCGAAGGCGCCGAGACCCTGGCGCAGTTCCTGCGCTGGGCGGCCGCACAGCGTCGCGGGCGCTTCAGTGCCGGATCAGTGCGTGGTGACGCGCAGCCCGTGCAGTCCCGCCCAGCGTGGGGCCTGGCGCTATGCCTGCTGCTGCTGTGGCTGCTGCAGCGCCCATGAGCCGGCGGCGAATCCCAGGCGTGCAGCCCATGCCGGGCAGGCTGGGAATTTGTCGCCTTTTCCCCAGGAAGCCCCGAACTCCATCGGTGTTTTCCTGCTGACTGTCATCAAGCATTTGCGACACTCTGTCGGCTGTCGTCACGCGCCCGGTGCCTTCTGCCAGGAGGAGCCCGGGCGGCCTCCCTTCCAGGCTCCCCCTCCTCGACTCGATGCTCATTGCCGGCTATCGCCAGACCGACATCATCTATGCCAATGCCGACACCGTCGTGGCCGCGGCCGTGGCGCCGGATGGCGAGCGCGTCGTCCTGAAGTACCCGGACAGCGAGCAACCTGCGCCGGAGCTGCTGGCGCGCTGGCGGCATGAGTACCAGACCCTGCAGTCCATCGACTCCGAGTGGGTCATCAAGGCCCATGCACTGCATCAGGACGGCCGCAAGCTGGTGCTGGCCATGGAGGCCTTCGCCAGCAGCAGCCTGGCCCAGCTGATCGAAGGCCGGCACCTGGACCTCGGCGAAAAACTGGGCCTGGCCCTGCAGCTGTGCCGCGCGCTCAGCGACGTGCATGCGCACCGCCTGATCCACGGCGACATCGCCCCCAAGAACGTCCTGGTGGACCTGCGCCAGATGCGGATCAAGCTCTGCGATTTCGCGCTGTCCTCCGCGCTGGACCGCGAGGAGGCGCTGTCCGGCCCGGGCCTGCGCGGCACGCTAGACTACATCTCGCCGGAGCAGACCGGCCGCACCAGCCTGGAGGTGGACTACCGCAGCGATTTCTACTCGCTGGGCGTCACCCTGTACGAACTCTTCGCAGGCCAGCGCCCCTTCCAGCAGAGCGACCCCATGGCCCTGCTGCACGCCCAGCTGGCCTTGATGCCTACGCCCCTGCACCTGCTGGACGACAGCATTCCCGAGCCCCTGTCGCTGCTGGTGCAGAAGCTGCTGGCCAAATACCCGGACGAGCGCTACCAGAGCAGCTATGGCCTGCTGCAGGATCTGGAACGCTGCGCGCGCGACTGGTCCGACAAGCGCCGCATCGACGGCTTCGAGCTGGGCCGGCATGACACGCCGGAGCGCTTCTGCATCGCCCAGAAGCTGTACGGGCGCGAGGCCGAGGTCGCGGCCATGCTTGGCGCCTTCGACCGCGCCTGCGCCGGCCAGGCCGAGCTGCTGCTGGTCAGCGGTGCGTCGGGCATCGGCAAGACCGCCCTGGTGGCCGAGCTGCACCGGCCGGTCCTGGCCCGGCGCGGCTACTTCCTGCGCGGCAAATGCGACCAATACCGGCGCAACGAGCCCTATGCGGCGCTGAGCCAGGCCTTCCAACCCTTCGTCGAGCTGCTGGCCTCCGAAGGCGAGGACCGGCGCGGCTATTGGCGCGAGACCTTGCGCCAGGCCCTGGGCGACACCGCCGGTGCCGTCGCCGCGCTGCTGCCGCAGCTGAGTCTGCTGATCGGCGACATCCCTGCGCTGCCCCTGCTGCCTGCGGCCGAGAACGAGCAGCGCTTTCATTTCGCCTTCGCCGCCTTCACGCGCGCGCTGGCCAGCAGCGCCCATCCGCTGGCCTTGTTCCTGGACGACCTGCAGTGGGTGGACGGGCCCAGCCTGCGCCTGTTGCAGCACCTGCTGAGCGACCCCGACGGCCACTGCTGCCTGCTCATGGTGGGCGCCTACCGCGACAAGGAGGTGGACGACGGCCACCCGCTGCAGCAGATGCTCATGAGCCTGCGCCAGGCCGGCCAGGCCAGCCCCAGCCGTCTGCAGCTGGACCACCTGCAGCCCGAGCACGTCGCGCAGCTGATCGCCGACAGCCTGCACTGCGGACTTGCCGAGATTGACGCCCTGACGGCGCTGTGCCTGGAGAAGACCCACGGCAATCCCTTCTTCCTGAACCAGTTCCTGCGCCGGCTCCATGCCATGGGCGACCTGCGCTACGAGCGCCGCAGCGGCCGCTGGACCTGGGACATGGACCGCATCCGCCAGCGCGACATGACGGACAACGTCGTGGCCCTGGTGCTCGAGGGCATGCGCAGCCTCGCGCCGCTGACGCAGCGCCTGCTGGCCAAGGCGGCGCACCTGGGCGAGAGTTTCTCGCTCAGCGAGCTGATGGCCGTCAGCGGGCTGGACAGCGAGCCCTGCGCGCGTGCGCTGTGGCCGGCGCTGCAGGCCAGCCTGGTGCTTCCCCTGGACGAGGGCTACAAGTTCACCGGCACCCCCGCGCTGCTGGCCGAGGCCCGCTACCGTTTCCTGCATGACCGTGTCCAGCAGGCCGCGCATGACCTGACCCCCATGCATGAGCTGGCCGCGCTGCAGCTGCGCTGCGGCCGGCGCCTGCTGGCCGCCAGCGACGAAGCGCAGCGCGAGCAGCGCCTCTTCAGCATTCTGGCCTGCCTCAATGCCGGGCGCGGACTGATCAGCGAACGCGCCGAGCTGGCCACGCTGCGGCAGCTCAATGTGCGTGCCGGCCTGCGTGCCAAGGCCGCATCAGCCCATGCAACGGCCGTGGACTTCCTGCGCCATGCCCATGCGCTGCTGGCCGATGACGCCTGGCAGGAGGATCCCGAAGCCACCCTCAGCCTGTACCTGGAGCTGGCCGAGGCCGAGTACCTGGCCGGCAATTTCCACGCCGCCGAACAGCTCTATCCGCGCGCCATGGCCGCCTGCCCCAGCGCCGCGGGCCGCGCCCAGCTGGGCCTGGTGCAGGCCCAGCAGTACCACACGCAGGGGCGCTTCGCCGATGCCGTCGGCGTCGTGCTGAAGGCCCTGGCCGAGATCGGCCGGCCCTTCCCAAGTACCGAGGAAGAGGCCCAGGCCCTGTTCCCCACCGAGTTCGCCAGCACCGAGCAGCTGCTGGCCGAGCAGGGCGAGGACGCCATCCTGCGCGCCCCGGAAATGCAGAACCCGCTGGCGCTGCTGGAAATGCGCCTGGGCATGGCCCTGGCCTACTCGTCCTACCAGGTGGGTCTCTTTGCGGCCTTCGTGCTGAACACCTGCCGCATGATGAGCACCACGCTCCGGCATGGCCAGAGTGACCTCAGCTGCATCGCCTACGTGGCGCACATGACCTCGCGCTCGGTGATGCAGCGGCCCTATCCCGAGTGCTACGCGCTGGGCCGCCTGGCCCTCGAACTGGCCGAAAAGCGCGGCGCCGTCTACTTCCGCATCACGGTCTACCAGTACTTCAGCACCTTCTACCAGCACTGGTGCGAACCGCTGGCGCCGGCCATCGAGCAGGTCGAGCTGGGCTGGGAACTGGGCCAGAGCGGTGCCAACCCCGTGGCCGCGGGCTATTGCGCCCTGCTCAGCGCCGTCAACCACTTTGCGCTGGGCACGCCCCTGGACACGCTGGAGCTGGCCTGCGAGCGCGGCCTGAAGTTCCTGCACAAGACACGGCAGCCGGCCACCGTGGCCATGCTGCGCCACGGCGTGCTGCAGCCCTTGCTGGCCTTGACGGGGCGGACGCAAAGCCCGCTGAGCTTCGACACCGACAGCTGCCGCAGCAGCGAACTCCTGCAGGCCGAGCCCCTGCGGCCCAGCATTCCGCTGGCGCTGGTGGTGGCCGCACGGCTGCGTCACAGCTACCTGATGGACGATGCCCCCGGCTGGCGCCAGGCCCTGCCCCTGCAGCCCATGATCGGGCAATGCCTGCCGGACGGCCCGTCCATGGTCGAAGGCTTCTTCTACTCGGCGCTGGGCCATCTGCGTGCGGGCTTTTCCGAGCTGGCGTCGCCGCAGGAGGTCGCCCGCCAGCTGCTGCGCCGCTTCGAGACCTGGGCCGGGCATGGCGAGGCCAATTTCCGGCACAAGCAGCTGCTGATCGCGGCCGAGCTGGCCCGTGTGGAGGGCGAAGACAAGCGCGCCATGGACCTCTATGCGCGCGCCATCGATCAGGCCCAGGCCAGCGGTTTCACGCCCTGCGCCGCGCTGGCCAATGAGCTGTACGCCCGCTTCTGGGCCGAGCAGCATCAGCACCAGCTGGCGCGCAACTTCATCCGCGAGGCGCACTACCACTATCGGCGCTGGGGCGCGGCGGTCAAATGCCGGCAGCTCGAAGCCAGCTGGCCGGGCATCAGCTTCTCCAGTGTGCGCGGCCAGCAAGGCAGCCAGAGCCGCAGCAGCCCGCTCTACCGCGATTCCCTGGACCAGATCAGCCGCCTGGATCTCCATTCATTGCTCAAGGCCAACCAGCTGCTGACCCAGGAAATCCAGCTCGACGCCCTGCTGCCGCAGATGCTGGGCGTGCTGCTGGAAAACGCCGGCGCCGAGCGCGGCGCCATCGTGCTGGACGACGAAGGCCGGCTGGTGGTCGAGGTCGTGGGCGGCCTGGACGAGCGCCACCGCATGGATTCCAGCCGCATCGGCCGGCCGCTGGACGAACTGAACAAGGGGCCGCTCGCGCTGCTGCCCAGTGGGCTGATCGAGTACACCAAGCTGAGCCGCCGCACGCAGTTGCTGAACCGCCCGGCCGAGGACGAGCGCTTTGCCCACAGCCGCTACCTGAGCCAGCACCAGCCCAAGTCGGTGCTGTGCCTGCCCGTGATCAACCAGGGCAAGCTGATCGCCGTGGTCTACCTGGAAAACCGCCAGCTGGAAAACGCCTTCACGCCGCGCCACCAGCAGACCCTGGAACTGCTGAGCTCACAGGCCGCCATCTCGCTGGCGAACGCGCGGCTGTACGAGCAGCTGGAGGAGAAGGTCGAGCGCCGCACCCAGGAGCTGCGCCAGATGAGCATGCGCGACGGCCTGACGGGCATCGCCAACCGCCGCGCCTTTGACGAGCGCCTGGCCATCGAGTGGCGCCGCAGCCTGCGCCACGGCACGCCGCTGTCCCTGCTGATGCTGGACATCGACCACTTCAAGCAGTTCAACGACCACTACGGCCACCTCGAAGGCGACCGCTGCATCAAGACCGTCGCCCAGCTGCTGCAGGGCGTTGCCAGCCGCAGCAGCGACCTGGTGGCGCGCTACGGCGGCGAGGAGTTCGCCCTGCTGCTGCCGGACACCGATGCCGCGGCGGCGGAGCGCCTGGCCGAGGCCTGCCTGGAGGCCATCGAGGCGCTGGCGATCCCGCATGCCAAGTCGGCCGCGGCCGCGCATGTGAGCCTCAGCCTGGGCTGCAGCACCATGCAGGCCAGCGACGCCAGCACGCCCGAGATGCTGCTGAGTCACGCGGACCAGGCCCTCTACCGCGCCAAGCGCGCCGGGCGGCGGCGCTGGACGCGCTTCGATCCGCAGATCTGAGACAGAGTCTGGCAGCGGACGCTCAGCGACCGCGCCTGACGCCACGTCGGAATCAGCCCTGCAGCGCCGCCTTCAAGGCTTCCAGCAGCTGCCTCACCAGGCCCTGGATGCGTTCGTCGACGAGCTCGTTCTGCTCGTCAAAGAGGCCCGCCGTGAAGGCGCTGCAGAAGACCTCGGGCTTGTTGAGCACGCGCAGATCCAGGGCCACCGCGACCTGCCGCAGGTGGTACTGGGCCCGCGAGGTGCCCATGCCGCCGCCCGCGCCCATCAGCGCCACGGTCTTGCCGGCCAGCAGGTGGTTGTCCTTCTCGCGCGAGGCCCAGTCCAGCGCGTTCTTGAGCACCGGGGCGATGGAGTAGTTGTATTCCGGGCAGGCCAGCAGCAGGCCGTCAGCCTGGCGCAGCTGCTCGAAGAAGCGCTGCACCGGCGGCGGCGGTGCCGGGTGGTCCGCGTTGTAGAAGGGGAACTCGCGCAGATCCGCCATCTCCAGCTGCAGGCCCTCCGGCGCGTTGCGCAGCGCGTAGCGGGCCAGCGCGGTGTTGCGGGAAGCAGCGCGCAGGCTGCCGCTCAGGGCCAGAATCTTCTTCGCCATCATCGTCACTCCTTGCCAGCCGGGCGGGCCGGGGCGCTCACCCCTGCCCTGCCCGGTATCCGTCGATCAGATGCTGATGCTATTCGGGATCTGGGACGGCAGCTGGAAGGGGTATTCGACGGGCCGCAGGCGGTTGCGCTCGCGGATCTCACGCTCGGCCAGGGCCAGGTCGGTCTGGAACTCCGCGACCAGGGAGCCCACGCGCGGATCCTGGAAGTACGGGTTGCGCGGGTTGTGCTCGTAGCGACCGAAGGTGTCGAACTGCACGCCCGAGAGCAGGTACTCGAAGGAGAAGGTGTAGAGCGACACGTCCAGCGGCGGGTACCAGCGGATGCAGTCCTGCTCGCTGTTCACCACCGTGCTGCGCGCAGGCGCCGGGTCGTAGAGCGTGCCGGCCACCGAGGGCATGTAGGACATCATCGGGTACTGCGCATAGTTGACCGAGGCATGCTGCGGGCCGGCGATGTAGATGATCTGGGCCACCACCTCGATCAGGTAGGCCAGGCTGTCGATGCGCCAGGGCCGCTTGGCGTCGCCCGTGGGCTTCAGGCCGCGCATGCCCTTGAAGCCGGCGAACTGCGGCGCCGTCATCTCGTGGATGAAGCCCTGCAGCTCATAGTCCCCCGCCACCTCGGCGTCGCTGCTGTAGTAGAGCCGCAGATAGCGCTCGACGAAACGGTGCGTGGCCTGCCACAGCAGCATCGTGTCGTCACGGAAGGGGAACTTGGGCAGGCCGTCGACGCCCCGCAGCCGGAAAAGGCGCTCGGGATGGTTGTCATCCCAGCGGTAGGCCTGGTGGGCCTGGGCCAGCACGCCCAGGGTGCACTCGATGGCCGGGCCAACATTGGTGGCCACCACGCCGCCAGGGATGATGAGGCTGTGGATGGCCGAGTCGTTGATGTTGATGGTGAAGCGGAAATGCGGCGCCAGCAGCTTCAGGATGGGGTGGTTCTCGGCCAGCTGGCGGCGCGCCGCCACGACGATGGGCTCGATGACGAGGTGGCAGGCGCCCAGGTGGGCAATGGCTTCGTGCTGGATGGCGCTGGCGACGTTGACGAAGTACTTGGCGATGCGCCACTTGAAGCCCTTGGCGTCATTGGCGCCGCCGGCATCCTTGGGTGTGTAGATGGGCGCGGTCTCCACGTCGTGCTGCTGGGCCAGCTGAATGGCGATGGGCTGCATCACGCCCTCAGGCAGCGCGGGGTAGCCGGCGGGCGGCGTGGTGTTCCAGTAGAACAGCGCAATGGGCGCAGCCATGTAGCGCTGCTCGCCGTGCAGGGGATCGGCCCAGGCGCCTTCCAGCAGCGCGTAGTCGCAGACGAAGAGACGGCCCTGCTCCGCGACCTGCGCGAGCGTCAGGCCGGCCTGGCCGGTCTCCTTCTGCAGCATGGCGTCCGTCACCGGCATCTTGGCCAGCAGCTCGGCCAGGGGCATCTTCTGGATGCCTTCCATCGGGTCGTCCACGTCCGGTGCGACGGGCTCAGGCACCACCGCGCGCAGCAGCGTGGTGTTGTAGCCGGCCGTCTGCAGCCAGCCGAAGAACCAGTCCTGCTGGCAGGGCTTGCCCTGGTCCTTGGGCATCCAGGGCTGCTGCTGGATGGAGAGCATCAGCGGCGTCGGCAGGCTGACGAAGAGGCGCTCGTAGTCCTCGATGGACTGGGCCTGCAGGTAGTTGCGGCCAGGCTCCTCGCTGAGCATGTCGAAGAGCGTGGATTTCAGGAAGGCCGTGGGACCGTTCTCCAGGAACTCCTTGAACACCGCCTCCAGGCCCGTGGCCATCTTGGCCAGATCCTTGGGCAGGTTCTGCAGGCACTCCAGCGCCGCGGGCAGGGCCGCCAGGGCCTCGTAGAACTCCTTGAGCTCGTCCAGGTCGCGCAGCGGGTGCAGGATGCTGAAGTCCTTCTGGATCTTCTCGTAGGCCGCCTCGACGCGGCGCAGCGCGTCTGTCGGCACATCGGCCAGCAGCTCGCGCTCCAGCAGCATCATCACCACGCGCTTGAAGTTGTCGGTGAGCGCCAGGAAGACCTGCACCACCTGCGCCTCGTAATCCAGGCTGAACTTCTCGGCATCCGGCAGGTCGGCCGACAGCGGCACGCCTTCCAGGTAGCTCTGCATGTAGTTGTACTGCGTCCGCGCGATGGACAGCTGGAAGGCGCGGGCCTTGCGGGCGTCGGCGTCGTGGTGCTGAGGCAGGCTGGGGATCTGCGGCGGGCAGGCGTTGCTGGCAGGGATGCTGACGATGTCGGTAAGGCTCATCGGAAGTCGTCTCGGTGATGCGGCGGCTCACGATGCGAGGGCATTGCAGCGTCGGGAGCGCGCCGGTGGGCTTGTGGATGATGGAACGCGCGCTACCAACTGCTTGGCGCGGGTGGGCAGCACGGTAACTGTGCGGCGACAGGCTGGCAAGACAGAAATATCCGGGGAGACGGGGCGTGATTCCGCGATGGTGCAGGGCTGACGCTCCTCTCAGGCGAGGATGGGGCTGCCCCCAACGGCCCTGGCGGAGAGGACAACAGCGTCAGGCTCCGCCAACTACCGCTACCCTCGCGCCATGTCGATCCAGGTCAACGGGCATGTCGTCACCGCCAGCGAAACCTTCGTCAACGTGGTGAACAATTTCGGGGGCAACATCGAAGACGCCGTGAGCGTCTATGGCGCGCCCATGACATTCGACGGGCGGGCCTATCCCGATGGCAGCTTCGGACTGCAGCTCGCCAGCGGCCCCGGCAAGACCCACGTGCTGCACAACGTCAAGCCACCCCGCCACATTGACGTGTCGCGCTACACCGGCATGAACTACGGCTGGGTGCAGATGGACGGCTCTGGCAACGGATCCCTTGTCTCCTTCGTGCTGAACCAGGTGCATACCCGGCGCTGCCGGTGATTGACGAAGACGCAGGGTGCCTGCTCAACTCACCCGCCTCACCAACCCCACCATCGGCCTCAACATCGGCGCCACCACCGGCACCGTCAGCATGGTGCTGCCCACCGCCATCAGCAGCAGGGCGGTGAAGGTCTCGGGGGTGATGATCTGCTTGTCCAGCAGCACGTTGGCAAAGATGATCATGATCAGCGCCTTGGTCTGCAGCAGCCAGCCGATGATGCGGGCCTCGCCCGGCGTCCAGCGCAGCAGCCGCCCGGCGATCTCCAGGCCCAGCAGCTTGCCGGCCACCGAGACCGCCAGCAGCAACCCGGCCACGCCGAAGACGGCGTAGCCGCCCATCTGCCAGTTGGTGCGCAGGCCGGTGGAGAGGAAGAACACCGGCATCAGCACCATCAGTACGTGGTGGCGCAGCAGGTCCATCTGGCTCTGGTCGAACCAGTCGGCGTCCATCACCGCGCCGGCCAGGAAGGCGCCGACCATGAAGTGCAGGCCGGACCAGTCCGCCCCGAAGGACACCAGGGCCAGCCAGATCAGGCTGACGAACCAGCGGTCACGCGCCGGCAGGCGACGCATCAAGACGCGCAAGCCCCAGGTCGCGACGGCGAACAGCACGAGGAACAGGCCTTGCCGGCCCACGCGGGCCCAGTCCATCAGGATCAGGGCCAGCACGCCCCAGATGGCGATGTCGTCCAGGCTGGCGTAGCGCAGGATGCGCTGGCCCAGGGGCTGGCGCAGGATCTCCAGCTTTTCCATCAGCAGGATCAGGATGGGCAGGGCCGTGACCGCACAGGACATGCCCACGCCCAGCACGAACTGCCAGGTCTCGGCCTTGGCGCCCATCCAGCCGCCACCCAGCAAGGCCAGCGCGGCCAGGCTGCCCGCCAGCAGCGGCGTGCCCAGCGCGAGGCCGGCCGTGATGCCGCTCTCCACCCGGTGCGCCCAGGCCTTCTTCAGGTCCAGCTCGATGCCGGCGATCCACACGAAGAGCATCACCGCCCACCAGGCCACGCCGTTGAGCGACTGCACGACGGCCGGGTTGAAGACAAACTGGTAATAGTCCGGAAAGGCGCGTCCCAGCACGCCGGGGCCGAGCACGATGCCCGTGATGATCTGCACCACGACCAGCGGCGCCCAATAGTCGGTCCCGCCCAGGCGCCAGACCAGATAGGGCACCGTGAAGATGATCGCCATCGCGATCAGGAAGATCTCGGTCGTGTTCATCGCCCCATGATGGCGACTCCGCCCACACTCGTGCAGCGGATTCATCCGGAGCGAGGAACACCGGGTTTCGTGCTAAGAAAGCGATTTCAAGGTAGGTGCATCAAGCGCACATCCGCCCGCCCGCTCGCCGCCGTGATCAGTCCCAGCACGCGGCCGTGCTCGGCGTTGAGCATGTCCCAGCGCAGGCGCCAGGCCCAGTTGCCGCCCAGCACGCCGGGCACGTTCATGCGGTGCTCGCTGCCCAGGCCCAGCACGTCCTGCATGGGGAAGACGGCCATGTTGGCGACGGAGTTGCAGCAGGCGCGGATCATGGCCCAGTGCACGTCGTGCTCGCCGCAAGCCAGGTAGGCGCCGGCAAAGGCGCGCTCGCGCGGGCTGGCGCCGCGCCACCAGCCCAGCACCGTGTCGTTGTCATGCGTGCCGGTGTAGGCCACGGCGGCGCGCGGCCACATCTGCGGCAGGAACTCGTGCCGGCCGTCGCCGCCAAAGCCGAACTGCAGGATCTTCATGCCGGGGAAGCCGCAGGCGTCGCGCAGTTCGTGCACGTCCTCGGTGATGAAGCCCAGGTCCTCGGCCACGATGGGCAGCGGCCCCAGGGCCTTCGCGATGGCATCGAACAGGGCCTTGCCCGGTCCGGTGCGCCAGACGCCCTGCTTGGCGTCGGGGCTGCTGCCGGGGATCTCGTAGTAGCCGGCGAAGCCGCGGAAATGGTCGATGCGGAAGACGTCCGCGCTGCTCAGCGCGCGCCGCACGCGGGCCGTCCACCAGGCATAGCCTTCGTCCGCCATGCGGTCCCAGCGGTACAGCGGGTTGCCCCAGCGCTGGCCCTCGGCCGAGAGCGCATCGGGCGGCACGCCGGCCACGGTGACGGTCTGGAACTGCGCATCCAGGTCGTAGAGATCCGGGCGGGCCCAGCAGTCGGCGCTGTCATGGGCCACGAAGATGGGCAGGTCGCCCATGATGCGCACGCCATGGGCGTTGGCATAGGCCTTGAGCTGGGCCACCTGCCAGTCGAAGCACCACTGCACGAAACGCCAGAAGGCGATCTCGGCAGCGTGCACCTCGCGCGCAGCGGCGAGCGCCGCGGGCTCGCGACGTGCCAGGTCTTGCGGCCACTGCCACCAGGGCTGGCCGCCGCGCGGGCTGCGGATGGCCATGAAGAGCGCGTAATCCTCCAGCCAGTCCGCCTGCGAGGCGCACCAGGCGGCGAACTCGGCCTGCTCGGCCGCCGTGGCCTTGGCCCGGAAGCCCGCCTCGGCCACGCGCAGCTGCTGTTCACGCCAGGGCAGCACGCGACCATAGTCGACGCGTGAAGCGTCGAATCCGCCCTCGGGCAGCTGGGGCGGTGCCATCCAGCCCTTGGCCACCAAAGGCTCGAAGGCCACCATCCAGGGACTGCCGGCGAAGGCCGAGACGCCTTGGTAGGGGCTGTCACCGGGGCCAATGGGCGTGGAGGGCAGCCATTGCCACAGGCCCTGGCCGGCGGACTGCAGCCAGTCCACGTAGCGGTAGGCGTCGGGGCCGAAGTCGCCCATGCCATGCGGGCCAGGCAGCGAGGTGATGTGCAGCAGCACACCGGCGAGGCGTTGGTTCAGGTCCATGCGCGCAAGTCTCGTACAAAAAAGTGGGATGAAGACGGGGAGTCGTCGGAAGTCGTTGGAAGTCGTTGGATCAGGCCGGCTGGGACTGCAGCAGCCAAAGACTGCGAGCAGGCACGTCGAAGGCCAGGTCCAGGTTCAAGGACTGAGCCAGCGGGCGGCCGTCGGGCTGGCTGCTGTCCAGCAGCAGGCGCCAGGAGGAGCCGCAGCACCCGGCAGGCGCCTGAAAGGGCAGCGCCCGATCCTCGGGGTTGAACAGCAGCGCCAGGCGCGGTTCGTCGTCGACATCGTCGCCGGCTGGCAAGGCCGTGATCACGCAGGCCAGGGCCTGCTCAGGGCCCAGGTGCCAGTCCTGCACCTGCATCTCGTGGCCCCGCGGCGAGAACCAGCTCAGCTGCGCGTCGCCCGGCTGCGGCGCCCCGCCCTGCCCGGCCGACACGAACCAGCGCTCATGCCGCAGCAGCGGCTGGGCGCGGCGCAAGGCGCTGACGCGGGCGACGAAGGCCTGCAGCGCGGCGCTGTCCTGGCCCCAGTCCAGCCAGCCCAGCGGGTTGTCCTGGCAGTAGGCGTTGTTGTTGCCCTGCTGGCTGTTGGCCAGCTCGTCGCCGGCGTTGAGCATGGGCGTGCCCTGGGCCAGCAGCAGCGTGGCCAGCATCGCCCGGCGCACGCGCTCGCGCACGGCCTGCACCTCGGCCGGGGCGCCCTCGCCTTCATGGCCGAAGTGGTGGGCCAGCTCGCCGTCGCGACCGTCGCGGTTGTCTTCGCCATTGGCGTGGTTGTGCTTGCCGCTGTAGCTCAGCAGGTCGTGGAGCGTGTAGCCGTCGTGCACGGCGATGAAGTTCACCGAGGCCGTGGGCAGGCGCTGCGCATGATGGAACACGTCGCTGGAGGCGCTGAAGCGGCGCGCGAACTCGCCCCGGCTGATCGCATGCCCCAGGCGCTGCTGCGTGGCCGCGGGGCCGATCCAGTAGCCGCGCACGGCATCGCGGAACTTGTCGTTCCACTCCATGAAGCGGCCGGGGAAGCGGCCCAGCTGGTAGCCGTCGTAACCGGCGTCCCAGGGCTCGGCGATCAGGTGCACGCCCGCCAGCACCGGATCCTGCCGCAAGGCCGTGAAGAAGGCCGCCTGCGGGTCGAAGCCATGGGCGCCACGGCCCAGCACCGGCGCCAGGTCGAAGCGGAAGCCGTCCACGCCCATCTCCTGCACCCAGAAGCGCAGCGAGTCCAGCACGAACTGCGTGACGCGCGGATGCTGCACGTTCAGCGTGTTGCCGCAGCCGGTGAGGTTCTCCGCACGACTGGCGTCGTCCGGCACGGCGCGGTAGTAGCTGCGGTTGTCCAGGCCGCGCCAGGACAGCGTCGGGCCGAACTCATTGCCCTCGGGCGTGTGGTTGTAGACCACGTCCAGCACCACCTCCAGGCCGGCCGCATGCAGGGACTCGACCATCGCCCGGAACTCGGCCGCCACAGCAGCCGGGTCGTGGCGCACGGCGGCGCTGGCCAGGCGCGGATCGGGCGCGAAGAAGCCCAGGGTGTTGTAGCCCCAGTAGTTGTGCAGGCCCTTCTCGCCCAGGTGCGGTTCGTCGATGGCGTAGAACACCGGCAGCAGCGAGAGCGTGCTCACGCCCAGGCGCTGGAAATGCGCGATGGAGGCCGGATGCGCCAGGGCCGCGTAGCTGCCGCGCAGGTCTTCGGGGATGGCCGGATTCAAGGCCGAGAAGCCCTTGACATGGACCTCGTACAGCAGCAGGTCCGCCGCTGCATGGCGCGGTGCGCTGGCACGCGGCGAAGGGGCGTCCGGCGCTGCCGCCACGCGGGCCTTGAGCGCATGCAGGGCGTTGTCCCGGGTGTCGAAGCTGCGCGGGCCCTCCGGGTGACCCAGCTCGTAGCCGTGGTGCTCGGCCCGCCAGCTGAAATGGCCGACGATCTCGCGGGCGTAGGGGTCCAGCAGCAGCTTGTGCGGGTTGAAGCGCTGGCCGCATTCAGGCGCATAAGGGCCGTGTGCGCGCAGGCCATAGACAAGACCTGACCCCAGCCCCGGGAGGAATCCGTGGAGGACGCCATCGTTCGGCCCATGCAGCCGGTAGCGGCGCAGCTCGCGCTGACCCTGGGCATCGAAGACGCACAGCTCGATGGCCTCGGCATGCTCGGAAAACACCGCCACGTTGACACCGCCGTCGCGGGCCTGGGCGCCCAGGGGTTCGCTGCGTCCGGGCAGCAATTGGGGAGGCAGGGAGACGTGGGCGTCAGGCATGGTCGGCAGGTTCAGGGACGAGAAACAGCGTGGCCAGCGGCGGCAGGTGCAGGCGCAGGCAACCGTCGACCACAGCCAGCACGCCCGCCGCATTGCCGGCATTGCTGCCGCCGTAGTGGGCGGAATCGGTGTTCAGGCGCTCGCGCCAATGGCTGTCGTGCAGGGCGGGCGGCAGAGGAATGGCATAGCCCTCGCGCGGCACCGGCGTGAAATTGCAGACCACCAGGGTCTGCTCGCCCGCGCCGTCCCGGCGCAGCCAGGCGAAGACGGAATGATCGCGGTCCTCGCTGACCAGCCACTGGAAGCCCGCGGCCTCGCAGTCCAGGCGGTGCAGGCTGGGTCGTTCGCGATAAAGACGGTTCAGGTCGCGGACCAGGGTCTGCACGCCGGCATGGGCGGGCTGGTCCAGCAGCGCCCAGGGCAGCTCGGCATCGTGGTTCCACTCGCTGTCCTGCGCGAATTCCTGGCCCATGAACAGCAGCTTCTTGCCCGGGTGGCCCCACATGAAGCCGTAGTAGGCGCGCAGGTTGGCGAAGCGTTGCCAGGCGTCACCCGGCATCTTGCCCAGCAGCGAACCCTTGCCGTGCACCACCTCGTCGTGCGAGAGTGGCAGCACGAAGTTCTCGCTGAAGGCGTAGACCAGGCCGAAGCTCATCTTCTCGTGATGCCATTTGCGGTGGATGGGATCCTCGCGCATGTAGCGCAGGGTGTCGTTCATCCAGCCCATATTCCATTTGTAGTGGAAGCCCAGGCCGCCGGCCGAGGTGGGCGCGCTCACGCCGGGAAAGCTGGTGGACTCCTCCGCCACGGTGATGCCCCCCGGCGCCTCGGCGCCGATCACCTCGTTCATGCGGCGCAGGAAGGCGATGGCCTCGAGGTTCTCGCGGCCGCCGTGCACATTGGGCAGCCACTCGCCGGGCGGGCGGGAGTAGTCGCGGTACAGCATGGAGGCCACCGCATCGACGCGCAGACCGTCCACGCCCCATTGCTCCAGCCAGTAGAGCGCATTGCCGACCAGGAACTGCCGGGTCTCGTGGCGGCCGAAGTGGTAGATCAGCGTGTTCCAGTCGCGATGAAAGCCCTCGCGCGGATCGGCATATTCATAGCAGTGCGTGCCGTCGAACTGCACGAGGCCGTGCGCGTCGGCGGGGAAATGCGCGGGCACCCAGTCCAGCAGCACGCCCAGGCCCTGGGCGTGACAGGCCTCGACGAAGCGGGCCAGGCCGCGCGGATCGCCCAGGCGCGCCGTGGGCGCATAGAGGCCCAGGGCCTGGTAGCCCCAGGAACCGTCGAAGGGATGCTCGCTGATGGGCAGCAGCTCGACGTGCGTGAAACCCAGGCCCGCGGCATAGCCCGGCAGCGTGGCGGCCAGGGTGTCCCAGTCCACGAAGTCCGCGGGGCCGCCGCCGGGCGGCCGCCGCCAGGACGTGGCATGCACCTCATAGATGCTGATGGGCGCGTCACGCCGGTTCACCGGGCGGCGGTCCACCGGCAGTCGGATCTGGGAGGGCTCGACGCAAACGATGCTGGCCGTGTTCGGCCGGAATTGCGCCCGCCGCGCGAAGGGATCGGCCTTCAGCAAGACCTGACCCTCTGCGCCCAGGATCTCGAACTTGTAGAGATCACCCGCCTGCACCGCCGGGATGAAGAGCTCCCAGACGCCGGCCTCATGGCGGCGCCGCATCGGATGGCGGCGGCCGTCCCACTGGTTGAAGCTGCCCACCACGCTGACGCGGCGGGCATGGGGCGCCCAGACAGCAAAGCGCGTGCCGGCCACGCCGTCCACCTGCTGCAGATGGGCGCCCAGCACCTGCCAGGGGCGCAGGTGCTCGCCGGCCGCGAGCGGCTGCAGGTCGTCGTCCGAAAGCTGCGGACCGAAGGCATAGGGATCATCCAGCAGCTGCCAGGGCCCGTCCCCCTGCCATTGCACGGCCAGACGGTAGGTGAAATGCTTGCGCCGCCGCGGCACGGCGGCCTCGAAGACCAGGCCCTCGATGCGCGCCGGCAGCTCGCACAGCGCGCGCCCCGTCGCTGCATCCAGCAGCTGCACGGCCTGCGCGCCCGGCAGGCAGGCGCGCATCCACAGGCGCCCCTGCCCGTCCGCGTGCAGGCCCAGCACGGCGAAGGGATCGCCGTGCCTGGCCTCCGCCAGGGCTTGCAGGGCGTCGTCGTCCAGCATGTGCGGCTGTCGTCAGGCCTTCAGCGAAGCCGGCGACCAGACGCGCTCGACATACTCGGCGATGGTGCGGTCCGAGGAGAACCAGCCCATGCCGGCCACGTTGCGGATGGCCTGCTCGCCCCAGGCGTCCTGGTCGCGGTAGACGGCGTCGACCTTGAGCTGCGTGGCCACGTAGTCCGTGAAATCGGCCATCAGCAGGTAGGGGTCGGCGCCCAGCAGCTTGTCGACCAGGGGCTTGTAGCGCGCGCTGTCGCCGCCGCAGAAGTCGCCGTCGGCGATGGCACGGATCACGCCCTGCAGCTGGCGGTTCTGCTCCACGTAGAGGCGCGGGTCGTAGCCCAGGCTCTTGAGCCCGGCCACGGCCTCGGTGCGCAGGCCGAAGACGAACATCTGGTCCACGCCCATGTGCTCGGCCATCTCGATGTTGGCGCCGTCCCAGGTGCCGATGGTCAGCGCGCCGTTCAGGGCGAACTTCATATTGCCGGTGCCCGAGGCTTCAGTCCCCGCGGTGGAGATCTGCTCGGAGAGGTCCGCGGCAGGGATGATGGTCTCGGCCAGCGAGACACCATAGTTGGGCAGGAAGACGAGCTTGAGCCGGTCGCCCACGCGCGGGTCGCTGTTGACCACACGGGCCACGTCGTGCGCCAGCTGGATGATGAGCTTGGCCATGTGATAGGCCGAGGCCGCCTTGCCGGCGATCACCACGGTGCGCGGCACCCAGCCCTTGCCGTCCATGCCCTCCGGGTTCGCGACGATGGCCTGGTAGCGGGCGATGACGTGCAGCAGGTTCAGCAGCTGGCGCTTGTACTCGTGGATGCGCTTGATCTGCACGTCGAAGAGGCTGTCCACGTTCACGGCCAGCCCCAGCTCGTTGCGGATGCGCTCGGCCAGGCGCTGCTTGTTCGCGCGCTTGACGGCGCGGAAGCTGGCGATCAAGCCGGCGTCCTTGGCGTGGGCGGCCAGCTGCTGGAGCTGGGACAGATCCTGGCGCCAGGCGGTGCCGATCTGGCCGTCGATCACGGCCGAGAGCGCCGGATTGGCCTGCTGCAGCCAGCGGCGCGGCGTCACGCCGTTGGTCACGTTGTGGAAGCGTTCGGGGAAGATGCGGGCGTAGTCGGCAAAGATGGTCTGCACCATCAGCTCGGAGTGCAGCGCCGCGACGCCGTTGACGCGGTGCGAGGCCACGATGGACAGCGCCGCCATGCGCACGCGGCGTTCACCCCCGTAGTTGCCACCATTCGTGCCCCCCTCGTCGATCAGCGAGACGCGCGCAGCCAGGGCGTCGTCGCCCGGGAAGCGCTGGCGCAGCTCCTGCAGGAAGCGGTGGTTGATCTCGTAGATGATTTCCAGATGGCGCGGCAGCAGGGCCTCGAACATGCGCACGGGCCAGGTCTCCAGGGCCTCGGGCATCAGGGTGTGGTTGGTGTAGCTGATGGCCTGGCGCGTGAGTTTCCAGGCCTCGTCCCAGGGCAGGCCGTACTCGTCCAGCAGCAGGCGCATCAGCTCGGCGGGAGCCAGGGCCGGGTGGGTGTCGTTCAGGTGGATGGCGTTGGTCTGGCCCAGGTTCTGCAGCGTGCCGAACTCGCGCAGATGGCGCTCGATCAGATCCTGCAGCGAAGCGCTGACCAGGAAGGCCTCCTGCTTCAGGCGCAGCTCGCGGCCGGCCTCGGTGGAGTCGTCGGGGTAGAGCACCCAGTTCAGCGCGTCCGCGGCGACCTGGCGGCTGGCGGCGCTGGCGTAGTCGCCGCGGCAGAAGGCCTGGAAGTCGATGGGGGCGGCAGCCTGCGCATGCCACTGGCGCAGCGTGGAGACCCGCTCGCTGTGGTGCGCCGGCACGATGAAGTCATAGGCCTGGGCCACCAGCACCTCGGCCGGCACCCAGCGGCGCGCACCACTGGCGTCCACCTCCACACGCCCGCCGAAACCCACGCGATAGCGCAGCTCGGGGCGCGGCAGCTCCCAGGGATTGCCCAGGCGCAGCCAGTCGTCGGGGGACTCGACCTGGCGGCCGTCCTGGATGCCCTGGGCGAACATGCCGTACTGGTAGCGCAGGCCGTAACCGAAGGACGGCAGGCCCAGCTCGGCAAAGGAGTCCAGGAAGCAGGCGGCCAGGCGGCCCAGGCCACCGTTGCCCAGCGCGGCGTCGGGCTCGCGCTCCAGCACGGAGGACAAGTCCTGACCCTGCGCCTGCAGCTGCTCCTGCAGCACGCCGTCCAGACGCAGCGCGGCCAACGCGTTGCTCAGCGCCCGGCCCATCAGGAATTCCATCGAGAGGTAATGCACGCGGCGGCAGGCCGCATCCGCACCGCGCTGGGCGTCCGCAGCCTGCGTGCGCGCCCAGCGCTGGGCCAGCAGCTCACGGCTGGCGGCGGCGGCGGCACGCATCAGCTCATCGCGGCCGGGTGCGGCGCCGACCAGCGCGCGCTGCTGCAATTCACGCTGCAGCGCGGCGGTGAAGGCGGTCTGCAAAGAGGAGGAAGCGCAGGACGAATCAGAGTGGGAATTCATGGCACCTCGCGCCGTGGAACGGGCCGTCTTGAGAAGTGTGGACAACATCGGATTTCACCCAGGAGGCGGTCAAAGCCCGGCCCCCTACAGTCGACCGCGGACCCGGCTGGCGGGCCCATCGGCACATCGGACACACAGCCCACACGGATCGCTCAGGTGGGCGCGACGGTGAAAGTATCACCCAGCCAATCAATTTTGTGTAGTTTCACTACAGCGGGTTAACCCGATATCAGCACTAAGTCTTTGATTTTCAATGACTACATTTCCTACATGACGGGTTCTTCACGTTGTAAGACTACATTTTGATCTGTATATTCTCTACAAACGAGGTCTGAGGCCACGCCCGGACCACCCCATGAGCGAGACAAGCCGGCCGGCTCCCGCAGGCCTGGCGGAGGTAGACAAGTGGCGAGCGTGTTGCTGCAGTCCGTGGCCAAGGCCTACGGCGAGACCCAAATCCTGCATGGCATCGACCTGGAGATCCGCGACGGCGAGTTCATGGTCTTCGTCGGCCCCTCCGGCTGCGGCAAGTCCACCCTGTTGAGGTCCATCGCGGGCCTGGAGGACATCACCGGCGGCGAGCTGCGCATCGGCGGCCGGCTGGTCAATGACGTGCCGCCGGCCGAGCGCGGCATCGCCATGGTGTTCCAGTCGTACGCGCTCTACCCGCACATGAACCTGTACGACAACATGGCCTTCGGCCTGCAGCTGGCCAAGGTGCCCAAGGCCGAGATCGACCAGGCCGTGCGCCACGCCGCGCGCATCCTGCACATCGAGCATCTGCTGGAGCGCAAGCCCAAAGATCTCTCCGGCGGCCAGCGCCAGCGCGTGGCCATCGGCCGCGCCATCGTGCGCAAGCCCGAGGTCTTTCTCTTCGACGAGCCGCTGTCCAACCTCGACGCCGCCCTGCGCGTGCGCATGCGCTACGAGTTCGCCAAGCTGCACGAGGAGCTCAAGACCACCATGGTCTACGTGACGCACGACCAGGTGGAGGCCATGACGCTGGCCGACCGCATCGTGGTGCTGCAGGCCGGACGCATCGAGCAGGTGGGCTCGCCGCTGGAGCTGTACGAACATCCCCGCAACCTCTTCGTGGCGGGCTTCATCGGCAGCCCGACCATGAATTTCATGCCCGGCGAGCTGGCCGCGATCGACGCCGGGCAGGCCGAGATCCGGCTGGCCGGCGGGCTGAGCCTGCGCGCCCTGGTGGACGCCAGCCGCGCCCGCGTGGGGGATCCGGTCACGGTGGGCATACGCCCGGAGCACGTCCGCACCACGGGCGAAGGCAACCAGCTGGACACCACCATCACCTTCGTCGAATCCCTGGGCGGCACCACCTTCGCCTACTGCCCCTTCCCCGGCCTCGACGAAGCCCTGACCTGCCAGTTCGAAGGCCGCAACGGCTGCGACCGCCTGCGCAGCGGCGACGCGCTGCGCCTGCACTTCCCGCCCGAGGCCCTCTACCTCTTCGACGCGCAAGGCCAAGCCTTCCGCCGCCAGGCCGCGCCGGAGCTGGGGGCATGAGGGCCGCACTCGCTGCGCTGTCGCTGCTGGCGGGTGGCCTGGCGCAGGCCGCCACGCCGCCCACGCTGCTGGTCTGGATCAATGGTGACAAGGCCTACAACGGCCTGCAGCAGGTGGGCCACGCCTTCGAGAAAGTCTCCGGCGTCAAGGTGGTGGTGGAGCACCCGGTGGATGCCACCGACAAATTCCAGCAGGCGGCCGGCGCCGGCAAGGGCCCGGACATCTTCTGCTGGCCGCATGACCGCGTGGGCGAATGGGCCAAGGCCGGCCTGCTGACCCCGCTGCGCCCCTCTGCGCGGCTGCGCGGAGAGATCGAGGAGACCGCCTGGCGCGCCTTCAGCTACCAGGGCCGCACGTGGGGCTATCCGATTGCCATCGAGACCACCGGCCTCATCTACAACAAGGCACTGGTGCCCACGCCGCCCAAGACCTTCGACGAGGTGATCCAGCTGGACCGGCGCCTGCAGACCCAGGGCAAGCACGCCATCCTCTGGCACTACAACAAGAGCTTCTTCAGCTGGCAGCTGCTGGCCGGCGCGGGCGGACAGATCTACGGCCGCGATGCGCGCGGGGACTTCGACGCCAGCCAGGTCCACGTGAACAACGCGGGCGCGCTGGCCGGCGCCGAGATGATCAACCGCCTGGTGCGCGAGGGCCACATGCCCAAAGGCGCCAATTACGCCGAGATGGAGAGCGGCTTTGCGCGTGGCGAGGTGGCCATGATGATCTCCGGCCCCTGGGCCTGGGACAACGCCCGCCGCGCCGGCATCGACTTCGGCGTGGCGCCAGTGCCAGGCCTGAAGCCGGGCCAGTATTCCAAGCCCTTCGTCGGCGTGCTGGGCTGCATGATTGCCGCGCCCTCGCGCCAGAAGGACATCGCCCGCGAGTTCCTGGAAGAGCACCTGCTGCGGCCCGAGGCCTTGAAGGTGCTGGATGCCGACGTGCCCATCGGCGTGCCGGCCAACAAGGCCTTCTACGCCGAGCTCTCGGTCAATCCGCTGATCAAGGCCAGCATGGAGAACGCCCGGCTGGGTGAGCCCATTCCCAACATCCCCGAGGTGGGCCGCTTCTGGACCGCCATGGACGCGGCGCTGGAGGCCATCAGCAATGGCCTGCAAAGCCCCAAGGACGCCCTGGACGGCGCCGCCGCCCGCATGCTCCTGAAGAAGTGAGCCGCGCATGAACCCGAATTCCGCTGCATCCCCCTCTCCGCTGGCCGCGGCCTATGGCACGCTGCCGCCCTCGATCTGGCACCGCCTGGCCACGCTGCTGCGCTGGCCCGTCGTGGCGCTGCTGATGCTGGGCGCGCTGTACCTGGTCTTCGCCATCTACGCCGCCGGGCAGACGGCCTGGGCGGCCGGCGCGCTGACCCTCTTTGGCGCGACCTTCTATGTCTACCTGCGCGCCGGCTTCGCCTGGCGCTACCTCTTCCCCGGTGTGGCGGGCATGGCGATCTTCATCGCCTTCCCGCTGCTCTACACGGCACAGATCGGCTTCACCAACTACTCCTCGGCTCACCTCCTGAGCCAGGAGCGCGTGCGGGCCTACCTGCTGGACCAGCACGAGGTGATCGAGCCGGGCGTGATGGGCTTTGGCCTGCATGCCGACGGCCCAGCGTTCCGCCTGGTGCTGAGCGCGCCGGACGCAGCCGAGCCGCGCTATGTCTCGCCGCCGCTGGCCCTGAAGACAACGCGCGAACCGCTCAAGGTCACGATGCAGCCCGCCGCAGAAGCGCCGCTGCCTGCGCAGCCCGCCCTGCCCCTGCGCGAGCTGATCCGGCACCGCGAGGCCCTGGCCCAGCTGCAGCTGCAGCTGCCGGACCGCAGCGGCCCCGAGGCACAGCTGCGCTACCTGGGCCTGCGCGAGTTCGGCCCCGTGGCGCCGCACTACATCGAACAGGCGGATGGCAGCCTGCTGCGCACGGCCGACGGCCGGCGCTTCGCCCCCGATGGCAAGACCGGCTACTACCGCAGCCAGGACCAGGCCGGCGGCGAGATCCTGCAGCCCGGCTACAAGGTGCTGGTGGGCCTGCAGAACTACAGCCGCATGCTCTTCGATGCCGAGTTCCGCGGCCCCTTCGTCAGCATCTTCGTCTGGACCGTGCTGTTCTCGCTGGCCACGGTGGCGGGCGCCACCTTCATCGGCATGTTCCTGGCCGTGCTGCTGAACTGGGAGGAGCTCAAGGGCCGCACCGCCTACCGCACCCTGCTCTTCCTGCCCTATGCGGTGCCGGGCTTCATCTCCATCCTGGTGTTCAAGGGCCTGTTCAACCAGAACTTCGGCGAGATCAACGCCATCCTCGACGCCCTCTTCGGCGTCAAGCCCGCCTGGTTCGCGGACCCGCTGCTGGCCAAGCTGATGCTGCTGATCGTCAACATCTGGCTGGGCTATCCCTACATCATGATCCTGTGCTCGGGGCTGCTGAAGTCCATTCCCTCGGACCTGTACGAAGCCTCGGCCATCGTCGGCGCCGGGCCCTGGACCAACTTCCGGCGCATCACCGCGCCGCTGATCATCAAGCCGCTCTCGCCCCTGCTGATCAGCGCCTTCGCCTTCAACTTCAACAACTTCGTGCTGATCGCCCTGCTGACCGATGGCCGACCGGACTTCCTCTCCACCAAGCTGCCGGCGGGGCAGACGGACATCCTGGTGTCCTACACCTACCGCATCGCCTTCCGCGATTCGGGCTCGGACTTCGGCCTGGCGGCAGCGATCTCGACGCTGATCTTCTTCCTGGTGGCGGCGATGTCCTTGCTGAACCTCCGCCTCATGCGCAAATCACAGCAGTAAGGAAACCTCATGGCCATCGTTAGAGGCAAGCAAGCCCGCTGGCGCGTCTTCGCGGCGCACGCCCTGCTGTGGGGCTTTCTGGCATTGACCCTGTTCCCGCTGCTGGCGGTGCTGTCCATCTCGCTGCGGCCGGGCAACTTCGCCACCGGCAGCCTGATTCCCAGCGAAATCAGCCTGGAGCACTGGAAGCTGGCGCTGGGCATCCCCTATCCGGGGCCGGACGGCACGCTGGTGCAGCCGCCCTTCCCCGTGCTGACCTGGCTGTGGAACTCCATCAAGGTCGCCACGATCTCGGCCTTTGCCATCGTGGCCATCTCCACCACCGCGGCCTATGCCTTCGCTCGGCTGAAGTTCCCCTTCAAGGCGGGCATCCTGAACAGCATGCTGCTGCTGCAGATGTTCCCGCCCGTGCTGGCCCTGGTGGCGATCTACGCCATCTTCGAGGCCATCGGCAGCCAGGTGCCCGTGCTGGGTCTGGAGACGCATGCGGGCCTGGTGCTGGCCTACCTGGGCGGCGTGGCCACGCATATCTGGACCATCAAGGGCTACTTCGAGACCATCCCCACCGAGATCGAGGAGAACGCCAAGGTCGATGGCGCCAGCCACTGGCAGGCCTTCCGCCGCGTGCTGCTGCCCATGGCCCTGCCCATCCTGATGGTCTGCTTCGTGCTGGCCTTCATCGGCGCCATCATCGAGTACCCGGTGGCTTCGGTGCTGCTGCGCGAGGAAGGCAACCTGACCCTGGCCGTGGGCTCCAAGTACTTCCTGCATGACCAGCGCTTCCTGTGGGGCGACTTCGCCGCCGCGGCGGTGCTGTCGGGCCTGCCGATCACGCTCGTCTTCCTGCTGGCGCAGCGCTGGATCGTCTCCGGCCTCACCGCGGGCGGGGTGAAGGGATGAGGGCCCTGTTGCTCGCCCTCGCGCTGGCCCTGGCCGCGCCCGCCGCCGGTGCCAGGTCTTGCCAGCCCGCGCCCCTGGGCGCCACCACGCTCTATCTGCGCGGCAGCCTCAACAACTGGGCCGCGCAGGACGAGCAGGCCTTCGAGTACCGCTGCGATGCCTACTACCTGAACCTGCAGGCCCAGGGCCGGCAGGAGTTCAAGATTGCCGACGAAGCCTGGACACCGGACAGCACCCTGGGCAGCGACCCCCAGGGCCGCCTGGCGCGCGGTGGCGCCGTGGTGGGCAACTACCACCTGGACCTGCGCGGCGCCCACACCCTGCGCCTGGACTTCGACGCCCAGGGCCGCCCCCGGCTGGCGCAGCGCCCGCCCGGCTTCAAGCCCACGCCGCCGGCCCGCATCAGCGACGAAGCCGCGCTGAGCACGCACTTCGACTCGCGCCATGCCGACGCCAAGACGCCCTTCGGCGCGCAGCCCCAGGGCACGGAGATCCGCTTCGCGCTGGCCAGCACCCGCCCTGGCCTGCTGCGCGCCACCCTGGTGCTGGAGAAGCGCCACCTGAGCGGCAACCAGGAACAGCTGAGCTACGAGCCGCTGCAGCGCATCGCCATGACGCCGGAAGGACACGGTCTGGGCACGGGCTTCAGCGCGACGGTGCGCTTCGACGAGGTCGGCATCTTCGGCTACTGGTTTGAACTGGAGACCGACAAAGGCCGCTACGCGTTGCAGAACAACAAGGACACGGTCGCCTGGACCCGCGAGAAAGGCAGCATGGGCCCCGCCGTGGTCGAGGCTCTGCCTGCGGACACCCGCCGCATCCGCCGCTACCGCCAGACCATCCACGCGGCCGATTTCCAGGTGCCGGACTGGGCGCAGGACGCCGTCTACTACGCCATCTTCCCCGAGCGCTTCCGCAATGGCGACCCCGGCAACGACCCGCGCCCCGGCGGCGGTCGCGTGCAGGACCGCTACCAGGACCACGACGTCGAGCGGCATGCCCGCTGGACCGAGAAGCCCTACAAGCCCGGCAGCAGCGACGGCTCCGACGGCGTCTACAACAACGACTTCTTTGGCGGAGACCTGGCCGGCATCATCGAGAAGCTCGACCACATCAAGGACCTGGGCGCCAACACGATCTACCTGACGCCCATCTTCCGCGCAGCCAGCAACCACAAGTACGACACGGCCGACTACACCCAGGTCGACCCGGCCCTGGGCAGCAACGCGGACTTCGAACGGCTCTGCGCCGAAGCCGCCAGGCGCGGCCTGCGCGTGCTGCCCGATGCCTCGCTCAACCATGTGGGTGCGGACTCGCTGTACTTCGACCGCTTTGCCCGCTACGACAGCCGGGGCGCCTTCCGCGGCGGGCGCATACGGCCGGATTCGCCCTATGCGGGCTGGTTCAGCTTCGATGCCAGCCAAAGCTCGGCCGACAAGCAGTTCAAGGGCTGGGTGGGCGTCAGCGACCTGCCGGAGCTGGACAAGTCCAGCCGCGCCTTCCGCGATTTCGCCTACGGCCGGCCCGACAGCGTGATGCAGCAATGGCTGGACCGCGGTGCAGCCGGCTGGCGCATGGACGTGGCCCCTTGGGTGCCCGACGACTTCTGGCGCGAATGGCGGCGCGCCGTCAAGGCGCACAGGCCGGACGCGATCACCATTGCCGAGACCTGGTTCGATGCCAGCAAGTACTTCCTGGGCGACAGCTTCGACGCCACGATGAACTACATCTTCCGCAACGCGGCGCTGGACTTCGCGGCCGGCGGCGATGCGCGGCAGTTGGCTGCCCAGCTGGAGTTCATGCGCGAGGCCTATCCCCCGCAGTCGCTGCTCGCCAACATGAACCTGCTCTCCAGCCACGACCAGCCGCGGGCGCTCTTCGCGCTGGGTGAACGTGACGACAGCACGCCCGCGCAGCGGCAGCGGGCCCGCCAGCGTCTGCGCCTGGCCTGGCTGCTGCAGATGAGCGCGCCGGGAGCGCCCAGCATCTATTACGGCGATGAAGTCGGCGTAGGCGGCGGCGAGGATCCCTACAACCGCGCGCCCTACCCCTGGGCCGACCAGGGCGGCCGACCCGACGAAAGCCTGCACGCGGACCTGCGCCGCCTGGCCGCGCTGCGCCAGCAGCACGCCGTGCTGCGCCGCGGCCTGCCGCAGGCCCCGCTGCTGGCCACCGCGCAACACCTGGCCCTGCCTCGCCGGCTGGGCGAGGCGCAGGTGCTGACCGTGCTCAGCAATGCCGCCGCGGCGAGCCGCGTCAGCGTCCCGCTGAGCCGCGAGATGCCCACCCGCTGGCGCGATGCCCTCAGCGGTGAAGTCTTCCAGGCCGTGCAAGGTCGCCTCACCCTGCCCTTGCCCGCGCTGGGCGGGCGCATGCTCCTCAACGAATGAGTGCCACGCTGAACAGCTCCTCCCTGCAACGCCCTTTCGGCCGCACGGGCCTGCAGACCAGCGCGCTGGGCTTCGGCGCCATGCATCTCAACGACGATCGCAGCAGCGAGGCCGAAGCCGGCGCCCTGCTCAACGCGGTGCTGGACCTGGGCGTCACGCTGATCGACACGGCGCGCTCCTACGGCCTGTCCGAAGAGCGCATCGGCCGCCACCTCGCGCACCGGCGTTCCGAATTCCTGCTGTCCACCAAACTGGGCTATGGCGTGGAGGGCGTGGCGGACTGGACCTACGACTGCATCGTGCAAGGCGTCGAACGCGCGCTGCGGGTGATGCGCACGGAGGTGATCGACATCGCCCACCTGCACTCCTGCTCGCTGGAGACCTTGCAGCGCGGCGAGGTCATCCGCGCGCTGGACGACTGCCGCCGCGCCGGCAAGATCCGCATCGCCGCCTACTCCGGAGAGAACGAAGCCCTGGACTTCGCCTTGGCGGAGCCGGTGTTCGGCGCGATCCAGGCCTCGGTGAGCCTCTGCGATCAGGCCAACGTCCCCCACCGCCTGCCCCGCGCCCGCGAGCGCGGCCTGGGCGTGATCGCCAAGCGCCCGCTGGCAGGTGCGATCTGGCGCCATGCGCAGCGCCCGGACGACTTCGCCGAGGGCCAATACTGGGACCGCTGGCAGGCCATGGAGCTGGAAGCCCTGAGGCAAGACCTGACCCCAGAGATGGAGGCTGACGAGCTGGCCCTGCGCTTCGCCGCCTGGCTGCCTGGCGTGGACTGCATCATCGCCGGCACCCGCCGCCTACAGAATTTCAAGCGCAACCTGGCCGTCGTGGCGAAGGGCCCGCTGCCGACCGAGCTGCAGCAAGCGCTGCGGCAGCGCTTCGCCCCTCATGCCGCGCAATGGCCAGGCCTGATCTGAGGACAAGCCCGCCCCACGGCATTGATTGCACCTCAACGCCGCAATCAATGCCACCCAGAGGGTGCAAGGAGCGCCAACCCCAACAGCCCGAGCGCCGACCCGCCCCACGGCATTGATTGCACCTCAACGCCGCAATCAATGCCACCCAGAGGGGGCAAGGGGCGCCAGCCCCAACAGCCCGAGCGCCGGCCCGCCCCACGGCATTGATCGCGGCTCAACGCCGCAATCAATGCCATCCAGAGCGGGGGCAAGGGGCGCCAGCCCCCATGGGCCGAGCGCCGGGCCGCCCCAAGCCGGCCCGCCTGGCAATGCTTGCGGCTCGATGCCGCAAGCATTGCCGTCCCCTCGGGGGACCGCCCAGCCTCGCCCGCGTCCAGCGGGGCGAGTCTGGGCGAGGGGCTCACATCACTCCGGCCACCGGACGGTTTCACCATCATCCTCATACGCCGGAAAGATGCTGAAGCTCGCAATCACGCCGCCCGCCTCCCAGAAGGCCACGCCCGCATCCGGGCATTCATGGCAGCGCCCGCCGCCCTCCACCGCTTGCGCACCCTTGAGTCGACCGAGCTTCAAGCCCTTCACCAGACCTGGCAGCCGATCCACCGGGCAGCCGATCACGGCTTCCTCCCCCAGAGTCCAGCGTCCATCGGAAAACTCGAGTTCGCCCAGGCGCCAACCATCCGCCTCAAAGAAAGAGGCGCCCACGCCCTGCTCGGCGTAGTACCAGTGCTCCATCGCCTCTTGCCCATCCTCGGCCGGCAAGGTTTCCAGGGAGTCCGGTGTGCCCGCCGTGGCACGCAACTGGTCGCGGCTGGCGCCGAGCGTGAAGGGGGCGTGGCCAAGGTGAATCTCGATGGATGACATGAGCGGCTTTCGTTGACGATGGCGGGATCATAGCCAGCGGTCCAGCGGTCCAGCGGTCGCAGGCCGAGCGACCCTGACCCATGGAGGCCCGCCGACGAAGGGTTATGCTGCGTCCTCCCATTTCCTGGACCATCGAAGGCAGGGCCCTGCCTCGACCCGAACCGCCCCGCACCCAATGCCCCCCCGCATCACCCAGGACCAGGTGGAGTTCACCGCCCTGCGCGCCCAGGGCCCAGGCGGCCAGAACGTCAACAAGGTCTCCAGCGCCGTGCAGCTGCGCTTCGACGTGGCGGCCTCGGCCTTGCCGGACTGGTTGAAGGACCGCCTGCTCGCCATGGCGGACCGGCGACTGAACCAGGACGGCGTCATCGTGATCAAGGCGCAGACCGAACGCAGCCAGGAGCGCAACAAGGCCGAGGCCCTGGCGCGGCTGCAGGCCCTGGTCGATGCCGCGAGCCATGTGCCGGCCGTGCGCCGCGCCACCCAACCCACGCGCGCCTCCAAGCGCCGGCGCCTGGAGGCCAAGAGCCAGCGTTCCGGCATCAAGGCCTTGCGCGGCCGGGTCAGCGAGTGACCGCAACCTGCGGACGAACCCTTCAGAACCCTTCAGGAAGACAGCCCATGCGACTCACCATTGCCAACAAGAACTACTCGTCCTGGTCCCTGCGCCCCTGGCTGCTGCTGCGCATGCTGGGCCTGCCCTTCGAAGAACGGCTGCTGCCTTTCGCGCCGCCTGCCGCCGGGCTCGCCTACGCGGGCCTCACCCCCAGTGGGCGGGTACCCTGCCTGGAAGACGGCGATCTGGTCGTCTGGGATTCGCTGGCCATCGTCGAGTACCTGGCCGAGTCGAATGCGCAGGTCTGGCCCGCCACGCGCGAAGCCCGCGCCTGGGCGCGCAGCGCCAGCGCGGAGATGCATGCGGGCTTTGGCCGCATCCGCGACGTCTGCACCATGAACTGCGGGCTGCGGGTGAAGGTCCGGGACTGGAGCCCGGGACTGCTGGCCGAATGGGCGCGCACGGACGCGCTGTGGTGCGAAGGCCTGCAGCGCTTCGGTGGCCCCTTCCTGGCGGGGCCGGCCTTCACGGCGGTCGACGCCTTCTTTGCCCCGGTGGCACTGCGGGTGCAGTCCTATTCGCCGACGCTTTCGCCCACGGCGCAGGCCTACGCGCAGCGCCTGCTGGACCTGCCCCCCATGCGCGAGTGGTACCAGGCCGCGCTGCAGGAACCCTGGCGTGACCCGGCCCATGAAGACGAGGCCCGCGCTGCGGGCGAATGGCTGCAGGATCTGCGCGCGCCGGCCGCCGCGACTTGACCCGAAAGCACCGTCCTTCGGTCAGGCCGGCGCGGCCCTAGCACGCCGCGATGTCCGCGCCATGCTGGCGCAGCAGCTCGCGCAGCACCGAGCGGTGGCAGCGGGACTCGTCCTCGCAGTAGCAGCCCACGGAGAAGGCGCTGCCATGCGACAGCGCCGCCAGCAACTGCAGCGTGCGCTCAGCGTCCGGTTCGCTCATTTCGGCCCGGTATTTCTTGATGAACTGCGCCCATTGCGCGGGCGTCTCGGCAGCCTGGCCCAGTTTCATGGTCTCGACCGAGGGCGCCAGATTGGGGTACCAGACGTCGTACCAGTTGCCGCTGGCGAATTCGCTCTTGGGCACACCCCGGGGCGGGCGCCGAACGGTGCCGATGCGCAAGCCTTCATCGGCTGCTCGCGGGCTGCCCAGTCTGACGATGCGCAAGGCCATGGCTTGTCTCCGAATTCCGTTCAACGATCGCCGAGATGCGGCAGCAGCTGCGGGTGCTTCACGGCGCTCAGGTCCGGCAGCTGCCGTTCGGGCGCCTTCTGACGCAGGGACTGATCGGCACCGGTCGCCCATGGGCGCTGCGCGGCCTCCAGTTGGTCGCTCAGCACCAGCACGTCCCTTGGCAGCGCCAGCTCGCCCTGGTCATGCGCCTCGTAATGGCCGATGTAGCTGATCCGGCCCTCATGCAAGTCGATCCGCAGGCTCAGCGGGCGCTGAGCCCTCGCCATGCGCTGGGTCTGGCCGGTCTGCTGGATCAGCTCGAAGTCCTGGATCTCGTAGCCGCCGGCCGGCAGGGCCAGCAGCAGCAGCTCACCTTGCGCTTGCGGCGTCCGATAGGGCCAGGTCTTGCCGACCCAGCCGGGCGGTGCGGGATAGCGCAGCGCCTGCGCCGCGCCGGCACCATCCAGGGCGCGCAGGGTCAACGAACAGCTTCGATAGGGACGGTCCGCCGCCGTACCCAGGCCCAGCAGCAGCCAGCCGGTGCCCGCCTTTGCCCGCGCGGAGACCGGCAGGAGCGCGGCCCAGGCGCCGGCGGGCAGGAGCTTCAGGCACAGCCGCCGACGACTGATGGGCAAGACCTGACCCTTCATGGCCGCCCCTGGTCCACGTCCTTGATGAATCGGATCAAGCCCTGGAAGTAGGTCTTCTGGTCGTCGTACATCGACATGTGCGAGCCCCGCGGGCAATGCAGGTAGCGGCCCTTGGGCATCAGCGAGGACATCTTCTCCATGTGCTTGGGATCCATGGTGTCGAACTGGCCGCCAATGGTCAGCGTGGGCACGGTGATCTTGCCCAGGTCCGCCATGCGGTCCCACTTCTCCAGCTTGCCGCTGGAGCTCATCTCGCTGGGGCCTTGCATGGGCACATACACGTCGCGGTTGGTCTTGTCGAAACCGCGCTTGACCGGGTCCGGCCACTGATCGGGCGGCATGCGCAGGATGTGATGCACGTAGTAGTGCGGCATCAGCAGCTCCATGTAGCGCGGGTTGTCGTAGTCCTTCTTTGCCTCGATCTGGAGGATTTCCTTGCGCGCCTGAGGGTCCATGGCGGGCATCAGCGTGCGCTCGGCGTAGCGCACGTACTCGGGGATGCTGGCCATCATGTTGGAGATCACCAGCCCCTTGAGATGCTGCTGGTACTTCAGCGCGTATTCCGTCGCCAGCAGGCCACCCCAGGAGTGGCCCAGCAGGTAGAAGTTGCTCTTGTCCAGCTTCAGGGCCTGGCGAACCTGCTCCACCTCTTCCACGAAGCGGTCCAGCTCCCAGAGGCTGCCGTCCTTGGGCTGCTCGCTGTAGGCCGAGCCCAGCTGGTCGTAGTAGTAGTACTCGATGCCTTCGCCGGGGAAATAGCTGTCGAAGGCCTCGAAGTACTCATGCGTGGCGCCAGGGCCGCCATGCAGCAGCAGCACCTTGATGCGCGGGTTGTTGCCGACGCGCTTGGTCCAGACCTTGAACGTGCCCTTGGGCGTGGTGACGGGGATCATGCGCACGCCGCCGGACAGCGCATCCTCGCGGCCGGCATTGTCGTGATAACCGGCCAAAGTGGGCTGCACCGTCCCCGATGCGGCGCCGGACGCAGCGCTCGGGCCGGCGTTGTCAGGCATCTTGCCCGCCGGCTGGCAAGCCTGCAGCAGGGTGACGATGGCGCCCAGAAGGATCCAGCGGACGGACCGGCCGGCAGGCCCGTGAACGGACGGAAGCGACATGGCAGTCTCCCTGCGATGAAGCCGCCTTTGTAGACCAATGCCTGCGCGGCCACCACCGGGTCTTCACGGTCTGCGCGAGCGTGGCGCCCTTCTCTGTGCGGCTGGCGGTCACCATGGCAGGCGGCCCAGCGGTGTTCAGCCGGGGACGGCCGGCTCGACCAACTGCGCCAGCAGGACCAGCGACTCCTGCCAGCCCAGCAGGCAGGCTTCGTTCGGGATCACGGCAGGGATGCCTGCCTGGACCACGTCGAGCTCGGTGCCGCAGGACACGGCGCGCAGGCGGATGGTCACATTCAGCACGCCCGGCAGGTTCGGGTCGTCGAACTGGTCCGTGTGGCGGATCAGCGTGTGGGGCACCAGCTCCAGGTACTCGCCATGGAAGCTGTGGCTGTGGCCGCTGCCGAAGTGGGTGAAGGACATGCGAAAACGGCCACCGACCCGCGCATCCAGCTCATGAACCTGGGCGGTGAAGCCATGCGGCGGCAGCCATTTGCACAGCGCCGCGGGATCCAGGAAGGCGCGGTAGACGCGTTCGGGTGGCGCGCGCAGGATGCGCTGAAGATGAACGGCATGCGTCTCAGCCATGGTCGGTTCCTCGGGCTCTGGAATCCTCGCATGCTAGCCAGCCTTGTCCGAACTGCAAGCCCGCAGGCCTCGCGGGGCGATGGACCAGGTCTTGACGTCTCACCATGAAAAAAACCGGCCAGGTTTCCCCGGCCGGTTCAAAGGCATTGGTGCTTGATGAAGGGATCAGAGCTTGTAGTTCACGCCCAGCAGGGTCTGGCGACCGTACTTCTCCCAGCCACGGTAGCGGTCCTCGCTGCCGGAGTAGGTCTGGAAGGCCGAGTTCGTCAGGTTGTTGACCTGCAGCAGGAAGGACAGGCCTTTGTAGCTGCCTTCCTGGATCTCGTAGCCCAGTTGCAGGTCCACCACCGTGTCCGCCTTGATGAAGGTCTTCTCGCTGGTGCCGCCGGGGCCGCCGATGGAGCCCAGGAAGCTGGCGCGATGACGCTGGCTGACGCGGAAGGAGTAGCCGTTGTTCTCGTAGTAGGCCGTCAGGTTCAGCACGTTCTTGGACAGGCCCGGCAGCGGCAGCGCCTGCTCGCCGAAGCGCGAATCCTTGACGTTGATGGAGCTGTCGGTCAGCGAGAGGTTGCCCTGCACGCCAAAGCCCTTCAGCGAGGGGCTGACCATCTCCAGCGGCACGGACAGCGAGAACTCCAGCCCGCGCAGCGAACCGCCCTGGCCATTCTCCGGATGCGTGATGGTGCCGATCGTGGTGCTGGGCTTGATCGGCGTGCCATCCGGTGCGGTGCCGGTCAGCGGATAGTCCTTGAAGTCGTAGGGCGAGGTGACGTTGTAGATGTAGGACTTCAGGCGCTTGTAGAAGCCGGCCACCGCCACATAGCCCTTGCTGCCAAAGTACTTTTCCCAGGACAGGTCCAGGTAGTCCGACTTCCAGGGATCCAGCTTGGGGTTGCCGCCGCTGCCGCTGGGCGTACCGGTGTTGCCGGCGGACAGGCCCACCTGGAAGGAGGCGTTCAGGTCATCCAGCTTGGGGCGGGCGATGGCCTGGCCGGCGCCAAAGCGCAGCTGCTGCTGGTCAGGCAGGCTCCAGGACAGGTTCACCGAGGGCAGCACGTCGGTGTACTTCTTGCCGTCCTGGATCGGCACCAGGGCGGCCAGCGGCCACTGCAGCAGCGTGTTGGAGGTGGAGCTCTGGTCGGTGTTGACCACCTGCAGGCCCACGTTGCCGCGCACCGGACGGCCCAGCAGTTCGGTCTCCAGATTGGCCTTGGCGAAGACCGTGGTCACGTTCTCCTTGATCTGCCAGTTCTTGGTGGCACCCCAGGGGTTCAGCACGGCCGGCGTGTAGGGGCCGAAGTTGTGTGCCAGCACCTTGTCGATGTCCCAGGCCAGGATGGAGGGCAGGCCCACGCGGGAGAGATCGGTCGGTGCGAGCAGGTCGGCGCTGGCGAAGTCGGCACTCTTTGCGCTGAAGCCGGTCTCCAGGTGCTGGCGGCTCTTTTCGCGGCGCGAGTAGTTCAGGCCGAAGTCGACGCTGGTGATGACGCCGGCATCGAAGTCGCGCGAGAAGTCCAGGCGCACGGCGTCCAGCTTGTCGCGGAAGCTGGGCACGTTGACATAGCCATTGCCGAAAGGGCCGCCCAGCTTGACGCTGGCATTGCTGTCATAGGCCTTGCCGAACTTGAAGGTCGGCACCGGGCCGTTGTAGTTGTAGCTGATGGTGTCAGCGCCCAGGCCGGAATTCAGCTCGATCAGGGTCTCGTCGTGATCGGCGGTGGAGTGGCTCAGGTCCAGCACCGTGGTCCACTTGTCAGCCACCCACTTGTTGTTCCAGCCGATGGCGTTGAGCTTGTCGGAGCGCGTCAGCAGGTTGTTGCGCACCACCGGTGTGGCCTGCAAGGTGCCGGCGAGCGCCAGGCCGTTGGTGATGGTGGTCGAGTTGAAGGTGGCGCCCGACCAGTTCTCGAAGGGCACTTCCATGCCGCGGCGGGTTTCGTCGTAGCTGAACTTGGAGTGGTAGATGTCCAGGGTCGAGCTGAACTGGTGGTTCGGGCGGTATTCGAGCACGCCCATCACGCCGTCGCGCTTCTCGCGGCCGACGTAGTCCAGGCCCTTGAAACCTTGCGGGTACAGGGCCGTCTTGTCGGCAGCGCCGGCACCGCTCAGGTTGCCGCCGTTCTTGACCCAGTTCCAGGTCTCGAACTGATAGCGGCTGACGGGGTGGTCGCTGTGCGCAAAGCCCAGGGCCAGGCCCAGGGTCTTGTCGGCGAACTGGTCGATGTAGGACGCGCTGACGCGGTTGCCGGTCGACGGCGCGCCATCGGCGATCGCGCCGTTGGAATTCTTCTCGCCGCGGATGTTGACCGCCATGGTGCGCTTGCTGAAGGCCAGCGGCTTGACGGTCTGCAGATTCACCGTGCCGGCCAGGCCCTGGCCCACGAGGGAGGCGTCGCCGGTCTTGTACACCGTGACGGCGCTGATCAGTTCGGACGGGTACTGGTCGTACTCCACATAGCGGTCGCCACTGGTGCTGACCTGCTCACGGCCGTTGAGCAGCGCGGACGACAGGTCCGGCGCCGTGCCGCGGATGCTGATCTGCTGAGCCTGGCCGTTGACGCGCTGGGCCGCCAGACCGGGCAGGCGCGAGATCGACTCGGCGATGCTGATGTCAGGCAGCTTGCCGATGTCCTCGGCCGAGATGGACTCCACCACGGAGGTAGCGTTCTTCTTGACGGAGATCGCGTCCTCGATGCCCTTGCGGATGCCGGTCACGGTGACCGTGTCCAGCTTGTTGTCGTTTTGCGCCTGCTGCGCCTGGGCGCCCGCCGCCAGCATCAGCAGCGCGCAGCCTGCAACGACGGGGCTCAAACGAAAGGTGTCGCGATGGACTTGCACGTTTTTCATCCTTGTCTCCTGTAGCTCTTTGAACAACTGCTGCCGCGCCCCTCAGGACGGCTGGGACTGCGGCGCCATGGAACCCTGCTTGAAACAATTCTGTACTAAAACTAGATCTTGAGACAACACGAAGAAAACCCTTAGCATCCCCTATCGATGCCAAAAAGCATCAAAATTTGCGTCAAACCAAGGGTAATCACCTGCTTTTCATCCAGATCAAACCAAACAAAGGGGTGGAGCTTGTCACAGGTATGTAGGTCAACTACATGCAAATGACCAAAGCATGCTCAGGAAGCAGCCTGGAGCGACTGCTCGATCGCCAAGGCGACGCCCCCCATGGCCGCCAAGGTGTCCGTGATCAACACCGTGGGAATGCCGGCCAGATAGGGCTGGAAGCGGCCCTTGGCCTCGAAGCGCTCACGAAAGCGGGACTGGAAGAAGTAGTCACCCAGCCGCGGCACGATGCCGCCGCCCACGTAGACACCGCCGCGCGCCCCCAGGGTCAAGGCCACGCTGCCGGCAAAGCCGCCGAGCATGGCGCAGAAGCACGCCAGCGTCCGTTCGCACAGCGGATCCAGGCCGGCCAGCCCGCGCTCCACGATGCGCTCCGGAGCCAGGGGCGCTGGCAGCGCGCTGCCACCCAGCACCGCCACCACCGCCTCATGAAGAATGGGCAAGCCGATGCCGGACAGCAGGCGCTCGGCGGACACATGGGCATAGCGGCCGCGGACATGCGCAAGCAATGCACTCTCGAAGTCGTCTGCCGGCGCCAGCGTGGCATGCCCACCCTCGCCCGGCAGTGCCAGCCACCCCTGCCCGGTCTGCACCACGGCCGCCACGCCCAGGCCGGTGCCCGGGCCGATCACAGCCATGCAGCCAGCGGCCTCGGGGGCCTGGCCACCCCAGGCGCGGACCTGCTCCGGGCGCAGACGCGGGAGCGAAAGCGCCAAAGCCTCGAAGTCGTTCAGGACGCGCAGCCCTCGAAGTTGCAGCGCCGCCTGCAAGGCTCGCTGCGAAAAGCGCCAGTGGCTGTTGGTGAGCACCACCTCGTCACCCGCGATGGCGGTCGCCACCGCCACGGCCGCATGGCGCGGCGCGCGAAACGGGAGCCCCTGCTCTCGGCAGTCGACCTCCAGGGCCAGCAGATAGCTGCACGCGGCAGCCTCCAAGGACGGAAAGTCCTGCACCGCGAGACTGCGCTGGGCCGTCACGGGAGCGCCGGGCAACGCCACCCAGCCGAAGCGCGCATTGCTGCCGCCCACGTCCGCCACCAGCCAGGGGTACAGATCCTCCTGGCCGCTCACGCGCCACACCCCTGCCGCAGCGAGCCGCTGTCCTGCGCCAGCGCAATGAATGGCACGGGAACCGGCCAGGCCGGGTTCAGGCACCCTGTCTTCTTGTCTGTCATGAATTCTTCCTGTGTCTCCGGGCACCAGGCTTGCCCGTCGAAGCGCTTGTAGTTTTACAAGCGCATTTGATTCCACAGAAGGTAGCAAAACTACATCAACATGACAAGCTCTCGCATGCCCGGGCCTGCATGAACGCCAAGGCAAGCTGGGGGTATCGCAAGTCATATGGAAGAAATCTTCAGCAAGTCCCTGTCCTATCGACGTTTCGTTCCACAATATGGCAAACACCGTCCGCATCGGCGGGGCCGCATCTGCTGTATTGCATGCGTCCCTGGGGATGTACTGATGCCTGGGCCCTGTAGTTGCGTTACACCACCACCATCCCATGAGCCCCTACGACAGCTCCCGACTGATCGCCGACATCGGCGGCACCTACGCGCGCTTCGCCCTGGAGAGCAGCCCGGGCGAGTTCAGCCACAGCGCCTCGCTGCGCTGCGCGGACTACGCGGACTTCCATGCCGCCGTCTCGGCCTATCTGGACGGGCTGGGCGGCGCGCGCATCGAGCATGCGGCCATCGCCATTGCCAACCCGGTGGAGGGGGACCAGGTCCGGATGACCAACTACCACTGGCAGTTCTCGATCGAGGAGATGCGCCAGCGCCTCGGCCTGGACACGCTGGTGGTGGTGAACGACTTCACCGCCCTGGCCATGGCCATCCCGCGCCTGGGGCCGGGCGACCTGCACCAGATCGGCGGCGGTGAAGCCCGGCGGCAGAGCGTGGTGGGCGTGCTGGGCTCGGGCTCCGGCCTGGGCGTGTCCGGGCTGATTCCCGCGGGTGACGCCTGGATCTCGCTGGGCTCCGAAGGCGGTCATACCAGCTTCGCCCCGAGGGACGAGCGCGAGCTGGCCATCCTGCGCTTCGCCTGGCGCCAGTTCGACCATGTCTCCTTCGAACGGCTCGTGTCAGGCCCCGGCCTGGAACTGATCTACCGCGCGCTGGCGGACCGCGCCGGCGAAGCTGCCAAGCCCTTGACCGCTCCCGACATTACCCAGGCTGCGCTGGACGGCCGGGACGCCGTCTGCGCCGAAGCCCTGGAGGTGTTCTGTGCGCTGCTGGGCACCGCCGCGGCCAATCTGGCGGTGACGCTGGGTGCTTTAGGCGGCATCTACATCGGCGGCGGCATCGTGCCGCGCCTGGGCGAGTATTTCGCCCGCTCGCCCTTCCGCAGCCGCTTCGAGGACAAGGGCCGCTTCAGCGCCTATGTGGCCGGCATTCCCACCTATGTGATCACGGCCGAGAACGCCACGTTCAAGGGCGCATCGGCGATTCTCGATGCCCAGCTCAAGAGCCTGCAGAGCAGCACCGGCGCCGCCATCCTGGGCCAGATCCGCCGGGCGCGCACCGAGCTGTCGCCGGCGGAATTGCGCGTGGCCGAGCATGTGCTGGCCCATCCGCGCGACGTGCTGAATGCACCCATCGCCGACATCGCCCGCGCGGCGCAGGTCAGCCAGCCCACGGTGATCCGCTTCTGCCGCTCGCTGGGCTGCGAGGGCCTGTCGGACTTCAAGCTGCGCCTGGCCTCAGGCCTCACCGGCACCGTGCCCGTGACGCACACCCAGGTCAACATGGACGACTCCATGGTGGAACTGGGCGCCAAGGTGCTGGGCAACACGGCTTCGGCCATCCTGCAGGTGCGCAGCCAGCTCAACCGGGAAATGATCGACCGCGCCATCCAGCTGCTCCTGCAGGCCGGTCGCATCGAGTTCTACGCCGCCGGCCATTACGGCGTGGTGGCGCAGGACGCGCAGTTCAAGTTCCTGCGCTTCGGCGTCTCATGCGCCGCCTACACCGATCCCCGCCTGCAGCAACTGGCCGCCGACGTGCTGCGCCCCGGCGATGTGGCCGTGGTGATCAGCAGTTCGGGCCGCCTGCCCCAGCTGCTGGAGGTGGTGGAGAAGGCGCATGCGCGCGGCGCCACGGTGATCGCCATCACCGCCAGCCAGTCGCCACTGGCACGCAAGGCCGACGCGGCACTGATCATCGATCACGTCGAGGATGTCAGCACCCATCTGCCCATGGTCAGCCGCATCCTGCACCTGCTGGTGATCGACATCCTGGCCGTGGGCGTCGCCCTGCGCCGCAATCCCGAGGCGATGCAGCTCATGGACGACGACGACAAGGCCGCGCTGGAGCAGCCCCGGGATGCCGGTGCCCGCCGTACCGCGCCTGGCGTCGGCGTGGCGACACCGCTGGCCAAGCTCACCTCGCATACCCGCTGAAGCGCGGCGCCGTCGATGGCGCCGGATGTCAGCGGCTCTTGCTGCCCGTCAGGCCGTTGAGCCAAGGGCCCAGGGTGGCGCCTTCCGGTGCCTGCAGCCGTGCGTCTGCGGGCAGGCCGGCAGGGTCCAGCACCGCGCAGTTCTGCTTCTTGTCCTTGCTTTCATAGAGGAAGGTGATGCGATGCCGGCCCTGGCTGGACACCCAGGCCGCCGGCGCATCGGCCACCGGCTGGCACAAGGCCACGCCAGAAACGCCCGGCAGCATCCAGCGGAAGGCCAGGGGCAGCAAACCCTTGATGTCGCCCACCAGACCGCGCAGCTGCGCCTCCGCGCGACCGACCTGCTCGGGCGTCAGCGTGGCGACCTTGGGAATGACCTCGAGGTTCAGGCGCAGGCCCATGCTGCCCTTGGCTTGGTTGGGGATCAGCTTGGCCTTTTCCGACTGGGCCGCCGTCAAGGGCGGCAGGCTCAGCGTGCCGTCCTCGGCCATGCCCACGGGCAGTTCGTCCTCGTTCTCCAGCTCCACCATCAGCCGCGTGCCAGGCGCCGGCAGCTTCTGCCCCTTGGCATGGGCCTTGAAGTCCAATCGGATCAGTTCGCCCGCGTACTTCTTGGCCAGACCGTCGATCAGGTAGATGAACTTGGCCGGGATGATGGCCGGGTCCGGCGCCCGCTTGCCGGCGACGGCCACAGGGGCCAGCACCAGGTCAGGCGCACTGGTTGAGGCCGGGGCCGGGGCCGGGGCCGGGGCCGGGGCCGGGGCCGGGGCCGCTGGCGCTGCGCCGAGTACCGAAGACTGCGAAGCGGGCGCCGCTTGCGCCAACGCACCGCCTGCCAATGCCAGGCCCAGGGCGGCCATGCAAGCGTCGCGGCACAGGCCTGGCCTGCTCTTGTTCTCGTTCATCGTCTGCTCCTGTGGCCTGAGTGTGTGCCCGGCCCATGTCCCAAGTCGTCTGGGCCCGCAGTGTAGGCATGGCGCGAGAAGACCTCCGCAAAGGAGCGACCTGCTGCGATGCCGAGGGGCTCAAATGCAGATCAGCCAGCTTGAAGCGGAAAGTTTGTGGCCTTCACTTGCCTGCGGCTGCGCTGCGTCAGCGCCCTCCAGGGCCAGGTCTTGCCTATGGGGCCTGGTGTCGCCTATGGGGCCAGGTCTTGCCAGGACCGTTCACGGGCGCCTGCTGGGAGGCTCGCGGCGGCTCGCGGGGGCCAGCAGCGCGCTCAGCGCCTCGCGCGAGCCGGCTGGCGGCCGCCCCGTGCCGGCCAGCAGCGCCAGCTGGCGCTCGCAAAGCCACCGGTAGAGCTGGAGTTGCGCATCGCCGCGGCCCGCCATCACCCGCAGATGAGCGACCAGCACCTGGGCATCACCCCGCGCCACAGGCCCGGCAATGGCTTCGGGCAGGCCACGCTGGGCCGCTGCGTCCAGGGCACCGCGGGCCAACGGCATCAAGGCTGCCAGCGCGTCGGCCGGAGACAGGCCCAGATCCTCGAACAGGCTGCCGGCTTCGCTCAACACGGCCAGCAGGCCGCTGGCCGCGATGTTGGCGGCGGCGTGGTAGGCCGCGCGCTGTGCGCCATCGATGGCCAGCGGCTGCAGGCCCAGCCGGGCCGCGAGGCGCCGCAGCGTGGCCTGCAAGGATTCGTCCCGCGCCTCGATGGCCACCAGCGAACCCGCCAGCCGCTCGCGGGCGGCCTTGGGATCCGAGAAGATCTGCAGCGGGTGAAAGCCACCCACCATCGCACCGGCCTGCCGCGCGGCCTCCAGGGCGTCAAGCCCGGTGGCACCGCTGCAATGCACGCAGGCCTGCCCGGCGCGCCAGGGCAGACTGGCCGTCAGCGCGGCGATGGCGTCATCCGGCGTGCTGATGAACACCAGATCGGCCTGGGCCACGCACTGGGCAGGCGCCAGCGCATGGCTGCCGGGCAGTTGCGCCGCCAGCCGCTGCGCGGAGGCAGGATCCCGGCTGGCCACGGCCACGATGGTTTCCCCCTGTTCGGCCAGGGCTGGGGCCAGGCACTGGGCCAGACGGCCGGCGCCGATGAAGGCAATGCGTAAAGTCATGCCCGCAGTCTAGGGCCTGGCGGCCACTGAACTCAGAACGCCGCAATCCCCGTCTGCGCACGACCCAGGATCAGCGCATGGATGTCATGCGTGCCCTCGTAGGTGTTGACCACTTCCAGGTTCACCAGATGGCGGGCGATGCCGAATTCATCGGAGATGCCGTTGCCGCCCAGCATGTCGCGCGCGGTGCGGGCGATGTCCAGGCTCTTGCCGCAGCTGTTGCGCTTCATGATGGAGGTGATCTCCACCGCCGCCGTGCCCTCGTCCTTCATGCGACCCAGGCGCAGGCAGCCCTGCAGGCCCAGCGTGATCTCGGTCTGCATGTCGGCCAGCTTCTTCTGCACCAGCTGATTGGCGGCCAGGGGCTTGCCGAACTGCTTGCGATCCATCGTGTACTGGCGTGCCATGTGCCAGCAGAACTCGGCCGCGCCCAGGGCGCCCCAGGCGATGCCGTAACGGGCGCTGTTGAGGCAGGTGAAGGGGCCCTTGAGACCGCGCACCTCGGGGAAGGCGTTCTCTTCCGGGCAGAAGACCTCGTCCATCACGATCTCGCCGGTGATGGAGGCGCGCAGGCCCACCTTGCCGTGGATGGCGGGAGCGCTCAGGCCCTTCCAGCCCTTCTCCAGCACGAAACCGCGGATGGCGCCTTCGTCGTCCTTGGCCCAGACCACGAACACGTCGGCGATGGGGCTGTTGGTGATCCACATCTTGGAGCCGGTCAGGCTGTAGCCGCCGGCCACCTTCTTGGCGCGGGTGATCATGGAGGCCGGATCGGAGCCGTGGTTGGGCTCGGTCAGGCCGAAGCAGCCGATCCATTCGCCGGTGGCCAGCTTGGGCAGGTACTTCTGCTTCGTGGCTTCGTTGCCGAACTCATGGATGGGCACCATCACCAGCGAGCTCTGCACGCTCATCATCGAGCGGTAGCCGGAGTCCACACGCTCCACCTCGCGCGCCACCAGGCCGTAGCAGACATAGTTGAGGCCGGCGCCGCCATAGGTCTCGGGGATGGTGGGGCCCAGCAGGCCCAGGGCACCCATCTCGCGGAAGATGGCCGGATCCGTCTGCTCATGACGGAAGGCTTCCAGCACGCGGGGCATCAGCTGCTCGCTGCAATAGTCGCGGGCGGCGTCGCGCACGGCGCGTTCGTCGGCCGTCAGCTGCTGGTCCAGCAGCAGCGGGTCGTCCCAGTGGAAGCTTGCCTTGGTGGCCATGGTGATCTCCTGTCCAGTCCTGTCGCGATCGCTGTCTCGATCGCCGTCTCGATCGGGCGGCACGGGACCGCTCCTTGATGGGCGACAAGTATTCCTCGTGAGACGATTCGTGTCCAATACGAATAAGCCATTCAACGATAGGTACAGAATATGGTCACATCGCTCGCGACCGCCGCGCTCTCCCGCGTGGAGCTGCGCCATCTGCGCTACTTCCTGGCCCTGGCCGAGGAACTGCATTTCGGGCGCGCGGCGCAACGGCTGGCCATGTCGCAGCCGCCGCTGTCGGTGGCGCTTCAGCAGCTGGAATCGGCCGTGGGCGCGCGGCTGCTGGATCGAGACAGCAAGGGCGTGCGCCTCACCCCGGCGGGCGAAGCCTTCCGCAGCAGCGCACAGGCACTGCTGGGCCGCTTCGAGGAGGCCTGCGCCCAGGCCCGCGAGGTGCAGGCCGGCGAGGTGGGCCGCTTGCGCCTGGGCTTCGTGGGATCCACCGTTTTCCATGGACTGCCGGATTGGCTGGCGACCTTCCAGGCCTCGCACCCGCGGGTGGAGGTGGTGGTGATCGAGCTGAATTCGCAGGACCAGATCCAGGCCTTGCTGCAGGAGGAACTGGACCTGGCCCTGCTCCACACCGACCGCCTGCCGCCGACGCTTGCCTGCGAGCCGCTCTACGACGAGCCCTTCCTCGCCTGCCTGCCGGCCTCCCATGCCGCCGCCCGCAAGCGCCGCGTCGCACTGGCGTCCTTGAGCGACCAGCCCTTCATCCTCTTTTCACGCCGAGGTTCGCCGGACTACCACGCCCGCATCATCGAGATGTGCCGCCAGCAGGGCTTCTATCCGCGGTTGCAGCACGAGGGGCGGCACTGGTTGTCGGTGGTGTCCCTGGTGGCGCGAGGGCTGGGCGTGTCCATCGTGCCGGCGGCATTTCGGGAGGCCGGCATCCAAGGGGCCGCGTTCAAGCCGCTGGCGGAGACGATGGAGAGGAGCCGGGTGTTTGCGGCGTGGCGGCGGGATTCGGGGGCGGCGCTGCGAGAGGCATTTCTTGGGGCGAGGCGCGAACTCTGAGCCTGCGGGATGGCGTATGGAGTCAGCGAGCGACCTGCGCGCCGCTCGCCTTCCTCGCCGTGGGCGTCGCAGCGCCGGGCATGAGAAGGATGTCGAACGATCGTCAGGCCGAAGGCAGCCTCACCCCACCACCGCCGTCACCTCGATCTCCACCTTCGCCCGGTCCTCCATCAGCGCCGCCACCTGCACCGCGCTCATGGCCACGCCGTACTCGCGGCCCAGCACCTCGCGGTAGACCTGGCCCACTTCGCGGCCGCGAGCGAGGTATTCGCGCTTGTCCAGCACATACCAGGTCATGCGGCAGATGTGTTCCGGCCCGGCGCCACCTTCGGCCAGCACCGCCTTGATGTTCAGCAGGGCCTGGCGGACCTGGGCGACGAAGTCGTCGCTTTCGAACTGGCACTGCGCGTTCCAGCCGATCTGGCCGGCCACGAAGATCTGGCGGCCCGTGGCAGCCACACCGTTGGCATAGCCCTTGGGCGCGGCCCAGCCGGCGGGTTGGAGAAGCGTCTTGTGCGTTGTCGTCATGGGGTGCTTTCCTGCAGGCCGCCCAGCCCGCCCAAGGCGAGCAAGGCGCTGCGAATGTCATCGGGCAGCGGCTGGGGGCGGTGCGTCTCCAGCGACGTGCAGACCAGCCACTGGCGAAACCAGGCCCGGCGTCCGTCCGGGCCCTCGTAGTGGTGCAAGAGGCGCAGCGAACTGCGCCCGATGTGCTCGACAGCGACGCGCTGCGTCAGCACGTCGCCCATGCGGCTGATGCGCTCGAAGCCCGTCTCCAGCTTCGCCGTGGGCAGGCCCACGCGGCGCACGCCGAGCAGTTGATCAAAGGGGATGCCCAGGCCAAAGGTGAAGAAGTCCTCCACCAGCGCATTGAGCATCTCGAAATAGCGCGGGTAGAACACGATGCCGGCCGGATCGCAGTGGCCGAAGCGCACGCGCTCTTCGCGTTCGTAGACAAAACGGGGCGCAGGGCTATCAGTCATCGTCCGCTCCTCCTCATACGCCAAGGTAGCGCTGCCACAAGGCCGGATCGGCCTCCAGCGCAGCGGAGTCGCCCTGCCAGGCCACGCGACCTCGCTCCATGATGTAGTGCGCATCGCCCAGGCGCAGCAGGCGCTGCACGTATTTGTCCACCACGAGGATGGTCTGCCCCTGCACCCGCAAGTCGTTCAGCACGCGCCAGATCTCCTCGCGCACCAGCGGCGCCAGGCCTTCGGTGGCCTCGTCCAGGATCAGCAATTGCGGGTTGGTCATCAGCGCGCGTGCGATGGCCAGCAGCTGCTGTTCGCCGCCCGAGAGCTGGGCGCCGCCATGATGGCGCCGCTCGGCCAGGCGCGGAAAGGCCTCGTAGACGCGGGCCAGCGTCCAGGGCGCGCTCAGCCCGCGGCGGTTGGCGGCAAAGGCCACCAGGTTTTCCTCGACGCTGAGATTCGGAAAGATCTGCCGCCCCTCGGGCACCAGGGCCAGACCTTGCCGGGCGATGCGCTCGGGCGACCAGCCGGTGACGTCCTCGCCGCAAAGCCGGATGCGGCCCGCGCTGGGCTTGAGCCAGCCGACCAGGCACTTGATCAGGCTGCTCTTGCCCATGCCGTTGCGACCCAGCAGGGATCGGACCTCGCCCTGGCGCACGTCCAGGTCCAGGCCGAAGAGCACGGGGCTGCGGGCGTAGGCGGCTTCCAGGCCGCGGACTTCCAGCACCGCCTCGCTCATGCGCTCACCTCCGCCGGCATCTCATCCCCCAGATAGGCCTCACGCACCCCGGCATGCGCGCGGATGTGCTCGGGCGAGCCGGTGGCGATCACGCGCCCGCCCACCAGCACCGAGATGCGCGTGGCCAGGCGGAAGACGGCGTCCATGTCATGCTCGACCAGCAACAGGGTCATGTTCAGGCGCAGCAGCTGCAGCAGCTCCAGCATGCGCTCCGATTCATCCGGCCCCATGCCCGCCATGGGTTCGTCCAGCAGCAGCAAGCGCGGCTTGGCCGCCAGCGCCAGGCCGATCTCCAGCTGGCGCTGCTCGGCATGCGACAGGCTGCCTGCCGCGCGGTCCAGCTGTGAGCTCAAGCCCACCTTCTGCGCCAGGGCCTCGGCCTCGGACATCACGACGATCTGCGCCCTGCGGGCCTGCCACCACTGCCGGGCACCGCCGCGGCGGGTCTGGACGGCCAGCACGAGATTGTCCAGCACGCTGCAGCGGGGAAAGATGCTGGTGATCTGATGGCTGCGCACCAGCCCGGCCTGCACGCGGGCGGCCATGTCGAAGGGGGCCAGGTCTTGCCCCCGGAAATGAATGCTGCCGCCATCGGGCCGCAGGCTGCCGGCGATCTGGTGAATCAGCGTGGTCTTGCCCGCGCCATTGGGGCCGATGAGGGCGTGGACCTCGCCTTCCATCACCTGGAAGCTGGCCTCGTCCGTGGCCCGCAGGGCGCCGAAGCGCTTGACCAGGGACTCCACGCGCAGGAGCTCAGCCATGGTTGCCCTCCCCGCCCGGCAGGCGCCGTTCGCGCAGGCCCGCCATCAGACCCGCCAGGCCCTGCGGCGCCAGCATCACCACCGCCAGCAGCAAGGCGCCCAGCGCCAGCTGCCAATGCAGCGTGTAGGCCGACAGGATTTCCTCCAGAAGCAGAAACACCGCCGCGCCCAAGGGACCGCCCCAAAGCGCTCCTGCGCCGCCCAGGATCACCATCACCATCAGCTGGCCGGACTGGGCCCAGTGCAGCATCTGCGGGCTGACCAGGCCGTTGAGGTTGGCCAGCAGTGCGCCCGCCAGGCCTGCCATCGCGCCGGCCAGCACGAAGGCCGCGCACTGCAGGCCAAACACCGGTGCGCCCAGGGCCCGCATACGGCTTTCGTTTTCACGCACGCCTTGCAGCAGCAGGCCAAAGGGTGAATTGAGCAGGCGCTGCAGCGCGGCCATGCCCAAGGCAAAGCAGGCCAGTACGACGAGATAGAAGCTCTTGTCGTCCTTCAGGTCCACGCCAGGCAGCAGCGAGCGTTGCGCCAGCGGCAGGCCATCATCGCCCCCCAGTGCCCGGATCGACACAGCCAGGTAATAGAACATCTGCGCAAAGGCCAGCGTGATCATGATGAAGTAGACGCCCCGCGTGCGCAGCGCCACCAGCGCCACCAGCCAGGATGCACAAGCGCTCACGGCCATCGCCAGCGGCCAGGCCAGCAGGGCCTGCTGCCCCAGGCCACCACCGTTCATCAGCGCGCCGATGGTGTAGCCGCCCAGGCCCATGAAGGCCGCATGGCCGAAGCTGACCAGGCCGCCGAAGCCCAGGATCAGGTTGAGGCTGCTGGCAGCGATGGCGAAGATCAGCACGCGGGTCGCGACCACGGTGTAGAACTCCAGGCCCATGAGCTGCAGCAGCCAGGGCAGCGCCGCCAACGCGGCCAGCAGCAAGACCTGACCCCACAAGCCGATGCCGGGATGGTCCAGCCGCAGCGGTGCGGCAGAGGAAACGGTGGAAGCTTTCATTCAGTGCCTGGCGGGAAAAAGACCTTGCGGGCGCCAGAAGAGCACCGCGGCCATCAACACATAGATCAGGATGGACGCCAGCGCCGGCCCCAGGCTGGACGCCAGCTCGGGCGAGGCCAGGGCCCGCAGCAGCACGGGCAGCAGCGTGCGGCTGGCCGTGTCCACCAGCCCGACCAGCAGCGAGCCGATCAGCGCACCGCGGATGGAACCGATGCCGCCGATCACGATCACCACGAAGGCCAGGATCAGGATGCTCTCGCCCATGCCCACCTGCACCGCCAGCAGCGGCCCGAGCAACCCGCCCGCCAGCGCGCACAAGGCGGCACCAAGGCCGAACACCAGGGTGAAGAGCCGGCGGATGTCCACCCCCAGGGCCTGGGCCATGGCGCGGTTGGAGGCGCCCGCCCGCACCCACATGCCCACGCGGGTCCGCGTGACGCCCCACCACAGACCCAGTGCGACCCCCAGGCCCACGCCGATGATCAGCAGCCGGTAGGCCGGGTAGAACAGGCCCGGCAGCAATTCGACCGGCCCTGACAGCGCGGCCGGCGTGTTCAGCATCAGCGGCTGCTCGCCCCAGACCATGCGCACACCCTCGTTGATCATCAGGATCAGCGCGAAGGTGGCCAGCACCTGCGAGAGATGGTCGCGCTGGTAGAGCCGCCGCAACAGGCTCAGTTCGAGCAGCATGCCCAGCACCGCCGTGCCCGCCACCGCGGCCAGCAGACCCAGCACGAAGCTGCCCGTGGCGCCGCCCACGGCCGCTGCCAGGTAGGCGCCGACCATGTACAGCGAGCCATGGGCCAGGTTGATCATGTCCATGATCCCGAACACCAGCGTCAGCCCGGCCGCCAGCAGGAACAGCATCAGGCCGAACTGCAGGCCGTTCAGCAACTGCTCAGCAACAAGAACGAGATCCATGACAGGTCGTAGTACTCACATCGAATGCTCAAGCGGAAAGCGCCGCCACCTCTCGCGCCGCTCCACCATGGAGCCCCCACCGCCAGGTGCGGGGTGACCCTTCCAACGGGGAGCGCGGATCCGGCTCCGCCGGGCCGTCGCTCACGCCCCCCTGAGGGCTGAGGTCGGACACAAACGCCTTTGCGTTTGTTCCTACCGAAGGGCCAGGCCTCTGGCCTGGCGCGGCCTGCAAGGCCGGCGCAGCCGGTAGGGGGGGTCATTTCATCTTGCAGAGCGGCGCGTAGGCGTCTGCGTGCTGGCTGAAGATCTTGCCCAGGGTCTTGTTGGTGACCCGGCCCTGGGCGTCCTTGCCGATGATGCGCAGGTAGTAGTCCTGGACGGGGTACTGGTTGTTGTTGAACTTGAAGGGGCCCCGCACCGAGGTGAAGTGTGCCGCCTTCAGCGCCTTGAGCCAGGCGGCCTTGTCCTCGACCCGGCCCTTCACATCGGCCACTGCACCATCGATCAGCATCGCGGCGTCATAGCCCTGGCTAGCATAGAGCGAAGGCAGCCGGCCGTACTCCTTCTGGAAATCGGCCACGAACTGCTTGTTCGCGGCGTTGTCCATGTCATGGGCCCAGTGCGAGCTGTTGAACATGCCCAGCATGGGCTCGCCCACGGCCTTGATCACGTCCTCGTCGGCCGAGAAGCCGGGGCCGAAGAGCGTGATGTCGCGCGAGAGGCCGGCCCCCACGAACTGCTTGATGAAGTTGATGCCCATGCCGCCGGGCAGGAAGATGTACAGGGCATCCGGCTTGGCCGCGCGCGCCTGGGCCAGCTCGGCGGCATAGTCCAGCTGGCCCAGCTTGGTGTAGATCTCTTCGGCCACGGCGCCCTTGTAGAAGCGCTTGAAGCCGGTGATGGCGTCCTTGCCGGCCGGGTAGTTGGGGGCGATCAGCACCACCTTCTTGAAGCCCTTGTCCGTCACCACCTTGCCGACGGCCTCGTGCAGGTTGTCGTTCTGCCAGGCCACGTTGAAGAAGTAGGGGTTGCACTGCTCGCCGGCATACTGCGACGGACCCGCGTTGGCGGACACATACGGCGTCTTGCTGTCGAAGATGCCCGGCCCCACGGCCAGCATGATGTTGGAGAACACCACACCGGTCATCACGTCCACCTTGTCGCGCTTGAGCAGGCGGTCGGTGGCCTGCTTGGCGACGTCGGGGTTCTGCTGATCGTCAGCGATCACCACCTCTGCCGGAAGGCCGCCCAGCTTGCCGCCCTTGTGCTTGAGCGCGAGGTTGAAGCCGTCGCGGATGTCCACGCCCAGGCCGGCGCCGGCGCCGGACAAGGTGCTGAGCATGCCCACCTTGATCTTGTCAGCGGCCAGCGCGGGTGTCGCGGCCAGCGGCGGCAACGTCAGCGCCAGGGCGGCGAGCACGGGGGTCAGGTCTTGCTTGCGGAACAGGCGGGGAAGGCTCATGCGGGTCTCCATCCGGTCAATGGGGGCAGGAAAGGCGAGGACGTGGCCTTGGCGGCTCAGGGCTGGCGCAGCTTGAAGCGCTGCAGTTTGCCGGTCTCGGTGCGCGGCAGGCTGGGCAGGAACTCTATCGCACGGGGGTACTTGTAGGGCGCGATCGTCGCCTTGACGTAATCCTGCAACTCCCGCACCAGCGCCGGCCCGGGCTCGTGCCCGGGGCGCAGCACCACGAATGCCTTGACGATCTGGCCGCGCTCCTCGTCCGGCTGGCCGATCACGCCGCACTCGGCCACCGCCGGGTGGGCCAGCAGGGCGGACTCCACCTCGGGGCCGGCGATGTTGTAACCGCCGGAGATGATCATGTCGTCGGTGCGGGCCTGGTAGACGAAATAGCCGTCGGCGTCCTGCAGATAAGCGTCACCGGTGAGGTTCCAGCCCTTGAGCACGTAATTGCGCTGGCGTTCGTCTTCCAGATAGCGGCAGCCCGTGGGGCCCTTCACCGCCAGGCGGCCGATGGACCCGGGAGGCAAGACCTGGCCCTCTTCGTCCAGCACACAGGCCTGGTAGCCCGGCACCACGCGGCCGGTGGCGCCGGGCCGGGCGTTGGACTCGTCGTGCGAGATGAAGATGTGCAGCATCTCGGTGGCGCCGATGCCGTCGATCAGCTCGATGCCGGTCGCCTCCTTCCACAAGGTCCGCGTGGCCGCGGGCAGCGCCTCGCCGGCGCTGACGCACTTGCGCAGCGAAGACAGCTCATGCTGCGGCACCTGAGCCGCCATGGCCCGGTAGCTGGTCGGCGCGGTGAAGCAGACGGTGGCCCGGTGCTGCGCGATGGCACCCAGCAGCACGTCCGGCGTGGCCTTTTCCAGCAGCACGCTGGAGGCGCCCACGCTCATGGGAAAGAGCAGCAGACCGCCCAGCCCGAAGGTGAAGGCCAGCGGCGGCGAGCCGATGAACACGTCATCCGCCGTCGCCTTCAGGCAATGCGGTGGCCAGCAGTGGCAGATGGCCATCACGTCCCGGTGGAAGTGCATCGTGCCCTTGGGCTGGCCGGTGGTGCCGGAGGTGAAGGCGATCAGGCAGACGTCGTCCGAGGCGGTGTCCACGTTCGGGAACTGCGCCGGCTTGCCGGCGGCCAGCGCCTCCAGACCGTCCGCGGCTTCCGAGTGATAGTGCAGCGTGCGCTGCAGCACCGGATGATCGGCCTGCGCGCGGGCCAGCTCCTCGCCAAGGGCGGCATCGCAAAGCGCGTGACTCACCTGGGCCTTGGCGATGATCTGACCCAACTCCTTGGCCCGCAGCAAGGGCATGGTGGCCACGGCGATGGCCCCCGCCTTCTGGACGGCGAACCAGCAGGCCGCCAGCATGGGCGAATTGCCGCCGCGCAGCAGCACCCGGTTGCCGGGCAGCACGCCCATGTCCTGCACCAGCACATGGGCGATGCGGTTGGCCTCGGCCTGCAGCTGGGCGTAGGTCCAGTGGTGCCGGGTGCCGGTCAGGCAAGACCTGTCCCCCTGGCCGCGGGCCACCCAGGCATCCAGCAGCTCGCTGGCGCAATTGAGGCGCTCGGGGAACTGCAGCATCGGCAGCTCGAACAGGAGCTCGGGCCATTGCTCGGGAGGCGGCAGACGATCCCGGGCGAAGGTGTCGATATGGGCACTGCGATGCATGGACGGTCTCCTCGTAGTCTTTGTATGGTCGTCCGTCAATCGTGGGCTGGCTTTGGCGGGGCGGGTCAGCCGTTCTTGAGCAGGTCCCGCCCGATGATCAGTTGCTGCACCTCGCTGGCACCTTCGTAGATGCGCAGCGCGCGGATCTCGCGGTAGAGGGACTCGACGATCTCCCCGCTGCGCACGCCGCGCCCGCCGTGCAGCTGCAGCGCGGCGTCGATGACCTGCTGCGCCGTCTCGGTGGCCACCAGCTTGGCCATCGCGGCCTCGCGGGTGACGGTCTGCCCCTGGTCGCGCTGCCAGGCGGCGCGGTAGACCAGCAGGGCGGAGCTGTCGACGCCGCAGGCCATGTCGGCCAGCTTGGCCTGGGCCAGCGGAAGATCGGCCAGATGGCCGCCGAACATCGGGCGGGACTGCGCCTGGCTGAGCCCCTCCTGCAGCGCGCGGCGGGCAAAGCCCAGGGCCGCGGCGGCCACCGAAGTGCGGAAGACGTCCAGCGTCCGCATCGCGATCTTGAAGCCTTCCCCCGGCATGCCGATCATCTGGCTGCGCGGGATGCGACAGTGGCTGAAACGCAGGCGCGCCAGCGGATGCGGCGCGATCACCTCGATACGCTCGGCGATCTCGAAGCCCGGCAGGCCGGCATCGACGATGAAGGCGGAAATGCCGCGCGATCCCGGCGCTTCGCCGGTGCGGGCGAAGAGCACGTAGAAGTCGGCGATGCCGCCGTTGGAGATCCAGGTCTTCTCGCCGTTGATCACGTAGTCGTCGCCATCCAGCGTGGCGCTGCATTGCAGGGCGGCCACGTCCGACCCGGCCTCGGGTTCGGACAAGGCAAACGCCGCCAGCGCCTCGCCTGCCGCCACGCGCGGCAGATAGCGCGAGCGCTGGGCATCGGTGCCGGCCAGCGAGATCGCCCCGCTGCCCAGCCCCTGCATCGCGAAGGCAAAGTCGGCCAGCCCATGGTGCCGGGCGAGCGTCTCGCGCAGCAGGCAGATGGACCGCGTATCGATCACCTCCGCCGCCCCGCCCAGGGCCATGCCCGCGACCGCATGCCGCAGCCAGCCGCCCTGCCCCAGCGCCTTCACCAGCGCCCGGCATTCGGCATCGACATCCGCCCCATGCCCCGCGTGCAAATGCTCCGCGCACCAGGCTTCCAGCCCCACGGCCAGCTCCCGATGCCGCTCCTCGAAAAAGGGCCAGGCCAGATGCCTCAACGCCGCACGATCGTCATTCATCACTCATCCTTTGCATCACTCACACCACCGCGCGGAGGCCGAGGATCCGGCTCCGCCGGGCCCTCGCCCTGCCTTGCAGGCCGCGCCGGGCCCAATGGCCCGGCCCTTCGCCTGGCGGAGGGAGTCCACCGGACTCCCTCTGTCCCGGCTCAGCCCCCTTGAGGGGGCCGGCGAAGCCGGTAGGGGGTGGTCCTTCAATCACCTTCGAAGACGGGACGCTGTTTTGCAACGAAGGCGTGATAGGCCCGATGGAAGTCCTGGGTCATCATGCAGATGGCCTGCGCCTGCGCCTCGGCCTCGATGGCTTCATCCACGCCCATGCTCCATTCCTGGTGCAGCATGCGCTTGGTCATTGCATGGCCGAAGCTCGGGCCGGTGGCGACCTCCGCGGCCCAGGCCATCGTGCTGTCCAGCAGGCTGTCGGGCTCGACCAGGCGGTTGTGGAAGCCCCACTGCAGGCCTTCTTCCCCACCGAGGGAGCGCCCGCTGTAGAGCAGGTCCGAGGCCCGGCCCTGCCCCACGATGCGCGGCAGGATGGCGCAGGCGCCCATGTCGCAGCCTGCGAGGCCGACGCGGGTGAAGAGGAAGGCCGTCTTGGAGCGCGCCGTGGCCACGCGCAAATCCGAGGCCATGGCGATGATGGCGCCGGCGCCGGCACACACGCCGTCGATCGCCGCGAACACCGGCTGCGGACAGGCCCGCATCGCCTTGACCAGGTCGCCCGTCATGCGGGTGAAGGCCAGCAGGTCGGGCATGCTCATCTGGGTCAGCGGGCCGATGATCTCGTGCACGTCGCCGCCGGAACAGAAGTTCTCACCCGCGCCCTGCACGACGATGGCCTTGATCTCTTCCACATAGCTGAGGTTGCGAAAGAGGTCGCGCAGCTCGGCATAGGAATCGAAGGTCAGCGGGTTCTTGCGTTCGGGGCGGTTGAGGGTGATGAGGCCGACGGCGCCGCGCTGCTCCCAGCGGAAATGCTGGGGTGCATAGCCGGCCAGGCTGATCTTGTTGCCGTTGGCCAGATGGGAACTGATGGGTTTGCTCATGGACTTCCTTTGCGGCGCGGGGCCGGACTCGCGGCAGCTGTCGATGCGGCCGACGCCTTGCCGGCCTTGGATGCCTTCGGTGCCGGGCGGCTTGACTCCAGCCCGGCCAGGTGCAGTTTCAGATGCGCAAGCAGGCCGTAGACCTCGCTCTTCTGCGCAGCACTCCATCCGCCCAGCAGCTCGACCACCCAGCCTTCGTGCGTGGCGGCCATGCGGCGGAACTGGCGACGGCCAGCAGTCGTCAAGGTCACGGTGAAGGAGCGGCGGTCGCTGGCATGGGGCTGACGCTGGACCAGCGCCTCGGCCTCCAGCTGGTCCACGATGCCCGTGACGTTGCCGCCCGTCACCATCAGGCGCTGCGAGAGCTCGCGCATGCTCATGCCTTCGGGGTGGCGATCCAGCTGGGCGAGCAGGTCGAAGCGCGGCAGCGTGGTGTCGAACTGCTGGCGCAGCCGGTTGCGGATCTGGTCCTCGATGCGCGTCGTGCAGGCCAGGAGCCGCAGCCAGAGCTTGAGCGCCTGGTGGTCGTCGTCGACCACGCGGGATTCGAGATCCGGCCCCAGCAGCGGCGCATCCTCGCCAGCCTCACGCGGCGGCGCGTCGGTGGGCAGGGCGTGGTGCGTGCGGCTCATGTGACGCACTCGCCACCGTCGATGGCCAGGGCCTGGCCGTTGATGCCCGCGGCTCCAGGGCTGGCCAGCATCAGCACCTGCAGGGCCACTTCCTCGGGCTGGACCAGCCGCCCCTGCGGATTGGCCGCTGCCAGCTCGCCGCGCGCCTCGTCCGCGCTGCGGCCGGTCTTGGCGACGATGTTCTCGATGGCGCGCTGGACGATCTCCGTCTCGGTATAGCCCGGGCAGACCGCATTGACCGTGATGCCCTTGCGCGCCACCTCCGCGGCCAGCGCCCGGGTCAGGCCCAGCACGCCGTGTTTGGCCGCGCAATAGGCCGCCACATAGGCATAGCCCTTGAGCGCCGCCGTGCTGGCGACGTTGATGATGCGCCCCTGGCGCGCCGCCAGCATGGCCGGCAGCACCTCACGGCTGCACAGAAAGGTGCCGGTGAGGTTGACCTGCAGCATCTGCTGGAACTGGGCCAGGCTGGTGCGGGTCAGCGACGCGGTCTCGACCTGACCGGCGTTGTTGACCAGGATGTCCACAGCCCCCAGGCGCTCCGCGGCGCTGGCAAAGGCGGACTGGACGCTCGCTTCATCACCAACGTCGCAGACCTGCCATTGCAGGCGATCCAGGGCCGGCGGGGTCAGGTCTTGCGCCGCGGCAGCCAGGCGGGCGGCATCGCGCCCCATCAGCGTCACGCGGGCGCCCGCGGCCAGCAGCTGCCGCGCCACGGCAAGGCCGATGCCGCTGCCGCCGCCGGTCACCACGGCGTGCCGGTCATGAAGGTCGAGGGGCGTGCGCTGTGCCGCTGTCATGCTCAGACCCCCATCGCCCGGTTCGCCTGCTCTAGCGCGGAGAGTCCTGCGCCCTGGGCGGCCTGGGCCCGCTGCCGTTCGTACTCCTTCTCCAGCTGCCCCTTGCCCGAGAGATAGGACTTGGGCCAGTCCAGCCCCGGGCCCGCCACATAGCCGATCTTCGCGGCTTCATGCAGGGTCCAGGCCGGATTGGCCAGGTGCGGGCGCGCCACCGCGCAGAGGTCGGCCCGACCGGCGGCAATGATGCTGTTGACGTGGTCCGCCTCGCTGATGGCGCCCACCGCGATGGTCGCGATGCCCACGCGGTTGCGGATGCTTTCCGAGAAGGGCGTCTGCCACATGCGGCCGTAGACCGGCTTCTCGTCCTTGCTGACCTGGCCCGAAGACACGTCGATCAGATCGGCACCCGCGGCCTTGAAGGCCGCGGCGATCTGCACCGCGTCTTCCGGCGTGATGCCGCCTTCGACCCAGTCATGCGCGGAGATGCGCACGGACATCGGCCGCTCCTGCGGCCAGACCTCGCGCAGTGCGGTGAACACCTCCAGCGGGTAGCGCAGGCGGTTCTCCAGCGAGCCGCCGTAGTCGTCCGTGCGCCGGTTGGTCAGCGGCGAGATGAAGCTGGACAGCAAGTAGCCGTGCGCGCAGTGCAGCTCCAGCCAGTCGAAACCGGCCGCGGCGGCACGGCGGGCGGCGGCGATGAAATCCTCGCGGAGGCGATCCATGTCCTCGCGCGTCATGGCCCGGGACCAGGCGCTGACCCCGTTCAGATACTGCTGCGGCGATGCGGAAACCAGCGGCCACGCGCCCTCTTCCAGCGGCTGGTCGATGCCGTCCCAGGCCAGCCGCGTCGCCCCCTTGGCGCCCGAATGCCCCAGCTGCATGGCCACCTTGGCGCTGCTGTGCTGGTGGATGTAGCGGACGATGCGCGCCCATGCCGCCTGCTGCTCGTCGGTGTAGAGCCCCGGGCAGCCGGGGGTGATGCGACCTTCGGCGCAGGGCGCGGTCATCTCGGCGAAGACCAGGCCGGCGCCGCCCATGGCGCGGGCGCCCAGGTGCACCAGGTGATGTTCGCCCGGCACGCCGCCTTCGCAGCTGTACTGGGCCATGGGCGAGACCACCACGCGGTTCTTCAGCGTGAGCCCCCGCAGCTTGAAGGGTGTGAACATGGGCGGCACGGCCTGGCGGGGGAGGCCGGCGCGCTCGGCCAGCCAGGCTTCGTAGCCGCCCAGGTAGCTGGCGTCGCGCAGGCGCAGGTTCTCATGCGAGATGCGCTGCGAGCGGGTCAGCAGCGAATAGGCGAACTGCTCGGGCGGCAGCTGGGCATGGCGCTCGATGTTCTCGAACCACTCGGTGCTGTTGCGTGCCGCATTCTGGATGCGCAGCACCTCGATGGAGCGGCTGGCCTGGTAGGCAGCCAGGGCCCGGTCCAGGTCGCCCTGTGCCTCGCCGATGTCGCGGGCCAGCGCGATGGCGTCTTCGAAGGCCAGCTTGGTGCCCGAACCGATCGAGAAGTGCGCGGTGTGGGCAGCGTCGCCCATCAGCACCACAGGCACGCCGTCGGCGCGGAGGTGCACCCAGGTCTTGCAGACCACGCGCGGGAAGCGGATCCACTGCGCCGAGCCGCGCAGATGCGCGGCGTTGGAGATCAGCTTCTTGCCGTCCAGCACCTTGGCGAAGAGCTGCTCGCAGAAGGCTATGCCGGCTTCCTTCTCCATGCGGTCCAGGCCCGCGGCCTGCCAGACGCGGTCGGGCGCCTCGACGATGAAGGTGCTGTGCGTGCCATCGAACTGGTAGGCATGGGCCTGGAACCAGCCCCATTCGGTCTTCTGGAAGTCGAAGGTGAAGGCGTCGAAGAGCTTCTCGGTGCCCAGCCAGACGAAGCGGCATTGGCGCAGGTCGATGTCGGGCTGGTAGGTGGCGGCGTACTTGCTGCGGATGCGGCTGTTGAGACCGTCGCTGGCGATGATGAGATCGGCGTCGATGCCTTCGTCGTCCGGCTGGTCGTGCTCGTAGACCAGCTCCACGCCCAGTTGCTCGCAGCGCGCCTGCAGGATGTTGAGCAGCTTTTTGCGGCCGATGCCACAGAAGCCATGGCCGCTGGAGCGCATCGTGCGGCCATGGATGTGGACGTCGATGTCGTCCCAGTGGTTGAAGGCGGTGAGGATTTCCTCGGCCGTCTGCGGATCGGCCTCACGCAAGCCGGCCAGCGTCTGGTCGGAGAAGACCACGCCCCAGCCGAAGGTGTCGCCCGGCTTGTTGCGCTCCAGCACCCGCACCACATGCGCCGGGTTCTGCTTCTTCATCAGGAGGGCGAAGTACAGGCCCGCGGGGCCGCCGCCGATGCAGGTGATGCGCATGATGTCCGGTCGCCTTTCAAGCTGGTCTGAGGCGCACTTTAGGCATCGATAGTTTAGGTGTCAATTATTTTCGGAATGTGCCAGACTACGGACATTCCCGCCCCGGATGCGGCGTCAAGCCCGCATCGCAAGACTCGTGATGGCCTGTTGGAATTAACCGACACCACGCTCCCGCAAAGCCCCTTAAGGTGCGCGCCGTTGACGAAAGACGCCCATGAAAAAGCTTTGGGACATCTCCCCCCTGGTGCACCCTGACGCACCCATCTTCCCCGGCGACGAGCCCTACCGCCTGCAATGGACGGCGCGACTCTCGCCGCAATGCCCGGTCAACCTGAGCGCGCTGACCATGTCGCCCCACGTGGGCGCGCATGCCGACGCGCCGCTGCACTACGCTGACGCGGCGCCGGACATCGCCTCGGTGGACCTCGACGCCTACCTCGGCCCCTGCCGCGTGGTCCATGCCATCGGCTGCGGGCCGCTGATCCGCATCGAGCACCTGCAGCATGCCGCGGACCAGCTGCCGGCGCGCGTGCTGGTGCGCACCTGCGAGAAGGCCGACACCGCCTGGCGCGAGGACTTCAGCGCCTACGCGCCCGAGACCGTGGCCTGGCTGGCCGAGCGCGGCGTGCGCCTGATCGGCCTGGACACCCCCAGCGTCGACCCCGCCACCAGCAAGAGCCTGGACAGCCACCAGCAGCTGCTGCGCGCGAACCTGCGCGTGCTGGAGAACCTCGTGCTGGACGAGGTGCCGGCGGGCGACTATGAATTGCTGGCCCTGCCGCTGAAGCTGGCCGGGGCCTGCGCCTCACCCGTGCGCGCCGTGCTGCGCGAACTCTGAAGGAGCCCTGTTGATGAAGCAAAGACAAGACTGCCTGGCCCTCGATGCGGCCGACGTCCTGCGCCCGCTGCGCGAGCAGTTCAGCCTGCCCGCCGGCGTGATCTACCTGGACGGCAACTCGCTGGGCGTGCTGCCCGCGGCCACCGAAGCACGCGTGCAGCAGGTGATCCGGCAGGAATGGGGCACCGACCTGATCAAGAGCTGGAACACCGCCGGCTGGATGGAGCTGCCCCGGCGCATCGGCAACAAGATTGCCTGGCTGATCGGCGCAGGAGAGGACGAAGTGGTGGTGGCGGACTCCACCTCGCTCAACCTCTACAAGGTGCTGGCGGCGGCGCTGCGCATCGCCGGCGAAGACCATCCGGAGCGCCGCGTGATCCTCTCCGAGCGCAGCAACTTCCCCACCGACCTCTACATCGCCGAGAGTCTGGCCGCCCAGCACGGCTACACGCTGAAGCTCTTCGACCACGTGGACGAGCTGCCCGCACTGATCAACGGCGAGCTGGCCGTGCTGATGCTCACCGAGGTCAACTACCGCACCGGCTACCGGCATGACATGGCCGGCATCACCCAGCTGGCGCATGCGGCCGGCGCGCTCGTGATCTGGGATCTGTGCCATTCGGCCGGCGCGGTGCCGGTGGACCTCAAGGGTGCGGACGCCGACTTCGCCATCGGCTGCGGCTACAAGTACCTCAACGGCGGCCCCGGTGCGCCGGCCTTCGTCTGGGCCCACCCCCGCCACGTGGACCGCTTCAGGCAGCCGCTGTCCGGCTGGCTGGGCCATGCGGCACCCTTCGAGTTCACGCCGCACTACGCGCCGGCCCAGGGCATCGCCCGCTACATCTGCGGCACGCCGGCCATCCTCTCGACCGCAGCGCTCGAATGCGGCGTGGACGTCTTCCTGGCCAGCGAGCCCCTGGGCGGCATGCCGGCGCTGCGGCGCAAGTCCATCGCGCTGACCGAGCTCTTCATCGAGCTGGTCGAGGCCCGCTGCGGCATCAAGGCCCAGGGCGAGTTCCGCGATCTGGGCGTGCGCCTGGCCTCCCCGCGCGATGCGGCACGGCGCGGCAGCCAGGTCTGCCTGAGCCTTGAAGCACCGCTGCAGCAAGCCGGCTATGCGGTGGTCCAGGCCCTGATCGCCCGCGGCGTGATCGGCGACTTCCGCGCCGGCGATCCGCAGCGCCTGGACGCCGTGCCACACATCCTGCGCTTCGGCTTCACACCGCTGTACATCGGCTTCGCAGAGGTCTTCGATGCCGTCGAGCACCTGCGCCAGGTGCTGGAAAGCGGCGAATGGAAGCAGTCCCAGTTCAACCAGAAAGCAGCCGTGACATGACCTGCCCCTACCACTCCAGCCCTGCCAGCGACACCGCGCCCGCCAGCGCCGGCGGCGAAGCCATCGTCCGCGAGGAAGGTGCCCAGCTCGATTTCTCCAAGGACATGAGCTATGGCGACTACCTGAAGCTGGACCAGGTGCTCTCGGCCCAGCACCCGCTCTCGCCGGACCACAACGAGATGCTCTTCATCGTTCAGCACCAGACCTCGGAGCTGTGGATGAAGCTCATGCTGCACGAGCTGAAGGCCGCCGTGCGCTGCGTGCACGAGGACGCGCTGCCCGAGGCCTTCAAGATGCTGGCCCGCGTGTCGCGCGTGATGGAGCAGCTGGTCCATGCCTGGGATGTGCTGGCCACCATGACGCCGCCGGAGTACTCGGCCATCCGCCCCTATCTGTCCAACAGCAGCGGCTTCCAGAGCTGGCAGTACCGCCAGATCGAATTCATGATGGGCAACAAGAACGCCGCGATGCTGCGTCCGCACGCCCATCGGCCCGACCTGCTGGCCGCCGTCGAGCAGGCCTATCACGCACCCTCGCTGTATGACGAGGTGCTGCGCCTGATGGCCCGCCGCGGCATCGCCGTGCCGGCCAGCCACACCGAGCGCGACTGGACCCAGCCCTATGCCGCCAGCGACGCCGTCAAGGCCGCCTGGCTGCAGGTCTACCGCGACCCCAAGGCGCACTGGGACCTCTACCAGATGGGTGAGGAGCTGGTCGACATGGAAGACGCCTTCCGGCTCTGGCGCTTCCGCCATGTGACCACGGTGGAGCGGGTGATCGGCTTCAAGCGCGGCACCGGCGGCACCTCGGGCGTGGGCTATCTGCGCAAGATGCTGGACACGGTGCTCTTCCCCGAGCTCTGGGCCTTGCGCACCGAGCTTTGATCCCGGCACCGGGGGCCATTCGCCGCCCCCGGCTTGCCGTTGATCCGCCGGGCTTGCCGTTCGCCGCATGGCCGCTGCCCGTCCTTGCGCCAAGCGGCACAGTGCGTTCATCCCTGATGGAGGAACGCACGATGAACACCAAGACCCTGTCCCTGCTGATCAGCACCGCCTGCACCCTGGCTGGCCTCTTGAGTGGCCTCGCACCCGGTCGCGCCGAGGCTGCCCCCGGCACCACGGCCACCAGTGCCACCGAGGCCAGCAGGCAAGGCGTACAACTCACCGTGCGCGGCGAAGGCAAGCCGCTGCTCATGATCCCCGGCCTCAACAGCGCGGCCAGTGTCTGGGATGAGACCTGCGAACGGCTGCAGCCCGGCGTGCGCTGCCTGATGGTGCAGCTGCCGGGCTTTGCCGGCGCGCCAGCCCATGCCGCCTTCAACGAGCAATTCCTGAATACCAGCAAGGACGAGCTGCTGGCGCTGCTGCGCAAGGAGGCTCCGGAGGGCGCTACCGTGGTCGGCCACAGCCTGGGCGGCGTCCTGGCGCTGATGATGGCGGCCGAAGAACGCAACCCCGTCAAGCGCCTGGTGGTCGTGGACAGCCTGCCCTTCTTCGCCGGCATCCAGAACCCTGCCGCCACCGTGGAGAGTGTGCGCCCCATGGCCCAAGGCATGCGTGCCGGCATGCAGCAGCCCAGCAGCCCCGAACAGCTGCGCGCCCGCCTGACGCCCATGGCCGGCACCATGGCCCACGGCGCCGAACGCATCGAGACCATCGTGCAGTGGGGCCTGAGCAGCGACCGCCAGACCAGCGCCGATGCCATGTACGAGATGTGGACCCTGGACCTGCGCCCGCAGCTGCCGCGCATCCAGGTGCCCACCACCGTGCTGGGATCCTGGGCCGCCTACGCGCGCATGGGCAGCACCCAGGCCAGCACCCGGGCCATCTTCGAGCGCCAGTACCAGGGCCTTGGCCAGCTGGATCTGCGCATGAGCGAGGCCGGCTACCACTTCCTGATGTGGGACGACCCCGCGCTCGTCACCACCGCCCTCCAGCAGGCGCTGCGCTGAACCCAGGCCCAGCGTCAGCCTTCGTCGCACGAGTCTGTGCGCAATGCGGCAAGTTCCCGGAGCAGCCCATGTCCGATCACCCCTGACGAACAGCTGGCGCCTGGCATATCTCTAAAATGCGCGGATTTGGTGGCTCGCACGACCTGCGGGCCGCTGCCTCAATCCCGCGCCATTCAGGATCGGCCCATGACGCCGGTCCAGCCCCCGGAGACAGCCATGGACACCCGCACTTCCCAGATCAGCCTGCGCATCGCGCGCGTTCGCGACGAACTCCGCGCCGCCGGCGCCCACGCCCTGCTGGTGCCCTCGGCCGATCCGCATCTCTCCGAGTACCTGCCCGAGCGCTGGCAGGCCCGCCAGTGGCTGTCCGGCTTCACCGGCTCGGTGGGCACGCTGGTGATCGGCCTGGACCGCGCCGCGCTGTTCGCGGACAGCCGCTACTGGACGCAGGCCGAGGTCGAGCTGGCCGGCACCGGCATCGAGCTGGTCAAGGTGATGAGCGCCGTGTCGCCGGACTTCATCCACTGGATCGCCCAGGCCCTGCAAGCGGGCCAGACCCTGGCGGTGGACGGCCAGGTGCTGGGCCTGGGCCTGGCGCACCAGATTCGCGCCGTGCTGGGTGCCAAGGGCATCCATCTGGCCACCGGAGGGGATATTGTCCAGGCCGTCTGGGCCGACCGGCCGGGCCTGCCCGGCGCCCCGGTCTATGAGCATAGGGCCCCGCAGGCCACGGTCAGCCGAGCCGCCAAGTTGGCGGATGTGCGCGCGGCCATGGCCCGCCACGGCGCGAGCCACCACTTCATCTCCAGCGTGGACGACGTGGCGTGGCTCTTCAATCTGCGCGGCAGCGATGTGGAGTGCAACCCCGTCTTCATCGCCCACGCCCTGCTGGATGCCCGCCAGGCCACGATCTTCATCGCCGAGGGCAAGATTCCGGCGGACTTGGCTGCGCGCCTGGCCGCCGATGGCGTCCAGCTGCGCCGCTACGAAGATGCCGCCACCACCCTTCGCGCATTGCCGGACAGCGCCGTGGTGCTGATGGACCCGCGCCGCGTGACCCTCGGTCTGCGTGAGGCAGTGCCGGCGGCCTGCGCCGTGGTGGAGGCCATCAATCCCAGCACCCTGTTCAAGAGCCGCAAGACCGAAGCCGAGGCCGCCTTTGTGCGCGAGTGCATGGAGCAGGACGGCGCCGCCATGTGCGAGTTCTACGCCTGGTTCGAGCAGGCCCTGGGCCGCGAACGCATCACCGAACTGACCATCGACGAGCGACTGAGCGCCGAACGCGCCAAGCGCCCCGGCTTCGTGGGCCTGAGCTTCTCCACCATCGCCGGCTTCAATGCCAACGGCGCGCTGCCGCACTACCGCGCCACGCCCGCCGCTCATGCCGTGATCGAAGGCAAGGGCCTGCTGCTGATCGACTCCGGCGGCCAGTACCTCGGCGGCACGACGGACATCACCCGTGTCTGGCCCGTCGGCGAAGTCAGTGCCGCGCAGAAGCGCGACTACACGCTGGTGCTCAAGGGCACGATCGCGCTCTCGCGCACCGCCTTCCCACGCGGCACGCTGGGCCCCATGCTGGACGCCATCGCCCGCGCGCCGCTGTGGGCCCATGGCCTGGACTACGGCCATGGCACGGGCCACGGCGTCGGCTACTTCATGAACGTGCATGAGGGGCCGCAGAACATCTCCAAGGCCATGCCGGATCCGAACATGGCCATGGAAGTGGGCATGATCACCTCCATCGAGCCCGGCCTCTACCGGCCCGGGCAATGGGGCGTGCGCATCGAGAATCTGGTGCTGAACGTACCCCTGAGCACACCGGAGAATGGCGCCTTCGGCGAGATGCTGGCCTTCGAAACGCTCACGCTGTGCCCCATCGACACGCGCTGCATCGAGCTCAGCCTGCTCGGCACCGAAGAGATCGACTGGCTCAACCGCTACCACGCCGAGGTGCGGCGCCGGCTCAGCCCGCTGGTGCAAGGCGCTGCGCTGGCATGGCTGCAGGCGCGCACCGAGCCGCTCTGAGGCCCATCGGTGCATTCGTGAAAAACGCGACGTCCGGTCGCGTTTTTCATTTCGCAAGCCTGGGTCTTCCCTGGAAGCACCAGAAGCCTTGGCCTACAGTTGAATCAGCCCTGCCATGTGCACCGCGGGGCGGGAGCGCATCATGACCAGCAAGACCTTGCATGAGTTCTCTGACAGCGGCCTGCATACGGCGCTGCTGGTGGCCCTGTTGCTGATGGCGCTGGTAGGCATCATCGACGCCCTTTTCTTCACGCCCGAGGGCAAGACGCCGGTGATATGGCGCCTGGAGACCGTAGTGGTGGAAGGCAAGTCCGCCACACGCTGACTTGGATTGAGTGGAGTTGAAGCCAACGGGGCTTGCCGGCAAGAGCCTGGTGACTCGGCCAGTCGGGCTTACATTTGCCGGAACAGATGCAGATAGCTGCGGCTGACCGGCAAGACCTCGTTGCGCTTCTTGAGGTGCAGATCGGCCGTTTCATTGGGGCCGCGGGTGACATGGCTGATCGCATGCAGGTTGACCACCACCGAGCGGTGCACCTGCACGAAATGCTGCGGGTCCAGTTGCTCGATCAACTCCCGGATGGGCGTGCGGATCAGGGCCTCGCCTTCTTCCCAGACCACCAGGGTGTATTTCTCGTCCGAGCGCATGAAAAGAATCTGCTCGACGGGAATGAGGCGCAAGGTGCTGCCCACCGAGGCGCGTATCCACTGCAGGTAGCCGCCTGCGCTTGAGGCCGCGCCGTCACGGGCGCCCGCCCCCGGCTGGCTCCGCCCCTGAGCCAGGCGCTGCGCCAATTGCTCGATGACGGCCTCCAGTCCTTCGGCCGTAGTGGCCGGTGCCCGCCCGGCGCGCTGCTGACGCAAACGCTCCTGCAGGCGCTCCACCGTGTCCTTCAGCCGCAGCGGATCGACCGGCTTGACCACGTAGTCCAGCGCCCCTTGCTCGAAGGCTTGCACCGCATATTGCTCATAGGCCGTGACGAAGACCAGCTGCGCGCGGCGACCGATCTGGCGGGCCGCCTCGACGCCGTTCACGCCGGGCATGTGCACATCCAGGAATACGATGTCCGGCGCATGGGCCTCGAACATCTCCACCGCCTCGCGGCCATTGCGGGCGGTGGCCAGCACGTGGAGCTCCGGCCAGAGTTGCTGCAGGGCGCGGCAAAGGCTTTCGCGCAGCAGGGGTTCGTCGTCGGCAATCAGGGCGGTAGCGGCAATCATGGGCTGAACTGGATCTTGGCATGCAGGCCGTGCGGCTGATTCTCGGCCAAATCGAGGCTGGCGGAGGGCCCGTAGAACACCTGCAGGCGCTCACGCAGATTGCGCAGACCCGTGCCGGTGCCCATGGACTGTGCCAGGCCCACGCCGGTGTCGCTGACGGTCAGCATCACGCGCGCGCCGTGGTGCTCGCCGTGGATCACGATGGCGCCGCCCTCCTCGCTGGGGTCGATGCCATGCCGCACGGCGTTCTCCACCAGCGTCAGCAAAGCCATGGGCGGGAAGCGCAGGCTGTGGAGGTCTGCCGGCACATCGATGCTGAATCGCAGGCGGTCCGGCATGCGCAAATGCATCAGATCCAGGTAGGCGCGCACCAGGCTCAGTTCGTCGCCCAGGGTCGCCAGCTCGTCATGCAGGCGCGGCATGGCGGCGCGCAGATAGGCGATGAGGCTGTGCAGCACGGGTGCCGCCTGCGGCGAGCCGGTCTCGACCAGTGCACGCACATTGGCCAGCGTGTTGAAGAGGAAATGCGGCTCGATCTGAGCCTGCAGCAGACGCAGGCGCACGTCCAGGGCGCGGCGCTCCAGTTCGCTGCGCTCCAGCTCGAAACGCAGCGCCTGCGAGCGCGCCTCGGCATCGCGCTGGCGGTAGAGCGCGCCCAGCGCGATCAGCGGCCCGAGCAGCAAGCCGGAGCCCACGATCCACTGGAAGCCCAGGATGCGGCCTTCGCTCTGCAGCAGCCGGTCCACATCGCCACCCACGGCCGCCAGGTAGACGATGGCCGTGCCCACCGGTACCGCCAGCACCACCACCATCACCTGCAGCAGCCAGCGCTCGATCCAGCGTGGCAGTCGACGCGGCCACTGCCCTGCTGCCGTGAAGGCAATCAGGGCCAGGATGGCGACGAACAGCGTCCGGCCAAGCAGAACCGGAAACGGCGTGATGAAGATCGAGTTGAGGAACCAGGCCGCTGCGCCGCCCAGCGCCAGGGTGACGCCGACGCGGCGCGGATTCAGGTCGGCAAAGAACGCATGCCGTGCCTCAGCCTGGCTGGGCACTGGGGGAATGGACGTCTTCTCCGATTGCATGGAGCAGCACGATAGCCGCCCGGCGCTCCCTCACCAAGGTGCCGGCGTCAAGGAGGCGATGAGCGACGGTATGGCGAGGCTGAAATACGCTCGCCGTGTGGCCCTGCCATGCCGGCCTCTGCCCTTGCCACCCCAGCTAACGCTCCTGCGAGCCAGCGCCGTCTGCCGGCGATGGACTCGCTCCCTCATGCCACCAGGATGCCCGAGGATCGCTGCATCGCCCGGCTGGACACGGCACGCTGGCCTTCCCGCACGGCATGACGCAAGGCCTCGGCCGGTGACGGCCAGCCATAGCCGCCGGCCATGTTCTCGTCCCTGAAGACTTCCTGGCTCGGGCGCCCGTGCTCCATGCGCATCACCACCACTGCGGCCACATAGCCATAGGCACGCACACGCTCGATGGCACCCGCGTAGATGCGATAGCTCCCGCAATCAACCTCTTTGAAATGCATGACCCGCTCCGTCACAGCCCAAGCTGCAGGCTGCGGATCGGACTGTCCTCTCTTGCACGTCCGCCGTGGAGGACTCTTTAGGGGGCCCTCCAAAGAGGGAGGCGCGCGACGCAGCGCATGGACGCCCAAGCCATGCAGGCGACGGTGGAGACAAATCGCCGCTCACCTCGATCGGCGACGCAAGTGACGCGAGCAGCGTGATGCGTGCCATGTACGGTACACAGCGCGCAGCGGCGGAAACTGGATTGCGGAAATTGCGGAAATGATCGCCTCAGAAAGCAAAGAAGCCCGCTTGCGGCGGGCTTCTAAGTGCTTGATCTACAAGCATTCTGGCGGAGAGGGAGGGATTCGAACCCTCGGTACGTTATTCACGTACGCCTGATTTCGAGGCAAGGCCAGAACAGCGGTAAATCACGAGGCTCGACAACGACTTAGCAGCGACCAACACTCTCCAGGCGTCCCAGAAACCACATTTTTGGGAAAGATTGGGAAAGTCATGGTCAAAAAAGCAACGTTCAAGGACGGCCAGGCGGTCGAGCGGAACATCTTCGTGCGGGTCGCCGGCGACGGCCGCGTCACCTCGTTCCAGGTGAAGATCAAAGTGCCTGGCGCGAAGACCTTCATCGCCGAGAAGTTCGACAGCCTGGCCGAGGCTCGCAGCTATCGTGACAGCCTGCGGGCCGACATGGCGCTCGAGCCCTACAAGGATCGGGTGCTGCGGGCCCGCGTCGAAGCCGAGCAACTCAAAAAGGTCAGCCATGTCCTGCTGTCCGACGCTCTCCAGCGCTACAAGGCCGAGGTGGCCCCCAAGCGCAAGAGCGCGAGCACGCAGATCTACATGCTGGATGTACTCATCGAGCAGCCCATCGCGAGGCGGCCGCTGGTCGGCATCGGCGTCGACGCACTCGAAGGCCTGGTGGCCCGGCTTCAGCAGCGCCTAGTTCATGACTCGACCATCGGAAAGTACTTGGGCCTGCTGTCGGCTGTCTATAAGTGGGCCCGCGTCGCGTATCGCTACCCCCAGTTGGGCAACCCGGTGGCCAGCCTCCCTCCAGCAACCCGCTCAACGGCAAGCAAGGGCCGCGACCGCCGGCTGCTGCCAGGCGAAGAAGTGCATCTTCGCGCCGCACTGGCCGAGTCCCGCAACAGCGAGCTGGAGCCAATCTTCACCCTGGCCCTGGAGACCGGCGCTCGCATGTCTGAGCTGCTGCAACTTCGTCGCCAGGACGTAGATCTTGGCCAAGCGCTTGCCTGGGCGCGAAACACGAAGAATGGGCTGGATCGGCAACTGCTGCTGTCGCCGCATGCTGTTGACGAACTGCGCGCCTTGCTGGAGCGACCGGTGCAACATATCGACGGTCGCGTGTTCAGCCTGACCAAGGTCAACCTGAGCCATCGGTGGAACGATGCGAAGCGGAAGGCCAAGGCCGCCTACCTAGCCAAGTGCGACTCGGCGCGACAGACGCCTGACGCCAGGCTGTTCAAGGATTTGCGCTGGCACGATCTCCGGCATGAGGCGATCAGCCGCGTCGCTGAGCTGGGGTGGAGCGAAGTGCAGCTGATGGTGTTCAGCGGGCATCGCGAGCCGCGCATGGTGATGCGCTACGTGCAGTACCGGCAGCGGACGTCCCTCGCGCGCCAGTTGCCTGACCGCCGAATGCGCAACAGCGCCGCTTGACCGGGCAACTGATGGGCAACCAGTCTTCAAAGCGAGCATTGACCCAAAATCCCAGATTCCTCCCGCATCGTGAAAGCCGGCGCGGAACCGCTTAGCAGAGGGCTGGCGACTGCGGGTTATGCAGCGATCTCATCGTGGGCATGGCGCGGCTCCTGTGCGAATGGCAACGGCGCCAGGGTGGCGCCGTTGGGACGTGGGGTCAAGGCTTGTCTTCAGGTTGCAGACGCAGCCGGGACTGATTTTGAGGTCGCCATCGCTGGCACAAGACCAGCACCGCCGCAAACAACCAACCTCCACTCACGAACGTAATGCTTAAGACGAAAGGCAACCCGCCCTGAGATAGCGAATTCAATACGTAGCTTGACACCTGCAGCCAATCTGCAACGAGGTAAATGATCGGAGGAATCAAGGTGCATAGCGCAACACCCAGGATGAGCTGACTGACCACGCCGACTGACCCACGCCTTAAGGCAAGGACGCCATTAACAAAAGTGAACAGCGTCAAACTTCCACCGCTCACCCATGCCCAGTGGGCCGCTCCAACTTTGTGCGAATGCAACAAAAGATACTGAAACCCCAGCGCCACAGCTAATGCAATGAATGTCCTTCTCATGGCTTTTTTGCGTCGTTGAAGAGATTGCCAGGAAAGAAAGTGCCAGGTGTGACCGATCGGTAGTACTTTGAGCCAGACAAAACGTTCGACACCGATATGGCGCATCTGGGCCCCGCTTGGCCGCCCATGTCGATCGACTTTTCAAATAGGCGCTTCTCTTCTTCCTTCGACGTGTCTTTACAAGTTTTATCCGTGGCACTGCCGTCATGCTTTTTGTAGAAGTCAGCGTACTTCCCAAGGTCAGCATTCCTACCTGTCAGCACGTCGCCGTTACCCGGGTCGATGGAGCGAGCATAGGACCCAGAAGGGTCATAGATCGCCGGCCCTCCGGAATCAGACCCTCTCGACATGTAGAGGGAGGCGTGATCAGCAAAGCCCATGCCATTTCGCGTAACGATGACGCATGTCTCCAATCCATTGGGATCGGTGCCGCTCAACGGATTGCCCTCAACGTATGCGTATGTGTTGATGCCGCCGCCAAGGCCGATGGGGTCACTTTGAACATACCGCCCCACCGACGCGTCATAGTCCCGGAACACGTTGTAGTGCAGTCCCACCAGGCTGTCCACCACCTGCCCCGGGAATCTCAGCCCCACATACAGCGGTCCCAGGCTCGACGGGTTGTCCTCCGGCGGCAGCACCCCAAACGGCTCGCCTCCCATCCAGCGCCAACGCAGCTGCCCGTTCAGGTCCAGCGCCACACGCGGAGCCCCCAAGTGGTCCGGGTGCAGGAAGAACACCTCCTGCTCGCTGTTGGGTGCCGTAGGCGCTGAACCCGGCTTGGGCCGAACCACGGCAATGGGCTGCCCATCCATCCAGATGTACTCTGCCGTCGGCCTCAGCCCGCTGGGGCCTTCGCTGTATTCACCCAGCAACTGGCGATTCTGATCGTATGCGTAGTAGCGACGGCTGTCGTAGCGTACGAAGGCGATTCGCAAGCCGCTGACGTCATAGGCAAAGCTGCGGTTCTCTAGCCGGACCGGCAAGCCCGCCAGGCGGCCCTCCAGGTTGTAGACCGCGCTGTAGCTGCTGGCCCCGTTGCCTACATCCGTCAGCGTGTTGCCCGCCTTGTCATACGTGAAGCTGCGCTGAGGATTGCTCACACCCGTGAGCCGATTGCTCATGCTCTCCGTCGTGTACACCCGCGTGCCGCTGGGGTTGCTGGCCTGGGTGCGGTTGCCATTGGCATCGTAGGCATAGGCCCAGTTCTGCGTGCCTTGCGTGGCCATGATCAGACGGCCCAGTTCATCGTAGGCGAACAGCTGGTCTATCGCCGTTTGTTTGGCGCCGCTGACGGCGTCGTAATGCGTGTAGCCGCTGATGCGATCCGCCGCGTCGTAAGTCAGGTCACGTACCACCTTGCCCAATGGGTAACGCACCAGGCGGCCATAGCTGTCGAACACCCGTTCGTGTGTCACAGGGCCAGCGTTGAGGTTCCACTGCCAGGATCTGGCCGCACCAAAGGGGCTGTATTGCACCCCGCTGACCAGCGTCCGGCTGACGTCCCCGGCCGAGGGCGCTAGGCTGATGCTCTTTAGACGCCCCTGCTCGTAGCTGTAGCTCACCACCCGGCCCGATGGGTAGGTCACGCTGCTGACCTGGCCGCCTGGGCTGTAGCTGTAGCCCACGGCCAGCACCTGCGTGCCGTAGGTCTGCGTTTGCTGCAGCACCTGGCCATATTGGTCATAGCGCCAGTCGGTGGTGACCTCGGGATTGCTGGTGCGCGTCAGGCGACCGACGCCATAGCCGTGGGCGGCATCCGCCTGGTCGTAGGTCCAGACCAGGTCTCGCGTGCTGCTACCGCTCTTGAGGGAGCGCTTGGTCAGGCGGTTGAGCTTGTCGTAGGTGTAGCTGCTGACCACGCCGCGGGCGTCGGTGCTGCTGTCCGGCAGGCCGAGGGCGTTGAGCGCGTAGCTGGTGGTGCCGGTGTCCGGACTCTTCTGCTGGGTCAGGCCGCCGAGGCCGGTACGGGCGTAGCTCGTGGTGAGCGTGCGGGGGTCTGTGACCGACAGCAGCTGATCCTGACCGTCGTAGCCGAGCTTAACCGTGCCGTTCCTAGCGTCAACGGTCTGCTGGCGCCGGCCCAGCAGGTCGTACTGGTGCGTGGTGCTGAACTTGAGCCCGTCCGGCGACTGCAGCACCCGGGTTGGGCGGCCTTCCGCGTCGTACTCGAACTGCGTGACAGGGGCGGGCGAGACAGGCACTGCAGGCAGTGCTTGTGCCATGGCCGTCGCGGTCGTGCCCAAGGCGCCGACCGTGAGCACGGCCCGCCGTACGCACAGGCTTGCTTTTCGCTGGGCGCGGCTGATCCGCCCCGGCTCGTGGGTTTGCTTCATGAAGTCCTCCCTCGTCTCTTTATGGCTGGCGCCCGGTCAGCTGCTGCACGCGGCCCAGGGCGTCCATCACCCGGCTCACTTGCGCACTCAGGCGGCCACTGCTGTCTTTCACCTGCTCTGCGGTCCGGTTGCCGGCGCTGTCCAGCGTGTACTCGATACGGTTGCCCAGATCGTCTGTCACTCGCACGAGGCGCTGGGCCGTGTCGTACTCGTAATTCAGCACGCTGCCGTCGGCTTGGTTCGCCTGCTTCAGCAAGCCCGTAGGCCAGTAGTCGAAGCTCGTTCGGCGGCCGCCCGTGGTGACGGACTGCAGCTTGCCGCGCGGGGTGTAGCTGTAGTCCGTTTGCACCCCGTTCGGATCCTTGAACTGCAGCAGCTGTCCGGAGGGCGTGTAGCGCAGGTAGCTCACGACATGACCCAGGGCATTGGTGGTGCTCTTCAGGTCGCCTTGCGTGTAGTCCGTCGAGGTGGAGCCGTAGTACTCGTGGGTCGTCGTGTTGCCCACCGGATCGACGACCGTCAGCACTTGGCCAAACTGGTTGTAGCTGTACTTCCAGGTCCTGCTCATGCCGGCACCGGCCTGGACGGTCGCGCCGAAGCCCTTGGAGCCGTCGACGTCCGTCGTGGCCTGCTCGACCCGCTTGCAGGGCACGACGATGGGCTTGCCATCCGGCAGGACCGCGGACGCCGGCGCGCATGAGGCCGGCCGGTTGCCGTCGAACGGATCAGGCTGCCCGTTGTAGACCGTGGTGACCAAGCGGGCGGGCTCCGCCACGCGCACACGTAGCCTCCAGTCCGGGTGCCACTGCGTGCTGATGCGGCGCGTACCTGCGGGCAAGCTGCTGCCGGCCAGCAGTGGTGAGCAATCCACCGTGCTGCCCAGGCCTTCGATGCGCACGGTCTCGTTCTTCCCTGCCGTGTCAAAGGAACGGCAGACCACCGCCCCGGCGAAATCGACCTGTCGGATCACATTGCCGAACTTGTCGAAGGACCGGCTGGCAGCCATGTAGGGGGCGTCGGACATGGTGGCCCCGCTCGAGGAGCTGGGCCGGTATTGACCTGCCACATAGTCGCTCTTGACCGTGCGATGACCGCCCGCGGGGTCGGTGATCGTCGCCTCTCGCTCACTGGCGTATTCGACGGTAGTCTTGTTCAAGCCAGCGCCATTTTGCGACGACGTGGCACGGCCCAAGCTATCGAAGGTCCAGCTCGCGGACTCCTGTCCCGTCTCGTCCTGCACCGAGGTCAGCGCGTGGATCGGCATACCCGTATTGATGCGCCCCGCTTCGTCGTAGCGCATGGATTTCGAAGTGCCGTCGGCATAGCTCGCCTTGCTCAGATTGCCATCCGCGTCATAGGCATAGCTGACGGAGCTGCCGCCGGTTTGAGCAACGCCGCTAATTCGGCCATCGGTTCCATAGGTAAAAGTGGCTTTGCGACCGAATTGGGTGGTCACGCTGTCCAGGCGCGCTGGCGCAATGACCACTCCTGACGCCAGATCAGTGCCCAACGAAGTAGTGAGCCCGGTGGGCTGCGGCCTACCAGCGCTAGCCGCCTGCCCCTCCCAGGAAAAGCTCAGGCCCCGGCGATGAATTGCAAGGCCAGGACTTGCTTGTTTCGCACTGCCGACGGACGGTGCCTGGGCGTTCAGCGCAGTCCGCCGAACGCCTTGCGCGGACATGGTCGCGACCGATCCGGCGGCACCCGTAAAGCTGGCTTTGGCGTACGCCCCATCGATCGAGAATATTGCGCATAGCTGGCCGCGGGCGTCATAAGCCTCCAAGGACTGCAGGCCGTCGCTGAGTAGCCAGCCGGCGGGACAGACTCCGCCCACGGCGCTGTCCACCTTCTGTAGCTTCCAACGCGGGGCAGAAGTGCTGCGCCACGACCCATCGCCCGCCTCAGAAGGCAAGAATCTCAGAACCTTGCCGTCGTGCCGGTAAACCTGGACGAAATTGACCCCGTCGGCAGAAACAGGCGTAAGACGCCGGTCGAAGCTGTGACTCCATCCCCAACCCAGGGAGCCTTCACGAGCAACCCGGCTGTTGTAGTACCGGACGAATCCGCCCTCGCCAGTGGCTGACGCATCGATATCCACGAACTTCTGGAATGAGTTCCCGGTGGTGTAGTTGATGGGATCGCCGCAGTATTTGGAGCAATCTTCATCTTCGCCGTCGCTATCGGCATCGACTGGGACGAGGTTCGTGGCGATCAACTCGTATGACTCGGTGCCCATTGGGACGCCATTCAAGGTCCTGCTGGATTCTTCTTTCACCATTCCAACACCCTGGACGTACCAAGAGGGACCTTCGTCTACGGACAGGAGGCTTGCGCCATCGCTGACGGAGCTTGCTTCGGAACGCTCATGAATCTTGTAAGCCAAAAAACGCCCTGCCGGGACTGTCACCAGCTCACGGCCAAGCACCGTGTCCGTCAGCCGTATCTCAGCTTCACCACTGGGTGCGGAAAACTTGAAAACCGTTGTTCTGGTATCGCCGACCTCCAAGGTTCCGGTAAGGTTTACGGGCGGAGAAACATCAATCCATCCATCCCAGTTTTGTGTGCGGATTAGCTGAGCACCACCTGGAATCGGTCGGTAGTAGTTGAAGCCCTGTGCAGCGCACTCTGGCGTTAACGGGAGGATCCGAACGGTTATCAAGCCATCGGCGGAACCTACCTCATGCCTTTCGAGCCCTGCTGTGGCGTATCCAAAATCGGTGCACTTGACGGAATACTCCCACCAGTTCCCAGGCCGATGCTCTGCCTCATTCCATGCGTCAACGCCTGCATACGAGTTGACCGACGCGGTCAGCGCAAGCCCGGCAATGAGCGAGGCTTGAGTCTTTTGTTTTGACAAATTCTCCTCCCTGGAGAAATAGATATTTCTTACTTCTTGATTGACTGGACAACTTCCCACTCAGGGCGCCAGTCTGTCCCGCAAATGTTAGGCGAGCCATCCATGACTGCAAAACTTTCACAGCCACGTCACCAAAGGTGACACAAATGACAGAATGCAACGTCACGTAACGGGCCAGATCAGCAGCCATTTTCATCAATAGCAAGTGGCGTCCTGTAGCTTCAGGCGACGAAGTTGTAAGCAGCCGTATGAAAAGCAATTTGCCGCGAACTGCACTTAGGTCGCCATTGTCAAGCGGCGGCAGGACGCCGCCTCTGACGCGCGCCAATTGCGGACTGCCATACGAATGCCCCCAAGAGTCATTCCACCCTAACGGTGTCCGAGGTGACCCGACAAGGCCTGGCAGCTACAGCCACTACCGATCGCGGTCAGTTATGAAGCTCCAAGTCTTCGCGACAGGCACGCCGCCGGACCTCAGCGTCGTCGCGAAGCTGACCGTGTAAGTCATCCCTTTGGTCAGCGGAGCGAACGGCACCAACACCAGGAAGCCCTCAGCCAGCATCGGATCCGCCGTCATCGTGACGCCCGAGCCGGAGATGCCCGGGCTCGCCAAGATCCCCGCCGGCACGATGTTGCCGCTGGCGTCCTTCATTTCGAATTTGGTCACGACGGCGTTCAGCGTCCCCGCAGCCTTGAAGTTGACGAAGTCAGCGTTTCGCACGCTCACGATGACAGGCGTGCCGGAGGTAGCGCTCGGGAACAGAGCAACCGGCGGGCGCGGAACCTCAGAGGCGATGTCGAACGAGTAGAACACCCCGGTTTGGCCGTCATACGGGTAGGCAACGATCTGCCCCGCCGGCGCCACCTGCGGGTAGCTCTCGGTCCCGAGCGAGCCGAAGTCAGCCACGCACATCGGAACGTTCGCCGTGTCCCTTCCGAAGCCAAAGCCGATGTTGGTGGCCTGGCCAAGCAGAGCGGCCGCGTGATAGACCGTGCCCAACAGGCCCCAGATGCAATCGGCCCCCACGCGCGAGGCGCCCGTCCCGCCAACGACCTCGGACACATAGCTGCCGAGATTGAAGCCCGCCTTGGCCATACGCGTGGCCAGCGTGGCTTCGTAGAAGTCCGGCTTCGACGGATCTTCGATATGAGCCCCGGCCGTGAAGACCGTGCTGATGTTCGTGGTCAGGTACTTGGCGTGCGCCTCAGCCGCGGTGTCCAGCGCTGCACTCTGGGCGATGAGACCGGCGCCTGCGTTCTTGCGAGCCAGATTCAAGGCGTTGAAGGCGGACAGCTGCAGACTGTTGTCAGCATAGGTCGCGGCCGGGATGGCGTCCTTCAAGGTGCCAGCCGCGGCGACGACGGCTGCAGGAGTCGACGGCGAAGGAGTCGATGGCGAAGGGCCAGGGGCTGCGGTCGAAGCGCCCCCTCCCCCGCCACCACAGGCAGCCAGCGCGGCGGAGGTTGCGAGCAGTGCGATCAGGGCAGTCTGGCGCAGAGTTTGATTCTTGGTCATGGCGGTTCCAATTGAGTTGGTGGTCTCGCATCGCAGCCCCACGTCGTGGCGCCGCGATGCTGGGTGATCTGTCGGCTGGCCGTCAGCGCTGAAGCCTCACGGAGATGGTCTTGGAGATCCCTGGGGGATTGCCGCTCTCGTCGGCCACGTACAGCCACCACCGAGAGCAGGACCAGGCCGTCTTCCCCACCTTGCCGCTACGGAACTTGAAGACGCAGGCCCCGGAGTCCGGATAAGCCCCAGTCCCCACATACGGCGTGCATTGATCAATCCAGCTCGACACCGGCAAGCTGTCGCCATCGCAGGCGCTGGCTGCCGCGGAGTAGGCCGAGCTGGCTTCCGAATCGATGGGAGTCGTCAGCGAGTCGCACCGCAGGTACTCCGGAGAGCCACCCGAGCCGATCCACGCACAGTCCGTCGAACCGGATGCCTTGACGGACAGCGGCCCGAACGAGCTCGAGGACGCGCTGGAGATAGTCCCGCTCCAGTAGAACCAGGCCCAGCCAGAGGTCGCGCTGAACAGGTAGTCAATCGTGGCGGGCAAGGCCGGCGGGGTCGGGGTGGGCGGCACGCCAGGCGTGCACACCTGCCCTACCCATGCCGTGCCAGTCCAGGTGGGCGCCACGGTCTGCATTTCTCCGAGCGTGCACGCCGGAGGTGGCGGGGGCGGCGTCGGCGAGCAGACCTGGCCCACCCAGGAGCTGCCATTCCAGATGGGGGCAGTTGTTTGGGTGTAGCCGATACCGCACGTCGGTGCCGGCGGCACCGAGGGCGGCACGCAGGTCGGCTCAGACCAGGATGATCCACTCCAGACGGGAGCCACCTGCATCGTGTAGCCAGAGGGGCACGTCGGAGCAGGTGGCGGCGTCACGGTCGTGCAGCTTGGCGGGTTCCAGCTGCTGGTGGTGCTGTCCCAGGTCGCCGCTGCGAGTTCGGTAGTGCCTGGCGGGCAAGTCGGCGCGGGGGATACGGGCGCGCACACCTGCCCCACCCACAGGCCACCGCTGTAGGTCGGTGCCGTGGTCTCCGAATACCCGGGAGCACAGCTGGGCTTCGGGGAGCTCGGGGCGCAGGTCGGGGCGCTCCAGGAGCTGCCAGACCAGACAGGAGGAGAGGTCTGAACGTAGCCGCTGCTGCAGGTGGGAGCGGGTGGCTGCTGGCAGCTGGGCGAAGTCCAGGAGGATCCCATCCACACGGCTGCACTCGACTCGATGTAGCCGCTCGGGCAGCTGGGCTGCGGTGTGTAGTTGCACGCTGGAGCCGCCCACTTCGAACCGATCCACTTGGCCGGAGCGACGGTCACCCAGCCATCGGTGCTCGAGCATGTCGGCGCTGACTGCGGTGCGCGCAGCAGCGTCGTGTTGCAGGCGCTGTCCTGATATCCACCAGAGCAGTGCACCGGCCGGCCTTCGCTGGCCTTGGGCGGTGGAAGCTCAGCCTGGGCATAGGCGGTCGCTGCGAGCGAACCAGCCATCAGGGCCATCGTGTAAAGAAAATGCTTCTTCATTTCTTGCGGTACTCCGTGTAATTAAACAATTACCTACGCTGACTTGCTGGACTCAGCGCGGACTGACAACCACATCGGCCAGGGCGCTTGCCACGGCATCGACGCCAGCAATCATTTGGTAGGCCCGCTCCTTTCTCTCGTCGTGAGAAAGGTGAGCCTCGGTCAGTTGATAGAACTGATCGAACGTGCTGCGCTTGCAGAACTGCGCCAGCTGGCGAGCGACCTCCGGCTGCAGGCTTGCAGTGATGGTGATGTCTTGGCTCATCGCATGGATCTCCTCGAGCTCCCGGTCGGGCAGCCTTTTCCTTCAACGCTTCTGGCGGCCCAGCGCAGGCAGCGCCAGGCCAGCTGTAGCGCCAACAGGCACAGAGCGATCTGCAGCCAGACGGCGAGCATCAGCAAGCCGGACGCGCCTGCGGCCTGGAGGCCAGCAAGTGCGTTGTCCCTGAACGGACGGGGATTGGCTCCAAGGAAAGCCATGTGGGTCTCCTTCAGACAAAGGGCCGCCCGGTGATCGTCGAGACGGCGATCCGCATCGTGAACTTGCCCAGCAGGTAGCCGCGCGCCGCCGGTGTTGGAGCTGTGTTCATCAGCTCGACCAGGTCGCTTCGCGGGCAAATGTCAGGATCGACGTCATCCAGCTCGGCGTACCACTTGGGATGCGTCGTCTTCAGAGAGCTGAGCTCACTGCAGCACTGCGCCAGTGCTCGCCGCTCCATTGCGTCAATCTCGGTCATGGTGTTCATCGTTTCCTCTGCCTTTCCGCGGCCGTTTGCCGCTGTTGTGTTGATGAGTTCCAGGTGGGGCCGGATCCTTGAGTCAGAGCGTTCGGGGGGTTCGCTTGCTGGTCCCGGTCTGCTGCTTTGTGGTTAGGTGCCGTCTTCCTCTCGTCGTCGCGTGGGGCCATAGGGACACGGCCGAACGCTGGCAGCAAGGGCGGAGGTTCTGTAACAGCCGCAGGCGGCGCAGCCGGCGAGGACTGTTATGGATACCCCCTTGCTGCCAGCGTTCGGACGGGTACGGTCCCACGAGAAGCGACGACGAGAGGAAGACTGCGCCGGTGCAGCGGATCGGGATCAGCAAGCCAAGCCGTCTCGACCTTGTCGAGCGGCGCTATTTCGCGCGTAGCGCTGAGATCGGTAGAGGCCGCCAGGGGTGGCGGCCTCTGCGGGGGACGCCTCAGCGGCGGGGAGGCCCGCAGGGCGGCCCCAGGAGCGGGCAAGGCGGCCTGGAGAGACCTGGACACAGTCCAGGTGTCCGCAGGACCAAGCCCGGCGGGGCGCGCTCGCAAGGGCGTCCGGTGCCTGGCCTTTGGCCGGGCATGCCTCGAGTGCCCTCATTCCTGCGAGTCCTTGCCTGCACCAGGCCGACCACCTTTGCCTGCCCGCCCCTTGCCTCGATCACCGCCGCCAAGCCCCAAGCCGAGGCGTTGCCCCGCACGCTGCACCGAAGTGATGAAGACACTTCGCGCACCGCTCTCGGTCGATTTGCCCAACTCGCTCGTATGGCCTGCGCCCATGTAGCCGAGCACCTGGTCAGGCAGCAGATGGGTCATTGCAAAGAGTCCTGATACGAGCGTCCAAAGGCCCAGCATGAACACCAGCACATAGCCGATCACCGATACCAAGCCGGTGAGCAGAATGGCGAAGGTCGTGCCGACGGCAGCGGCTACCAGTTGATGCTTGGGCAGAAGTTTCATCGCGGCGCCTCAAAGGACTGCTCGGGCTCGTCGTCATCGAAGAGCGCCAGCGGGTCGAACGGATCAAGCGGGGCAGAGCTGAACGACGGCGCGCACGCCGGTGCGGCATCGCCCCCACTGCTGGAGGCGCCAGCGTCGGCGCCGTCGTCGGCGTCATCGAGAGGCACGAGCTGCAGCTTGGCCTCCTCGGCGGCCGCTGCAGCCGCGACGGCGGCAGCAGCAGCAGCGGCGGCAGCAGCTTGCGCGGCCTGTTCTTCCTGCTGGCGACGGCGCTCCGCCGCGACTGTGCGCAGCGCAGCCTCTTCCGCGGCGCGCTCGGCCAGCATCGGCTGAAGCCAATCGACTTCCTCGCGTGCCAGGCCGACCAGGTCGGCCGGCAGGAGGTGAGTCGCGGCAGCGTCGAGCGCGTGCTGGACCTCCGCGAGCTTCCGTTCGGCCGCCAGCACTGAGGCCCGAGCCTGTCGGCTCCGAAATGGCGCCAGCCAGCCTCGCCAGCCGTGGTACGCCTGTGCAGCGCTTCGCGCGGTGCTCAACTGTCGCTGGAAGCGCTGCAGCAGCCGCGCGCTCTCGGCGCGCGCCTGGAGCGAAGCCACCAGGATCTCGTAGCGATGGCGCAGCGGGTCGGAGTAGCGATTGCTGCCCCAGGCCTCGGGGTTGAAGTCCTGGAGCGAGTGGGCATTGACCCATCCGTCCAGTCGCACGGCTGCTGTCTGGAGCTGATCGCTCATGTTCAACCTCGCGGGGCGGGCTGCCGCCGTTGTTCTTCGATGGCTTCGGCGTCTTCGCTCGGCACGGGCGAAGGCTGACGGGGGTCGAAGACCTTCTTGAGCTCGTAGCTGGGCACCGGCTGGGCCGTCAGCGCCGCCTGCGCAGCCGCAGCGGCCAAGCGCTCGGTGCGCCGGGCCGCGATTTCCTCGGCCGCGGTCGTTTGGGCTGTGGCGGCCCCTGGAGCCTTGGCGATCGGCTCTACCGGTTGATCCTGACGCTGTTCGCGCTGCGCCAGCTCCTCGTCGATGCGCTGGCTGAGCGCACGGCGCAACGACAGGTCACGCGCCGTCTCGCGCTCATGATCGGTGAAGCCGCCAGCATGCTCCAGGCCCAGCATCCTGCCGATCAGGCTCACCAGGCGCCGCATCAGACGTTCGATGACCTCGGCTCGCGGGTCATCTCCCGCTACGGCCGGCAAGGCGTTGGTCGCCTCTTTCAGCTCTTCGAGCTGGGCACGCGGCAGGGTACGAAGGATCTGCTCGAGTTCCGCTGCGGCAGCTGCTGCGTTGGGGGATTGGACGGGTTGTTCGATTACTTGGCTCATGACTCTTTCCGTGCTGTTGTGGTGGTCGGTCAGTCCTCGGCCTGCGACAGATACAAGCCGTCGCAGTCGATCAAGGGGGTCTGCTCCTGCTCGCCGCTGGCCTCCCACACCAAGACGTGCATGCGCGAGCAATAGATTTGCGGCTTGCCCTCCGGCGTCAGCATGGAGAGCGCGGCGCTGCAGTGACAGCAGACGGTTGAGGGTCTGTCGGCTTCGGAAAGCTGCGCCAGCACGGGTCGCAGCTCGAGCATGCGTTGCACACTGCGCTGGCTTGAGCGGATACCGCTCGTCCCGGCCGCTTCGGCCTCGGCCTCGGCTTGGGCGAGCAGGCCTTCGATTTCTGTGGGGTAGCTCATCTGATGCCTTCCTTCTGACTACTTGGTGGGGTTGGGCTGGCAGAACCTTCGGCCTGCCGGGCTCGCGCAGAACTGCGCCTCCAGCGCCGCGATCTGACGACGCGTCTCCTGCGCCTGAGCCTCGGCTTTCGTTACTTCCATCCGGGCGCTCTTCAACATGGCCCAGGAGGTCAGGCCGCTTGCCAGCAGAAGCGCCAGGCACGTGATCACTGCCGTGACCACCGGCCAATGCAGGAGTCGGCGAATCTGCTTGGAGGTGGCCTGGCACTGCTCGCTGACGACGGCCTGCAGGTCGGCCAAACTTCTCGCGGTTTGCTTGAGCGCGTCGCGCGAGAGCTTCTTCGAGTCGGCTGCGTGAGCGCGCAGCAGCTCTTGGGTCTGGCCGGCGAGCTGGCGCTGGAAGGCCGCTTCCGCCTCCTTGACCGCCTGCTCCCGCTCCTTGAAGGCGTTCAAGGCGTTCGCGACTGAAGTCTTCACTGAATAGATCCCCTTTCAGGCGTAGCCCTTTGGGCTCGCCCGGTAACTTCAACGTCATGTACCCGGCGCCGGCGCGGGTCACCTCGCCGAGCTGACTGAGCGCCGCCGTGACGCCAGATCGATCGCAGGTGAACTTGCCCTGACTGATCTGGTCGAGCACCCATGCGCCGATTGATTCGCGTGGGTTTGCATCGGGCTCGACCTCGATGCCTGAACGCAGCTGCTCAGCGGTCACGTAGGCGTAGCGACCGGGTTGGACGAGGCGCGAGTGCGATCCGTCGTCAGGCCGCGCCCATCCCTCGCGCGCGTTCCAGGCGTCGCGTAGATCGTCATAGCCCATCGCAGCCCAGCCCGGCGGCGCAGGGTTGTATTGGCGACCGCTTCTGAGGTCGACCATTGGGACAAGATAGTGAATGTGGACACTACCGTCCGCATCACGATGCTCCACGACTGTCCAAGCGTATTGATCGCGCTCGAGGCCAGGAAAGGTCACATGCTCGAGGTCGTCGATGTATTGACTGATCTGCTCGTCCATCGGCGCATCGTTGATGTGCCAGCTCGTCATGCCGGAGGCGTACTTGAATTTGCGATCGATGCTGTCGATCAGCCGTTCGACCAACAGCGGATCGCCGCGGAGCACCCGGACTGACGCCCGCTTCTTCCCGTTCGCGTCCCGCTCCGCGAGCAGGTACTGGACCACCCGCTGGCCGCAGCCAGGCAGCTGTCCAGGCTCGCCCCACTTCGCATGCATGTCCGTCAAGCCTCCTCGTCCGTCGGGCCGGTCTGCGCATCGATCAGCGTCCGCAGCTGCTTCTCGATGAGGACCAGAGTGCGCAGCACCTCGACAGGCCGATTGGCTAGCGCGCCGATGTTGGCGAGCCTGGCCAGCTGGTTCAAGTTTCTGCCATAGCGAGAGACTGCTTCGACCAGCTTGGGATCGGCCTGTCGACGAGCGACGCGCTGGCCCGGCGTCTTCATGCCAGTGACCCTCACCCGGCCCGGGTCGATTGCCTGGCGTAACCAGTCGCTGATGCACAGGCCAGCGGCTGCCGCCTCGGCGCGCCACAGTGCGGCGACCGTGGCGGGCAGACGCGCGCCGAGCGTCACGGACAGACGCTCGGTTGCATTGGCGCGAGCGGGACGACTCACGCGGCTGTCTCGGGCTGGTGCATCGCAAGCTTTGCCGGGTTGAGCGCCAGGTAGTGAAAGGAGACAGAGACTGAGCGGCTTTCTGCGTCGCGGATCTTCTGCATGGTCAGGTTGTCCAAGCGGTTGAGAGCGGAGCGGGGATCGAAGGGGCTGCAAGCCCCTCGCCAGCACATGCCGCGTTAGCGGCATTAGGCTGGCTGTGCTGCCTTTTCTCGGCATTCGGGGCACGGTGGTCAATGTGCCGATCAATCGCTGTTGACGTGTCAACACCTGAGGCCCCGCACACTCGCGCGTCGTCTCCACTGCACACCTGACTAGACAGCCATGCTCAACAACGCCGATCACGTCGCCGCCGACTTCGCGCCATTGCCAAATCCAGAAGCCAGCCATACGGCGATCAACGATCACAACGAGTCGCCGCCTCGCGCCCAGTCAAGCCGCGCAAGGTCTGCCGTCCTTACGCACGCTCAGGTAGACGCCGCAGCGTCAGCGTTGCGGGCGCTACGGATGGTGCGACCACTGACGCCGCGCGACGCGCTGGCGAAGCTCGCGCCGCAAATCAAGGCTGCGCAGCAACGCGGCTGCAAGATCGATCAGATCGTCGAACAGCTGCGTGCCAGTGGCATTGCGGCAAGCGCATCGAGCGTGCGCCGTGCACTTCGCGAGACGGGTGCCAGCAATGGTGCCGGCGGCAAGGCCGGTGCCAAGGTGACGCCATGAGCGCGGCGCAGCTCAATCACGCCGTCAGCGTGATGCTCGATGCGTCGGTCATCGGCGCGCTCGCCAAGGTGCGCTCGCTCGGCGTCCAGGTGCAAGTGCCGACACGCATTTGGACGGCGCTGATCTTCGCGAGCCTGAATCAGAAAGACGCTGCCGCCGCGCTCGACGACTTGCGCGCCGCGCTGCACCTGGCGGGCGACGAACACCCGCCAGCGCCGTAGCAGTGCGCCGGTCAGGCGCACGCCATGCCGCGTGCAATGCCCGTCCGAACGACGGGCGAGAACTCATCAAGCCCGGCCCCGGCCGTACTCCCACTTTTCCGCCCCGCTCCGTGCGGCGTATCAGCGATGCATCAGCGGTACAGCACTGATCGTTGTCATGCCTGGCCCCGCCGACGTGCGCCCGCGAAGCAATCAGTGATGAAACACTGCTTGATCGCCCATTGAGTCCACCGGCCCCGCAGCGATGCCGCGGGGCATCAACCCAACCAGTGTTCCATCAGCGATGGAATACTGATGGCCTCCAACCTCGGCCACACCCTCCCCATCCTCCATCGCCCATACCTGCCAGACCATCCTGCCCTGCGGGCCGGATGAGGACGAAAAGGCGAATAGGCGATACCGCCAATTCGGACGGGCTTCCGCCACGCTCGACAGCGGGGCGGACCGGCGCGGGATGCAAAGCCCTTTATCGATCGGCCCTGGCGGGCCTCCACCATCCTGTCGCGCAGATCCCAGCGCGCGCCTCGGCGGCGTCGCCGCCGCCCCGGGCGGCAGCAGCTTGGTGGCAAGGCACAGGGTCTTGAACAGGGTGTGTGCGCTACGGCCGTGCCGTCCAGCGCGGCGCCGCGTTTGCGCGAAGGTCGGCGCTCCGCCCTGTGCAAGATGCGCACCCGTCAAATAAGCGGTATCGCATATTCGTCGCCCGGAGGCCCAGAAGGCTGCGGCCACGCAGCGGCGCCGGCCGGCGCGGGTGACAAAGCCTCAAGGAGCGACCAGATCGCTGCGCTGACGCGCGATCCGGCCTGACCCAAGGGGGCCGGTGCGGCGCGAGCCTTCGGCGCCGTCTGGCGGCCGCAAAGCCAGCCGCCCGGCATCCACATCAGCCCAGATCTCATCCGCGACGGCACCGATATGGACGCCGGCACTGCCGCGCCAGCCGCGGCCGTCGGCAGCGGCCTCCAGTGCCCCCAGGGCTGGGTGCTGGACGCGCCAGTTCGCCCGCGCAACTCGCCGCTCAAGCAGCGCTCGATGGCGCGCCAGCTCGGCGTCGCTGCGCGACGACAACGGCGCCTCTACCAGCAGCGCCACGCCGCCGCGTGCGGCGCGAGCTGCCATGTCCAGGCTGTAGGCCACCAGATCCCTAGCCGTGCCTCGCCGCGCCGCGCGGCGGACGGCCGCTTCGGCGGCCTGCAGCTGGGCGACGCCGGCGCCACCGGCTGCGTGGTCAATGCGGGCGATCTGGGCCTGCGGCACCAGGTCTGCCAGCCTCTCCCCCAAGCCTGTGGGGCCGTGGTGTGGAGCTGCCGGCAAGCCTCCATCAGCTTCAAGACCTGACACCACGGCGTCGACGCCGTCGCGCGCGCTAGCGCGCGGTGTTGGTATTGGTTCTTCAATACCTTTTAAATACAACGGGCGGGTTACGCCACCATCACGTGATGGGCGGGTTTGACCGCCCTCACGCGTGAGGGGCGGATTTCCCGCCATCACGCATGCGCACGTGATGGGCGGGTTTTGCGCCTCTGTGGACAACTCTGCCAGTTGGAGCAGGCTGATCGTGAGCTCATGGCGGGTCGAGCCGTCGGCTTCCGCCCACTTCTTTTGTCTGAGCCAGCCTGCCTCTTCCAGTTCCCTGGCAACGGCGCGCCATCTGTCTTTGCCCCAGCCGAATGCCTCCTTCAGCTTCGCGACCGTGGGGATGCAGTTGGGCTCCTGGGCGTCGGCCCAGGCCAGAAGAAGACGGGCTGAGTCACTGAGGGGCAGGGAGAAGATGGACAGGCGGACGCGCCCCCAGGTCCAAGCGCCTACCTGACTCGTGGCGTCAATGGTCGGCTTCGAGATTGAGCCGAGGTTGTATTTGCTCATGGCCGCACGCGGCCGCAAACTGTTGACACGTCAACGAACTGTGACGGGCACACTGGCTTCTCTCTCTAGGAACAGCACAGTCCTACCCCGGCGGCCGTCGACTATCCACAGTTAGCGGCCGCCCTCCTTTTCCAAGAGCAGTTCGATTTCGTAGGCCTTGGCATCCATGCCGAGGCCGCGCAGGTGGGCCAGCATCCCGTCGCGACGGGCATAGAGATGTCGCCCCTGCCGCTCCAGCCAGGTCACGGTGCCACGCCATTTCAGTGTGCGCAAAGAGGCGTTCGTCCATGGGAGCAGGTGATCGATACGGCGCAAGTCGATGAGGTCAGGCAGCCCGCTCATTGCGCTGCTCCTACCTGGATCTGTGCAGCCAGATCCGCTTTCTTGGCTCGGCCTTTGGGTGTCGCAAGCACCCTCTCCCTGCGCGCAACCACGCGCGCCGGCGGAGGAGCCTGAATGGCGCCGAGAGCCAGCGCATTGGCGACCTCTTCCAGGTCGAAGGTCACACGCCCACAGACCTGTGCCGGCCTGATCTCATAGCCGTTGATCTTCAGCATGTTGGCGTTATTTCGAACAGTCCGCTCCGCGATGCCGATTGCATGCGCTAACGGCTTCAGCTGTGCGCGGACGGCGCCACGGAAATGCGCCTGAAGCCGGGCGAACTCGCGACGCCGAGCCTCGGCCAGGCGATCAAGCTGCGCGATCGATTCGGAATGCTGGGCGTCTTGTGGGATAGCCTGATTCATAGGCGGTCCACTCCATAACAGAGAAGGACCGACTAGGCTTTTTCATGGCCTGTTTGTGCTCTTGTCCAGCGCTGCTGCAAGCGCGTTCTCTAGTGAGAACCCCCGCCATCTTTCTAGCTTCCACATTCAAACCTGATCCAGGCGTGTGGGGCGACGGGGCCGGTCGGCTCTTATCTCTGCCTTTCTCACCGTAAGGGTCGGGGAACCAGACGGCTATCAGAGGTTTGTCCGACAGTCTTAGCCTATCACAGCCCACTCCGTGCATTCAAGCCCGCGACGTACCTCGGCCCCCTTGCGTTTCACCCCACATCCCGGCACGATCCGCCATGCCTGAGGGCCGTAGGTCTTCGGGAACCATTGGGAAACCGCAGAGGGAAAAGTCGCTGCATCACAGCGGTACATCGAGGGTCACCGCGACGTACCGCAGAAATGAAATAGGCCACCTTTCGGTGGCCTAAGTGCTTGATCAACAAGCTGTTTTGGCGGAGAGGGAGGGATTCGAACCCTCGGTACGTTATTCACGTACGCCTGATTTCGAGTCAGGTACATTCAACCACTCTGCCACCTCTCCTGATTCGGTGCTCGCGTGGTTGTTAGCGAGTAAGCCCACTAGTATAGCGGCATTTTTCGCCGCACCAAGCATTTTTAGCCTGATGCGCGAAAAAATCAGGCCTTCAGTACAGCCAGGCCGCCCAGGTAGGGGCGCAGCGCCTCAGGCACGGTGATGCTGCCATCGGCGTTCTGGTAGTTCTCGAGCACGGCGACCAGGGTCCGACCCACGGCGAGGCCGGAACCATTGAGGGTGTGCACCAGCTCGTTCTTGCCCTGGGCGTTCTTGAAACGTGCCTGCATGCGTCGCGCCTGGAAGGCCTCGCAGTTCGAGCAGGAACTGATCTCGCGGTAGACGCCCTGCGCGGGCACCCACACCTCGAGGTCATAGGTCTTGGCCGCACCGAAGCCCATGTCGCCCGTGCACAGGCTCATCACGCGGTACGGCAGGCCCAGCTTCTGCAGGATGGCCTCGGCGTGGCCCACCATCTCGTCCAGCGCTTCGTAGCTTTTCTCCGGATGGACGATCTGCACCATCTCGACCTTGTCGAACTGGTGCTGGCGAATCAGCCCGCGGGTGTCCCGCCCCGCACTGCCCGCTTCCGAACGGAAGCAGGGGCTGTGGGCGGTGAGCTTGATGGGCAGCTGGGCCGCATCCAGCACCTGCTCGCGCACGGTGTTGGTCAGCGAGATTTCGGAGGTCGAGATCAGGTACTGCTCGGCCGCCTGATCATCCCCACCCCGCAGCACCCAGAACATGTCTTCCTTGAACTTGGGCAGCTGGCCCGTGCCCTCCAGCACCTCGCGGTTGACGATGTAGGGCGTGTAGCACTCGGTATAGCCATGCTCGCCGGTCTGCACATCGAGCATGAACTGCGCCAAAGCGCGATGCAGACGCGCGGCCGGGCCCTTCAGGAACGTGAAGCGCGAACCGCTGAGCTTGGCGCCGGTTTCGAAGTCCAGGCCCAGCGGGGCCCCCAGATCCACATGGTCCTTCAGCTCGAAGTCGAAGGCCTTGGGCGTGCCCCAGCGCCGCACCTCGACGTTGCCGGTTTCATCAGCCCCCACCGGCACGGACTCGTGCGGCAGGTTGGGCACACTCATCAGCATGGCGCTCAGTTCCTGCTGGATGGCATCCAGGCGCTCGGCGCCGGCTTTCAGCTCGTCGCCGATGCCGCCGACCTCAGCCATTTCGGCCGAGGCATCCTCGCCCTTGCCCTTCTTCATGCCGATCTGCTTGGAGAGGGCATTGCGGCGCGCCTGCAGTTCCTCTGTGCGGGTCTGCACGGCCTTGCGCTCGGCCTCCAGGGCCTTGAAGCGCTCGACATCGAGAAAGGTTTGCGGGTTCTTGCGGCTTTGCAGACGCGCAATGACGGCGTCCAGGTCCTTGCGCAGCAGGGTCAGGTCAAGCATGGGGGTCCTCGTCTCAAGGGAGGGAATTCTAGGCACAGGACGGGCCGGATCCGGCACGCCCTCAAAGGATGGCCGAAGCGGCCGGTCAAGGACGGGACAGCGTCAAGATCGGGAAGCCGCGTGCTCAGCCATGGACTTGTCGCCCAGCCCCATGGGCAGCGGAAAGCGCACATGCTCTTCCACACCAGGCAGGCTGCGCACCGTGGTGGCGCCCAGGGCGCGCAGCCGGGCGATCACGGCCTGCACGAGCACGTCGGGCGCCGATGCACCGGCGGTCAGGCCCACGCGCTGGCGTCCTTCGAACCAGGCCGCCTGCAGATCCTCGGCACCATCGACCATGTAAGCCGGCGTGCCCAGGCGCTCGGCCAGTTCGCGCAGCCGGTTGCTGTTGGAGCTGGTGGGGCTGCCCACCACGATGACCACGTCCACCTGCGGCGCCAGCAGCTTGACGGCATCCTGCCGGTTCTGCGTGGCGTAGCAGATGTCCTGCTTCTTGGGCTCGCGGACCAGCGGGAAGTGCCGCTTCACCGCGGCCAGGATCTCGGCGGCGTCATCCACGCTCAAGGTCGTCTGCGTGACCACCGCCAGCCTGGCCGGATCCTTCACGCGCACGTGGGGCACGTCGGCCACTTCTTCCACGAGGTAGATGCCGTCGCTGAGCTGGCCCATGGTGCCTTCGACCTCCGGGTGCCCCTTGTGGCCAATCATGATGAACTCGTAGCCCTCACGGTGCAGCTTGGCGACTTCGACATGGACTTTAGTGACCAGCGGGCAGGTGGCGTCATAGACCTGGAAGCCACGCGCGGCCGCTTCCTGACGCACCGCCTGGCTCACGCCATGGGCACTGAAGATGAGGGTGGCACCTGGCGGCACCTCGGCAAGGTCTTCGATGAAGATGGCGCCTTTGGCCTTGAGATCGTTGACCACGAAGGTGTTGTGCACGATCTCATGACGCACATAGATGGGCGCCCCGAACTTCTGCAGGGCGCGCTCGACGATCTCGATCGCCCGGTCCACACCCGCGCAGAAACCGCGCGGCTCGGCCAGCAGGACTTCACCCAGGGATTGCTGGACCTGTTCGCTCATCACAGCACCCCGATGATCTGGACTTCGAAGCTCACCGGCTGGCCCGCCAGCGGGTGATTGAAGTCGAACAGCAGCCAATCCTCGCCAACCTCGCGCACCAGGCCGGCATAGCTGCCTGTGCCGTCCGGCGTGGGGAATTCGATCACGTCGCCCACGGCATAGGTCTGGTCCGGATCACCCAATTCGTCCAGCAGGGCCCGTTTAACCCGCTGCAGCATGTCGGGGTTGCGCTCGCCGAACGCTTCACCAGCCGCCAGTTCGAAGCGGGCATGCGCGCCCTCGGCCAGTCCGATCAGGCGTGCTTCGATCGCGGGCGCCAGCTGCCCCGCTCCCAGGGACAGGGTGGCCGGCTTGTCGTCAAAGGTGTTGACGATGTCTGCCCCATCGGGGCCGGCCAGACGGTAGTGCAAGGTTAAAAAGGACCCTTGTTGGATGAGATTCATGCTGTCCCGGCGCCGAGGCCGGTGTCTTTGTCGCTGCGGCGGATTTTAGGCTGGACGACAATGCTGGCGCTGCGCCCTCGGCATTTCGCTCGATTCCCTTGGCCCAGCTCAAGCCTGTCAGTTCAAAACTTCGCTCCAGAACTTCGTTCCCTCCTCCTTACTTTTTTCTCCTGCTCCCATGCTGCATGAACTGCCTGCGGCCACCCGGCCGCGCGAGAAGCTGCTGGCGCGCGGCGCTTCAGCCCTGGCCGATGCCGAACTCGTTGCCCTGCTGCTGCGCACCGGGCTCAAGGGCAAGCCGGTGCTCAATCTGTCCGAGGAGTTGCTGAACCGCTTTGGCGGGCTGGCCGGACTGATGAACGCCGACCTCCAGGAGTTGAAGGCGATCAAGGGCCTGGGACCGGCCAAACGCGCCGAACTGGCAGCGGTGCTGGAGATCGCACGCCGCAGCCTGCAGTCCCGGCTGCAGCGCGGCACCACCTTTGACGCCCCCGACGCCGTGAAAGCCTATCTGCAGTTGCAACTGGCCCACCTGGACCATGAGGCCTTTGCCGTGCTGTTTCTCGATGCCCAACACCGCCTCATCCGCATGGAAGTCCTTTTCCACGGCACGCTCAGCCAGACCAGCGTCTACCCGCGCGAAGTTGTCAAACGGGCACTGGCCTTGCGGGCATCGGCCCTGATCCTGGCGCACAACCACCCGTCCGGCGTCGCGGAACCTTCCAGGGCCGACGAACAGCTGACGCAGCGGCTGATCGCAGCGCTTGCGCTGATCGACGTGCGGGTGCTGGACCACATCGTCGTGGCCGCCGGCCATTGCGTCTCGATGGCCGAGCGGGGGCTGGTCTGACATGAAACCAAAAATGGACACGGGGTCTTTCCGCACCTTGCAGGATCTGGGCCAGTTGCACAAGGAGTTGCAACGCCGCCAGCGCGAGGAAGAGATTCGCATCGAACGCGAAGCGGCGCAGCGCCGCCTGATGGAACGCGAGGCTCGGCTCTTCGAGCTGAGCGTCGGCCCGGTGACGCACCTGCCGGACCCCGGCCGCGTGCTGCTGGCCAGCGCACCTCCGCTGCCGGAGCCGCGGCAGCGGGCGCTGGACGAGCAGGCAGTGCTGAGGCAGGCGCTGTCAGACGACTTCGACGTCGAGTCCCTGCTGGAAACGGACGAAACGCTGTCATTCCGCCGCCCTGAAATCAGCCTGGAGGTGGTTCGCAAGCTGCGACGAGGCCACTGGGCCCTGCAGGCCCAGATCGACCTGCATGGTCTGCGCCGGGACCAGGCCCGCGACGCGCTCGGCAGCTTCATCCACGACAGCGCCCGGCGCGGCATGCGCTGCGTGCGAGTCGTGCACGGCAAGGGCAACGGCTCTCCGGGGCGGGAGCCCGTCCTCAAGACGCGCGTGAGGCGCTGGCTGGTGCAGAAGCAGGAGGTGCTGGCCTTCGTCCAGGCCCGTCCCAGCGATGGCGGCGCTGGCGCATTGATGGTGCTGCTCAACGGCACCTGAAGCCCCCACCGTAACGAAACCAGCAGCCGGATGAACTCAGCCGCAGCCCCGTTCGTCGTATCCGCCCGCCGTGCCATCGGCTTGATCAGCGGTCGCATATCAGCCGCCGCATCAATGGGCAAACTTGCCCAATATCCAGCCTCAAGCTGAATGCCAGCTTGCAGCGTGCCGTGCTGTCGATGCTGGGCCACATCCTCACGCACAACGAAGAACCCGATTGACGCCCACTCAGGAGGCTCGTTAGTCTGATCCGGCGGCATGCACCGACGGGAGGCTCCCCGGCGGCCCGCCAGGCGCCCGCCCGGGACGGTGTCACCGTGTTGTTCTCATTGAACCCAACCCTGAGAGGACCGCACATGAACGACTTGCACACACTGGAGCTCCCGAAGAGGAGTGTCAAAGGCATAGGCCTGGTCATCCTGATCCACGGCCTGATCCTTTGGGGGCTGGCCTCGGGCCTGGCCACCCACTTCATCAAGAAGACGACGCCGCCGGCCGTGTTCATCGACAAGCCGGACAAGCCGCCGCGGGTCGACCCGCCGCAGATCGACCTTCCTCAGGTGAAATTCAACGCGCCGCCCACACCGCAGGTGCCGCTGCCCGATATCCGCATCGAGCAGACGCCCTCCCCCATCACGGTGGAAGCTGCACCGGAGCCGAAGGCACGCGATGTCGTGCCCGGCCCAGGCAGCACGCTGGGCGGCACCGGCGTCGCCGAGCCCCCCGCCAAGTCGCAGGGCCCACTTCGGGCTGAAGCGATTTGCCAGGTCATGGCCACGCCGGAGGTCCCTGCCGTGAACTGGAGTGGCCAGGCCACGCTCCGGATCCAGGCACAGTTGGTGGCAGGCCGGGTGGCCGAAGTCCAGTTCCTGGGCATCTCGGGGGGCATGGACGGGCGCACCCGCCGCGCTCTGCAGAACGCGGTGCAGTCAGCGCTAGGCGCCTACCAGTGCCAGGGCAATCAGTATTTCGTGCAGGAGTTCACCTTCCACATCCAGTGAGCAAGGTATCGCGACCTGAGAATTAGGTGACGCAAACAGGGCCACCGCGAGCCGACGGCGACAGATGGCGCTACATATGCCACGCCGCCACTGCAAGCGGAGGCCTTGTGCGATGTGATGGTCACGCCCACGCTGCCTGCCGTGAACTGGGCGGGCCACGCGGTGTTCAGGATCCATGCGCGACGACAGATGGGCCGGGTGGTGGAAGTGAAGATGCTGTACACCAGCGGTGGCACGGACAGCAGTCCGCGTCGCGTCCTGCAGCATGCGGTGCAAGCGGCGCTTGGCAGCTATCGTTGCCGGGGCGACCAAGGCTTCGAGCAGGAGTTCGTGTTCCACATCCACTGAACGCCAGCCCTGTGGAGGCTGATGCGCAGGCTCAATGCGGCCGGCTCGACCAGCCGCCTCCAAGCCTTCAGTGCCAGGTGAATTCAGCCGCCGACATTGCGCATCCAGTCCGCCGTGCCCATGAAGGCCTCGTCCAGGCGGCTCTGCAAAGCTGGGTCAAGCGCCAGCTCCGCCATGGCCTGGCGCATGCACGCCATCCACTGATCCCGCTCGCGAATGCCGATGCGGAACGGCATGTGCCGGGCCCGCAAGCGTGGGTGGCCGAAGCGTTCGATGAAGTAGTCCGGGCCGCCCAGCCAGCCGCACAGGAACCAGAACAGCTTGTCGCGCGAGCCGGCCATGTCAGTGGGGTGGAGCGCCCGCAGCTCGGCATAGGCGGGCTCCAGGTCCATCAAGTCGTAAAAACGGTCCACGAGGGCGCGAACGGCCTCTTCGCCGCCGACCCATTCGTAGGCGCTGCGTGGCGCCGCCTGGCTCTCTATCGGATCACTCATGCCGGCAGCTTAGCAGCGCGCAGCGCCCAGTGCTGCGGCAAGCCCGGCGCCCCAGGGGACCGGCCGACAGCGTCGACGCAAGGGCGCCCGCAGCGCTGCCGGCCCTCAGACCAGCAAGCGGTTGGCCAGAGCCTTGATGGACTGTGCGGCATCGCAGCCCGGGAAGTTCTCCAGCAGCAGCTGGCGCTTCAGCACGGCCTGGCGCACGGCCGAGTCTGCTTTGACCTCGCCCAGCAACTCCAGCTTGAAGCCCTGCCCGGGCGCCGAGCCGACGAAGCGCTGCAGCACCTGCTGCAGCTGGCCGCAGATCAGCTTGCCTTCACCGGGCCGAGAGGCCTGGTTGAGCACCAGGCCCACGTGCCGGCGTTCCTGCTGGGTGGCCAGCACCTTGATGGTGGCGTAGGCGTCAGTCAGCGATGTCGGTTCCGGCGTTGCAACCACAAGGACGTCGGCGGCCAGCGAGACGGCATAGAGCACCACGTCGGAAATACCGGCTCCCGTGTCCAGCAGCACCCAGTCAAAGCGCGGCGTGACCAGCTCGATGATGTGCAGCAGCTTCTCGCGCACCTCCGGCGTCAGGCGGGAATACTCCACCATCCCCGACCCGGCCAGCAGCACATGAAAGCCGCCTGGCGCCGGCAGGATGGCCTGCTCCAGCGTGGCCTTCTCGGTGAAGACGTCATGCAGGGTGATCTTGGGATGCAGGTTCAGCACCACATCGAGGTTGGCCAGACCCAGGTCGGCGTCGAGCACCAGCACGCGCTGGCCACGGGCCGCCAGGGCCGCCGCCAGATTGGCGGTCACGAAAGTCTTGCCGACGCCACCCTTGCCGCTGGTGACGGCCAGGGTGCGGGCACCGCCGCGGCTGGACGGGAGGGACGGTGCAGCAGGCGCTGGGGTGGTGCTCATTCGCTTTCCTGTTGCGTTAGTGCAAACAACATGCTTTTCTCATCGGCGCTGACCAGGGAGTCAGGCTGGGCTTCCAGGCAGGCGCGGTTGCGCCCCTCGGCCTTGGCTCGGTAAAGCTGGCGGTCGGCACGCTCCATCCACAGCAAGGCAGACGAGCGCACCCATTGCGGCGCAAAGGCGCCGCCCAGGCTGACGGTGACCTGGATGGACTGCGCCGGCGTCACCTGGATGGGCAGGCCCTCCACCTGCTCACGGATGCGTTCAGCCACCGTGGCGCCAAAAGGCGCCGGGCAATTGGGAAGAATGATGGCGAACTCCTCGCCCCCCACGCGGGCCACGGTGTCCATGGGCCTGACCGTCTGCATGAGGGCTCTGGCCACGGCCTGGATGACGAGATCGCCTGCCGCATGGCCGTAGGTGTCGTTGACCCGCTTGAAATGGTCGATGTCCAGCACCAGCAGCAAGGCCGGCTCGCCAGACCGGGCCACGCGGTCCACCTCGCGCGCCAGGGCCATCTCGAAGCTGCGCCGGTTGACCAGATCGGTCAGCGCATCCTTGCTGGAGAGATCGCACAAGGCGTCCAGCACCGCCTGCAACCAGGCAGCGCTGTAGGGTTCGGTGTCCGGAAGCATGGCGCCCGCCTGCTGCAGCAGTTGCAGCGCCGGTTCCAAGCGCAGATCCTGGATGTCGATGAGGGTACGGGATGGACTGGATGGCAAGGGCGTCCCCTGAGGATGCCAAGGCAGTCTAGCAGCGCCCAAGTGCGCAAACTGGCACGAAATGCCCAGTTCTCCCTGCCTTGTTTTTACATTCTTGCCACGTCAGGCTCACAGACACTGCAAAACACCCGAGAATCGAATCGACAGGAGCGTTGTCAGCCCCTGCCGACCAACCAGGAGCAGCGAGCAAACCCATGCGGCCCACCCTGCCAGCATCCCCCGTTGCCGAGTCAGTGGACCACGAGTTCAGTTTCAGCCGCAGCGACTTCGACCGTGTGCGTCATCTCATCTACCAGCACGCGGGCATCAGCCTGCATGACGGCAAACACGCCATGGTCTACAGCCGCCTGTCGCGCCGCCTGCGCGACACCGGCCACAAGTCCTTCGCCAATTACCTGCAGTGGCTGGAATCGGCCACCGGACCGCAAGGCGAGCAGGAATGGCAGGAATTCGTCAACTGCCTGACCACCAACCTGACCTCCTTCTTCCGCGAGGAGCACCATTTCCATGCCCTGGCCGAGGATCTGAAGCCGCTGGCGGGCAAGCCGGTGCGCATCTGGTGCTGCGCCGCGTCCACGGGCGAAGAGCCTTATTCCATCGCCATGACCTGCTCGGAAGCGCTGGGCAGCGGGGCGCAAGTGCAGATCGTTGCCAGTGACATCGACACCAACGTGCTCAACACGGCCAAGCGGGGCGTCTACAACGCCGACGCTCGCGGCCTGTCGCAAAGCCGGCTCAAGAGCTTCTTCATGCGCGGCACGGGCGCCAATGAGGGTCGCATCCGCGTCAAGCCCGAGTTGCAGCGCTGGATCGATTTCAAGACCCTCAACCTGATGCACACCCAGTGGCAGCTGGGCGAGCCCTTTCACATCGTCTTCTGCCGCAACGTGATGATCTATTTCGACGCCCCGACGCAGCGCAAGGTGCTGGAGCGCATCCACAAGGTGATGCGCCCCCAGGGCCTGCTCTTCGTCGGCCACTCCGAGAATTTCACCGAATCGAAGGATCTGTTCCGACTGCGCGGCAAAACCATTTACGAGCGCGTCTGAGCCGGGCCCCGGCCCGCCCATTCAATTTCATGAGCCCTCCGGCCGACACACCACCATGAGCACGCCCTCTCCCATATCCGCCGTCAGCGCCCTGCAGGCCAGCGGCGTTGGCGCCGCGCGTGTGGCCCAGCTGAAAGCCCAGCCACGCAAGCAGGGCGAAGCCTCCTTCTTCTTCTACGACGCCCACTTCAAGAACGCTGCCGTCAAGGTGCTGCCCGGCGAGTACTTTGTCGACAGCGAGGACTTGCTGGTCATGACCACCCTGGGCTCCTGCATCGCCGCCTGCCTGTGGGATCGCCATGCCCAGGTCGGCGGCATGAACCACTTCATGCTGCCCGAGGGCGCCGGTGACTCGGGCCGCTACGGTTCCTTCGCCATGGAATTGCTGATCAACGAAATGATGAAACGCGGGGCCTCCAAGGGCCGCATGGAAGCCAAGATCTTCGGCGGCGGCGCCGTGATCAGCGGCATGAACACAATCAATGTGGGCGAGCGCAACACCAACTTCGTGCTGGATTACTTGAAGCTGGAGCGCATCCCCGTGGTCTCCAAGGACGTGATGGACGTTTACCCCCGAAAGGTCTGCTTCCTGCCGCACAGCGGCAAGGCCATGGTGAAGCGCCTGGCGCCCACCAACACCGACGCCCTGCTGCAGCAGGATCGCGCCGCCGCTCAGAAGGCCCAGCCCGTGGTGACCACCGGCGGCTCCATCGATCTGTTCTGACGCGCAACAAGGGAAAGAGCAATGGCCAAGACCAAAGTCGTGGTGGTCGATGACTCCGCCTTGGTGCGCAGCATCCTGACCGAAATCATCAATCGCCAGCCGGACATGGAATGCATCGGCGCCGCCGCCGACCCGCTGGTGGCGCGCGAGATGATCCGCAATCTCAACCCCGACGTCATCACGCTGGACGTCGAAATGCCGAAGATGGACGGGCTGGACTTCCTGTCGCGACTGATGCGGTTGCGGCCCATGCCCGTGGTGATGGTGTCGACGCTGACAGAGCGTGGCGCAGAGGTGACCCTCAAGGCCCTGGAGCTGGGTGCCATCGACTTCGTCGCCAAGCCCAAGATCGGGGTGGCCGACGGCATCCGGCAGCTTGCGCAGGACATCACCGACAAGATCCGTGTGGCCGCCAAGGCACACATCCGCCGCCACAGCGCCCCCGCCGCAGCGGCACCGGGCGAGGCGCCATCGGCGGCACCCAAGCCCGTCACCGTGGCCAGCATCGGGCGGCTGTCTACCGAGAAGATCATCTTCATCGGCGCCTCCACCGGCGGCACCGAAGCGACCAAGGACGTGCTGGTCAACCTGCCGGCCGACAGCCCGGCCGTCGTGATCACCCAGCACATGCCGCCCGGCTTCACGCGCAGCTATGCGGCGCGCCTGGATGGCCTTTGCAAGATCCGGGTCAAGGAGGCCCAGGACGGCGAGCGCATCCTGCCCGGCCACGGCTACATTGCGCCCGGCGGCATGCACCTCAGCGTGGAGCGCTCTGGCGCCAATTACATCGCCCGCGTGCAGGACGGCGAGCCGGTCAACCGGCACAAGCCCTCCGTGGAAGTGCTGTTCAACTCGGCCGCGCGCGTGGTGGGTCCGAATGCCCTGGGCATCATGCTCACCGGCATGGGCGCGGATGGGGCCCGCGCCATGAAAGTGATGAAGGACGCCGGCTCCTACAACTTCGTGCAGGACGAGGCCACCTGCGTGGTCTTCGGCATGCCGCGCGAGGCCATCAATGCCGGCGCGGCGGACGAAATCCTTCCACTGAACCAGATCGCGCCGCGCCTGATCGAACGGCTGCGCAGCACGGCAGGCTTCTCGACCAACCGCGTCTAGGCGCCTCATGCAGGGCCGGCGCGGCCGGCCCGAAGCGCCAACTTCTTCACGATTCGGGGCCATTCGTATCAAGGCGGGATCCGTGTCGCCGGGCTGTCATCGGCGCCGGCGACATTCCTGGCCATGTCCCTGGCCTCCCCCGATCTTGAGCTGGCAAGCCCCTGTGCCAGCGTCCGTGCACTGATGGACAGCGAGCAGCTGCGCATCTTGTTCCAGCCCATTGCCGCGTTGGACTGCAGCAGCATCCACGGCCACGAGGCCTTGGTGAGAGGGCCTGAAGGCAGCCCGCTGGAGTACCCCGACGCCTTGTTCGAGGCCGGTCGCCGCGAAGGCCTGAGCGTGGAGCTGGAGGTGCGCTGCGCCCTGCAGGCCATGCGCGACTGGGCGCAGGCCCGCCTGCCGGGCAAGCTCTTCATCAACATCTCCGCCTCGGCCCTGTGCCTCGCCCTGAGCGAGCAGAACTGGCAGCGCGGCCTGGGCCTGTGCGAGCGCTATGGCATCACGCCGTCCGACGTCGTCGTGGAGTTGACCGAGCACGAGCGGGTCAGTGACATCGACAGCCTGCGCCGCGGCCTGGTGCGCCTGCGGCGCCTGGGCGTGGGCATCGCGCTGGATGACTTCGGCGACGGGCGCTCCAGCCTGCGCCTGTGGTCCGAGATCCAGCCCAACCTGGTCAAGATCGACAAATACTTCACCCAGCACCTGCCGGCGCATGCCGAGAAGCTGCAGACCTTCCGCGCCCTGCTGCAGCTGGCGGAAACCTTCGGCGCCCAGCTGGTGGCCGAGGGCATCGAGCAGCCTGAGGAGTTGCGCGTGCTGCGCGACCTGGGCGTGTCCTACGGCCAGGGCTGGCTGCTGGGCCGGCCCAGCGGCAGCGGCGCCCGCGAACTGCTGCCCGCGGCCCGCGCCGTGCTCGCCAGCGCCGACATCGCCGTGCTGCCCGAACTGCGCCGTGCCGGCGGGCCGGGCATCACCGCCGAGAGCCTGGCCCAGCAGGCGCCGGCGGTGCCGCAAGCCATGACGCACGAGCAGCTCTACCGCTTCTTCAACGAGCATGAGAACCTGCATGCCGTGGCGGTGCTGGACGCCCAGGAGCAGCCGGTGGCCCTGGTCGACCGCAGCCAGTTCATCAACCGCTGGGCCAAGCCCTTCTTCAACGACCTGTACGGGCGCCATGCCTGCACGCTGTTCGCCAACACCTCGCCGCTGGTCGTCGACGCCCAGACCGGCCTGGACGCGCTGACCCGGGTGCTGACCTCGGCCGACCAGCGCTACCTGCGCGAGGGCTTCATCATCACCCGCGACGGCCGCTACCTGGGCCTGGGTACCGGCGAGCAGCTGGTGCGCTCGGTGACCGAGGCGCGCATCGAAGCCGCGCGACATGCCAACCCGCTGACCTTCCTGCCCGGCAACATCCCCATCAGCCAGCACATCGGCCGCCTGCTCAGCAGCGGACGCAGCTTTGTCGCGGCCTATGCCGACCTCAACCACTTCAAGCCCTACAACGACTTGTACGGCTACTGGCGCGGCGACGAGATGATCCGCCTGGCCGCGCGCGTCATGAGCAGCCACTGCGACAGCCAACGCGACTTCCTGGGCCATGTGGGCGGCGACGACTTCGTGATCCTGTTTCAGAGTGACGACTGGGAAGAGCGTTGCGAGCAGATCTGCAGCCGCTTCAACGAGCTGGCCCGCGGCCTCTTCGACCCCGAGGCACTGGCGGCCGGCGGCATCATGGCCGAAGACCGCCACGGCAACCTGCGCTTTCACCCCTGCACGACCTTGAGCCTGGGCGTGGTCTGCGTCAGTCCCGGCAGCCTGCATCGCGCAGAAGATGTGGCCAGCGCTGCGGCCAACGCCAAGCGGCACGCCAAGCACGAGCAGCAGAGCGTCTATGTGATGGCAGCCTGAGCGCCCGAGCTTCGATAGCGCCCCCCGCCGCCGCGGGTCAGCTCGCCTTCGGGCAAGCGGCCGCACGCGCCCCGCGGACGGCTGCGGCATCGGGCCGAGGGGCCGGGCATGCGCCGCCAGCAGAGGCCCCGGCACAGCGCCCCAAAACAGCGGTCGGCGCTGGGCCCTCCACGACACGCGATGACGGTGGCTTGGCGGGGGCTGCGCGGGCAGGCACCGCCTGCGGCGGACTTGCCATGCCTGGACCGTCGAGACCTCGCCGAACGTCAGCGGTGGCGGCGTTCGTCCCCCAAAGACCGAGCAGAACGGCCAGCCCCACCGGCGACCACCGCGGCCGCCGCACACGCCGAACGCCCCTCATGCCACTAGCTCCGGGCCACGGCGCAGCCAGGCCCGCCGAATGCGGCCCTGCACCACTTCGTACAACACCCACAACTCGACACTCACCCGCCGCCCCTGGCTCCATTGATGCAACCGCTCGTGGTCCAGAACGAGCGGTCCGGCCACATGGCGCGACAGCAGTTGAGCCTGCGGCCGGGCCTCCGCGAAACGGCTGGCGAAGCGCGCGCCCAGCGCCTCGTGCCCGCGAGCCAGCAGCGTCGCCGCGCACCCATCCAGCAGAATCTGCTCGCCATCGGCACCGTAGCAGTCCAGCAGGCCGGGCACATCGTGTGCATTGAAGGCTTGCAACTGGCGCTCCAGCAAGGCTTCCAGAGCCTGCGTGTCTTCGCCCTTGTCCTGAGTCATGGCTGGTCTCCCTGGACGGCATCGGCCCGGACCACCCAGACCGTCTTGCCCCATTGCTGGAAACTTTATTGCTACAGTCAAAGGCCAAGAAGCGCATTAATCTGGTCAGTCTGGAAAGAAAAATAGACCAAAAAATGGACAAGCGACTGCCGCTGCAATACCTCAACGCCTTCCGCGCCATCGCCCGCAGCGAAAACCTGCGAGAGGCGGCAGAGCAGCTGCACCTGAGCCACAGCGCGCTTTCGCAGCAACTGCAGGCCTTGGAGTCGCAGCTGGGCTTTGCGCTGTTCGAGCGGCAGGGGCGCCGCCTGAAGCTGAATCGGCACGGGGAACTGCTGCAGGGCAGCGTGGAGGAAGCGCTGGGCGTGCTGGAGCGTCGCATCGCGAGCCTGCGCAGCCTGGACCGCCAGGCCCTGCCACGGCTGCGGGTCAGCGCCCTGCCCTCTTTCGCCAGTCGCTGGCTGACGCCGCGCCTGAGCGCCTGGCAGGCCCGGCATCCGGACATCGTGCTGGAACTGCACAGCTCGCAGCAGTTGCTGGACCTGGAGCGTGAAGGCTTCCACGCCGCACTGCGCCAGGGGCGGGGCCCATGGCCGGGGCTGGAGAGCACGCCGTTGACGCAGTCGCGGCTGGTGGTCGTCGCGGCGCCCGCACTGGCCCAGAGACTCATCGGCGAGCCTGTCGAGGCGCTGCTGGACTGCTGCCTGATCGGTTCCGAGCTGCACTGGCGCCAGTGGTTCCAGGCCGCCCGCTTCGATGGGCCCTGGCAATTGGGCGCCAGCTTCAATGACGCCGGTCTGGCCTTGCAGGCCGCCGAAACCGGCATGGGCGTGGCACTGGCGCGCGAAGTGCTTGCAGCCGATGCCTTGCTGGCGGGCCGGCTGGTGCGGGTCAGCGGCCTGACCCTGCCAGTGGGCATCGAGGACGGCTATCACCTGGCCTACCCACCGGCGCTGCGTGAGGAGCCTTCGCTCAGCGCCTTCCGCCATTGGTTGCTGGACGAGATGGCGCAGTCGGCCCGCGCCTTGCGCGGCGAAACCTGTGCCGTCGACAGCTAGGCGGCCAGGAACAAGGCCTGCAGATCGCTGAGGAAATCGAAGCCCAGCGGCGTGGCGCAAATGCGTGCGGGATCGCCTACCAGGAGCCCCTTGTCCCGCCCTTGCGCCATGGCGCGGGCAATGCTGGATGGCGGAAGCCCCGTGCGCTCCAGGTACTGCTGCAAGCCCACGCCATGCTTGAGGCGCAGCGCATTGAGCATGAACTCGAAAGGCAGTTCCGCCCGCTTGACCTCGTGCTCGTTGGACACGGCATTGCCGGCCAGCGCCTCGCGCTGGTAGGCCACCGGCTCCCGCCAGCGCACCTGGCGCAGCACCCGGTGCGGGAAGGACAGCTTGCTGTGGGCGCCGGCGCCTATGCCCAGGTAGTCGCCGAACTGCCAGTAGTTGAGGTTGTGCGCGCAGCGATGACCGTCCCGCGCATAGGCCGAGACCTCGTAGCGCTGCAGGCCTCGGGTGCCGGTACGCTCGGTGATCAGGTCCAGCATGTCGCTGGCCAGGTCGGCATCCGGCACGGGCGGCGGTTCCACCGCGAACCGCGTGTTGGGTTCGATGGTGAGGTGGTAGACCGACAGATGCGGCGGGTCAAAGGCCAGGGCCTGGCTCAGGTCCTGATCCAGCTCGGCCAGGCCCTGATCCGGCAAGGCGTACATCAGGTCGATGTTGAAGGTCTCGAACACCTCGGCGGCTTCGGCCACGGCCGCACGGGACTGCTCCCCGTCATGCACACGGCCCAGGCGCTTGAGTTTGGCATCGTCGAAGCTCTGCACGCCGATGGACAGGCGCGTCACGCCTGCCTCGCGGAAACCGCGGAAGCGGTCTTTCTCAAAGGTGCCCGGGTTCGCCTCCAGCGTGATCTCGCAGCCTGGCTCCAGCGGCAGGCGGGCGCGAAGGTCCGAGATCAGCTCGGCAATTTGCTCCGGGGCAAAGAGGCTGGGCGTCCCGCCGCCGACGAAGATGCTGACCACCGGGCGCCCCCAGATCAGCGGCAGCGCCGCCTCCAGGTCTGCCCGCAACGCAGCCAGGTAGGCCCGCGCCGTATCCGCCGGCAGGCTGGCCGCGCCCTGCGACTCTCCGCGCCACTCATGTGAGTTGAAGTCGCAGTACGGGCACTTGCGCAGACACCACGGCAGGTGCACATAGAGCGACAGCGGCGGCAAGGCGGGCAGGCTCAAAGTGCCGGGACGCATCAGCTCGGCAAGCCGGTCGGGATGGGACATGGTCAAACTCCTGGCACCGCCCGACGGCGGCCCTTCACGGTCAGCGCAGCTGCCAGACCTCGCGGAACTGCTGCAGCAGGCTGGCCGAGGCCAGGGCGCGATGGCTCAGGCGGTTCTTGGTCGCGGCATCCAGCTGGGCCACGGTCTGGCCCAATGCAGGGATGAACATCAGAGGATCGTAGCCAAAACCGCCCTCGCCCGCCGCTTCGTGACGTATCTCGCCCTCCCAGCGCCCCATCGCAATCAGAGGCTCGGGATCCTCGGCGCTGCGCACGGCCACCAGGGCGCAGACAAAGCGCGCCGTGAAGGGCGCGGCATGGCCACCTTGGCTCAACTGTTCCAGCAGCACGCGGTTGTTGTCGGCATCGCTCTTGGGCTGGCCGAAAAGCGTGGCATAGCGAGCCGAAAGCACGCCGGGCGCACCGCCCAAGGCATCCACGCTCAGGCCGGAGTCATCCGCCAGAGCCGGCAGACCGCTGGCGGCAGCGGCATGGCGGGCCTTGGCGAGGGCGTTCTCGACGAAGCTGGGGTGCGGTTCCTCGGCCTCGGGAATGCCCAGCTCGCCCTGCGTGACGAGCTCCAGACCCAGGGGCTGAAACAGCGCCTGCAGTTCCTTCAGCTTCTTGGCGTTGTTGGAGGCCAGCACCAGTTTCATCGTCAGCTCCCTTCGCGGCCTCAGGCCAGGCCCAGGGCCTGGCGCTGGGCAGCGAGCAACTCCCGGATGCCCTTGTCGGCCAGGTCCAGCATGGCGCTCATCTCGGCGCGGCTGAACGCGGCACCCTCGGCCGTGCCTTGCAGCTCGACAAAGCCGCCGCTGCCCGTCATCACCACGTTCATGTCGGTGTCGCAGGCCGAGTCCTCGGTGTACTCCAGGTCCAGCAAAGGCGTGCCCTCGACGATGCCGACGGAGATGGCAGCCACCGCATCCCTGATGGGCGAACGCGAAATCTTGCTCTGCGCCAGCAGCCAGCTCACGGCGTCGTGCGCGGCCACATAGGCGCCGGTGATGGCGGCCGTACGGGTGCCGCCATCGGCCTGGATCACATCGCAGTCCAGGTGGATGGTGCGCTCGCCCAGCGCTGCCAGATCAAAGACGCAGCGCAGCGAACGCCCGATCAGGCGCTGGATCTCCTGCGTGCGGCCGCTCTGCTTGCCACGGGCGGCCTCACGATCGCCGCGGGTGTGCGTGGCGCGCGGCAGCATGCCGTATTCGGCGGTGACCCAGCCTTCGCCCGATCCCTTCTTGTGCGGCGGCACCTTCTCCTCCACCGAAGCCGTGCACAGCACCTTGGTGTTGCCAAACTCGATCAGCACGGAGCCTTCGGCATAGCGGGTGTATTGGCGGGTGATGCGCACGGGGCGCAGGGCATCCGCGCCGCGCTCGTCAGCGCGTCGGAAAGTCGCAGTCATGGGAAACCTTTCAGGCTTGTTTCTTGCCGGCGCGGCGGATCGCTTCCTGGATCTCGCGCACATTGTTCTCGATCTCGGCCTCGCTCAACTCGGCGCCGGCCTCGCCGCGCGCCTGGATGGTGGAGGCGAAGGAGTCTTCGTCCAGCCCTTCGGTGGAGATGGAATCCAGAGCTTCCTGCTCCTCGTCCCCTTCCCATTCGACGGCCAGGGCGGTGACGTTGTCGCAGCGGGCACCGCCATTGCGCAAGGCCTGCTCGACCAGCTCCGGCACCGCATCGGAAATGATGCGGGCCGCCAGGCACTGGGCGATGCTGACGTCCGACACCGTGCTCCACAGCCCGTCGGAGCACAACAGGATGCGATCACCCGACTCCAGCGGGATGGGGCCGCAGATGTCCACCATGGGCTTGCCGGGGCTGCCCAGACAGGTGAAAAGTACGTTGCGGTTGAAGCGTTCGGCCCCCTGCGCCGCATGGCGGCCCAGGGCTTCCTGCAGCTCGCTGTAGGAATGGTCGCGGGTGCGTGCCATCAGTTCGCCATTGCGCAGCATGTACAGGCGCGAATCGCCACAGTGGGCCCAATAGGCCACGCCGCGTTGCATCACGCAGGCCACGATGGTGGTGCGGGGGGTGTCGGGCAGGCCCTTTTCCTGGCTGTAGCGCAGCAGCTGCTGGTGGGCGATCTGCACGGCGTCGTCCAGGAACTGCGTGGGGTTCTTCAGCACCGGCTGGGCTTCACGCTGGAACATGCTGGCCACCGTGACCAGCGCCATCTGCGCCGCCACCTCGCCCTCGGGATGCCCGCCCATGCCGTCAGCCAGCACGAACAGCCCCGAGTCGCGGGTGTAGCAATAGCCCATGCGGTCTTCGTTCTTCTCGCGACCGCCGCGGCGACTCACTTGGTAGACGCCGAACTTCACGCCTTGGCTCCGGTTTTCAGGTTCTCCAGTTGAAGCTTGAGGCGTTCACTGAAACTCAGCTTGGTGTAGCGCCGCTCGGTTTCGCGGGCCAGTTCCTTCTGCAGCGCAAAAACGCTTTGCGGGCGGGACAGCGGGTCCAGAGACATGCACCATTCGGTGACTTCGATGAGATTGTCCGAATACACGTTGCGCAAGCGCGAAAGGCTGAGGCTGAGACGGTCTTTTTCCAGACGCTGCGGGGCGTCGTTGGGCGGATAGCCCTGCATGCAGGCGTAGATGCAGGCGCCAATGGCGTAGATGTCGGTCCAGGGGCCAAGGGAGCCGTCACGCCGGTACATCTCCGGTGCCGCGAAGCCCGGGGTATACATGGGACGGATGAAGTTGCCTTCCTTGGACAGCACTTCGCGTGCCGCGCCGAAATCCAGCAGCACGGCCTTGTTGTCGTTGGTGATGAAGATGTTCGCCGGCTTGATGTCCAGGTGCAGCATCTTGTGCTGGTGCACGATGCGCAAGCCCTTGAGGATTTCGTCGAACAGGGAGCGGATGGTGGACTCGCGGAAGACCTTGTCCCGCTTCAGGTCACGCGCGGTCACGATGAAATCCTGCAAGGTATCGCCCTGCAGGTAATTCATGACCATGTAGACGGTCTCGTTCTCGCGCAGGAAGTTCAGCACCGAGACCACGCTGGGATGCGAGATCTGCGCCAGCGAACGGCCTTCCTCAAAGAAGCTGCGCAGGCCGAGGCGATAGAGCGGCTGCTTCTCGGGTTTGACGCGCGGCGTCAACTCGCCGGGCGAACGCTCGGCCAGAGAGGCAGGGAGATATTCCTTGACGGCGACAAGGTGGTGGTCAGGGTCTTCAGCGAGATAGACCACGCCGAAGCCGCCTGCTGCCAGTTTCTTGACGATCTGGTAGCCCCCGACCACGGTTCCCGCAGGCAAAGGCGCCGGTTTCGGCTTTGACATAATCGAGTTTTGCTTGCTCCACCGATAGCTCATGCCAGTTTACAGCATGACGGGTTACGCCAGCGCCTGTGCGCAACCCGTCCCACACCCCGAAACCGGCGTCCAATCCGCTGCCAGCGTGAGCGTGGAGGCCCGTTCCGTCAATGGGCGCTTCCTTGATCTCAGCTTCCGCATGCCCGAAGACTTGCGTGGTCTTGAACCAGCATTGCGTGACATCGTCGGGCAACATGTCAAACGGGGCAAGATCGAGATTCGTATCAACACGCAACGAGATGCAGACAGCAGCTGGCCACAGCCCCTGCCCGAGCAGCTCAATCGCCTGGCCCGGATGGAGGCCACGGTACAGACCTGGCTGCCCAAGGCCCAGGGCTTGACGGTGCATGAAGCCCTGCAGTGGTGCAAGGGCGGCAGCGCCAGCGAGAAGCTGGACGAGGCCACCATGGATGCCGCCCGCCGGTGTATTAAAGGCCTGGTGGAGGCTCGCGAGCGCGAGGGCGAAAAGCTGGTCGCCATCCTGCAAGAGCGCATCGTGGCCCTGCGCCAGCTGGCCGATCAGGCCGAGCCCCTGGTGCCGGCCGTCGTCCAGCGCCAGCAGCAGCGCTTCCTCGAACGCTGGCAGGAAGCGCTCAGCAGCACAGGCGCCGCGCAGACCCTGCCGGAGGACGCCCTGCGCGAGCGGGCCCTCAACGAGGCCGCGGCTTATGCCATCCGCATCGACGTCGCCGAAGAACTGGCCCGGCTCCGCGCCCACCTGGACGAGATCAGCCGCCTGCTCAAGAAGGGTGGCGAGCTGGGCAAGCGCCTGGACTTCCTGATCCAGGAGCTGCACCGGGAGGCCAATACCCTGGGCTCCAAGTCCGCCGCGCTGGAGCTGACCAACGTCTCCGTGGAGATGAAGGTGGCCATCGAGCAGATGCGCGAGCAGGTGCAGAACATCGAATAGCGCCACGGCCATCGCCTGCCTCGCAGCAGGTACAGGGCAGGCCCGAGACGGGCCCGAGGCAGGCCTGAGGCCTTGTGCCAGCCGCGGCATTTCGTCCCGCGGCGCTGCGCTGGGCCATCAACAACCAAACTCGTCCAATACAAGGCAGCCACCAGTCCGCTCACCCAACTTATTAGCTACGCACCTTCAACGAAAGCAAGCAGACCACTGTTACGACCACACACACCTTCGCCCTGCCTGCCTTGAGAGGTTTCTTGCAGCAGGACGGATTCCTAGACTGGCCCTGCCATATCAGCCCAAGGGCATGGCGTCATCCGTCATTCACAGGAGAACCGTCCGATGAACACAAGCACCACTGAAATCAGCCAAACCCTGAAGAGCTGCCTGAGCGGGCTGGCGCAAGGGGGCTCTGAAGTCGATCTGGTGAACGAAGACACCAATCTGTTCGACGTGGGCATCGACTCGATGAACATGACAGAGCTGGTGCTGCGCATCGAAGAACGCTTCGGGCTGATGCTGATGCCCGAGGAGCTCTCCGCCGACCTCTTCACGCGCTACAGCCGCCTGGTGGACTTCGTCCAGCGGAAGCTGACCCATGAGTGAGATCGGCATCGTCGCCTCGTCGGCCTACGTGCCCGCTGCCACGCGCAGCGTGGCGCACCTGCTGGCCGCGAAGCCCCCCGTCGCCGAAAGCCGCACGGCGCGCTTCCTGCAGGCCTGCTTCGAGGAGAACCTGCACATGCATGGCGTCAACCGGGAGCAGCTGGAAGCGGCGCGCGCCCGGCTGACGGCCCACAGCTTGGCCGAATGCACGGGGGTTCATGCCGTCGCCGAGGAGCCCGCCATGGAAGCCTCGGAGATGCTGCTCCATGTGGTGCGTGAACTCATGCAGCCAGCGGGCGAGGCGGCGATGCCCGCGGTATCCACCTTCCTGGTCTGCCATACCTGCCTGGAGAACGACGTCACGATATCGGCCGCCTGCCGATTGCAAAACGAGTTCCAGCAGGGGCGCGTCCCATTCGCGCTCGGCCAGATGCAGGGCGCGAGCTTCCTGCTCGCGCTGTCCGTCGCCGCCGACCTGATGGCAACCAGCACCGACACGCGGATCGTCATCGCCGCTGCGGAGCGCTGGTCCTGGCCCTACACGCGCATCGTGGGCAACACGGCGGTGCTCGGGGACGGAGCCGGCGCCGTCATGCTGGAGCGTGGCTGCACCAAAGGCTGGATGCTGCGCGCGATCAAGCTGCTGACGCCGGCGCCGTCAACGGAGGTGTACCGCCACATCGTCCACGGCGCCCCCTTGCCATTGAACGTCGACGGCCTTTGCGCCCTGGCGACGGACACCTTGCGCGAGGCCGGCTGCCGTCCCAGGGATATCAGCATCCTCGTCCCGCACTGCATCAGCCGGCATCTCAGCGACCGCGTTCGAAAGCGCTGCGGGCTTCATACCGCCTGGTGCGGCCCTGCCGACATCCTGGACGGTGGCTATCTGGGCGCCGCCGAGGTACCGGTCCGCATGCATCGCCTGCTCCAGCAGGCAAGCACCCGTCCAGGCGAACGCATGTTGCTGTGGGGCCTGGGCTTCGAAGGCGCGCTGGCCTGCGCCGTCTTCGAGTACGTAGATGGAGGAGCAAGCCATGGGAACAGCTGACATCCTGCCCACCATCGGCATCCCCGAGCTCGCCTGCTACCTGCCGGAGCGGGTGGTGTCCGTCGAGGAATGGGGCCGACGCACCGGCCAGCCGCGCCCGCGCATCGAGGCCATGCTGGCCAACGGCGTGCGCTATTTCCACGACGCGATGTGGCAGTCGCCCGTCGACATGGGCGTGAAGGCCGTCCGCCTGCTGCTGACCAAGGCACGCATCCCGCCGCGCAGCGTGGACCTGCTGATCTACACGCACACCGTGCAAAGCAGCATCGCCCCGCCGCCGGCCGGAACGACCGGGCTCATCCAGGCGGCCTGCGGCTTGCAGAAGGCCTTGAGCTTCTCCGTATCGCAGCAGAACTGCGTGTCACCGATGCTGGCCATCCGTGTTGCGCGGCAGATGATGGCCCGGCATGCGCAGCTGCAGCGCGCGGTGGTGGTGTCGGTCGACCTGATGGGCATGGCGGCAGACGGCATCCGCGGCATCCTGGACCTGTCCCTGCACAGCGACGGTGCCTGCGCCTTCCTGGTCGAACGGGACTCACCACACAACCAGGTTCAGGGTTATCACTTCTACACCGACGGCCGCTTCTTCCGCGGCACCGATGAGAACCATGAACTGGTGCCCGACGAGAAGTACCACTGGTCCTGCTTCGCCACCATGCGCTCGGCGCTTCAGCAGGCAGGCCTGCGCGCCGAAGAGCTCAGCCGCATCCTGCCCAACCACGTGAACATGGAGGGATGGCGCCTGGTCCTGTCCATGCTGCGCCTGCCCCAGGAGCGCCTGTACACGGCCAACTTCAGCCGACTCGGCCACGTGTTCGGCTGCGACCCCTTCATCAACTTCCTCCACGAGACCAAGCAGCCAGGTGGCAACTACCTGCTGTTCAGCAGCGGCCTCGCCGGCTGCTTCGGCGCCCTCGTGCTGAAGCACTGACCCAACCCAAGGAGCACCATGAGTCGCTTCCACCCGCCCCACCACCTGCAGGCCGGGCACATCCCCTGGCTCAGCGAGGCCAAGGCCTCGTTGTCGCTGAGCGGCCATCTGCTGCTGGGCCAGGTCTCCCTCATGCTGATGCCGGTGATGGACATCCTCACGGCCGCCGCGCTGGGCTCGTCCACGGTGGCCGCCGTGGGCCTGCTCAACAGCTTCGTCGCCTTGCTGCTGTTGTTCTGCTTCGGCGTGATGCAGGCCATGGCCCCGCTGGCCGGCAACGCCCTCCATGCGCCGGGGGGACCGCTGGTAGCGCGCCAGATCCTGGCGCAAGCACTGCGGCTGGCGACCGCCCTGGGGCTGACGGCCATCGTCGCCGCCCATCTGTTCGTGCTCCTGCTGCCGCATCTCGGACAGGAGCCGGGGGTCGTCCAGCCGGCCCGGCACTACGTCCACGCGCTGGCCCCGGCCTTGCTGCCCGCCGCGTGGCTGACGGCCTGGCGCGTCGGCTATCCCCTGCTGGGCCAGGCCCGGGAGTTGTCGACCACCTTGATGGCCTGCGCGCTCCTGCATGGGCTGGCCAACCGACTGCTCGTCGGCGGCCTGGGCGAGTGGCCGGGGATGGGCATCAGCGGCCTGGGCTGGAGCTACGTGCTGACCTATGGTCTCGCAGCGCTCCGCTTCTTCTCCAGGGACCGCCAGGCTGCCCTCTCTAGGCAGCTGCCCGCACAGCCTGGCGCCGCGCAGCCGATGCAGCCCTGGATGCGCCGCCTGCTCGACATCGGCCTGCCCATCGGCGCCGTCATGGCCATCGAGTACATGCTGTTCACCGGCTCCACGCTGCTCATGGGCCAGCACGGTGGCCAGGCGCTGGCGGCCCATGCCATCGCGCTGCAATGGGTCACGCTGGCCTTCATCGTGCCGCTGGCCATGTCCAACACCGTCCTCACGCGTCTGTCGCTGGCGCTGGGAAAGGCAGACCAGGACGAGGTACGGCGCGTCGTCAGCGTCGCCTGCGCCATCGCCTTGGGATTCCACGTGCTGATCGCGCTGGTCTACCTGGCTGCACCGGGTCCGTTGGCGGGCTGGCTGCTGCCCGCGAGCAGCCGCGACCGCGAGCTCCTGGTGGCCATGGCAACACCCATGGTCCAGCTGGCAGCGCTGCTGCAGGCCTTCAACGGAATGGCCGTGGTGCTGGCAGCGGTGCTGCGCGCCTGCCGGGATACCCGCGCCCCCATGGCCCAGGTCTTCGCCGGTTACTGGCTGGTCGGCCTGGGCAGCGCCTGGCTGCTGAGCAGAGGCCTCGGCCCGATCGGCGTCTGGCTGGGCATGTGCCTGGGCTTCGGCTTGACCATCGTTCTCCTCGTCCGCCGGGTGCGCCGGCGACTGCTTCAACTGTCTGACATCTTCCCGCAACCGGAGGTAGCTCATGCGCAATCTCGTTGAACTCATCTGCAACAGTGCCGAGCGCACACCCCAGGCCGAAGCGCTGGTCGACGGCGACCGCCGACTCGACTACGCCACCCTGCGCAACCGGGTCCTGGCAGCCGCCTCCGGGCTGCGGGCCCGCGGGCTGACGCGCGGCGAGCGCGTGGGCCTGCTGCTGGACAAGCGGCAGGAAACGGTCGAGGCGATCTTCGCCATCGCCGCTGCAGGTGGGGTCTGCGTGCCCATCAACCCCCTGCTCAAGCCGGAGCAGGTGCTGCACATCCTGCGGGACAGCGGCGCTCGGGGCCTCGTCAGCTCCGCCACGCGCGTCGCTCTGCTGGCCGCGGAGAAGCCGCAGCTGGCCGAACTCAAGGAGGTCTTTCTCGTTGACCAGGTCCGCAGTGCGCCGGCAACGCTGGGCCAGGCGGTCAACGTCCGTTGGTCGGCGCTGCTGGACCACGCCCCGCGCGACCTGAGTGACGACGGCACCATCGACAGCGACCTCGCCGCCATCCTCTACACCTCGGGGTCCACCGGCATGCCCAAGGGCGTCATGCTGACGCACCACAATCTGCTGGAAGGTGCCTGGAGCGTGGCCAGCTACCTCGGCAACCGCCCGGGCGACCGCATCCTCTCGGCACTGCCCCTGAGCTTCGATGCCGGACTGAGCCAGCTCACCACGGCCTTCCACGCCGGCGCCACGGTGGTGCTGCTCAACTACATCACGGCGCACGATGTGGTCCAGCTGTGCGAGCGCGAGCGCATCACGGGCATCACGGCGGTGCCGCCGCTGTGGATACAGCTTTGCGGCGCCCAGTGGCCTGCCGCTGCCACCCAGCACCTGCGCTACTTCGCCAATACCGGCGGCCGCATGCCCCGCCCGGTGCTGGAGCGCCTGCGCAGCCTCTTCCCGCAGGCCAGCCCCTTCCTGATGTACGGCCTCACCGAAGCCTTCCGCTCGACCTATCTCGACCCCAAGGAAGCCGCGAACCGGCCGGACTCCATCGGCAAAGCCGTCCCCAACGCGCGCATCCTGGTGGTGCGCCCCGACGGCAGCCCTTGCGCGCCCAACGAGGTGGGCGAGCTGGTGCATGTGGGCGCCTTCGTGACCAAGGGCTACTGGCGCGACCCGGAGCGCACGGCGCTGCGCTTTCGCCCTTCACCGGAGCGCAGCCCTTGTCCCGGGATGCCGCCGGAGACGGCGGTCTGGTCGGGCGACCTGGTGCGCCGCGACGCCGAGGGCTTTCTCTACTTCGTGGGGCGCAACGACGGCCTCATCAAGACATCCGGCTACCGGGTCAGCCCGGAGGAGGTGGAAGAAGCCGTGCTGAGCAGCGGGCTGGTCGGCGAGGTCGTGGCACTGGGGCTTCCCGATGAAACGCTCGGCCAGGTCATCGCGCTGGTCGTGGCGCCCGTGCCGGGCCAGTCCGCGGATCCGGAGGCGATCCTCGCGCACTGCCGGCAGAAGCTGCCCCCTTACATGGTCCCGCAGAGCGTCCATGTCCGGGACGTCATCCCACGCAATCCCAACGGCAAGTTCGACCGCACGGGCCTGCAGCATGAATACAGCAACGGCGGAAAGGAATCAGCATGAGCGTCTTCGACAGTTTCAACGCGCCGGGTGGCGTCCTCGAGATTGGCGGCCTGCCGCTGCCTCGCCTGGCGCAGCGCGCCGGCCAGACCCCCTTCTTCGTGTACGACCGCAGCAAGCTCGGTGAGCGCGTGGCCCTGCTGCGCCAGATGCTGGCGCCGGAGCTGCGGATCCATTACTCGATCAAGGCCAATCCGATGCCGGCCCTGGTGCAGCACATGGCCGCGCTGGTCGACGGCTTTGACGTGGCCTCTGCCGGCGAGATGCGCATGGCGCTGGACGCCGGCATGCCGGCCAACCACGTATCGATGGCAGGCCCCGGAAAGTCCGAACAGGATCTGCGCGGCGCGGTGGGTGCCGGGGTGACCGTCACGCTGGAGTCCGCCAATCAATTGGAGGCGGTGGAGCGCATCGGCCTGGAGCTGGGCGTCAAGCCGCGTGTGGCGCTGCGCATCAATCCGGACTTCCAGCCCCGCAGCAGCGGCATGCGCATGGGCGGTGGACCGCGCCAGTTCGGCGTCGACGTCGAGCAGGCGCCGGCCTTGCTGAAGATCATCGCCTCGCGCGACCTCGACTTCGTGGGCTTTCACGTGTTCTGGGGTTCGCAATGCCTGGACCCCGAGACGGTGATCGCCGCGCAGCGTCATGTGGCGGCGCTGGTCATGCGACTGGCTGACCTGGCGCCCCAGGGGCTGGAGTTCGTCAACATGGGGGGCGGCTTCGGCATCCCGTACTTCGACAACGAGCGTGCGCTGGACGTCGGGGCCGTCGGTGCAGCCATGCAGGATTGGCTCGCGCCCTTGCGGCGGCGCCTGCCCGGCACGCGGCTGATCCTGGAATTCGGCCGCTACCTGGTGGGCGAGGCGGGCCTCTATGTGTGCCGCGTCGTCGACAAGAAAGTCTCGCGAGGCGAGACCTTTCTGATCACCGACGGCGGCCTGCACCATCAGCTCGCGGCCTCGGGCAACTTCGGACAGGTTCTGCGCCGCAACTACCCGGTCGCCATCGGCAACAAGATGCGCGGCGCGCAGACGCAGACCTGCCATGTCGTCGGCTGCCTGTGCACCCCGCTGGACCGGCTGGCCGACAACGTGGCGCTGCCGACGGCCGAGATCGGCGACCTGGTCGTCGTCGGACAGTCCGGTGCCTACGGCCGCAGCGCCAGCCCGAGCGCCTTTCTGAGCCACCCGCTGCCTGTCGAAATTCTGGTCTAGCCCCCGCCCCAGCCGAGGACCCCCATGTCGAATCACCTTGCGTCCCCCCCCGCCTCCGAGGCCTTCTCGCTGCGCTTGAGCGAAGACCAGCGCAGCATGCTGGAGCCCTTGCGCCGCTACTCTCGCGAGCACCTGCAGCCGCTGCTCAACGATACGGCGACCGAGTCCCGCCGCCGTGATGCCATGCAGACAGCCGCCCAGCTGGGCCTGGCCAGCGCCCTGCTGTCCGAGCGCCAGGGCGGCCTGGGCATCAGCGCCTTCGAGCTTTGCCTGCTGCTGGAGGAGCTGGCCAGCGGTCCGCTGCACCTGGCCGCCGAGCTGACGGTCTCCGCGCCGGCCCTGGCCATCAGCCGCGACCAGGAATGGCTGACCCGGCTCCTGCCGGCCGATGCCGAAACCCTGTTCAGCGGCCAGCAGTCCCTGGCACTGGCGATCGCCGCCCCCCAGGAAGAAGCGACGTTTGCCCTGCTTCCCAAGCAGGGTCAGGGCTTGCTGGTGCTGGCCCCTGACGAGGCCGGGCGCTGGCGGCTGCGCTGGTTGGATCCTGAAGCCCTGCAGCGACTGCTGCCTGCCGGCCAGTCCCCCTCGCCCGCAGAAGGTCTGCGCCTGGTTCGGCTGCCCCCCGCCGCTGACATCCACGGCACCGGTTTCAGCACCACCCTGCCACCTGGCGCCTGCAAGTCCATCATAGTCTGGCAAGGGCTTTGGCTTGCCGGGCTTCTGGCCGGGGCCGCGCGCGCCGCCACCAACTTCGCCTTCAGCTATGCGCAAACGCGCGTGGCCTTCCATCGTCCCATCATCCACCACCAGGCCGTGGCCCTGCGCCTGGCCGACATGGCCATCGCCACCGACGCCCTGCGCCTGCAGGTCTGGGCGACTGCCACGCGCTTCGGCAGCACCGCCGCGCTGCCGCCAGGGCATTTCGCCGCCATGGCCCAGCACCTGGTCAGCACCAGCCTGGAGATCCATCGCCACGCGGTGCAGGTCTGCGGCGGGCATGGCTATGTCGAAGGTTTCCCGCCCTCGCGCCGCTTCCAGGATGCGCGCGTCCTCAGCCTGGTGCTGCTGGAGCTGGCGCAGACGCTGGCCCACGAGGAGACCGCGTCCGCAGTCCCGTCCGAAGCGGGGCGAGAACCGCTGCAGGGCTGCCCATGAGCGCGACGGCACGCCTCTTCCTGCGCAGGCCAAGGCAGGAAGACCTGAGCCAGGTGCTGGGCTGGATGGAGGATCCGGCCGTGCATGGCTGGTTCGACTTTGGCCAGGGCCGCCAGCAGCTCAGCCCAGTCGCCCTGAACGTGATGGCCCGCAGCCCGCAGTACTGCATGCGTGTCTTTGGCGAGCGCAGCGCTGATGCGCCCGTGGGCCTCGTGGTGCTCAGCGATGTGCTCCATCCCTTCGGTTCAGCCAGCTTCTGGGTGGTCCGCAACCGGCACTGCCCGGCCTATCCCGGCATCACCGCGGAGGCCACCCGGGCGCTGCTGGACGAGGGATTCAGCCGCCTGGCTCGCAGCTCGATCAACGCCTGGGTCGTCGAAAGCAACGAACGCTCGCTGCGCCTGCTGCGCAGCGTGGGATTCCAGGTCTACGGCGTGCAGCGGGCCTGCCATCGTCTCGATGGACGTCTGTTGAGCCGTGTGCACCTGGAACTGTTGCCGGAACGCTTCTACCGGCAGGGCTAACCCCTGCGCCGGCCGTAACTTCCCAAGCACTCGAAGGAGTCATCATGAGTGAGCTGTGGCGATGCACGGTGACGGGCAGCAGCCTCTGTCTGCCCCACACCCGATCCTGGTTCCATGGGCTGAGGGCACAGCAGCGCCTGCCCAGCAGCCTGTATCTGACCGAGCCTGGCAGCGAGTACGCCTTGCCGTTCGGACGCTGGGGCGACCCCCCCTTTCCGCACATCGAGGCCATGCACACCGCCGCGCCCGTGCTGCTGCACATGGCGGATGCGGGCGTCAGCGCCTCCGACCTCGCCCTGATGGCCGCGCGGGCGCTGCTCCCCTCCGCCAGCAAGCCAGCGCGCGGCGATATCGGGGTCATCATCTACTGCCATGCCTCGGCCAACGAGGATGTGGCCGAGGCGATCGCCGGACGGCTGCAATACGAGCTGGGCTTGTCGACATCGCTGGTGTTCTGCCTTTCGCAAAACCTTTGCAGTGCGCTGATGGCCCTGCGCCTCGCTTCATCCCTGCTGCGGGAAGAGCCGGAGCTGGGATGCGCGCTCATCGTGGCGGCGGAGAAGTGGACCTACCCCTTCGTCCGCAGCTTCGGCGAGGTGGCCGTGTTCGAGGACGGCGCAGCGGCCATCCTGGTCGAAGCCGCTGGGGGCCCTGGATGGCAGCTGGGCGAGATCCACCATGTCAACGCGCCCAGCGCGCCCTCGCCCTTTGACAGCACGGTACCCACGATGCTGCGCCTCATACGCCAGCAGGCAAGCGGCGCCATCAACAGCCTGCTGGAGGCGGAAGGCATTGCACCGGCGGACCTGAGCTTCGTGGCCCTGCCCTGCCTGGACAACGCCCTGTGCACGCAGGTGCTGCATGACACCGGTCTGACCCATGTGCGCACCACCCGCGACGTCGACCGCCGAGGCCACCTGGCCGCCGCCGAGGCCCTGGCCAACCTGCACCAGCTGCGCCAAAGCGCCGGCCCGCATCGAGGCCAGTTGGGCTTGCTCTGGAGCGCCGGCCTGCAAGGGGAAGCCGCCTGCTGCCTGATCAGCCCGCCCAGCCCGGCAATGGAGGACCAGCGATGAGCGCCGCGCGTTCGAGCTTCGGCATCGAGGCCGCCAGCCACTACCTGCCGCCGCGCATGGCGCTGTCGGCATGGGCCCTTGCGCATGAGGTGCCCGATGAAACCCTGGCCCTTCTGCATGACAACGGCATGCGTTACTTCCATCAGGCCGGAGAAGCCTCCGTCGAGGAACTCGCCAGGCGGGCGCTGCTCACACTGACAAAGAACCATGACTTCGACCCCGCCGAGGTCGACCTGCTGGTGTATGTCCATTCCCTGCAGACCGGCATGCCTGCAGCGCCGTCCAGCTTGCCCGCGCGGCTGGCCGGCGAGTTCGGCATGCACCGCGCGCGCAGCTTCGCCATGAGCGGCCAGAACTGCGCCAGCCTGCTGCTGGCACTGCGGGTGATGCGCGGCCTGTTCGCTACGGATCAGAGGATCAACAAAGTGCTGCTGATCAGCGCCGATCGCGCCTGCGGCGAGCGCTACCGGGACGTCGGCAGCTTCTCCTTTGAAAGCGACGGTGCCTGCGCACTGCTCCTGTCCCGCCGTCATCCCTTCAACCGTGCACTTGCCTTCGCGGGCCATGTCGATGGGCGCCACCATGGCGGGTTTCGGCGCTCGCAGGCGCGCGTCCACGAGTACCGGGCCCTGTACGGACTGGTGGCGCATCGGCTGATCAGCCGAACGGCGCAGGCCTGTCGGCTCAACCTGGAGGACTTCCGCTACCTGCTGCCCATCAACCTGGACCGGCATGTCTTCGAGCGGCTGGCGGCCAGTCTGCACATGCCCGCCGACTGGGTGTTCACCGCCAACATCGGCGAGCATGGCCACGTCATGTGCTGCGACGTGGTCATCAACCTACTCGACCTCTGGCAGCGTCAGGCTTTGGAGCCGCATGAGAACCTGCTCTTCTTCATGTCCGGCAACAACGGCGCCTTCGCAACCATGGCGCTGAGCAACTGTCGGCCTTTCGCAAAAGGGTTGTTACTGAATTCTTGAAGGACGGTGCTAGTCTCACCAAACTGTGAGCTGGCACACGCGCGTCGCGATAGCACTTTCAGCGTGTGGAGGCCGGTTCACCGCTCCCTGCTCGCCCGTGCCGTCGATGTGCAGCTCACCGGAGGGCTTGCGGACGCCATCGGGAATCGTCGCCAGAACGAACCGACCGACCGCGGTGTTATGGGAGTTTGTCATGCGCGAATTCATTGAAGAAGCCGATCAGGCCGGCTCTGTGGCCGAGCTCGTCCACACCTTCGAACGGGCGGCCCACCGGCTGCACTACGAACACTATTCCATCTCCTGCTGGGATGCGGGTTTTGGCACTACCACTGCGATGGCGCCGGAGCAGCGAATCCTGGCGCTCAACTATCCCAAGCCCTGGGTCGAGCGCTATTTGCAGCAGGGCTACTTCGCCAAGGACCCGGTGATACGCCATGCGCGTGCCACGGCGACGCCCTACCAATGGCGTGACCTGGACCCGCAATGCAACCGGGAAATGCTCGTCCTGCAGGAGGCTGGCGACGCCGGCCTGCGCGAGGGCATTGCCATTCCCATCCACGAGCCCTGGGGCAGGATCTTCCTGACCACGCTGGCCACGAATTCTCAGGAGCGTCGGACCGACTTTCCGCTGCATATCGAAGCCAAGGTCTTGGCCGTGGTCTTCCATTCCCGCTATTCGGCGCTCTGCGGGATGCAGACGCCCAACGCGCAGGTCGGCCTCACCCGTCGTGAAAGCGAATGCCTGGGTTGGGTGGCTCAGGGCAAGTCTTCGTGGGACATCGGCCAGCTGATGGCGGTCTCCGAACACACCGTGAACTTCCACCTGAAGAACGCCATGAGGAAATTCGACACCGCCAGCCGCGTGACGGCGGCGGTTCGGGCCGCCAGCCTGGGGCTGATCTCGCTTCCTTGAGGTCACCGGAATCGGTCCTTCCTTCAGATTCGATTCCCCAATTGCTAATCCCCACATTGCGCTCCATCGCAATGTTGAATGCCATGCGTCGCCAGGTCCGGCGGCGCATGGCATTCTTCTTTAGCGCAGCCATGCCGCCCCGCTCATACCTTGCAGCGTAGTGGCCAACGGCCAAGGCTCCAGCTCTCCTCCTGAGTAGGTGCCAGTGCTCCCCGCTTTTCCTAGCATGACCAGCACACCGTGGGGAGAACCTCAATGATCGACATCGTTCGCGAGCTGCCTGCCGGCTCATCGACAGCCCAGGACATCTACCACTTTCGCTACCGCGTCTTCGTCAAGCATGCCGGCTGGGATCTTCCCTGCCAGCACCAGCTGGAACGCGACCAGTTCGACACCGAGCGCGCGGTGCATCTGATCTGCCGTTCGTCCAATGGGCGCATCGCCGGGCTGCTGCGCCTCTTGCCCACGACAGCGCCCTACATGATCGAGAGCCTGTGGCCCGATCTGCTGGGACCCTACCCGCTGCCGCGATCACCCGACATCTGGGAAGTGACGCGCCTTGGCACCGACCCCGAGCTCGGCATACGGGAGCGTGGCCAGACCGTGGCCGAGCTGGTGGCAGGGTGCCTGGAATTCGGCCTTTCGCAGGGCATCAAGCAAATGCTGGCGGTGATGAACGAAGAGCATGCGCGCAAGGTCGTCACCGGCATGGGCTGGGCCTACGACCGCTGCGGCCCCGTGCGCCAACTCGGCGACACGCCGGTGATCGCGCTGCGGCTCAAGCTCAGCGAAGAAGCGCTGGAGCAGGTGCGTCGCCGCACGCGCTTGCCTCATCGCCTGTGCCAGGAATCCCCAATCCCGCGGCGTCCACAAGGCCCCGCCCTGCTAACCTGAAAAAGGATGGTCTACATGAATCTGAGTAGCGACATGCAGCTTGAGCAGCTGCGTCAACGCCTGGCCTCCATCGGCCAACCGATCGACGAGCTGACACAGCAGATGCGCGCGCACGCCGCGCAGGTCGACTCCACGGGCGAGGTGCCCGCCAGCTTCTGGCAGCAGGTCAACGTGCGCGCCTTGAACCTGAACCTCGTGCCACCGGAGCATGGGGGTGATGAAGGCTTGTGGCCGCTGATGCAGCGCGTACTGCTGATGGAACAGCTGGGGCATGCCGACCCGGCCCTGGCGCTGGCCCTGCCCGGTCCGGGATTGTCCACACCGCCCTTGCTCGCGCTGGCCTCGCAGGAACAGCAGCGCGCCCTGTTCGGGCGATTCCACAGCGACGTTCCCGTCTGGGGCGGATTCGCGATCACCGAGCCCGACATCGGCTCGGACGCCACCGCCTTGCGCACCAGCGCCCGCGAATGCAGCGACGGCTACGTGCTGAACGGCAGCAAGTGCTTCATCACCAACGGTGCACGGGCCGACTTCATCGTCACCTTTGCCACGCTCGACAAAGGCCGCGGGCGCTTTGGCGTACGCGCCTTCGCCGTCGACCGCCGCACGCCCGGCTTCCAGGTCGTGCGGCTGGAGAAGATGCTGGGACTGCGCGGCAGCCAGTTGGCCGTGCTGTCCTACTCCGACTGCATCGTTCCCAAGGATTGCCTGCTGCAGCGAGGGGACGAGGGCCGACTCCACGACGCTTTCTCGGGGGCCCAGAGCTCCTGGGACTACTTCCGCCCCATTTTGTCCTCGGTCATTGTGGGCAGCTGCGCCCGTGTGCGTGACGAACTGGCCGAGTACGTCGAAGCCCGCGGCCCGAAAGCCTCGCATTGGCGCAAGGCCGACGTGGCCGCCATGCTCAGCGGCATCAGCGGAAAGATCAACGCGGCGCGGCTGCTGTGCCACAAGGCGGCATGGCGCCACGAGCAAGGGCTGCCGGTCTCCAAGGATTCCTCGATGGCCAAGGCCTATGCCTCACGCATCGCCATGGAGATCGCCGAAGCCATCCTGCAGACCGTGGGCCTGCAAGGCTTGCATGAGCACCCGGTGTTCGAACGCTTCTACCGTGACGCCAAGGCCTACGACATCCTCGAAGGAACCGGCGACATGCAGCGCCTCATGGTCACCAGACTGCAGCAACGCCAGGCCAGCGAAGACAGCATCCTGGTGTGAGCCCAAGGCCGACGGCTCAAGCCTTGGGCCTTCGGCGCAGCATGGGCGGCGGACTTGTCGCCGGCAGCAGGCCGGCGCCAAGCCGCAACTCCGAATCCAGCACCAGCCGGCTTCTGAGACCGGATTGCAGCAGGTCCAGATGACGCTGGTTCTCGATGATGTGGGCCAGCATCAGCTTGCGCACCTGCTCGGCGTCTGCCTTGCGTGCGGCAGCGAGTATCTTGCGATGCGCCCGCCAGGCGGCCTCGCCCAGGCGTTGGTGCTCATCCTGCGTGGCATGCAGCGAAGACACCACCATGGTCTCCAGCATGCGGTTGATCAGCCGGCACTGGAAGCGCAGGAAGGGGTTGGGGCAGGCTTCCGCCAGGATGTCATGGAAATGCAGGTCTTCCGTGCGCTGCATGGTCGCAGAGTGTGCATTGTCCTGGCTGGGATTGGAGATCTCGGTGCTGCGCTCCAAGGCTTCCAGATCGGCTTCACCCAAGTGAGGGACCGCCAAGGCCGCCATCTCCGGCTCCAGGATGCGACGCAGGGCGTAGATATCGCCAATGGTGATGTCTTGGAAGAACAGGTAGTTCTGCAGGAACTGGAAGGTTCTGTCCAGCGTGACGCGCTCTATCGTGGCACCGCCTGCGGGCCCGGTGCTGAGTCGGATCAGGCCTTGCACCTCCAAGGCCTTCAGGGCTTCGCGCATGGTGCCCCGGCTGACGCCAAACATCTCTTGCAACTCAGCTTCCTTGGGAAGCTTCTCGCCGGGATTCAAGTTCCTGCCGGTGATCCAGCGCTTGATTTCCTCGACAACCAAGTCTCCTCGCTTGAGGCCGCGTTGCGCAATCTGCTTCTTCGTCACCCCCGCTCCCGGCTGTTCTGGCTGCAGGAGATGATACCGTAGGCCCGGCGCCGCTTTTGCTGCTGGCTTTGCACTCGACCGAGCTATTGCTGCGGGCGAACGCGGGCCAAGGGGCGCCCCCCCTCGGCCAGGACCAGCGCGATGACGATCTCCCGAGGAAGCGGGGCGTCCGCGATCGAAAAGCTCACGGCGTCGAAGTGGTCGAAACTCCAGGGATCGAGAATGTTGTGCACCGGCACATCCAGCACCGAGCCTGGCGCGGCCCGCTTCACCGTCGAAGGCATCACCGACAGCGCCTGCATCAACCGTGCCCGCACGGCCTTGCCAAACAGCGGATGCAGCAGGGCCGCGGCATGCTCCACCTCGCCGTCGGTGCCGACAATCGCGCCCTTGCCGTAAGCCTCCACCGTGGGCGTCGCACCGCCCAGCAGTTGCAGAGCGGACTCCGTGAGCTGCCGCCCCAGGTCCCGCCCGAGTTCATACAGCGGCGACAGATCCTCCTGCCAGTGGCCTGCGTACTCGTTGCTCAGGACCACAGCGGTTACCACGCGGCGCAGCGGACGCCCCACGACGCGTCCCTGCTCCTCTCGCACCTCTTCCAGCTGGCTGAAGAATTTGCGTATCTTCATGAGAACTCCTTGATCGACCTTTCCAACGGCGGCGCCGGGAAGGCGCCTCGCGCCCGCTCATAGGCCCGACAGACGCGCAGCACCAGGCCATCCTGGAAGCGCGGCCCGATGACCTGCAGGCCCATCGGCAGCCCGTCCCGGCTCAAGCCGCAAGGCACGCTCGCGGCTGGCTGCTGCGTCTGGTTGCACCAGGACGTCAAGGGAGGCGCCATGCGCAAGTGCGGCGGCAGCCCGGGTGCTGGCGGTGGCATGCAGTGGAAGGTGGGGCAGAGCAGCACGTCGTGATGATCGAAGAAGGCATGCATGGCGCTGGCAAGCTCCTGCCGAGCCTGCATTGCATCCATCAGACGCACGGCCGGCATGTGTCTGCCGCATTCCGCCAGTGTGAGAATTTCCGGGTCCATCAAACCTCGCAGGTGCTCAGGCGTATGGCGCACCAACTGCTCGGAGCGGGCCATCCACAAGATCGAGTGCATTTCGCTCTTGAGGTAGTTCTGCAATGGTCCGACGGCCTCCAACCAGTTCACCAGCGCACCCTGCTGCTCAAGAAGGAGGGCGGCGTTGCGAACCGCATGAGCAATCTCCGGGTCCACGTCGATCAAGCCGAGATTGACACTGACGGCAATGCGCAGCCCCTCCACGCCGCGGTTGAGGCCGCGGCAGAAATCTTCCACCGGTCCACCGGATGACTGCCAGTCCCGCACCCAGGGACGGGCCATGACGTTCAGCATGAGGGCCAGATCCTGCACGCAGCGCGCCATGGGGCCGACATTGGACAGCTCGCCCACGTTGTGCGGCTCCATGGTTGGGACGCGCTTGAACGAAGGCTTCAGGCCGCACACGCCGTTCCACGCAGCGGGCACGCGGATCGAGCCCCCTCCGTCCGTTCCCACGGCCAGTGGCCCCATGCGGGCGGCAAGTGCAGCGCCAGCACCGCTGCTGCTGCCACCGGCGGTGAGCGTCAGATTCCAGGGATTGCGCGTCACGCCGGTCAACGGGCTGTCGCTGACGATCTTGTTGCCGAACTCGGTGGTCGTCGTCTTGCCAAAGATCACGGCGCCGGCGCGACGCAGCAACTCCACGCAGGGTGCATCCACATCAGCCAAGTACCCTTGCGGGAGCGTGCAGGATCCGAACAGCGTCGACATGCCACGCGTGGCCACCATGTCCTTGACCGAAACCGGCACACCGTCCAGCGGCCCACTGGGCGTGCCGCGCTTCCAGCGCAGCTCCGATGCCCCCGCATCCCGCAAGGCCCCCCCTTCGTCCAGCTCACGGAACGCGTTGATGCGCCCATCCAGGCTCTGAACCTGGTCAAGCACTGCGCGCATGACCTCGACCGGCGACAAGGCCGCCCCCCGATAGGCGAGCACCAGCTCGCCCGCAGACATTTCAAGCAGTTCGTTCATCATCCGGCGGAACAGTTGACGGGGACGGTTGGCGTGGTATCGAGCAGTTGGAAGGTGCCGTCCGCTCGCGCGCGGGCAACCAGGGCAACACCATGCAGGTGCGAGCCGCCCGGACCCAATACGACCCGGCCCCGTGGTGCGTTGATGACCACGCCGGAGACGGCGGCCTTGATGGATGCAGCGTCGGCGCGCCCCGTCTTGCGCACCGCAGCGGCGAACAGCTTGGCGCCGGTATAGGTGCTCTCGCCATGCGGCAGCATCACCACGTGTCCGCCAACGCGCAAGGGCGTGGAGTCGGCGAACTGGCGGGTGTAGGCGTCGAGGAATGCCTGGTTCTCCGGCGTCGCAACCCCCATGAAGTAGGGCGACACGCCCACGGTACCGGTCGATGCACCTTCCGTGGCCATGGCCAAGGACTCGTGCGTGATGTCGGTGATCAGCTGCGGCTTCATGCCAAAGCTGTGGTACTGCTTGACAAAGCTGACCGGGTCGTCGCCGATGCTGTGCCACACCACGTCCGGCGCCATGCCCTGGAGCTGCTGCAGTACCGGACCATAGTCCCGCGTGCCGAAGGGAAAGAAACGCGTCCCCAGCAGCGTGCCACCGCTGCGTTCGACGGCCGCCTGGATCTGCGGCACCAGCACGCTGCGATTGCTGCCGATATCGGAGACCAGCACGAAGAAGGTTTTCCCGCCGTTCTTGGCAGCCCAATCGATCAGCGGCTCGACACGCTGATTGGCGGCCAGTCCCGTTGTCAGCAGCAGTCGATGACAGCGTCCTTCATCGAAGTTGGGGAAGATCACCAGGCGCTGCACACTTCCAGCAGCCTGCAATGCCGCCTCGCGCTCGAAAGGCAGCACCATGCCGGTGATCATGGCGACGCCATCCCCGACAAGCAGCTTGCGCGCCTTGTCCAAGGCCACCTTGGCTGACATCTGGGTGTCTTCCACCACGATCTTCAGGGGCTGGCCCAGCAGACCTCCCGAGGCGTTGATTTCGTCCACTGCCAGCTTCAGGCAGTTCCGGTTCGTCTCGGCGACCCGTGCCAGCGGTCCGCTGAACGGCGCGAGCAAACCGATGCGTATGGGTGGTGCAGCCCTGACGATGGCCGGCGCTGCGCTGCAGGCAATGCCTGCGACTGCGCCACGCAACAAGGTGCGACGATGAATGGCAGCATGGTTCATGAAGCGATCCTTTCCTTGCATTGGAAGTTTTGTGAGTTCACGCGCTTGCGCTTGAGCTAGACGGCGAGGAGGTTCTCCAGCGATCCAATTTCGCCAGACTCCGCCCCCCGGCCTTCGTGGACAATGCGACCCCTCTCCAGCACCAGCCAGCGCTGCGCCGCACTCAGAACCAGGTCCAGGTTCTGCTCCACCAGAATTGCCGAGATGGAGAGTTCCTTGCAAAGGCTTGGAATCAACTCCCCCAGCATCTGAACGATGTTGGGCTGCACGCCATCGGAAGGCTCATCGAGAAGCAGCACCTTCGGGCGAGCGCACATGGCCCTTGCGATGGCCAGCATCTGCTGCTCGCCACCGGACATGGTTCCCCCCATCTGCTTCAATCGCTGCTTGAGGATGGGGAAGTAATTGAATATGACGTCCGGCGGCTCGATGCCGACAGGACAGGCCGCCTGCAGGTTCTGCAGCACGGTGAGGCGTGGGAATATCCAGCGCCCTTGCGGCACCAGGCTCACGCCGATCCGACCGATCCGGTAGGTGGGAAGGCCCAGCAACTGCTGGCCGCGAAATTCGATGCTGCCGCTGACATGCGGCAACATCCCCATCACCGCCTTGACCAGGGTGGACTTCCCCGCGCCATTGCGCCCCAGGATTCCCAGCACCTCACCCTTGGCCAGGTGGAACTGGACTTTGTCCAGGACCTGCGCCCCTCCATAGCACGCATTCAGCTCACGGACGTCCAGCATCGGTCTCTCCCTTTCCTCGGCCCAGATAGATGCGCCTGATTTGCTCGTCTTGCTCGATATCTGAAAACGCGCCCTCTCGAATCACCTCCCCTTGGTGCATGACCAGGGTCCGACAGGCCAACTGGCGGACGAACCCAATGTCATGCTCGATCACCACGACAGCGATCTCCCTGGCCAGACGCCTCAGCAGGTCGGCCATCCGCCGCGTGCCCTCCACCGTCATGCCGGCCGCAGGTTCATCCAGCAGGAGCAGGCGGGGTTGGCACATCAGCGCCATGCCAATTTCCAGCCATTGGCGCTCACCGTGCGGCAGGCATTCCGCGATGTCGTCCGCGCGATGGCGCAAGCCGGTCAAGCCCATGATGTCCTGCAGGTCAGGCGCCGGCCCCTCACGATCCGCTGCCACCCCTTGCCCGGCCACGATGAGGTTCTCGCGCACGCTGAGCCACTGGAAAACGTTGGTCCCCTGGAACTTGCGTATCACGCCCCGTCTGGCGAACTGATGGGGCGGCCTTCGTGTCAGGTCTTTGCCATCGATGAGCAAGCGGCCGGAGTCCGGGCGCAAGGTGCCCGACAGCAGACTCAGCAGGGTGCTCTTTCCTGCCCCGTTGGGGCCGATCACGCAAAGCAGTTCCTGGGAGCCGATGCTCAACATCACTTCCTTGACGGCATGAATGCCGCCAAAGGCCACGTTCACGCCATGCGCCTGTAGCAAGGATGCTGCGCTCATGACTCCACCCCCACGCCTGCAACGGCTTGCTTCTCAGGCTCACTCCCGGATTGCTCCTTTCGACGTGCACGCAGCAGACCCGCGATCCCTTGCGGCAGACAGAGCACCGACACAAGGAATAGCCCACCGAGAATCAGAGGCCAGAGTTCAGTGCTGTAGCTGCTGACCTCCTGCTGAATGCGGGTGAAGATGACCGCAGCAATGACTGGCCCGACCAACGTCCCTCGACCACCGACCGCCACCCAGAGAATCACCTCGGTAGACAGAAGGATGGAGAACAGGTCCGGAGCGACCACCCCAGCCGTGCCGGCATACAAGGCACCGCTGAATCCGGCCAGACCCGCAGCAAGGACGAACACGAGAACCAGATGCCAGGAAGTGTCGAAGCCGCAATGCTTGGCTCGAAATTCGTTCATGCCTATGGCCGCCAGCACCAGACCGTAGCGCGTCCGGACGAGCCGCCAGACCAGGAGCAATGACAGGACGAGCGCGGCAAGCACTGCAAGATACGAGGATCGCTCATCGGAAAGATCCAGGCTCCAATCAGCGACATCGATGCGAATGCCGGGGATGCCAAGAATGCCGACGTCACCGCCAGTGACGGACTGCCAGCTGGTGGCGAGTTGCCGCGCAATGAGCAGCACGGCCATGGTGATGATGGCGAAGAAGTGCAGGCGGACACCCGCGTAGATCAGGAAGTAGCCGATGGCGGCTGCCAGCACCATGGCGCACGCCAACCCTAGCGCCAAGCCAGCCGGCCAGCTCCACTGCAGCTGCGTGGTCGCGATGGCGACACCATAGGCCCCCACGCCAAAGAAGGTCGCATGACCTAGCGTGAGCACCATGGCCTTGCCCCATAGCAGGTCATAGCTCAGCGCGAAGATCGCCAAGATCAGCGCGTCGCGCAATGCCGTGGTGGCGTAGGACGACATCAGCCAGGGAACCGTGGCCAGCAGCAGCACCGCTGCAGCGCCGATCCACAGCGTGCGCTTCTCGCCGGACGCCATCTTGGGCTGCTGAAGCAGGCTTGCCAGTGCATGTAGACGATGGCGCATGAGTCACCCCTTGCCGAGCAGTTGATGCGCCGCGCTGAAACCCGGGACCAGCCCTTGCGGCCTCAACCGTATCAGTACGATGGCCATGAGCAGCACCAAGGCGGACGCCAGTGAGGGGTCCACGCGATAGTTCAGCAGGGTCTCGACGCTGCCAATCAGCGCGCTGCCCGTCACCGCCCCCAGCACCGAGCCAATCCCTCCCACCACGATCACGAAGAAGGCCTTGCCCAGGTAGGCGAGACCCAGGTGGCTCTCCACGGACACCAGCGGCGCGACCAGCACGCCGGCGAAGGCCGCCAGCGCTGCGCCCAATGCAAACGCTGAGCGATTCATCTTGCGCGTGTTGATGCCCAAGCCCTCGGCCATGCGGGGGTTCTGAATCACCGCGCGCAGGTGGATGCCGTACCGCGTGCCGGTGAAGACCAGCGCACACAGCGCCACGGCAATGCTGCTCACGGCGATGACGAAGACACGGTAGGAGGGGTACTCGGCACCCAGCAAATGCAGGGACCCGCTCAGCGGCGTGTGAACGAGTTGCGGATGCTTGCCAAAGCTCAACTCCAGGAGCTTCTGCACGATCAGGCTCACGGCATAGGTCGCAAGCAAGGTATCCAGGGTACGGTGATAGAGCAGTCGAATAACCGACACCTCCAGCAGCCAGCCGGCCGCAGCACCCACCAGCGGCGCCACCACCAGCGCCGGCCAGTACGCCTGCGTGCCACCCGCCTGCTGCATGGCTGCGAGGGTGAAGGCCCCGAGCGTGACGAACTCACCATGGGCCAGGTTGACGATGTCCATCATGCCGAAAACGATGGCGAGCCCCAGCGCGACAAGCGCCAGGACGCAGACCTGGCTCAGCACGTTCAGCAGCAGCACCACGACCTCATTCATGGTGCGCTCCCGCCAGGCAGCTCGATGGATCCACCCACCCCAGGGGCCTGACATGCAGTCTCAACGCGACACCGAAACCCATGCCGCACGGCGCTTGAGCGCCCCCGACAAGCCTCTTCGATCCCATCCTCAGTGCAAGCTTCATCTTTGCTCCTGTGTTAATTTATGATGATAATAGACATCAATGCGCCAGATGACAGATAGGTGCTTACCCTTTGCCACCGGACTTCAGTCGCCCACGAAGCGCCATTCCATCGGCAAAAGAAATGATGCAGACGAAGGAACGGCCGGCCGAGCGTCTTGCTTCCCTTCCTTGATGCAATCTATTTATGATCATTATTAACAACAGGAGCGACGATGTCACCCATCCACCACATGAGCGCCACCGAGCTGACGACCCTCTATCGATCGAAGAGCCTCTCCCCCGTCGAAGTCGTCCGCAGCATGCTGTCTCTGCACGAGCAATTGGCAGACGAGCTCAATGCGTTCTGCCACATGAACCAGGACAGCGCACTCCAGCAGGCCCGCGCTTCCGAGGCACGATGGCGCGCCGACCAAAGCCTGAGTCCACTGGACGGCGCCCCCGTCTCCATCAAGGACAACCTCGGCACCGAAGACATGCCCACCCGCTTCGGATCACTTGCCGTCGACGCCAGCCGAGCTCAGCTTCCGGACAGCCCTGCCGTCAGGCGATTGCGTGAAGCCGGGGCCATCATCTTCGGCAAGACCACCTTGCCCGACTTCGCCCACAAGATCCTCACCGACAGCCCACTGACTGGCATCACCCGCAACCCCTGGAATCTCGCGCGCACGCCGGGCGGATCCAGCGGCGGCGCCGCAGCCGCCGTGACGGCAGGCCTGGGCCCGCTCGCCTTGGGCACCGATGGCGGAGGCTCCATACGCATCCCAGCCGCATTCACGGGCATCTACGGCTTCAAGCCGAGCTTCGGCCGGGTGCCTCACCACCCGCGCGGTGCGTTTGCACTGCTGAGCCACGTCGGCCCCATGACCCGCACGACCGAAGATGCCGCCGCGATGATGAACATCATCTCGCGCCCAGACCCGCGAGACTGGTACGCCCTGCCCTACGACCCACGCGACTATCAGGCAGCGCTGAAGACACCCCTTCCGAGACTGCGCGTGGCACTGAGCCCGTCGCTGGGACTGGACACCAAGCCCGACCCTGAAATCCTGGCCGCCCTCAAGAGAAGCGCGCGCATCCTCGAATCCATGGGCGCCCACATCGAGATGGAAGACCCGCCCGCCATCCTGCAGTGCCTGCAGATCCACGGCGTACTCTGGAGCGCGTTCTCCGCCAGGCTTGCCGACTCCCTGGGCGATGCGGCGCGGCACCTGGATCCCTCCTTGAAGTCACTGGTCGAAGCGGGCCGCCAGTTACCTCCCCACTGCATCCTGGATGCACTGACTCGCCGAGCCGAGGCAGGGCGCGAGGTCAACGAGTTCTTCACCCGCCACGACCTCGTCCTGTGCCCCGTGCACCCGACAGTCGCACCCGAGCTCAGCGCCCAGCTGCATCAGCATCCACCCTACCCCGTCTACACACCCTGGTGCAATCAACTCGGCCTGCCAGCCGCCAGCCTGTACGCCGGCAACAGCGCAGAAGGACTCCCCATCGGATTGCAGCTGGTCGGCCGCCAGTACGACGACAGCACCGTGCTCAAGGCAAGCCACGCCTTCCAACAAGCCTTTGGGCACCCCAAGGCGATCGAGCCGCCCTTCAAGACCGATGCCGTCGACATTCCGCTCCCCGTGACCGGCCAGGCAACCCAATGACGAACACACCGGCGCACAAGCACGGCCACAACACCGACAAGGCACGCCCATGCACAGAAGCCATGCCGTGAACCGGCAATTCACAGGCACTCAAAGTGTCTGCTTCGCGCCGCACTTTCGCGTTTCCACTTTTCTTGATTTGTGATGATAAATATCATGATAGGCCACGCGAAGGGCCGCCTTCCGCGTGAACATATGCTCAACCACCAAAGGAAACAGTCATGAAGTGGATCCACAGCATCGCGATAGCAACCCTCTCATTTGTAAGCATAAATTCAGCAAGTGCGCAAAGCAGCGTGAAGCTGTACGGCCTGGTCAATGCAGGTGTCGGTGGCTACCAGCTTGCTGGAGCGAACCGGATCAAAGCCGTCAGCTCCGGGGACATGAGCACCAGTTTCTGGGGTCTCAGCGGCAGCGAAGATCTGGGCGGCGGTCTCAAGGCCAACTTTGCGCTGGAAAGCTTTATCGCCCTGGATACCGGTGCCGCAGGCCGTTTCCCCGGCGACGCGATGTTCGCCAAGAACGCCTATGTCGGCCTCAGCAACAACAGCTACGGGCAGCTGCGCGTGGGCCGCAACACCAGCCAGATGTTCGTCTCGCTGCTGCTCTTCAACAGCTTTGGCGACTCCTTCGGCTTCTCGCCGACCTTGCTCCATTACTACCTGGACGGGCGGGACATTCCCATCAGCAAGACCGCACGCTTGCAAAATGACACGGCCTGGCGCAACTCGGTCACCTACATCAGCCCGGTCATGTCCGGCGTACGCTTGAACCTGCAGGCTGCCGCTGGCGAGGGCGTGGGCAAGTCCAGCTACGCCGCGACGGCCCAGTACTTCGGCGACCCATTCAGCGCCACCGTGGCCTATCAGTCCGTGGGGACGGACGCCGCGGCACCGACCAACGGCCGCCGTGAAAAGACCGTGAACGTGGGGGCCTCCTACGATTTCAGGTTTGCCAAGCTCTACGCCCAGTACGGTCAGATTGACGATGAGTCCTATGGCAGCAAGCTACGCCTCTACGACATCAGCGCCGAGATTCCCGTCAATGGTGGCGGCAAAATCCTTGCCGCCTGGGGACATTCCAAAGTCAGGACCGGCACCTTCGCCGGCATCATCCCGCTGCTGCCCGATAGCGCCCACAAGACCTTGAGCCTGGGTTACGACCATGCCTTGTCCAAGCGCACCGATATCTACGCCGTCTACATGAACGACAAGATCGACGGACTCCGTACCGGCAACAGCTATGCAGTCGGCATCCGCCACAACTTCTGACCTGTTCTCGGCCCGGCCCCGTCACACAGACGGGTGCCGGCACGGACGCTGAAGCTGGCGCTGGTTCAGCCGCAGCCTCCTTCCGGAGTCCAGCGTGCTGCAACCGGGCCATGGCTCGCAGGACGCATACCCATTCGCGGCCGCTCGGAAACGGGCAGTGCGCGAATCCGACAGCGAATCCAACAGCGAAACCGGCAGTGAAACCTACAGCGAGGCCAACACCCGGTGGAGCCTACCGCCGCCGGCCCTTTCGGACCCACCGCGTCGAGTGAGCGACAATCCGGCCATGGAATACCCTGGCAATCTCTTCGTCGTTGCCGCCCCCAGCGGCGCCGGCAAATCCAGCCTGGTCAAGGCCTTGCTGGAACTGGACGCCAAGCTGGCCGTCTCGATCTCCCACACCTCGCGCGCGCCGCGCGGGCAGGAACAGCATGGCCGCGAGTACTGGTTCATCACACCGGACGAGTTCCGCGCCAAGGTGGACCGGGGCGAGTTCTTCGAATGGGCTGAAGTGCACGGCAATCTCTATGGCACGTCCCGAGCCGCCATCGAGGAGCGCATGAAGCAGGGCGAGGATGTCGTCCTGGAGATCGATTTCCAGGGCGCCCTGCAGATCAAGCAGCTCTTTCCGTATGCCGTACTGGTCTTCATCCTGCCGCCCAGCTGGGAAGAGTTGCGCCAGCGCCTGACACGGCGCGGCGACACGGCCGAGGACGTGATCGAACGCCGCATGGCCAATGCCCGCGTGGAGGTCGCGCAGGCGTACAAGTTCGATTTCGTCGTGGTGAATGCCATCTTCGAGACCGCCCTCTTCGACCTGAAAGCCATCGTGCACGCGCAGCGGTTAAAATACGCTTCTCAGCGCCGCAGCAAGTCCACCGTCTTCAAGGCTCTGGACCTGCCCTGAGCCCTCTGTTTCGCCTGGAACAGCAAGCTCAAGCGCTCCCGAACAACATCACTGGAACCCCAACATGGCCCGCATCACCGTCGAAGATTGCCTGACCAAGATCCCCAACCGCTTCCAGCTGGTGCTCGCTGCCACCTACCGCGCTCGCATGCTGAGCCAAGGCCACAGCCCCAAGATCGAAAGCAAGAACAAGCCCGGCGTGACGGCACTGCGTGAAATCGCTGCCGGTGAAGTCGGCATTGAAATGCTGCGCAAGGTGCCGGTCTGAGACCTGGCTTGCTTGATGGAGGCGCCCGCTGGGCGCCTTTTTTCATGGTTTGCCCGCATGTATCAGCCCGGCATGCGTCCGCTCGCCGCCGCAATTTGGCCGCAAGGCTGCGGCCGGCGCGGGCCTTGTGTTAATTTCGCTTCATGGGTCTTCGTTCCTTCGCCGCCTCCTTGCCCGCCGCCCTGATGCCGGGCCTGCACAAGACCGCCCAAGAGCCCACGCAGGCCGAGGCGGCGTCCTTTGACGCCTTGCTGCACCGGCTGAGCTATCTGCCCAAGGCGGACATCAAGCGCATTCGCGAGGCCTACAAGTTCGCAGACGAAGCCCATCTGGGGCAGTTCCGCGCCAGCGGCGAGCCCTACATCACGCATCCGATCGCTGTAGCGGGCATTTGTGCGGAATGGCGCTTGGATGCCCAGGCCATCATGGCGGCGCTGATGCATGACGCCATGGAGGACTGCGGCGTCACCAAGACCGAGCTGATCGAACGCTTCGAGGCGCCCACCGCGGAGTTGGTGGACGGCCTCACCAAGCTGGACAAGCTGCAGTTCTCGACCAAGGAGGAATCCCAGGCCGAGTCCTTCCGCAAGATGCTGCTGGCCATGGCGCGGGATGTCCGCGTCATCCTCATCAAGCTGGCCGACCGTCTGCACAATATGCGGACCATGGGCCACATGGCCTTCGAGAAGCGCCGCCGCATCGCCCGGGAAACGCTGGACATCTACGCACCCATCGCGCACCGGCTGGGTCTCAACGAGATCTACCGGGAACTGCAGGAGCTGTCCTTCCAATACATCCACCCCTGGCGGCATGCGGCCCTGTCCAAGGCCATCGCCAAGGCGCGCGGCAACCGGCGCGACCTGGTCTCCCGCATCGAGCGCGACGTCGTCAAAGCCTTTGCCGACGCCGGCCTGAAGGTCGAGATCCAGGGCCGCGAGAAGACCCTGTTCTCCATCTACAAGAAGATGCGCGAAAAGCACCTGAGCTTCGCCCAGGTGAGCGACATCTTCGGCTTTCGCGTCGTGGTGGCCGAGCTGCCGCAGTGCTACCTGGCGCTGGGCGTGCTGCATCAGCTCTACAAACCGCAACCGGGGCGCTTCAAGGACTACATCGCCATCCCCAAGCCCAATGGCTACCAGAGCCTGCACACCACCCTGGTCAGCCCGTTGGGGACACCGGTGGAGTTCCAGATGCGCACCGAGACCATGCACATGGTGGCCGAGAAAGGCGTGGCGGCCCATTGGCTCTACAAGGCCAAGGGAAATCCGCAGGCGGTCCAGCAGTTGGGCTCGCGCTGGCTGCAGTCGCTGATCGACATCCAGGACGAAACCCGCGACGCCAGCGAGTTCCTGGAGCACGTGAAGATCGACCTCTTCCCCGACGCGGTCTACGTCTTCACACCCAAGAGCAAGATCATGGCGCTGCCGCGCGGCGCTACGCCGGTGGACTATGCCTACGCCATTCACTCGGACGTCGGCGACCACTGCGTGGCGGCCAAGGTCAATGGCGAACCCGTGCCGCTGCGCGCCGAACTGCGCAGCGGCGACGTGGTGGAGATCATCACCGCGACCGGCGCCCGCCCCAATCCGGCCTGGCTCAGCTTCGTCCGCACCGGCCGCGCCCGCTCGAAGATCCGCCATTTCCTGAAGAACCTGGAGCAGGAGGAGTCGCGCGAGCTGGGCCAGAAGATGCTGGCCCAGGCCCTGCGCGCCGAAGGCCTCGCCCTGCCCAGCCTGGACATCGAGGACCAGGACGCGCAGACCCTCTGGCTGGAACTGGCCAAGTGGGCGGGCAACCGCAGCGTGCATGAACTGCTGGTGGAGGTGGGTCTGGGCCGCAAGATCGCGACCATCGTGGCCAAGAAGATGGCCCGCATGCTGGCTGCGCAGGGCCAGCGTCCGGATGCCGTCACCCTCACGCTGGGCCGCTTCGGCGCCACCGACGACCAGACCACCCAGGGGCAGATCACGCTGGACGGCAGCGAAGGCGCCTCGGTGCGCCTGGCCAGTTGCTGCCGCCCGGTGCCGGGTGACGACATCAAGGGCTATCTGGGTCGCGGCGAAGGCCTGATCGTGCACACCGCCGAATGCCAGGTCGGCCGGCGGCTCTTCCAGCGCGACAGCGAGCACTGGATTGCCGTGGCCTGGGCCGAAGAGATGACCCGCAGCTTCGAGGCCGCCGTCGGCGTTCTGATGCAAAACGGCAAGGGCGTGCTGGCACAGATTGCCACGGCCGTCAGCACCGCCGAGGCCGACATCACGCACATCTCCATGAGCGACGAGTCCCAGGCCCGCGAGACGGCCGAGATGCAATTGCTCATCTCCGTGCGGGACCGCCTGCACCTGGCCGAAGTGCTGCGCATGCTCAAGCGCTCCCCTGCCGTGCTGCGGGTGTGGCGCATCAAGCCCTGAGCATCCATCGCTGAAACCCGGACGGCGGGGCTTGCAGCAGCGCACCGCAGTCCGGCACCTCATGGGCAGGCTGGTGGCACGCTGGTGGCACGCTGGTGGCAGGCTGGAGACAGTCCGGGGCGCTCAGGACTCGCCGGGCGCCGGATAGCGGACTTCCAGCACCTCCAGCTGCTCCAGCCCGCCGGGCGTCATCAGCTGCACTTCGTCGCCCTCCCTGGCCTTGAGCAGGGCACGGGCGATCGGCGACACCCAGCTGACCTCGCCCTTGAGGCTGTCCGCCTCATCGATGCCCTTGATGGTGATGGTGCGCTCCTCACCCCTGCTGTTGGCGTAGGTGACCGTGGCACCGAAGAAGATCTGGTCGCTGCCATGGTGCAACGAGGGGTCAGCCACCTCGGCGATATCCAGGCGTTTGGTCAGGAAACGCAGGCGCCGGTCGATTTCGCGCAGGCGCTTCTTGCCGTAGAGGTAGTCGCCGTTCTCGGACCGGTCGCCATTCTTCGCGGCCCAGGACACAGTCTCGACGATCTTCGGCCGTTCCACGTCCAGCAACTCCATGAACTCCGCGCGTAGCCGGGCGTAGCCCTGAGGCGTGATGTAGTTGCGCGTACCCGCCGGCAGGGGCGGCAGGCCGGGGGCGTCATCATCGTCGTCCCCGTCGTTTTCCTTGGTGAAGGCCTTGCTCATGCGTGTATTGTCTCGTCAAGTTTTCCTGGCGCCCAAAGGACTCGGCATGAATCGGCAGTGCCGCCGCCGACAGTTCCAAGCGCCCGCCCGCAATTTCACCAGCATGGCTTTGGAAGGAGCAGCATGACGTCGGCACCCCTGAGCGGACTGCGGATCATCGAGTTGGCCGGCATTGGCCCCTGCCCCTTCACCGGCATGCTGTTGGCCGACATGGGCGCGGATGTGATCGTCATCGAACGGCCAGCCTCGCAGCGCAGCCTGGGCAGCGGGGGCGCCATGAACCGGGGGAAGCGATCCTTGGTTCTGGACCTGAAGAAGCCCGAAGCCATCGACGCCTTGCGGCAACTGATCCTGGTCGCTGACGGCCTCATCGAGGGCTACCGCCCGGGCGTCATGGAGCGGCTCGGGCTCGGGCCCGCCACCTTCGAGCCCCTGCATCCACGCCTGGTCTACGGGCGCGTCACCGGCTGGGGCCAGACCGGTCCCCTGGCCCAGGCCGCCGGCCACGACATCAACTATGTGGCCCTGAGCGGCCTGCTGAGCCTGAGCCAGCGCCAAGGCCAGGCGCCGAGCATTCCCGCCACCGTCATTGGCGATATGGCCGGAGGCGGCCTGCTGCTGGCCTTCGGGATGGTGTGCGCCCTGCTGGAAAGCCGCAGTTCGGGTCGCGGCCAGGTCGTGGATGCCGCCATGCTGGACGGCGCCAATCTGCTGGGCAGCCTGGCCCGCTCCTTGATGGGCCAGGGCCTGTGGCCGGCCGACCCCAAGCAGAACTTCTTCCTGCACAGCAGCCCCTTCTACGACAGCTTCGAATGCGCCGACGGCCGCTTCCTGAGCCTGGGCGCCATCGAGCCGGCGTTCTATCGGGAGCTGCTGCAGCGGCTGGACCTGGCAGACGAAGATCCGGCCAGGCAACTCGAATGGCAGCACTGGCCCCATCTGCGAGAACGGGTGGCGAGGCGCCTGAAGGAAAGGCCGCGGGACGCCTGGGTCGCGCTATTGGAAGGCAGCGAGGCCTGCGTGGCCGGCGTGCTGGGCATGGACGAAGCCCCGCTGCACCCGCATCAGCAGGCCCGCAGAGCCTTCGTCGAGGTGGAGGGCCAGTGGCAGGCCCGGGCCGCGCCGCGCTTCTCGCGCACCCTCACGCGTGAACCGAGCCCAGCACCGCGCGCCGGCGCTCAAGCGGCGGAAGTTCTCGATCTGCTGCAACTCACGCCGGAACACAGGGCAAGCCTGCTCAAGGACGCTGCAGTGGGCTGAGTTGCGCGCAGGGCATTGGACCCAATGCGCTGGGAAACGCAAGGCGAGAGCCGCAAGATTTGCGAGCAAGCGCTGCCGACATCCAGTCGCAAGATGAAAAGAAAAAAGGCCTGCGATTTCTCGCAGACCTTTTGCATTTCTTGTTGTTCTTTTATTGTTGGCGCGGCTGGCAGGATTCGAACCCACGACCCCTTGGTTCGTAGCCAAGTACTCTATCCAACTGAGCTACAGCCGCTTGTATTTAGTTGAGCCTTAGATTCTAGCGCGATTTTCGATTGAATCGCAAGCCCAAGACTCTATTTTCTAACTTATTTTTCTTAACTTCTTTTCGGTTGTTCTTGGTGTCTTGCGACATCAAGAGGCACGCCTCAAATAAAAAAGCCAGTGAAACTCAGTGTCGTCACTGGCGTTTCTTATTCTGCTTTCAGTGATTCATTCACTCCCTTTTTATTTAGGGAAACGAATCAGTCACTGATTTGTGCCGTTTCATATTTTTGGCGCGGCTGGCAGGATTCGAACCCACGACCCCTTGGTTCGTAGCCAAGTACTCTATCCAACTGAGCTACAGCCGCCGAAGCCTTGAACTATAGCATGGCTTTTTCCAGGGATGCAAGATTCATCTGAACTTTTTCGATGATGGACCCAAGCCGCACTGCCCCGCCCCGAAATACCGGGGCCGGCACTGGCGCTCACAGCAAGGCAGCGGCTTCGAAGCAGCGGGCGCGGCGCTCGGCGTCGCCATCGTTCTCGGCCAGATCCGCCAGCTTGAGCCAGCAACGGCGGCGCGCAGCCACGCTCAGCAGGCGCTCCTGCGCTGCCTGTTCCAGCATCAAGCGCGCCTTGCCCCAGAGCTGGCGCTCGGCCAGCGCATGGCCGAGGGCATAGGACAGTCCCGGATCCCGGGCATGCCGCTGCATCAGGCCTTCCAAGCGCTGCAGCCATTCCGGGCCCAGGCCGGCCATGCAGTGCACCAGGGCCTCGGCGAGCGCGAGGCGCTCTTCTGCTGGCAGGTCGGCGTAGTCATCCCATGACGGGCGCAACCAGCCGCGGCCGTCGTCCGGCGCGCCCAGACCAGAGGCACACTGGGCCGCTCGCGCGGCAACGAAGACATCGCGCCGATCGGCAGCATCCAGCTGTTGCCAGGTCGCACGCAGCTGGTCAATGTCGCGGGCCGCTTCCAGGGCTTCGATCGCCAGCGAGCGCAGCAGGCCCTGTGCCGCAGCCTTGGAGAAGCCCTGGTGCTTGGCCAACAGGCGCGCCGTGCGCAGGGCCTCCAGAGGTTGGCGGGACAGCCGTGCGGCCTGCAGCTTCAGGCGCAGGGCCTGCGTGCGCCGCGCCACGCCAGGCGTCAGCTCGGCCAGGATCTGGCTGGCGCGCTGGGCGTCGCGATCATCCAGCGCCCACTCGGCCGCCAGCAACTTGGCACCCTCCTCCTGGGCCTTGGCCTGTGACGAGGCTTGTGCGAACTGCAGCGCCAGCTGCAGTTGCTCGTCGCGGCGGCGCTTATCCTGCAGACGGTGGGCGCTTTGGGCGGCGAGCAGGTGGCTCAGAGCCATGAAGGCCTGGTCCTGGGCCAGGTCGGGCGTCTGGGACTGGATGTTCAATGCCCGCTGCACCGCCTTCTGAGCGCGACCGTAGCGGGCACCGAAGAACTCGGCCAAGGCTTCGCGCAGGGCCAGCTGGGCACTGCGCTCGCGCTGCGCCATGCGCCATTCGCGGGCACGGCGCGGCAGGGAGACCAGCGAGTTGATGGTCTGGATCAGGGTCACCAGTGCAAAGCAGCCAGCCACCAGCGCCAGCAGGAACAGGTTGAGTGACACGTCCAGCCGCCACCCGTTCCAGTAGAAGCTTGCCAGGCCGTCATTGCTGCCCAGGGTCAAGGCGGCCACCACCGCCGCAGCGAAGAGCAGCACCAGCCAGATTACGGTACGCATGAACCGGCCCCCTCAGCGGCCGGCCGCGGCCAGGGCCGCGAGGCTGTCATCAGGGCGCGGCACCGCCACCTGGCGCGCCTGACCCTGCACCTGCCGCAGCAGTTCGGCGGCGGACTGGGCCTTGCGCGAACGCATGTCGACGTAGCGGTCCAGCAAGGCCAGCGCTTCGCGCAGGTCGGATTGCGCGGTGTCGTACTGGCGGCTCAGCAGGGCCAGCCGCGCATTGAGCAGGCGCAGCTTGAGGTTCTCACGCAGGAAGTAGCCCTGCTCGGGCGTGATCAGCGCCGCTTCCGGATGGCTGATGCGGGTGACGCGGACCAGCGACTTGGTCTCCTGCCAGACCTGGCTGCTGAGCTCCTGCCAACGGGTCTGCGCCAGCGCCCACCAGGCATCCCAGCCTTCGGGCGCCGCGGCGGGCTTGGCGGCCGTCTGCGCGGGCTTGCGGGGCTTGCCTTCAGGCCTGGCCTCGGGCTTGCCGTCTGACTTGGCATCTGACTTGGCATCAGTGCGGGCGTCCGCCCGCGCGTCGCCTTCCGCCTGCGCCACGCGCTCGGCCACCGAGAGCAGCGGCAATTCGTCCGCCAGGCGGGCCACCTCATCCAGCTTGATCCCAAGCGTAGCGACGTCCACCACGCTGACCGCCTTGACGCGGTCCAGATCGCGGACCACCGCACGGCGCACGCCTTCCAGGCGCGGCTGCTTGTAACGCTGCAGGCGCTCGTCCGCCTGCTTCAGCGCCGCCACCAGGGGCTCGGCGCTGCCCGTGATGCTGGTCTGCTGCAAGGCCACGCGCAGCGAAGCCTCGATATCGCCCAGCAGGTTTTCATCCCTCGAGCGGGACATGGACTGGATCAGCTCTTCCAACTGCCCGCGCTGCAGGGCCACCTCGGCAAGGCGGGCATCCAGCAAGGCCAGCTTGGCCGCCGTTTCCTGGGTCAGGTCCTGCGCCCGGCTCGCCATGCTGCGGGCCTCGGAGGCCTGCACCTGGCTCTGCTCCTGACGGCGCACCAGCTCCTGTTCCAGCTGCTTGACGCGGCTGTGCCCCTGCCAGGCCATGCCCAAGGCGCCCAGGGACAACACGCCCAGGGTCAGCAGGATCAGGGTCAGCGAACCCGGCGTGCCGGCGCGGGCCGGCACTTTCTCGGGCAGCACGGAGGCGCTCTCGGGCTCGGAAGCCAGGGCGCTGCGGGGGATGTCTTGCTCGCTCACAGTGCCGGGGATTGTAGGTGTCAGTCCCAGGGGCCTTGCAGGGCCGCGGCGACCGCCGCCGCGTCCGGTCGCGTCAAAACCACATGGCCGACACCCAGACGCCGCGCGCCCTGGGCAATGCGTTCGTGCGTCGCGATGGCACGGCTGCGTGTCCAGTCCGCCTGCGGGCCTGCGAGCTGCGGTAGATGGGTGATGGCCTCCGCGCTGCTGAAGAGCCAGACATGATCCAGCGGCGCGGCCAGCGCCGCGGCCAGCACCGCCTGCTCCGCGGCGGACAGGCAAGGGGCCTGGCGGCGGTAGACGCTGAGGCCTTCCACCCGCGCGCCAGCCTCACGCAGGCGATCCGCCAGCCATTCGCGGCCGCCATCGCCACGGACCAGCATCACCCGCCGCCCGCGCCAGTCCTTGCCGGCCAGCAAGGGCCAGAGGTGTTCGGAGTCGAGGCTGGGTGCGTCCGCGGGCGGCTGGCGCAGCAGAGCCAGCGGCACGCCGTGACGCAGCAGGGCCTGTGCGCTGCCCGGGCCCACCGTGGCCGCCAGCGTATGCGCCGGCCAGGGCGCACCCGGGGGGCGCGCGGCGAAAAAGTGCTCGACGGCGTTGGGGCTGACGAACATCAGCAGCGCCATGTCCGCCAGCTGCGCCCAGGCCTCGCGAGCCGGGCCCGGATCCAGCGGGCAGATGTCCAGCAGCGGCAGCAATTCGCAGTGCACGCCGAGCTTTGCCATGCGCTGCAGCCAGTCCTGCGCCTGGGCACGCGGGCGTGTCAGGATCAGCCGCGGCGCGGGACGCAGTGCCGCGGCTGCCCGGGCTTGCGAGCCTTGTTCAGGCACAGCGCAGGTAGTCCTCGGCGCCTTGCGAGCGCAGCGCCTCGGCGGCCTGCAGACCCAGGCTGCGCGCCGCAGCTTCGTCGGCCGGCTGGCCCTGCACCCGCGCCTTCAGCAGTCGACGCTCCGGGTGCTCCGGATGCCCCAGCGCCACGTCCAGCTGCAGCTGCCCTTGCAGCCACTGAGCATGCGCGGCCAGCGGCATGGAGCAACTGCCGCCCAGGCTGCGCGAGACGGCGCGCTCGGCCTGCGTGGCCAGCCAGGTGGGCTGGTCGGTTAGGCTGCCCAGCGCATGCGTCAGCGAGGCGGCATCGGCGCGCACTTCCAGACCCAGGGCGCCTTGCCCGGCGCAGGGAATCATCTGGTCCAGCGCGAAGAAGGAGCGGATGCGCTGCCCCAGGCCCAGGCGCTTGAGGCCCGCGGCCGCGAGCACGATGGCGTCGTAGCCGCCCTCGTCCAGCTTGCGCAGCCGCGTGTCCAGATTGCCGCGCAAGGGCTCGATGCGCAGGTCCGGCCGCAGGTTCTTCAGCTGCACCACGCGGCGCAGGCTGGAGGTGCCGACCCGCGCCCCTTGCGGCAGCTCGTCCAGGCCGGCGTAGCTGTTGGAGACGAAGGCGTCACGCGGATCTTCGCGTTCCAGGATGGCCACCAGGGCAAAGCCCTCGGGCAGGTCCATGGGCACATCCTTGAGCGAATGCACGGCGAGCTGGGCACGACCTTCCTCGAGGGCGGTTTCCAGTTCCTTCACGAACAGCCCCTTGCCTCCCACCTTGGAGAGGGTGCGATCCAGGATCTGGTCGCCGCGGGTGGTCATGCCCAGCAGCTCCACCGTGGCGCCCAGGCGCTGCTCCAGGAGGGCCTTCACATGCTCGGCCTGCCAGAGCGCCAGCCTGCTTTCGCGCGTCGCGATCACTATGTTTTCCATCATGGTGGGATGCTAGCGCAGGGCCGTGGCAGGTCGGCCACGAAGGCGTCAAAGAAACTGATAAAGTCAAAGAAAGGTAACTTGGTTACATTGCTGAAAACCGCCTGAACGGTACGGCAATCGTGATCCGGCTACGCTTTTGCGCACCCAGCCCTCACGCTCTGGAAACCCGGAGCCAACCCTCGAGCCGCCATGCCCGCCCGTCCTGCCGCCCCTGCCCCCGACCGAGCTCCCCGCGCCAGCGCCACCGCTGCTTCCAGCCGCCCTGCCGGCAGCAAGACGAGCAAGGCCCGAACACCGGCCCGCAAGGACGCCGAGGACAAGAACCAGCCGCTGATGGAGGACATCCGCCTGCTGGGCCGCATCCTCGGCGAGGTGATCCGCGAGCAGGAAGGCCGCGAGGCCTATGAGCTGGTCGAGCGCGTGCGCAAGCTCTCGGTGGCCTTCCGCCACAAGCACGACGCCCAGGCCGGCAAGACCTTCGACAAGCTGCTCAAAAGCCTGTCCGGCGAGCAGACCGTCAGCGTGATCCGCGCCTTCAGCTACTTCTCACACCTGGCCAATATCGCCGAGGACCGCCACCATGTGCGGCGCCGTGAAATCCACGAACGCGCCGGCAGCCTGCAGGCCGGCTCGCTGGCCTACTGCATGGAGCGCCTGCATGAAGCCGGCGTGCGGCCCACCGAAGTGGCCAAGACCCTGCAGCACGGCTTCATCTCCCCCGTGCTGACCGCACACCCGACCGAGGTCCAGCGCAAGAGCATCCTGGATGCCGAACGCGCCATCGCCGAACTCGTCGAGCAGCGCGACCGCCTGCAGACCGAGCGCGAGAAGCGCGACAACGAGAACCTCATCCGCGCCCGCATCACCCAGCTCTGGCAGACGCGCATGCTGCGCTACTCCAAGCTGACCGTGGCCGACGAGATCGAGAACGCCCTCTCCTACTACCACGCCACCTTCCTGCGCCAGATCCCCAAGCTCTACGGCGAGCTGGAGGAGGCATTGCCCGGCCATGAGCTGAACAGCTTCCTGCGCATGGGCCACTGGATCGGCGGCGACCGCGACGGCAATCCCAACGTCAGCGCCACCACGCTGCGCCATGCGCTCAAGCGCCAGAGCGAGGTGGCCCTGCGCCATTACCTGACCGAGATGCACGAGCTGGGCGCGGAGCTGTCCATCTCCGCCCGCCTGGCGCAGGTCAGCCCGGCCATGCAGCTGCTCGCCGAGCGCAGCCCGGACCGCAACGAGCACCGCATGGACGAGCCCTACCGGCGCGCGCTGACCGGCATGTATGCCCGCCTGGCCGCCACGCTGCACGCACTGACCGGCACCGAGGCCCTGCGCCACGCCGTGGCGCCGCAGGATCCCTACCTGACGCCCGAAGAGCTGCTGGCCGACCTGCGCGTGATCGCGGACTCGCTCAAGACCCATCACGCCGAGGCCCTGATCGCGCCGCGCCTCAAGCCCCTGATCCGCGCCGTGCAGGTCTTCGGCTTCCACCTGGCCACGCTGGACCTGCGCCAGAGCTCGGACCAGCACGAGCTGGTGATTGCCGAGCTGCTGGCCACCGCGCGTGTCTGCCCGGACTATTCGGCCCTGGACGAAGCGGCCCGGCGCCAGCTGCTGCTGGGCCTGCTGAACGACGCGCGGCCGCTGCGCGTGGTCAGCGCCGAATACAGCGAACGGACCGTGGGCGAGCTCGCCATCTTCGAGGCGGCCCGCGAGTCCCTGCAGCGCTTCGGCCGCGAGGCCATCCGCCACTACATCATCAGCCACACCGAGACCGTCAGCGACCTGCTGGAGGTGATGCTGCTGTTCAAGGAAGTCGGCCTGCTGCGCGGCGTGCTGGACGGCGAGGCGCTCAGCGACCTCATCGTCGTGCCCCTGTTCGAGACCATCGGCGACCTGCGCGAGGCGCCGGTGATCATGCGCGAGTTCTACGCCCTGCCTGGCGTCGCCGCGCTGATCAAGCGCTCGGGTGCCGAGCAGGACGTGATGCTGGGCTATTCGGACTCCAACAAGGACGGCGGCGTCTTCACCAGCAACTGGGAGCTTTACCGCGCCGAGATCGCGCTGGTCGGCCTCTTCGACCAGCTCAAGGCCCACCATGGCATCACGCTGCGCCTCTTCCATGGCCGCGGCGGCACCGTGGGACGCGGCGGCGGCCCCAGCTACCAGGCCATCCTGGCGCAGCCCCCGGGCACGGTGAACGGCCAGATCCGCCTGACGGAACAGGGCGAGGTGATCGCCTCCAAGTACGCCAACCCCGACATCGGCCGGCGCAATCTCGAGACCCTGGTCGCCGCCACGCTGGAGGCCACGCTGCTGCACCCGACCAAGAGCGCGCCAAAATCGTTCCTGGACGCGGCACAGCAGCTCTCGGACGCCAGCTTCGCGGCCTACCGCGGCCTGGTCTATGAAACCAAGGGCTTTGCCGACTATTTCTTCTCCTCCACGCCCATCCGCGAAATCGCCGAGCTGAACATCGGCTCGCGGCCGGCCTCGCGCAAGGCCACGCGCGCCATCGAGGATCTGCGCGCCATTCCCTGGGGCTTCAGCTGGGGTCAGTCGCGCGTGGCCCTGCCGGGCTGGTGCGGCTTTGGCGCTGGCGTGGCGGCGTTCCTGGAGGCCGATCCGGCCCAGCGCGACCAGCGCCTGGCCCTGCTGCGGCGCATGCACAAGCAGTGGCCCTTCTTCCGCACCCTGCTGTCCAACCTGGACATGGTGCTGGCCAAGACCGACCTGGGCCTGGCGCAGCGCTATGCGGACCTGGTCGAGGACAGGAAGCTGGGCAAGCGCATCTTTGCGGCCATCGAGACGGAGTTCCGCCGCACGCGCGAGGCGGTGTCATTGATCACCGGTGAAAAGCACAACCTGGCCAGCAATCCGGCGCTGGCGCGCTCCATCGCGCACCGCTTCCCCTACATCGACCCGCTGCACCATCTGCAGGTCGAGCTGATGCGCCGCTACCGGGCCATCCCGGTCGAGAAGCGAGCCGAGGATCCCAGCATGGAGCGCGTGCAGCGCGGCATCCACCTGTCCATCAATGGCATCGCCGCGGGCCTGCGCAACACCGGCTGACGAGAACCGGGGCGTGCCCCGCTCAGCGCCCGCTCTGCCCGCCCGCCGCCAGGGCCTCGCGCACCGCAGCCACCTGGCGGCGCGAGACCGACAGCCATTCATCCACCGGCGCCACGCGCAGCGCCCAGCTCTCGCCGGCTTCGGTGTCGGCGTCAGCACCGGCCTGCGTGACGTGCCGGTCCAGCTCGCGCAAGGCCTTGCGCGCCACCAGGGCGTTGCGGTGGATGCGCAGAAAGCGCTCGCCCAGCCGCTGTTCCAGCTCGGACAGCGAGCCCTCCATGATGTAGCTCTGGCTCGCGGTGCGCACCGTCAAGTACTTGAGCTCGGCCTTGAAGTACAGCACCTCGGCCACGGGCACACGGATCAGACGGCCGCGTTCGGTGATGGTCAGGCACTCGCTCTCCGGCAGCGCCTCGGCCCCGGCCTGCGCCTGCTGCCAGGTCGCCGCGGCCAGGCGTTCATGGAGCCGGCTGCGGGCACGCTCGACCGCCGCTTCCAGCCGTTCGCGCCGCACCGGCTTGGTCAGGTAGTCCAGGGCCTCGATCTCGAAGGCCCGCAAGGCGTGTTCGGCATGGGCGGTCACGAAGACCACGACCGGTCGATGCGGCAAGGCCGCCAGGGACTGGGCCAGCTGCAGGCCGTCGGGCCCGGGCATCTGAATGTCCAGGAAGACGAGGTCGCAGGCATGCTCGCGCAGCCAGGCCTGGGCCTGGGTCGCCGACGCGGCCTCGGCCAGCACGCGCGCCGGCAGGCCCGGCAGCCCTTCCAGCAAGCCGCGCAGGCGCAGGCGTGCCAGCGGCTCGTCGTCGACGATCAAGGTTCGCAGCGGAAAGTCGCCAGGCTGAGTCATCAGCGGAAGCCTCAGGATTGCAGGGGCAGCAGGATCTTCACCACATAGCGCCCTGGCTCGGCGTGGACCTCGAACTGCGCGGCCACGTCATGCATCAGGAGCAGGCGCTCGCGGACATTGTCCAGCGCCAGACCGTGGCCGGGGCGCGAGGCGCCGTTGCCGACGGAATTGCTCACCCGCAGCTCCACCTGACTGCCGCGGCGACGGGTCAGCACCTCGATCTCGCCACCGTCGTCATTGGGCTCGACCCCATGCCGCACCGCGTTCTCCACCAAGGGCTGGAGCAGCAAGGGCGGCACCTGCACGGCACCGGCCTGCGGGTCCAGGCGCCAGCGCAGGCGCAGGCGCTCGCCGAAGCGGATCTGCTCGATCTCCAGGTAGCGCCGCGCCAGCTCGATCTCTTCGTCCAGGCTGACGGCAGCACCGCTCTCGCTGAGCGCCACGCGGAACAGCTCGCTCAGATCCTCCAGCACCTTCTCGGCGCGCTGCGGGTCCAGCTGCACCAGCACGATGGCGGAGTTGAGGGTGTTGAAGAGGAAGTGCGGCCGGATGCGCGACTGCAGCTCCACCAGCTGAGCCATGGCCGCCGCCGGACGCTGCCAGCGCTGCCGGCTGCGCAGCCACAGCCACAGCGACGAAGCCACCGTCGCGCCGCTGAGTGCCACGGCCAGCAGCCGAAAAACACTGCCCGGATCACCTTCGGCCACGTTGAGCAGCTGCCAGGCCAGGCTCGCACAGGCGGCGCCAAGTGCCGCCAGGGCCAGCCATTGCCCGAGGCTGTTCAGCTGCGCCAGCAGCCGCTTGCCCGCGCACACCAGCACCAGCCAGGCCAGCACCGCCGTCATGGAGACGAAGCTGGCGCTGGCCAGCTGCCAAAGCCATTGCGCCGCATCACGGGCCTGCAGGGCGACGCCCAGGGACAGCAGGATCTGCACCCCCAGCACCGCCCGCAACACCAGCCCGATATGGCAGACATCGAAGAGCTGCGCCCGCAGCGCCGCCTCTTCGGCCCTGCCTGCGTGCGGCGGCCCCGAGCGTGCCGCGACCAGCGGGGGCAGCAGGGTCGTGGCGGAATCCGACGAGGAGGCAGGCGGCTGCTTCATGAGCTTCGAAGGCTGGGCGTCACCAGAATGGGGCCGGGGCAGATGGCAGTCTTTAGAATCGACGGCCATTCTCCCCCAGCCCAGGGCCCGCGCCGCAAGGTGCCGGCCCGCCGCCTTGCAACAAACCATGTCCGACAACCAACTCGCCAACAAGTCCCAAGCCTGGTCTGCGCTGTTCTCCGAGCCCATGAGCGAGCTGGTCAAGCGCTACACCGCCAGCGTCTTCTTCGACAAGCGGCTGTGGAAGGCGGACATCGATGGCAGCCTGGCCCACGCGGAGATGCTGGCAGCCCAGGGCATCCTGAGCGCCGAGGACCATGCGGCGATCCAGCGCGGCATGGCGCAGATCCGCGAGGAGATCGAGGACGGCCGCTTCGAATGGAAGCTGGACCTGGAGGACGTGCACCTCAACATCGAGGCGCGGCTGACCGAGCTCGTGGGCCTGGCCGGCAAGCGCCTGCACACCGGCCGCAGCCGCAATGACCAGGTCGCGACCGACGTGCGCCTGTGGCTGCGCAGCGAGATCGACGAAATCGCCCAGCTGCTCACGGCGCTGCAGCTGGCCCTGGTCGACGTGGCCGAGAAGAACGCCGAGACCATCCTGCCGGGATTCACGCACCTGCAGGTGGCCCAGCCGGTGGCCTTCGGTCACCACCTGCTGGCCTATGTGGAGATGTTCGCCCGCGACGCCGAGCGCATGGCCGACGTGCGCCGCCGCGTGAACCGCCTGCCCCTGGGCGCCGCTGCCCTGGCCGGCACCAGCTACCCGCTGGACCGTGAGCGCGTCGCCCGCAGCCTGGGCATGGAGGCCGTGTGCCAGAACAGCCTGGACGCCGTCTCCGACCGCGATTTCGCCATTGAGTTCAGTGCCGCCGCCAGCCTGGTGATGGTGCACGTCTCGCGCCTCTCCGAGGAGCTGATCCTCTGGATGAGCCAGAGCTTCGGTTTCATCGATCTGGCCGACCGCTTCTGCACCGGCTCGTCCATCATGCCGCAGAAGAAGAACCCCGACGTGCCCGAGCTGGCCCGCGGCAAGAGCGGCCGCGTGGTGGGCCACCTGATGGGCCTGATCACCCTGATGAAGGGCCAGCCCCTGGCCTACAACAAGGACAACCAGGAAGACAAGGAGCCGCTGTTCGACACCGTCGACACGCTCAAGGACACCCTGCGCATCTTCGCCGAGATGGCCGCCGGCATCACCGTCAAGCCCGAGGCCATGGAGCGCGCCGCCATGCGCGGCTACGCCACGGCCACTGACCTCGCCGACTACCTGGTCAAGAAGGGCCTGCCCTTCCGCGACGCGCATGAGGTCGTGGCCCATGCAGTCAAGACCGCCATCGCACAGGGTCGAGACCTCTCCGCGCTGAGCCTGGACGAGCTCAAGGCCTTCGACGCCCGCATCGCGGCCGATGTCTTCGACGTGCTCTCGCTGCGCGGCTCGCTCAACGCCCGCAACATCCTGGGCGGCACGGCACCGGAGCAGGTGCGGGCCCAGGTGGCGCGCCACCGGGCGCGGCTGGCCTGAGCTGGACGGGATCGGCGCCCGGCCCGGCTTTGACGCGTCTCAAGACATGGCCGCATGCGGCCATGGCCGTCAGCTGAGTCGGGTATCGTTCGGGCATGAGCCTGATCACCTGGACCCCCGAGCTCGCGCTGCAGCATGCCGAGCTGGACGACACCCACCAAGAATTCGTGGGGCTGCTGAACGACTTCTCCGCCGCGCTGGCCGGCGGCGGCGATGCCATGCCTGCCTTCGAAGCGCTGCTGGCCCACACCGAGGCGCATTTCGCGATGGAAGAGCGCTGGATGGCCGCCACCGGCTTCGCACCCGAGAACTGCCACAGCAAGCAGCACCAGATGGTGCTGGACACACTGCGCGAGGTGCGCCGCTACGCCCTGGACCTGAAGGATATGGAGCCCATGCGCATCATCGGCCCGGAGCTGGCGCAGTGGTTCCCCGCCCATGCGGAGATGATGGACGCGGCCCTGGTCTTCCACATGCAGCAGGTCGGCTACGACACTCTCACCGGCACGCTTCACAAGCCCGAGGCCAGCGAGGCCACGGCCGCCCTGGCAGAGAAGCCGGCGCAGGCCATCACCTCCTGCGGCAGCAGCAGCTGCGGGCACTGAGCCGGCAGCCCCTTTTCGCGCCCGCTGCTGACAGCGCCTGTCAGGGCGGCAGCGCGACAATGCCGCCATGAATGAGTTCGAGCGGCCCGCGGATGCGGCATCGGCGCCCCGGCGCTGGATCGCCCACCTTGACATGGACGCCTTCTATGCGTCCGTGGAGCTGCTGCGCTACCCCGAGCTCAAGGGCCAGCCGGTGGTGATCGGCGGCCGGCGCATGCACGCGCCGCGCACGCTGGAAGATGGCAGCCGGCAGTACGCCCGGCTGCGGGACTACACCGGCCGCGGCGTCGTCACCACCTCCACCTACGCTGCCCGAGCCCTGGGCGTGTACTCGGCCATGGGCCTGATGAAGGCGGCGCTGCTGGCGCCGGACGCCATCCTCCTGCCCACCGACTTCGACGCCTACCGCCATTACTCGCGCCTGTTCAAGGCCGCCGTGGCCGAGATCGCGCCGGTGATCGAAGACCGCGGCATCGACGAGATCTACATCGACCTGAGTGCCGTCCCCGGCGTGCACGAGGCGGTGGGGCACGACCCGCTGGGCGGCGTGCGCGCCGTGGCCCGTGAGATCAAGAACAGCGTCAGCCGCGCCACCGGGCTGAGCTGCTCCATCGGCATCACGCCCAACAAGCTGCTGTCCAAGATCGCCTCCGACCTGGACAAGCCCGACGGCCTGACGTTGCTGACACACGAGGACATCCCCGAGCGCATCTGGCCCCTGCCCGTGCGGCGTATCAACGGCATCGGACCCAAGGCGGCGGCGAAGCTGGAGACGCTGGGCATCGAGACCATCGCCGAGCTGGCCGCGGCGCCGCCAGCGATGCTGATCGAGCGCTTCGGCCGCAGCTACGGCGCCTGGCTGCATGAGGCGGCGCATGGGCGCGACGACCGCCCGGTGGTGACGCACAGCGAGCCGGTGTCCATCAGCCGCGAGACCACCTTCGAACGCGACCTGCATGCGAAGCACGACCGCGAGCTGCTGGGCCGCATCTTCACCGAACTGTGCGAGCAGCTTGCCGCCGACCTGCAGCGCAAAGGCTACCTGGGCCGCACCGTGGGGATCAAGCTGCGCTTCGAAGGCTTTCGCACCGTCACCCGCGACCTGACCCTGCCCCTGCCCATCCAGGACGCCGCCGCCATCCGTCAGGCGGCGGGCCAATGCCTCAAGCGGGTGGACCTGAGCCAGCGCCTGCGCCTCCTGGGCGTGCGCATGGGCTCGATGAGCCGCCCTGGGGACACGCCGCCACCGCCGCTCAGGACCGCCCGCCCCGTCCAGGCCAGGTTCGAGAACCTGCCGCTGTTCTGATCCCCCGCCTGCATGCTGGCCGACAGCGCCGCGCCTCGCTATCCTGGTCCCTGTCCAAGCCGCAGGACGCCCGCAGCGGGCGGCCCGGCCAGCAAGGAACGGCATGCAGCAGTACCAGCCCCCGTCCCCCGACAGCGACCCGGCCCCTTCCGCAGCGGCGGACGACGCAGCCGCCCGGCTCATGCATCGCCTCGCATGGGCCGGCATGCGCCATCCCCGCTGCACGCTGCCGCTGTACGAGCATGCCCTGCAGCGGGGGCAAGACCTGCCCCTCCTGCGCCGGCTGCAACTGCTGCTGGGGCTGTTCTTCGCCAGCGAGCGCCTCGGGCGCGCCGCCGCGCTGCGCCCGGCCCTGCAGCAGGCCCTGGCCCAGGCCCATGAAGCCGGCCTGATCCGCCAGGCCACGCGGCTGCATGAAGCCCTGGGGCGGCTGTGCTACCAGGCGGCCGAATACCAGCAGGCCAGCGCCCACTGGTCGGAGGCCCTGGACCTCGCGGCCCTGCAGCCCGGCAGCCTGGAAGGCGTCGCCCCCTGCATAGGCCTGGCCCAGCTGCATTTCGCGCTGGGCGACTGGCAGACCGGCCAGCACCTGCTGCTGGACGCCCAGAGCCAGCTGCGCAGCGGCGCTCCCCAGCTGGCCGCACGCTACCTGCAGGCCAAGCTGCTGATCAACCTGGGCGTGGCCCAGTTCAACCGTGGCGAGTACGCGCAGGCCCGTGAGAGCTTCGAGCGCGGCCAGCACTGGGCCCGCAGCATTGGCCACCGGGATTACGTGGCAGAGAGCCAATGGCATCTGGCCCGCTGCGCCCAGGCCAGCGGCCAGGAAGCACTGGCCCGCCAGCGCTGTGAGCAGGCGCTGGAATCGGCACGCCGCTGCGGCTATGTGTGGCTGGAGGCCATGATCAGTGCCACGCTCACCGAACTGGCCGTCGATGCCAAGGACTGGACGCATGCCATCCAGAGCGGCGAACAGGCGCTGGCGCTGGCGAGCAGCCTGGGCGCGCGACGCCAGCAGAGCAGCGCCCACCGGGCGCTGGCCCAGCTCTACCAGCATGCGGGCCGGCTGGGCGAAGCGCTGCAGCAGCTCTGGCAGCACCAGGCCCTGGAAGCTGAACTGCACCGGCTCAGCCTCTCGGAGCGGCTCAGTGCGCTGGTGCGCCTCGACCACCTGCGCCAGGGCCCCGAGGAACGCATGCTGGCCTTGTCCAACCAGCATTTCAGCGTGGAGACGCCCGAGGACCTGCGGCTGGCGCTGCTGCAGATGCGCGAGCAGGTGCTGGCCATCCTGGGGCTGGACGACTGGACCGTGTGGTGGGATGAGAACAGCCAGCAGCAGTTCATCAGCATCGCGCAGGCGGCCAAGCCGAGCCCCGAGGGTCTGGATGCCCGTCATTGCGCGGACTATCTGCACATGCTGGCCGACGCCCACGAGCCGCTGGTGATCCGCGACATGCGATTGCACCCGCATGCGGCGGCGCTGGCATCGCGGCCCGGTGCGCAGGTGCAGGGCGGACGCATCGAGGTGCCCTTGCGCCTTCAACAGCAGCTGCGCGGCATCCTCTGGCTTCAGCGGCACGGCACCGAACGCGCCTGGACCCGCGAGGACCTGCTCAGCGCCGGCCATCTGGCCAAGATCTGCGAGCGCCTGCTGCTCTCGCTGGACCTGGCGCGGGCCAAGGCCGCCCGCCAGGAGCTGGAGCAGGAGAAGTTCGTCTCCCTGGGCCGCATGGTCGCCAGCATCGCGCATGACGTGAACACGCCCATCGGCGTGGCCATCACCGCCGCCTCGGGCGTTGCGGACAGTGCCAGGCGGCTGGCCCGCGTCGCCCAAGGCACGGAGAAGCTCACGCGGGGCGAGCTTCAGGCCCTGGCCGCGCAGCTGGCCAGCGCCGCCGACCTGGTGGACCGCAACCTGCAGAGGGCCGCGACGCTGATGGGCGACTTCAAGCGCATCGCGGTGGACCAGAACGCCGAGGCCCCGCAGCGCCTGGCGCTGAAGGACTACCTCCAGAGCGTGCTATCGGTGCACAGCCCCGCCCTGCGTCGGGCCCAGGTCGAATGCCGGCTGGAGGCGCCGGAAGGCCTGCAGATCGAGACCGTGCCCGGTTTGCTGAGCCAGATCCTGTCCAACCTCATCATGAACAGCCTGACCCACGCCTTCCCGGATGGCCGCGGCGGACAGCTCAGCCTGCGCGCGCAAAGCTGCGGGACAGTGCTGCGCATCGACTATGCGGACGATGGCGTCGGCCTCAGCGAGGCCGTGCGGGCCCATGTGTTCGAGCCCTTCTTCACCACACGCCGGGGCCAGGGCGGCTCAGGGCTGGGCATGTACATCGTCGCGAATCTGGCCAAGCGCCTGGGCGGGCAGGCGCAGCTGCTGCAGCCCGAGCGTGGCTTTGCGCTGCGGCTGGAACTGCCCCTGCACGGGCCTGCAATGGCACCGGGGCCGGCTCGCTGAGCCTGGCGCTAACGAGCGGTCAGGCGCTCGCGCGTCGGCAGCCGCCACATCCACACGCCCACCGCCAGGCAGCAGGCGGCCGGCAGCCAGCACCAGGCCAGGGGCAGGCGCCAGGCGGCCAGCCCCGAGCCCAAGGCCATCATGCCCCAGGCCAGTTGCTTGGCCCGCCAGGGCACGGCGCGGTGCCGGCGCCAGTCGTGGATCATGGGGCCGAAGCGTGGATGCCCCAGCAGCCAGGCCTCGCAGCGCCGGCTGCTTCGCGAAAAGCAGAATGCCGCCAGCAGCACGAAGGGCGTGGTCGGCAGCAGGGGCAGGAAAATGCCGAGAATGCCCAGGCCCACGCTCAGCAGCCCGGCGCTGCCCCACAGCAGGCGGCGCCACCAGGGCCGCACTGCCATTGCTTCATCGTTGAAAGCTGTGTCCATGAGTCCATCTTCGCATGCTCCTTCGCTGGCCCCGGACCTGCGCCTGCCGTCCATCGAAGGTCTGCGCGCCTTCCAGGCCGTCGCGGCCCTGGGGCTGCTGGAGCCCGCCGCGGAAGCCCTGCACATCAGTGCCAGTGCCGTAGGCAAGCGCATCGGCGCCCTCGAGGATCTGCTGGGCCTGGCCCTCTTCCAGCGTCACGGCGGGCAGTGGAGCCTCACCGCGGCCGGTCGCGAGTACCTGGAGCAGGTGCGCGCCGCGCTGGACCTGCTGGCCGCCGCGCCCCAGCATCGCCGCCCCCAGCAGCGCCGTGAACGCCTGCGCCTGTGCGCTCCGCCGACCTTCGCACGCCAGATCCTGGTGCCCGCCCTGCCCGGCTTCTGCGCTGCGCATCCCGAGCTGGAGCTGGAACTCGTGCTGAGCGTGCCCTACCTGGACGAGGGCGCACCGGAAGCTGAGCTGCAGGTCTACCACGCCCCCCAGCCGCCCGCCGCCGAGCTGCTGCTGCGCGACGCTGTGACACCGTTGCTGGCGCCCGCGCTGGCCGCCCGCCTGCCCGTGGACGCGCCCGTGCAGGCGCTGCTGTCCCTGCCGCTGCTGCGCACGCCGCTGCAGTCCTGGCTGCCCTGGTTCCAGGCGGCAGGGCTGCAGGCCCCCGAGCCGGCCGAGGGGCCGCGCTTCATCGACCTGGGCCTGGTGCTGCAGGCGGCCGAATGCGGCCAGGGCGTCGCGCTGGCGGGCCAGGCCCTGGCCCGGCGCCTGCTGGACCAAGGCCTGCTGCGCAAACCCTGGGCGCTGGCCGTGCCCGCCGCGCAGGCCTACGCACTGCGCCCGCTGCCGCCGCATGCATCGTCCAGCCTGCGGGCGCTGGCAGACTGGCTGCGCCATCACTGCAGCACGCTGGATGGCGCGCTGGTTGACGCAGGGATGGCCTCGGAAACCGCTTCCGCGGCGCTCGGCGGCTGATTCCGCCGGGCGGGGGCCCTCAAGCACTAGGATCGCGTGCACCGCCCCTCCCCCACAGCGCTCCACGGAGACCCCATGCCCGTCATCACCTGCATCGAAGATCTGCGACAACTGGCCCAACGCCGCGTCCCGCGCATGTTCTACGACTACGCGGATTCGGGCAGTTGGGCGGAAAGCACCTACCGCGCCAACGAGGCCGATTTCCAGGGCATCAAGCTGCGTCAGCGCGTGGCGGTGAACATGGAAAACCGCAGCACCGCGACCACCATGGTGGGCCAGGCGGTGTCCATGCCCGTTGCGCTGGCACCCACCGGCCTGACCGGCATGCAGCATGCGGACGGCGAGATCCTGGCCGCGCAGGCGGCCGAGGCCTTCGGCGTGCCCTTCACGCTCTCGACCATGAGCATCTGCTCCATCGAGGACGTGGCCGCGCACACCGGCAGGCCCTTCTGGTTCCAGCTCTACGTGATGAAGGACCGGGCCTTCATCGAGAGCCTGATCGACCGCGCCAAGGCGGCAGGCTGCAGCGCGCTGGTACTGACCCTGGACCTGCAGATCCTGGGCCAGCGCCACAAGGACCTGAAGAACGGACTGTCCGCGCCACCCAAGCCCACACTGGCCAATCTGATCAATCTGCTGGGCAAGCCGCGCTGGTGCCTGGGGATGCTGGGCACACCGCGCCGTCAGTTCGGCAACATCGTCGGGCATGTGAAGGGCGTGGACGACATGGGCTCGCTCGCGGACTGGACCGCCAAGCAGTTCGACCCCGCCCTGTCCTGGGACGATGTGGCCTGGATCAAGAAGCGCTGGGGCGGCAAGCTCATCCTCAAGGGCATTCAGGACGTGGAAGACGCGCGCCTGGCGGTGGACAGCGGTGCCGATGCGCTGATCGTCAGCAACCACGGCGGTCGCCAGCTGGACGGCGCCGAGTCCAGCATCCGCGCCCTGCCCGCCATCGTCGACGCAGTGGGCTCGCAGATCGAGGTGCACATGGACGGCGGCATCCGCAGCGGCCAGGACGTGCTCAAAGCCTGGGCCCTGGGCGCCCGCGGCTGCTACATCGGCCGCGCCTTCCTCTACGGCCTCGGCGCCCTGGGCCGCCCCGGCGTCACCAAGGCACTGGAGATCATCCACAAGGAACTCGACCTCAGCATGGCCTTCTGCGGCCGCACCCGCATCACCGACGTCGACCGGAGCATCCTTCTCAAGTAGTCCCGCCCGCCCCGGAAAATCGGCATAGGGGGCCTCCATTTGGAGGCGCCCCTGCCACACCACCCGGCATG
>JAYSEK010000004.1:0-166341 GCA_041913905.1 Burkholderiaceae bacterium | reverse complement strand
ACACTGGGACAACTCGCTTCACGGCGCTTGACTCGGAAGACGGTTACTCAGTCGTCTTCCAGGCTGTCGCAGCCGGACGCGGGACAGAGAACGCCGATCTGGCTCAGCAGGTCCAGCGCGCTGTCGCGCCAGTCCTGGCTGTCGGGCGCGACGATGGGGAGGTTGGCCGTGAGCTCGGCAGGGGCGCCGGTCGGCTGGCTGGGCGCCATCGCCCGGCTCCGGCCCTCCGCATGCGCGGCGCCGGCCGGCGAGTCGGACCGCGGCCCGGTCTGCACGCCGGGCTGCCTCAAGGGGGACGTAGAGGCGGTCTGCTCAACGGCGTCCAGCAGGCCGGCGTCGTCAGCGTGCCTGACCGGGCTGGCCTGCCCATGCGAGTCGCGTTCCTGGCACAGCAGCAGCATGGCGAGCGCAAGTGGCAGAAGGACGGTGGATTTCATGGCAGAAGGCAGCGCTGAAGCAAAGGCGGCAGCATGCGGCGCGCGCCTGAGGGCCTCGCTTCCGCTCTGCGAAGAATTGCAAAGCGTGGCACCGGTGATTCAGCCGGTGATTCAGCCGGTGATTCAGCCGGACGCGCGCGCCTGCCCCGCCGTCTTCAGCGACTGCTGCAGGGCGATGAAGGCCTCCATAGCCTGCCAAAGCGGCGCGTTGTCCAGCCCCGGCTGCAACTGCGCGAGGGCAAGGGCGGCGGCTTCCAGGCTGCTCAGCTGATGCGGCGCATGCGCCTTGCGGATGGCATAGCGGCTGGCCGGCGTTGTGCGCAAGGCCAGTCGAGGCAAGTCTTGCAGCCAGGGGGAGGCGCGCAGCAGCTGGCGGCTCTGGCGCCAGGTTCCATCGAGCAGGACCAGGCGCGGGAGGACCGGCCCGGGCGCCGGTACGGGCGGCTCGACGCGGGCCGGGTCGGGCGGATAGAGCAGCAGCAGGGGATGGTCGTCGGGCGGCGGCGCGAACTGCTCGCCCACCTGGCGTTCGCAGCGGCTGAGGCACAACTGCAGCAGCCCGGCCGTGCCCTTGGCCTGCCGCGCTTCATCCGGATGCTGCAGGATCAGCACGGGCACGGCGTTGTCCAGCGGACGGACGCAGGCGCACAGGCAGGCGGACAGCGGGCGCTCGCAGCGTGGGCAGCAGGGGCGCCGGCTCACAGCGCCTTCAAGGGCAGGGGCGCACCGCTCTTGACGCAGCGGATCGCGAAGTTGCTGGTGATGTCCTGCACCATGGGCAGGGCCTGCAGCCGGCGCACGATCTGCTCGTAGTCGGGCAGGTCGCCCACCACCACCTCCAGCAGGTAGTCGTGCGCGCCGGAGACCACATGGCAGGCCACCACCTCGCTCATGGCCTGCATGCCGGACTCGAACTCCCGCACCGCGTCCTCGCGGTGGTGCATCAGCTTCACATTGACGAAAACGGTGGTCGCCAGCTGCAGGCGCTTGCGGTCCAGGATGGCGCGGTAGCCGCTGATATAGCCCGCCTCTTCCAGGCGACGCAGGCGGCGGGCGCAGGGGCTTTTCGAGAGAGCGACGCGATCGGCCAGCTCGGCCACGGAGAGCCGCCCTTCACGCTGCAGCAGTTCCAGCAATTGCAGATCGATACGGTCCATGGGGTACTCGAAGGTCGAATTGAGCGCGAAAGCCGATTGTGTTGGCTGAAATCTGCTTCATCAATTCAATTGCATGGTGAATGTGGTTAATTGTCGCGTGCTCAACGACAGAAAATCTGCGCCATTCAGTAGTAACCCGTAGTACTCTCGTGTCCAGCATTGCTCCCTCTTCGCTGCAGGCCGCCGGCCTGACCGGCGCCTCCGCCCCGACCCGCCGCACCACGCCCTGGGCTGGTTGGGCCGCCCTGGCCTTCACCCTGTTGATCTGGGCCAGCTTCTTCGTCTCCTTGCGCGCCGGTGCGCGCGCCGCGCTGGCGCCGGCTGAGCTGGCGCTGGTGCGCTTCCTGCCTGCCGGCCTGATCTTCCTGCCGGTGGTGATCCTGCGCTGGCGTCGGTTCGCCAGCCTGCCGGCCCTGCAGTGGATGAGCATCGTGGCCGGCGCCGGCCTGCCGTACTTCCTGATCGCCGGCGCCGGCATGCGCCACGCGCCGGTGGCGGACGGCGCCACGCTGATCCCCGGCACCATCCCTTTGTTCGTGGCGCTGATCGCTGCCTTCAGCCAGGGCCGTGCCGCCCTGCGCCGCTGGCCGGCCCTGCTGACCGTGGTCAGCGGCGTGCTGACCCTGCTGGCCTTCCATCATGGCGAGGGGCAACTGGCGCAGGGCTATGGGCTCTTCCTGCTGGGCAGCCTCATGTGGGCGAACTACACGCTGGCGCTGCGCCATTCGGGCCTGAGCCCCATCGAGGCGGCGGCGCTGATCTCCGTGGTGTCCCTGGCCCTGCTGCTGCCCTGGCTGCTGATGCATCCGCCGCTGGGGCTGATGGCCCTGCCGGCGCGCGCCTGGGCGCTGCATGGCAGCATCCAGGGCCTGGGCGTGGGCCTGCTCTCGACCTTGAGCTATGCCTTCGCCATCCAGCGCCTGGGGGCGCAGCGGGCGGCCACCGTGGGCGCTCTGACGCCGGTCCTGGCGGCGGCGCTGGCCTGGCCGATGTTCGGTGAAGTGCCGGATGCTGCGACGCTGGCGGGCATGGGCCTGATCCTCGGGGGCGTGCTGTGGAGCCAGCGGCCGCAGCGCTGAGCGGCGCCTTCAGCGGTAGAAGGGCAGGGCGTCGACCCGCTGCCGGATCATGGCCATGATGCGGCCGTAGCCCTCGCCCTGCAGTCCGCCGTACTGCTGCTGCAGCGCTTCTGCGCTGAGGAATTCGGGCAGATCCTCGGTGCGGGGCATGAAGTCCCGCTCCGGCGGATGGGCGGCCAGGCGCTGCTGAAGGCCGCGCGGGTCGCGCTCCGAGTACAGGCCCAGACGCGTGCCGGCCTGGTCCGCCGCCAGGTCGTTGAAGCTGAAGCCGCTGCCGCCGCGGGCGTCCGCCACCTCCTTGTAGACGCCGATGGCATCCGCCAACGGCCCACCCCCCTCGATGGCCAGGACCGCCGAGACCAGCAGGTGCTGCGAGAAATCGTCCCGCCCGTTGGCGGTGATCACCATCGGTCGCGCGTGCGGCCAGGCCACCGCCGCGGGCAGCAGGCGGCTGGCATGCTGTCCGGCCGCCTGCAGGGCCAGGATGATGAAGGCCGCCCGGTTCTCCAGGCGCGGATCCTCGCCTGCCGCAGTGCGTCGCTGGGCTTCGGCGAAGAAGGGCGGCATCACGTCCGCCACCGAGACCGGTGCGCCGGACAGATGCGGTTCGCAGAGCTTCACCAGCAGCGCGTTGTAGTGCTGCAGCCGGGCCTGTTCGGCGGCCGGCCAGCGGGCGTTGAGGGCCTTCTTCAACGAGTCCGGCTTCCATTCGTAGCTCAGCTGCAGCCGGTCCGGCGCAAAGCCGACATGCTGGATGAGATCCCCCGCCACCCGCGCCTCGGCCTGTTCGGCCAGGCGTTCGGTGAGCCGACGCACCAGCCAGTCCGAGGCCCAGGTCGGCAGGGGCAGGTCGCCGATGCGCAACTGGCGCAGGCGGGGCAGCGTGCCCGTCTCCTGCAGCCGGGCCCGGATGTTGAGCCAAGGGCCGGCGCCCTGTCCGCGCAGTGGCAGGCTGACCTCGACCAGGGCCTCGTGCTGGCTCAGCTGGGCGGTGGCGCGCGCGTCGTGGTAGCGGTTGACCAGACGCCCCAGCAGCAGTTGCAGCTGGGCCTCGCTGAGCTGGACCACCCGCAGGCCGCCCGGCGGCAGCTGGCGCGGATCGTTCTGGCGCAGGAAGTCGCTGGCCTGCTGGAGCTGGGCCCCATCCAGCCGGGGGGGCGGCGGCACGCTGGGCAGGGCCTGCAGGGCCAGGGCGAGCAGCAGCAGGGGCAGTCCCAGGCACAGGCCCAGGGTCAGCCAAAGTCCGCGGCGCAGCAGGCGGCCGAACTGCAGGCGGCGCGAGGTCGAGGTCATGGGCGGGAGTCTGCCATCTCGGCGGCCTGCATCCCGAAAGCCAGTCCGGGGCTGGCGACAATGCCGCTCATGTCCGCCGAGTCCCAACCCGAACGTCTTCCGCTGCGTCCGCTGCTGCGTCTGCAGACCCTGGACCGTGGCGACGGACTGCTGGGCCTGCGCCCGCATGGACGCCTGGGGCCGCGCGGCGCACCGCTGAGCCTGATGCAGCTGTTCCTGGTGGATCCCGCCGGCGGCTCGCCCTGGCCCGCGCCGGCGCAAGGTCTGCCGGATGGGCTGGCGGGCCCTCACGCGCCCTGGATCCAGCGGCTGCTGGCCCTGGGCGCTCAGCCTCTGCGCGCCGACCACCTGCAATGGCGCCAGCCGCCGGCGCAGCCCCTGGGCCGGGCCTGGACCCTGCTGCTGGAGGCGGACTTTGGCGACTTCGTGACCGATGTCCTTCCCCAGCTGAAGGCCGAGGGTTGGCAGGTGGAGCTGCTGCCCGGCTTTGCGCATGAGCCCTTGCCCGTGAGCGGCTGGCATCTGAACCTGAGCGTGGAAGCGACGAGCGGCGTCGTGCCCCGCCTGGGCGCGCCCCGCCAGCGCGGCTCCTGGCTGCTGAGCCTTGGCCTGGAGGTGCAGGGCGAGCGCCTGGATCTGGCGCCGCTGGTGGCGAATCTGCTCCGTCGCGACAAGCGCTGGCTGGACGCCCTGGCCCTGGAGGCCATCGAGGATGACGACGTGATCTTCCTGCGCGCTCCGGGCGGACGACGCTTCCACACCCCAGCGGCGCCGCTGAAGCAGCTGATGCGCCACCTGCTGAGCCTGGTCACGCCGCGGCAGCTGGACGCCAAAGAGCCGCTGCGCCTGTCCGAATGGCAGGCGCAGCAGCTGGCCTTGTTCGAGCAGGAGCGTGGGCGCTGGCAGTTCCACGGCCAGGACGCGCTGGCAGAGCTGGTGGCGCGTTTGCGCGAGGCGGGCCGGCCCGTCGTGGCTCCCCAGCCCGAAGGCCTGGGCCTGCGGCTGCGCGACTACCAGCTGCAGGGGCTCGCCTGGCTGCAGTACCTGGGCCGCCAGGGTCTGGGCGGCGTCCTTGCCGACGACATGGGCCTGGGCAAGACCGCACAGACCCTGGCCCATCTGTGGCTGGAGCAGCAGTCCGGGCGCCTGCCTCAGGGGGCTTTGCTGGTGATGCCCACCAGCCTGCTTTTCAACTGGGCGCAGGAGGCTGCCCGCGTCTGCCCGGGCCTGCGGGTCGCCACCTGGCATGGCACGCCGCGTGGCCGGGAACTGCCCGACTGCGATCTGCTCCTGTGCAGCTACGGCCTGGTCTGGCGGGACTTGCGTGTCCTGTCCGGCAAGACCTGGGACTGGCTGGTGCTGGACGAAGGCCAGGCCGTGAAGAACGCCGCCTCGCGCACGGCGCGGGCCCTGCGCCGCCTGCCCTCAAGGCAGCGCCTGGTGCTCAGCGGCACGCCGCTGGAAAACCACCTGGGCGAGCTGTGGGCGCATTTCGACTTCCTGCTGCCGGGTTTCCTGGGCGATGCCCGCAGCTTCGCCCGTCACTGGCGCAAGCCCATCGAGGAGGGCGGCGACGGCCGGCGGGCCCGTTGGCTGGCCGCGCGCGTGCGGCCCTTCATGCTGCGTCGGCTCAAGGAAGAGGTGGCGCCAGAGCTGCCGCCGCTGACCGAGCTTCAGACCCTGCTGGAGCTGCCCCTGCCCCAGCGGCAGCTCTACGAGAGCGTTCGCGTGGCGGCCGACCACATGGTGCGCCGCATCCTGGCCCGGCAAGGCCTGGAAGGCGGGCTGATCTCGGTGCTGGACGCCATGCTGCGCCTGCGCCAGCTGTGCTGCGATCCGCGCCTGATCGAAGCGATCCCGACCCCTCTGGGCGAGGGCGTGAAGCTGGCCTGGCTGCGCGAGCGTCTGCCGGACCTGCTGCGCCAGGGGCGGCGCGTGCTGGTGTTTTCGCAGTTCGCCCGCATGCTGGACCTCGTGGAAGCGCTGCTGGCCGAGCTGGCGTTGCCGGCCCTGCGCCTGAGCGGCGAAACGCCCGAGAGCCAGCGCGGTGAACGCGTTGCGCGTTTCCAGGCGGGTGAGTGCCCACTCATGCTGTTGAGCCTCAAGGCTGGCGGGGTGGGGCTGAATCTGACGGCGGCGGATACCGTCATCCACCTGGACCCCTGGTGGAATCCGGCGGTGCAGGCGCAGGCCAGTGCGCGGGCGCATCGCATCGGGCAGGACAAGCCGGTCTTCGTGCACCAGTTGCTGGTGCAAGGCAGCATCGAGGAGCGCATCCTGGCCTTGCAGGCCCGCAAGAAGGCGCTGGCGGAGGGGGTGATGGGCGTGGACGGCGCAGGGGAGCTGCTGAAGTTCAGCGCGGCGGACCTGCAGGGATTGCTGGCCCCCATGCCCGCCCTTGAAGAGGGAGCGGAAGAGGAGGGCGGCGCCGGCGAGCGTGGGGAGTGAACGCCGTCCGACGGTGAAAGTGTGCGCCTGCTTACCGTCAAAGATGCGGCAGTAACGGCCTTCAGAAATGCAAAGAGCGCCTCTTGGGCGCTCTGGTCGGACCGGGACCGTGGGGCCCCGTGGGCTCAGCGCTTGCGGTCGAAGCGCAGGGCGCGGGCCAGGCTGCGGCGGTCGGTGCCCAGGCTGGCGGTCTCGAAAGCTTCGTGCTTGCGGCCCTTGTCGATGTTCCACTCGGTCAGCGGCAGGCGACGGGGCTGGGCTTCGGTACGGTGTTGAGACTTCATCATGGCGGGATGCCTTTCCTCTAGCTGGACCCCTTCAGGCGGGTCTTGCGGGGCACAACGGGAGGGGAAGACGGCCGGTTGACAGCTTCGGCAAACTTTTTTCACGTTCAGGGCGGTACCTGTTCAGTGAGGGAGGGGCGCGGCCCCTCGTCGTGCGACTACAACGTGAGGGCTGTCCCTTCCGGCGCCCCCTTTCTTTGTCGCTAAGCTTGTTCGCCATGTCCTCTGCGCTTTCCCAACGCCAACCGCCACCCACCCTGGTGGCCTGCCTGTGCGCGGCCTGGTGCCGCCTGTGCGACAGCTACCGTGAGACCTTTGCCCAGTTGCGCGAGCAGCATCCCGGCGTGCGCTTCGTCTGGGTGGACATCGAGGACGACGCCGAGCTGGTCGGCGACCTGGACGTCGAGACCTTCCCGACCCTGGTGGTTGGGGTGGGCGAGCAACTGCGTTTTTGCGGCCCGGTGACACCCCAGCTGAGCACCGCCCAGCGCCTGCTGGAGACCGTGCTGGCGCCGGGCGCGGCGGCGGCGGTGGCTGGTCCGGACGCCCAGGCCCTGCTGTCCCGCCTGCAGCACAGCTGCTGAGTGCGCGCCGGGCGCCACGGACGCGCCGCAGCCGAGGTCCGGCGCAGCGACAATCGGGGCCACCAACAGCTTCCATCCGCCCTCATGACCGTCCAACTCAAGAGCGCCCTGTCGCGCGCCACGCCCATCGTCGTGCTCGACGCGGCCAGCTTCCAGGCCCTGAAGTCCAAGCTCCCCAAGCCCACCCAGAACTGGCTGGCCGCCATCGGTTTCACCGCCAAGCCGGACAGCCATGCCCTGGTGCCGGGTGCGGACGGCAAGATCGAGAAGGTGCTGGCCGGTGTCGCCAGCGTGGCCTCGCCCTATGTGCTCAGCGCGCTGCCCATGGCGCTGCCGGAAGGCAGCTACCAGCTGTCCGAGGACGGCCTGGCGGTGGCGCCCGAGCAGGCGGCGCTGTCCTGGGAGCTGGGCAGCTACCACTTCGACGTCTACAAGGCGCGGCCGCGTGCGAGCGCCACCCTGCTGCTCAAGCCCGGCATCGACGCCGAGCGCGGCCTGGCCACCGCCGCTGCCATCTGTGCCGCCCGCGACCTGATCAACACGCCGGCCGAGCACATGGGCCCGGCCGAGCTCGCTGCCGCCGTGCAGGTGCTGGCCAAGCAGCATGGCGCCAAGTTCAAGCAGATCGTCGGTGATGAGCTGCTGAAGAAGGGCTTCCCGGCCGTGCACGCCGTCGGCCGCGCCAGCGTGCGGGCGCCGCGCCTGATCGAGCTGAACTGGGGCAAGGCCAAGGATCCGCTGATCAGCCTGGTCGGCAAGGGCGTCTGCTTCGACACCGGCGGCCTGGACCTCAAGACGGCCGAGGGCATGCGCCAGATGAAGAAGGACATGGGCGGTGCGGCCAACGCCATCGCCCTGGCCGGGCTCATCATGACCCTCAAGCTGCCGGTGCGCCTGCAGCTGCTGATCCCGGCGGTGGAGAACGCCGTGGCTGGCAACGCCTACCGCCCGGGCGACATCATCAAGACCCGCAAGGGCCTGCAGATCGAGATCGGCAACACCGACGCCGAAGGCCGCGTGATCCTCTCCGACGCGCTGGCCTACGCCAGCGAAGGCAAGCCCGAGCTGATCATCGACCTGGCCACGCTCACCGGTGCGGCCCGCGTGGCCCTGGGCCCGCAGCTGCCTGCCCTGTTCGCCAAGCACATGGACACGGCCCGCGAGCTGGTGGACCTGGGTCTGAAGATCGAGGATCCGGTCTGGCACATGCCGCTGTGGGCGCCTTATCTGCAGGGCATCCAGTCCAGCCTGGGCGACATCGTCAACACCGGGCCCAACCCCATGGCCGGCGCGATCAACGCGGCGCTGTTCCTGGAGTACTTCGTCGAGCCGCTGCAGGACTGGCTGCATCTGGACATCTACGGCTCCAACGCCAAGTCCCTGCCGGGCCGTCCCGAAGGCGGCGAGGCCCAGGGCATCCGCACCCTGCTGGCCTATCTGGAGGAGCGCTTCGGCGGCTGAGCCCGGCACCGAGCCACGCCTGACGACAAGGGCCCGCTTCGGCGGGCCTTCTTCATGCGCGCTGCTGCAGCATCCAGCTGGCGATGCGCTCCGCGATCATCAGCGTGGGCGCATTGGTGTTGCCGCTGGTGATGGTTGGCATCAGGCTGGCGTCGGCCACGCGCAGGCCCGCGACGCCGCGCACGCGACCCTGCGGATCGGTCACGGCCATGGGATCGTTGCTGCGACCCATCTTGCAGGTGCCCACGGGGTGGAAGATGGTGGTGGCGATGTCGCCGGCCAGCCGGGCGAGTTCCTCGTCGCTCTCATACGCGGGCCCCGGCTTCACCTCGCGCGGCTGGAAGGGCGCGAGCGCGGGCTGGGCCACGATGTGCCGCGTCAGGCGCAGGCTTTGTGCGGCGATGCGGCGATCGTCCTCGGTGCTGAGGTAGTTGGGGGCGATGCTGGGCGCTTCGCCCGGGTCGCTGCTGCGGATGCTGACGCTGCCGCGGCTGCCGGGATTCAGGTTGCAGACGCTGGCGGTGAAGGCGTTGAAGCGGTGCAGGGGCTCGCCGAAGGCTTCCAGGGAGAGCGGCTGCACGTGGTACTCCAGGTCCGGCCAGCGCAGGGAGGGCGAGGAGCGCGTGAAGGCGCCCAGCTGCGAGGGCGCCATGCTCATGGGGCCGCTGCGCGAGAGCAGGTACTGCAGGCCGATGCCCAGCTTGCCCCACCAGCTTGCGGCCTGGGTGTTGAGCGTGCGCGTGCCCTCGACGGCGTAGACGGCACGGATCTGCAGGTGGTCCTGCAGGTTCTGGCCGACGCCGGGCAGATCCCGCTGCACGGCAATCCCCAGGGACTGCAGCAGCGCTGCCGGCCCCAGCCCCGAACACTGCAGGATCTGCGGCGAGCCGATGGCGCCGGCCGCCAGCACCAGCTCGCCGCCCGGCGCCAGCCGCACCTGCTCCAGGCCGTGCGGCGTGAGCACCGTGGCGCCCTCGCAGCGCAGGGCGCCTGAGTCATCGCGGGCCAGGCTCAGCCGCTGCACCGTGGCACCGGTCCACAGCTCGAAGTTGGGGCGGCCCAGGCAGGTGGGGCGCAGGAAGGCCTTGGCGGCGTTCCAGCGCAGGCCGCCGCGCTGGTTGACCTCGAAGTAGCCCACGCCCTCGTTGTTGCCGCCGTTGAAATCCGCGGTGTGAGGAATGCCGGCCTGCACGGCCGCAGAGGCAAAGGCGTCCAGGATGTCCCAGCGCAGGCGCTGTTTCTCCACCCGCCACTCACCGCGATGGCCATGCAGGGCGCGGAAGGCTTCGTCGACGGCGTCGGCGTTGTCCAGCCGCCAGTGGTCCTCATGCTGCTTGAACAGAGGCAAGACCTGACCCCATGACCAGGCGTCCTCGCCGGTGAGGGCGGCCCAGTGCTCGTAGTCGCGGGACTGGCCGCGCATGTAGATCATGCCGTTGATGCTGGAGCTGCCGCCGAGCACCTTGCCGCGCGGGTAGCGCAGCTGGCGGCCGTTGAGGCCGGGCTCGACCTCGGTGCGGTAGAGCCAGTCGGTGCGCGGGTTGCCGATGCAGTACAGATAGCCGACGGGGATGTGGATCCAGTGATAGTCGTCCCTGCCGCCGGCCTCCAGCAGCAGCACGCGCCGGCCGGGGTCGGCGCTCAGCCGGTTGGCCAGCAGGCAGCCGGCGGTGCCGGCACCGACGACGATGGTGTCGAATTCCATGGGCTCAAGTCCTCCACAGGGTCAAGCCCAGCCAGCGGCCAGCTCATGCACCAGCTGGGCCGCGGGCTTGGGTCGGACCAGTGGCAGGGCCTGTCCGGCCCAGAGGCTCATGAAATCGGCCCGCCCCTGGGCCGCGGCGGCTTGGCGCAGGGGGCGGGTCAGCGCATTGGGGATGGGGAAGTCCGGCAGCGGTGCGTCGGCCATGTCGCGGGTGAAGGCATTGGCCAGGCCTCGGGCCTCGCGGCCGGAGAAGGCGCGGGTGAGGGTGGAGTCGGCGTCGCGCGCCTGCATCAGCGCTTCGCGGTAGGCGGGGGAGAGTGGACATTCCTCGACCAGCAGGAAGGCCGTGCCCACGGCGGCCGCCGTGGCGCCCAGGGCGCGGGCGGCGGCCATGCTGCGGGCGTCCGCAATGCCGCCCGCGGCGATGACGGGCACATACAGGGCATCCACCAGCTGCGGCACCAGCGCCATCGTGCCGATCAGCGCGCCCTCGCGGCGGCCATGGAAGCCGCCGCGGTGGCCGCCGGCCTCAAAGCCTTGTGCGATGACGGCGTGCACGCCGCTGTCCTGCAGCTGCAGGGCTTCGCTCACCTGCGTGGCGGTGCCCAGCACGATGCGGCCTTCATCCCGCAGGGCCTGGACGAGCGCGGGCCCCGGATCGCCAAGGGCAAAGCTCACGACGGCGGGCTGCAGCTCGCGCACCACGGCCAGCTGCGCCTCGAAGTCCTCTTCGCAGGCGGCCGGAACCTCGGGCACCGCCAACCCCAGCGCTGCTGCGTGCGGGGCCAGGCGCTGGCGATAGGCCTCGACCAGTGCGGCATCGGCCCGCCAGGCCTGCGGACAGAACAGGTTGATGCCGAAGGGCTTGCGGGTGCGCTCCCGGATCTCGGCCACCACGGTCCGGATGCGCGCCGGGCTGAGGTAGGCCGCACCCAGGTGGCCCAGGCCGCCCGCCTCGCTGACGGCGGCGACCAGCGCTGCGCTCGCGGCCTCGCCCGCCATCGGCGCCATCAGCACCGGCGTGGGGATGCCCAATCTCTGCAGGAAGCTCTTCATCGCGCACTCCTTCAGTTGGCCAGGTGCGAGGCCAGCACCGGAAACAGCTTGACCAGGCCATCCTGCAGCAGCTCCACGGCCAGCGCGGCAAGGATCAGGCCCATCAGCCGGGTCATGATGTTGATGCCGGTCTGCCCCAGGGCCTTGGCGATGCGGCCGGACGCGGAGAACACGAGGTAGGTCACCAGGCCCACCACCACGCCGTAGCCCACCAGCACGCCCAGCTCCCACCAGTGGCGCGTCTTGTCGGCGTAGATCACCATGGTGGAGATGGTGGCGGGGCCGGTCAGCAGCGGGATGGTCAGCGGGACGACGGCGATGCTGGCGCCGCTGTTGAGCTTGGCCTGGCCTTCGCTGAGGTCTTCGGGGCGGCTCTCGGCGGGGCGGGCGTTGAGCATCTGCAGCGCGCTGATCAGCAGCAGCACGCCGCCACCCACCTGGAAGCTCGCGAGCGAGATGTTGAAGAAGTCCAGCACCTTGAGCCCGGCCAGCGCGCTGATGGAGATCACCAGAAAGGCCGTGATCGAGCTGACGCGCACCGTGTGGCGCCGCTGCTCGGCGCTGAGGTCCTGGGCGAAGTGGATGAAGAAGGGCACCACGCCGATCGGGTTGACGATGGCCAGCAGAGCGATCAGGGGCTTGACGATGTCCATGCACGCAACTCCATCAGGTAGTGAAGGCCGGCAGCGGCGCGTGGGCCGTACCAGCTGAGCAGTTCGCCGTCGACCAGGTGCACCCGGGCCCGCGGGCACAGGGCCTGCGCGGCCGCGAGGTGGCTTTCGTCGAAGCGGTAGGGCTCGGAACTCAGCAGCAGCTCGTCGATGTCCAGCAGCCAGGGTTCGTCGCCCTGGATCACCGGATAGCGCGCGGCCCCGGCGTCTCCGCCGAAGACCTCGGGCCAGCTCTGCCAGCCCACCTCGGCCAGCATGCGGGAGATGTAGGTGTCGCGCGCCACGCTCATCCAGGGATCCTTCCAGATCAGGTAGAGCACGCGCTGCGGGGGCCAGGTCTTGCCTCGTGCGGCTTGAAGGGCCTGGGCCAGGCTGAGCTGCAGCGCCTGCGCGCGTGCCGTCACGCCGGGAAGGTGGCCGAAATGCGCCTGCATCTGCGCGATGAGTGCCGAGTTGTCCTGCGGCGCCTGCGGATGGGTCACGATGAGTTCGGGCACGAACGCGCGCAGCGCTTCTGCCGTGTCGGCCCGGTTCTCGTCCACGTTGACGATCACATGGCTGGGGGCCAGGCGGCGCAGTTTTTCGAGGTTGACATCCTTGGTGCCGCCCACCTTGGGGATGTCGGCCACCTCATCGGCCGGGTGGATGCAAAAGCCGGTGCGGGCCACCATCCAGGGGCGCAGCCCCAGCGCGATCAGCAACTCGGTGATCGAAGGCACCAGCGACGCGATGCGGGGGGCAGTTGTGCCGTTCACAGCTGCGCTTCCTCGGCCGCAGGCTCGGTCAGCGCCAGCCACACGGCGCAGCAACCGCGCAGGTAGAACAGGGCCGGCAGCACCAGGGCCAGCGCGAAAACCACGCCGCCGCCGGTCTGAACTGCCAGCCCGGCGGCGCTGGTGTTGATGGGCGTGCCCGCCGCGCCCAGGCTGCGCAGACCCCGCCCGAACAGCCCGGCCATCAGCTGCTGCGGAGGCATCTCGATGCCGGCGGCCCAGGGCACCAGCCAGGCCATGGCCTGCCCACCGCCGACGACGACCACGCTGATGCAGGCGCTCACCAGGCCCGAGATCGCGAGCACGCCCACCATCAGCACGGCGGTGTCCAGCAGGCGCCAGCGCAGCAGTCCGGCCAGCTTGCGCAGGGCGCGGCGCGGCGGCAGGCCGGCCCAGATGGAGGGGCCGGTGAGGGGGCCCACCATCACCAGGAGCGCCAGCAGCATGCCGCCGAACAGGCCGACGCCCAAGGGAACCAGGGCACTGAGGAGCAACGGGCCCAACTGGGGCAGCCGCGAGAGGCTCAGCAGGCCGAGCATCAAGGCGCTCAACAGGCCCGCCGTGGCCAGCATTGCGGCCAAGCACAAGAGCACGCGCGGAGCAATACGAAGACTGTCATAGGCGGCGTCGCGCAGCTCCCTGACGGCTTGCCCACGGGCCTGGTCCATCAGCAAAAGGCCGGTGGCATTGACCCCCAGAAAGACGACGGCAAGCGCCCCAAGGCCCCACAGGGTACCGCTCCAGCCCTGCTCGCGGGCCAGTGCGGCCTCGGCAGCGCCCAGCATCAGTCCAGCAAGGCAGAAAGAGGCCAGCAGGGCGCGAAAAGCCGCTCCATTGCGTGCGGCGTCCAGGCTGGACAGGAGTCGTGCGAGGGTGTGGGGGGTGAGCTTGGAAATCACGGCTTGGCCATTGTTCGGCCGCATCTTAGCGAGGCCGGCATTTCTCTCCACGGCTGCCATGGGAATTGCTCGATTACCCTAGCCGAACGCCGCGAAGCGTGTCGAAATGCGCCCAAATGCGGGTTTGTACTGGTTTTCTTGCGGCGTCTAAAAACAACAGTCCGCAGAGGGTGCTTTGCGCCGCCAGAAAAGCTCCGCCCATAATCGGCAACCTGTGTCTGGATGCAGCGCCTTCGGTTGAATGGTTCACGATGGGTTGAAGCTCCACATGGTTATTTGGTATTGAAAGGGCTTCCCCATGGGAAACAAGCTTTACGTAGGCAATCTGGCCTATAGCGTCCGCGACGAATCGCTGCTCGAAGCGTTCTCGCAATTCGGTACGGTCACTTCGGCCAAGGTCATGATGGACCGCGAAACCGGCCGCTCCAAGGGCTTCGGCTTTGTGGAGATGGGTTCGGACGCCGAAGCGCAATCCGCCATCAATGGCATGAACGGTGCTGCGCTGGAAGGCCGCGCTGTGGTCGTGAACGAAGCCCGTCCCCGTGAAGAGCGTCCGGGCGGCTTCGGCGGCGGCGGCGGTGGCCGCGGTGGCTTTGGCGGCGGCCGCTCCGGCGGTGGCGGCTTTGGTGGCGGCGGCGGCGGTTACGGCGGTGGCCGTTCCGGTGGCGGCGGCTACGGCGGTGGCGGCGGCGGTGGTTACGGCGGTGGCCGTTCCGGTGGCGGCGGCTACGGCGGTGGCCGTTCGGGCGGCTACTGATCCTGCCTGGGCTGAACCTGGTTCAGCCCGCTGCAATCAGCAAGAAAAAAGCACCCTCGTCGAGGGTGCTTTTTTTGTTTCCGGCGCCCTGAGTCTCAGCGCCCGAAGACGGTGCTGTACTTGGCGAACCATTCCTTCTGCGCCGCCTCGCCGGGCTGGCGCCGCGTGTGCGTGTAGCCCAGGCTGAAGGCGCTGCCCAGCCCCTGGCGATGCTGGTAGACCAGGGACTGCGTGGTGGCGTGGCGCCGATCCTCTTCCAGCACCCCGTCCGGCACGCGGCTCAGACCGCGCTGCTGCAGGATCAGGCGCAGGGAGTCCTGGGCGCTGAAGTGCAGCACGGCCAGCGATTGGCCCAGCCATTCCTGCAGCGAGCGCTGGTGCTGAGGGCCGCGCACGTCAGACCAGCCCAGGTGCTGGTTCCATTCCAGCGCCATGTGCGCGGGCAGGTTGAAGCGGAAATTGGCGTCCATGGACAGAGTCTGGCCGCGGCCCAGGCGGTCTGCTTCCACATCGAGGCGGCGGCCGAATTCGTAGTCGATACTGAACAGGCTGAACCAGGACGATGGGTTCAGGATGAAGCCCAGGTTGAGGGTCCGCGGCTGGTGCAGCGCGCCGCTGGCCTTGGCCCGCTGGGCGTCCAGCCCCACATGCGCCCAGAACTCGAACTTGCGGGCCGAGGTGAACCAGACGCCGGGCTGCACGCGGCGCTCCGGCACCTGGCCGGAAGGCACGTCGAATGCGGGGTCGCGCAGGGTGCTGGTCTGGGCCAGCTTGAGCTGCCACTCGAACTCGTAGGCCGGCCAGCTCAGCGAGGTGCCGGGCAGGCTCAGCGTCTGGCTGCCCATGCGCCGGTTCAGCTGGGCCGTGATGCGCTGGATGCCGGTCTGGTTGACGAAGCCGTTGTCGTTGGCAAAGCGTGGGCTCAGGCGCTCCAGGTGCACGGAGTTGGCCCAGTCCTCGCTGCGGTGGCGGCCCTCGATCCAGACATAGCTGCCGTTTTGCGCGCTCTGGCGCAGCGGCTGGTCGTGGTCGTCGAAGCCCAGCGTCGTGCTGGACAGCAGCACGTGGCCGCGCATGCTGGTCTGCTCGCTGAGATTGGCGTGGAAGTCGCTGCCCAGCACCCAGTTGTGGCGGCCCAGGCCATAGTCGCGAATGGACACCAGGCCCGCGGCGCCCCATTGCTCGAACTGCCGGTGCAGGCGGCCAAAGGTGGCCTGGGAGCTGAGGTTCAGCGGCAGGCGCTCCTGGGTCTCGTAGGCATTGGAGCGGAAGATCTTGCCGCCACCCTTGTCGCGCAGGCTGAGGAAGGTACCTTCGGCTTCCGCACCCCGCCAGGTGGCGCGCAGACCCCAGTTGGGATCAGTGATGGCCCGCGAATAGAAAGCCGCGAGACCGCGTGCCTGGCCGCTTTCATCCGGCTGACCCTTGCCGGTCACGTCCTGGCTTTCCAGGAAGAAGGGGCGCTTCTCGATGAGCTGCAGCGCATAGCGCGTGTTGCCGGTGAGCTGGGGCACGTCCAGCTCGACCTGGGAGAAGTCGGGGTTCAGCGTGGCGTCCACCACCCAGTCGGCACGCGGGCGCCATTTCAGCTCCAGCCCCAGGTTGGCGTCGTTCTGCCGGCTCAGTGGCGTGCTGGCGCTGCGCTCCTCGTGCCGGCGCAGGGTCAGCTCGGGACGCAGTTCGACGAAGCTGCGTTCGCGCACCGTCTGCACCAGGTCGCCCAGGCCTTCGATGGGTTGCAGCTCGGCGATGATGTGCAGCGCATCCTGGGTCAGCGGCGCCGAGACCAGGAAGACGTTCTCGTCGCGCGGCACGCTGCGACCAACCATCAGACGCCAGTCGGCGCCGCCCTGGTAGGGATAGCGCAGGGTCGACAGCGGCCAGCGCAGCTCGATGCTGTAGCCGTCCGGCAGGCGATGTGCGGCGGCCTGCACGTCGAAGTCCGGTGCGAAGTCGTCGACGTCATCGGCTGCGGCGATGCTGCCGTCCGCCACCACGCCGTTGACGCCCACGCGCACGAACTGGGCCGTGCGGCGCTGACCCATGGGGTCCAGGTAGACGACGATGTGGTCCTGGTCGCGCTTGACCTGGTCGCGCCGGACCAGAGGGGCGCGGATCAGGTCCGGATGCTCGTCGTAGCAGCGGATGCCGAAGATCAGCGCATCCTTGTCGGCGATCACCTGCACGGTGGTGCGCCAGCGGGCCGGCTTCTTGTCCTGCGGGTGCAGCTGGATGAAGCTGTCATGGATGGGCGCCTGGGCCCAGATGGCTTCATCCAGCCGGCCATCGATCTGCAATGGCGCATGTTCCACGCGCAAGGCCTTGGGCCAGGGCATGTCGGGAAGGTCGGCGTGGGCCTGGTGCATGCCCAGCAGGGCCAGGCAGGCCGCGGCGACCGCGTGTCGGTTTCGGTTTCGGTTCATGGCTCCTCCTTGTCTCGCGCGCGTAGTTTTGTGACGCGAGGCTCCCGCGCCCAACGGGATCCACTCGGGCGCGCGGAGTGTAGGAACCGGGCTTCACCAAGCCCGTAAAGACTTGCGTGACGCGGGGCTGCTTGTGGCGCGCGCGTTACTCGCCTTCTCGGTGTTTACGCGGACGACCGGCCAGCAGGCGGTCGAACAAGGCATCGGGCAGCAGGCGCAGAACCCTCGCCACCAGACCCATCTGCCAGGGGATGACGCGGAAGCGGCAGCCGGCCTGGATGCTGCGGTAAGCCACTCTGGCAAAGCTGTCAGCAGACATCAGGAAGGGCATGTGATAGCGATTGCGGCGCGTCAGCGGCGTGTCGATATAGCCCGGGGCGATGGTGGTGACGCGCACGCCGAAGGGGCGGCATTCGCCCCGCAGGCTTTCGCAATAGCTGATCACGGCCGCCTTGCTGGAGCAGTAGGCCGCATGGCCGGGCAGGCCGCGGATGCCGGCCACGCTGGCGATGCCCACCAGGCTGCCGCTGCGGCGCGCGTTCATCGGCGCGATGAAGGGGTGGAAGGTGGCGGCCAGGCCGAGGTTGTTGGTTGCGTAGACCCGCTGCATCACGGCCAGGTCTTCGTAGAGGGCGCTGTCGATGCCGACCGAGATGCCGGCGTTGGCGATCACCACATCGGGCAGGCCTTGCTCGGCGATGCAGCGGCGGCCGGCGTCGACGATGGACTCGACCTGGCTCACGTCGGCGCCATAGATGCGCAGGCGCTCGGCGGCCAGGCCCTGTTCCTGCGCCCAGCGCTGCAGTTCCTCGGTGCGGCGCGCCACCAGGGCCAGGCGCCAGCCCTGGCGGTAGTACTCCAGGGCCATGGCCTGGCCCAGCCCGCTGGAGGCTCCGGTGATATAGACGAGAGGGGCGTGGCTCATGGGCGTTGTTCTGCGGGCGTTGTGCTGGGTTCTCGCTGGGTTTTCGCGGGCGTGTGCATGGACGCCTGCTCGAACGCGTTCAAGGTTGCTTTCGCCGCGGCGGGTAGCTGGCACTGCTGCGGCCATGGAACTGCAGTTGGCCGCTGAGGTTGTCGTACTCGAAGGACTGCACGCTGAAGCGGCCCTGGCCGGCCTGCAGGGTTACCGGCAGGTGCGAGCGCATCTGCTCCAGCAAGGGGTTCAGTTGGAGGAACTCGCCGCTGATTTCCAGTTGCGCGGGCTGCTGCTCGGCTTGCGCCAGCGCGTAGCGGCGCACCTGCACGTCGCCCTGCAGGCGGATCTCGCTGGCGTCGGCATTGCTGAGGGCCTGGCGGGCCTGGGCCGTGGTCAGGGTGCCGTCCTTGCCCATGGCGCGCAGCTCGATGCCGTCGATCTCCAGGGTGTCGGTGTCGGGATAGTGGCGCATCTCGCGGCCGCGGACTTGCAAGGCCAGCGTGCCGTCCGCCTTGAAGCGCTGCAGCTCGAAGCCCTGCATCTGGTAGTCGGGTTCATGCCGCAGCACGCGCCGCTCGTCGGCATCGTCGGGCAAGGGCGTGCTCTTGACCAGCCACCAGGTGAAGCCCGCCAGCAGCGCCAGGATCAGCAATGGCAGGTAGGTTCCCACCAGGTCCTGCAGGCGCCACAGCAGCGGTGGCGCCTCGCGGCGGCGTGCGGGTGCCGGCGGCGGGGCCAGGGGAGCGGCGCCTGTGGCGTCAGTGGTGGCGTTCATGCAGGCCTCGTTGCCCGAAGGGCCGTGCGGCTCATGCCGTGCTGCCCCCGTCCAGCGTGCTCAGATGGCCTTGCAGCAGGCCGGCATAGCGGCCGCAGGCCATCAGCAGCAGGTCGCAGCACTCCCGCGCAGCACCATGGCCGGCCGGAGCCTGGGTGACGTGATGGGCGATGGCCCGCACCTCGGGATGCGCTTGCGCGGGTGCGCAGGCAAAGGCGGCGCGGCACATCAAGGGCAGATCGGGCCAGTCGTCGCCCATGGCGGCGACCTGGCTCCAGTCCAGGCCCAGCTGCGCCAGCAGGGGTTCGGCAACGGCCAGCTTGTCGCGGGCGCCATAGACGGCATGCTTCAGGCCGAGGTCGGCGACCCGTCGGCGCACCGCAGGCGAATCGCGGCCAGTGATGATGAGCGGTGTGATGCCGCCCTGGTCCAGCAGCTTGAGGCCATGGCCGTCCAGGGTGGAGAAGGCCTTGAAGCGCTCGCCGTCTTCGCCGATGTAGATGCGGCCGTCGGTCAGCACGCCGTCAACGTCGAAGATGGCGGCCCGGATGCCCGTGCCTGCACCCAGGCCAGCGCCCTGCGCTTTCAGCAGCAGCTCGGGCGGGAAGTTCAAGGCGGGAGAGGTGATGGCGCGCATGCTCAGATCACCTTGGCGCTCATCAGGTCGTTGATGTGCACCGCGCCGATCAGGCGTTCTTCCTCGGTGACCAGGACCACGGTGATGCGGGCGGCTTCCATCAGGTCGGCGGCGTCCACGGCCAGATCGTCGGCACGCACGGACTTGGGGTTCAGGGACATGACCTCGCCGGCGCGCAGGCCGCGCAGGTCTACGCCGCGCTCGATCAGGCGGCGCAGGTCGCCATCGGTGAAGACGCCCTGCACGATCTCCGCCTCGTCGACCACGATGGCCAGGCCCATGCTCTTGGCGGACATGGTGCGCATCATGTCGGTGAAGGAGGTGTCCGGATCGACCCGGGGCAGCGCGTCGCCGCTGCGCATGAGGTCGCGCACATGGGTCAGCAGCTTGCGGCCCAGGGCGCCGCCGGGGTGCGAGCGCGCGAAGTCCTCGGGGCGGAAGCCGCGGGCATCCAGCAGGGCCACGGCCAGGGCGTCGCCCAGTGCCATCTGCGCGGTGGTGGACGCCGTCGGCGCGAGGTTGAGCGGGCAGGCCTCGACGGCCACCTGGCTGTCCAGCACCAGGCTGGCATGGCGGGCCAGGCTGGACTCGGCGCGGCCGGTCATCGCGATGATGCACACGCCCAGGCGCTTGAGCACGGGCAGCACGGCGTTGAGCTCGTCGCTCTCGCCGGAATTCGAGAGCGCCAGCACGACGTCCTGCGGCGTCACCATGCCCAGGTCGCCATGGCTGGCCTCGCCGGGGTGCACGAACATCGCCGGTGTGCCGGTGGAGGCCAGGGTGGCGGCGATCTTGCGGCCCACATGGCCGCTCTTGCCCATGCCCATCACGACCACGCGGCCCTTGCAGGCCAACATGGCCTGGACGGCGCTGGCAAAGCTCTCACCCAGCCGGGGCAGCATGTCGGTGAGGGCCTGGGCCTCGATCTGCAGGGCCTGGCGGGCCATCTCGATGGCGCGCGCCGCATCGTAGGACAGGGGGACATTCATGGGCGGCAGTGTAACAACCAGGGCTGCCGTCGAGCGGTGCTCTGGCGGCCGGCGCAGGCGTTCAATCGGCCTGCTCGGCCAGCTTGATGTACTCGATGTTGAGCGTGATCAGTTCGCTGTAGCGCAGCACGAAATAGTCGCCGTCGACCACGTAGAAACGGTCGGTGAAGAGCAGTGGGCTGCCGTCTTCGCCGGGGCGGTCCGGCTTGTCGTCCGCCAGCGGGCGGCGCATCACCTCGCGCAGCACCAGGCGGTCCAGCTTGCCTTCGGTGTCGAGGAAATAGTCGCTGAGCAGGCCGGTGTAGAGGAAGGCGTCGCCAGCAATGTTGACGATGGCGCTGACGGCGATGAGGTCCGGTGCATGGTCGCGGGGGAAATCGGCGCCGGTGAGCAGGTAGTACCAGGGGGCGCCCGAGAAGCGCAGCCAGGGGCTGAAGCGCGAGCGGTGGCTGTCCAGGCGCCAGCGGCTGATGAGGCGGCGCAGGGCGGTGGGCATCAGGTAGGCAAACACCAGCAGGCTGCCCAGGTAGGCGATGATGGGGCCCGCCATCGCGGCGATGGCCTCGACGGACTGCGCCTGGCGGGCGTTGTCAGACCCCAGCAGGCGCAGCATCACCTCGGGCCGGGGTTCGTAGGGGGTCAGCAGCCAGGTGCCCGCGCACCACAGCAGGTGCAGTGCCAGTGCCCAGATCAGGGCCTCGCTGACGATCTGGCCGAAGGGGGAGTAGTCCAGCGACTGGCGCTCGATGCGCTTGATGCGCGAGCGGGCGATGAAGCCAGGCAGCAGCAGGGCAAAGACGGCCAGCGTCGGGAGCGCGAAATTCATGCCCGCGTTAGGCGAACCTGGGGCTCAGGCCGCCCGCGGCACGACGACGGGGGTGAGTTTGAGCGTGCGCCCGCCGGCGGCCTTCAGTTCGATGACCGTGGCCTGCGACGCTTCGGCCACGGGCGCTTGTGCGGCCGCATGGGCGGCAATGGCCGATTTGCGGGCCAGGTAGTGACGCAGCTGGCCCTTGGCCTGCGGGTCGGCCAGCACGGCCTTGGCGAGCGGACTCATCAGCGCTTTCATGCCCCGGATGATGCCACAGGGGCGCGCCGGATGCCCATGGATGCCCATGGACGCCCAATGAAAAGGCCCGCACGGGGCGGGCCTGCTTCGGTGGCCGTACGGAGACGACCACGAGGGCGGTGCGCGTCGCTCAGGGGTACAGGCCGCGCTCTTCGCGGGCCTGCAGCACGCGGGTGCAGGCGACGGTGAAGGCGGCGGTGCGCAGCGAGATGCGGTGCTTCTCGCTGGTCTCCCAGATGCCCTTGAAGGCGCCGATCATGATCTGGTCCAGGCGGACGTTGATCTCGTCCTCGGTCCAGAAGAAGCTGGAGAAGTCCTGCACCCACTCGAAGTAGGACACCGTCACGCCACCGGCGTTGGCGATCACGTCCGGCACCACGGTGATGCCGCGGTCGGCCAGCACGGCATCGCCGTCCGGGGTGGTCGGGCCGTTGGCGCCTTCCAGCACGATGCGGGTCGAGAGGCGCTGGGCGCGCTCGGCGCTGATCTGGCCTTCCAGGGCCGCGGGGATCAGCACGTCGGTCTTGACGTCCCAGAAGTTCTCGTTGTCGATCTTGTCGGCGCCCTTGAAGCCGGCCACGCCGCCGGTCTTGGCCACATGGTCGAGCAGGTCGGCCATGTCCATGCCCTTTTCATTCAGGATGGTGCCGGTGTGGTCCTGAACGGCGACGATCTTGGCGCCATTGGCGGCAAACATCTTCGCGGCCACGGAACCCACGTTGCCGAAGCCCTGCACGGCGATGCGGGCGCCTTCCATGGGCACGTTCAGGCGGCGCATGGCTTCACGGCCGATCACGAACACGCCGCGGCCGGTGGCAGCCACGCGGCCCAGCGATCCGCCCAGGGGGATGGGCTTGCCGGTCACGACGCCGGTGGCGGTGGCGCCGACGTTCATCGAGTAGGTGTCCATCATCCAGGCCATGATCTGGCCGTTGGTGTTCACGTCCGGTGCGGGGATGTCCTGCTGCGGGCCGATGATGATGCCGATCTCGCTGGTGTAACGGCGCGTAACCTTCTCCAGCTCCTTCATGGACAAAGTCTTGGGATCCAGGCGGATGCCGCCCTTGGCGCCGCCGTAGGGCAGGTTCACCGCGGCGTTCTTGACCGTCATCCAGGCGGCCAGGGCCATCACTTCTTCCAGCGTCACGTCCGGGTGGTAGCGCACGCCGCCCTTGCCGGGGCCGCGGGTCAGGCTGTGCTGCACGCGGAAGCCCTCATAGTGGGCGATGGTGCCGTTGTCCAGTTCGATGGGGATGTCGACGATCAGCGCGCGCTTCGGGCGGCGCAGGGTCTCCACCCAGCGGGCCAGGTGGCCCAGGTAGGGCTCCACCGCGTCGATCTGCGACAGATAGGTGCCCCAGGGGCTGTTGCGCGTGGGCGTGACGAAGGACAGGTTGGGCATGTAATGCTCCGTAATTTTTACGTGGCGCGAACGGTATCGCGAACCAGGATCGCGATGCCAGCGAATCCAAAGCCGAGTGCACATGCGCCTATGCGGCGAACGCATAGGTGGTGGAAGTTTGCGCTCAAGGCTCAGTTCACGCAAATATTTGCTCATTTCCGGCCCTGTGCCTGCCCATACCGCTCTGCTACCAGCCATGGCGCGAAAGTCCGGGCCGGGCGGCGCCGGGGGGCATTACCATGCCCGCCATGAGTTCGCTGGACCTTGCTCTGCTCTACCTGGTGGCTGCCGTGCTGGGCGTGGTCATCTGCCGCTCGCTCAAGCTGCCGCCCATGCTGGGCTATCTGACGGTGGGGGTGCTGATCGGCCCCAATGCCATGGCGCTGTCCGGCGACTCCGAGGGCGTTCGCTACCTCGCCGAGTTCGGTGTCGTCTTCCTGATGTTCGTGATCGGGCTGGAGTTCAACCTGCCCAAGCTGCGCAGCATGCGCTCGCTGGTCTTCGGGCTGGGCTTGCTGCAGGTGCTGGTGAGCATCCTGGGCACCATGGCCGGCAACCTGATGCTGGAGCGGCTGTTCGGCTGGCTGGGCATGCGTTGGGAGCTGGGCTGGGAAGGTGCGCTGATGCTGGGGGCCGCCATGGCCATGAGTTCCACCGCCATCGTCGTCAAGCTGATGGCCGAGCGCCTGGAGCTGGAGAGCGAGCATGGCCGCCGGGTGATGGGCGTGCTGCTGTTCCAGGATCTGGCCGTGGTGCCGCTGCTGGTGCTGATCCCCGCGCTCAAGAGCGATGGCGGCACCATGGCCGTGTCACTGGCCTGGGCCGGCCTGAAGGCGGCGGTCGTGCTGGCCGTGCTGCTGGCCGGCGGTCAGAAGGTCATGCGCTGGTGGCTGACCCTGGTGGCGCGGCGCAAGAGCGAAGAGCTCTTCATGCTCAACCTGCTGCTCGTCACCCTGGGCCTGGCCTGGGTGACCGAGCATGCCGGCCTGTCCCTCGCATTGGGCGCCTTCGTGGCCGGCATGCTGATCGCTGAGACCGAATACAAGCACCAGGTGGAAACCGACATCCGCCCCTTCCACGACGTGCTGCTGGGCCTGTTCTTCATCACCATCGGCATGAAGCTGGACTGGCGGCCCGTGGTGGCGCAATGGCCGCTGGTGCTGATGCTCACCGCGCTGCCGCTGCTGGCCAAGGCCACGCTCATCGCCGTGCTGGCCAAGCTCTTTCGGGCGCCTACGGGGGTGGCCATCCGCACGGGCTTGTACCTGGCGCAGGCGGGCGAGTTCGGCTTCGTGCTGCTGAGCCTGGGCGCGCAGCACCAGCTGATCGGGGCGCAGTGGGTCAGCCCGGTGCTGGCCTCCATGGTCATCTCCATGCTGGCCACGCCCGTGCTCGTGATGCACAGCAACCGCATCGTGATGAAGCTCTCCTCCAGCGACTGGCTGCTGCAGTCGGTGCAGCTGACCACCATCGCCAAGAAGTCCATCAAGGCCGACGCCCATGTGATCATCTGCGGCTTCGGCCGCAGCGGCCAGAACCTGGCCCGGCTGCTGGAGAGCGAGCACATCCCCTACATGGCGCTGGACCTGGACCCGGACCGCGTGCGCCAGGCCGCCGCCGCTGGCCAGAGCGTGGTCTTCGGTGATGCCGCCAAGGTGCAGAGCCTGATGGCCGCCGGCCTGGCGCGGGCCAGCGCGGTGGTGATCAGCTACCACGACACGCCCTCGGCGCTGAAGATCCTGCAGCTGGTGCGCGAGCACGCCGCCCATGTGCCGGTGGTGGTGCGCACCATCGATGACAGCGACCTCGAGAAGCTGCGCGCCGCCGGCGCCACCGAGGTGGTGCCCGAAGCCATCGAAGGCTCGCTGATGCTGGCCAGCCATGCCCTGGCGCTGGTGGGCGTGCCCATGCACCGCGTGATCCGCCTGACCCGCGATGCCCGCGACGCCCGCTACAGCCTGCTGCGCGGCTATTTCCATGGTGCCGACGACGACAGCGCCGACGAGCGCGAGCAGGCCCGGCTGCGGCCGGTCACGCTGCCGCTGGCCACGCCCTATGCCGGCGAGCCGCTGGGCGACCTGGCGCTGGATGCGGTGGGCGTGCACGTCGTGTCGGTGCGGCGCGCCGGCGGCGCGGTGCGCTCGGCGCAGGACGGGCTGGAGCTGCAGGGCGGCGACACCCTGGTGCTGAGCGGCACGCCCGAGGCCCTGGCCCTCGCCGAGGAAAAGCTATTGCGCGGCTGAAGCGTCGGGCCAGGCCAGGCGCGGCAGCAACCGGCGCGAGCCGGCCTCGCTGAGGTGGCCCTGGTCGCGGTAGAGCATCACGCCCTGCTGCATCACCTCGCAGCGCTCGCCCTGGCACAGCAGGGGCTCGAAGCGCAGCACGGGCACGTGGGCGTCGTCGGCCTTTTGCAGCCAGGCCCGGACCTGCGCAGTGCTCGCATCGTGATGGGCCGGATCGATGCGGCAGTCCGGCGTGGCGCCCAGGGCCCAGCGACCCAGGGAACGGCGCTCCAGGCAGGCCGCGATGTTGAAGCCGGCCCGCGGCGGCGGCGCGACCAGCAGCACGCGCTTGCCGAGCTGGCGCAGCTGCCCGGCACTGCGCAGCAGGTCTTCGAGCAGCGCCTGCTGCAGCGCGGCCGCGTCCATCGCCTGCCTGGATAGATGCCCATCCGCAGAGAGGCTGCGCGGGCTGTACTGCCGTGTGTCCAGGTATTGCGTCAGCAGGCTGGACAGCACCACCGTGTGCACCTCCGGGTGCCCGGCCAGCCAGGCCAGCACGGCCTGGTTGAAGGCTCGGCACTGCGCCGCCCAGCGCGGCGCGAAGGTGTCGCCCGGCGCAGCCTCGGGCTTGTAGGGGACGATGTCCAGGAAGGGGCCGCAGGAGGACTTGGTGGCCTGCAGCAGGCCTTGGTCGCCCACCTGCAGGGCAAGACCTGGCACCAGATGCATGGCGTAGGAATCGCCCCAGACCATCCACTGCGGGCGAGCGCCTTGCTGGCATTCGGGGCGGGCGGCGAAGGGCTGCTCGGCGTCGCACAGCGGCGAGAACCCATGGTTGGGGCGCGTGAGCCGGGCGAAGTCCTGACCCTCTGCGGCCTGCACCCAAGACTGCGTGAGGGCGGGCAGCACGGCCAGCGACAGGCTGCCGACGACGAGGGCGGCCCAGGCCGGCCGGCCACGCAGCCGCGCCTTGCCTGGCACCTCGACCCAGCGGTGCAGCAGCCAGGCCAGCGGCAGGGCCAGCACCAGCGCGCCCAGGCGCCAGGCCAGCAGCGCCGGCGGCGTCTCCTTCGCGGTGCCGACCCAGGCGTTGTGCACCGCCGCCATCAGCGGCCAGTGAACGAGGTACAGCGAGTAGCTGCGGTCGCCCAGCCAGACCAGCGGAAGAAGGCCTCGCGGCGCCGGAGTCGCTCCGGCCGGATGCTGCATCAGCAGCGCCGTCGCCAGGCAGACGCCCAGGGCCAGCGGCCCCGGATGTGGCCAGCCGGGCGGATTCAGCAAGGGCAGGGTCAGCAGGGCGGCCGCAGCGACCAGGCGCGCGGCCAATTGAGCACGGACAGACAGCCGCTGGTGCGAGGGCCACAGGGCGACCAGGGAGCCCAGGCCCAGCTCCCAGGCCCGGCTGGGCAGGGCATAGAAGGCCAGGCTGGCGTCGCGCGTGAGCCAGCGCAGGCACAGCGCCACGCTGGCGAGGCACAGCAAGCCCACGGCCAGACGCCGCCAGCGCGGGGCGCACAGCCACAGCAGGGCCGGCAGCAGCAGGTAGTACTGCTCCTCCAGCGAGAGCGACCAGAAGTGCAGCAGCGGCTTGAGTTCCGCCGCGCCCTGGAAATAGCCGCTTTGCTGCCACAGCACCCAGTTGCTGGCAAAGAGCAGGGCGCCGCGCAGCTGCGCCGCGAAGTCCAGCTGCTCGCGGGCGTTCAGCAGCCAGGGGCTGGCCAGCAAGGTCAGCGCCATCGTGACGTAGGCGGCGGGCAGCAGCCGCCGTGCGCGCCGCGCATAGAAGTCGCGAAAGCTGAACTGCCCGGCCTGCAGCGCGCGCTGCACCAGGCCCGTGATCAGGTAGCCGGAGATCACGAAGAAGATGTCGACGCCCAGGTAGCCGGCAGGGACGCCAGGCAGCTGGGCATGGTGCAGCAACACCCAGGCGACGGCCAGGCCGCGCAAGGCCTGGATGTCCCAGCGCAAGGGCTCGGCTGTCGCCTGGGTGACGGGGGGGGTTGGATTCATGTCGCGCCGCATTGTCGGGCCTGCCGCCTGCGCGACAGCCGTCGCCGCGACCCTGGGTCACACTGTGCGCATGTCCCAAGCCCCGCGCCCTGACGGCCGACGCCGGCGCATCTACCTGATGCGTCATGGCGAAGTCCGCTACTTCGATGCCGCCAGCGGCCGCCCGGTGCTGCCTGAGCAGGTCGAACTCACCCCGCAGGGCCAGGCCCAGGCGCGTGCCGCGGGCGCCTACCTGCGCGAGCAGGGCGTGCGGCTGGACCGCGCCATCGTCTCCGGCCTGCCGCGCACCGTGCAGACGGCGTCGCTGGTGCTCGCCGCGTCCGGGCACGAGACCCTGCAGCCGGAGGTCTGGCCAGACTGGCAGGAGATACGCGGGGGGCGGCTGTCGACGATTCCGGCCCTGGCGTTGCGGCAGGCCTTCTGCGGCCTGCACCAGGGGCGGGTGAGCGAGGACCAGCGCTTCCTGCAGGGCGAGTCCGTCGGCGAGTTTCTGGACCGCGTGCTGCCCGCGCTGCAGCGCCTGCGCGACGATCCGCACTGGGACAGCGCCCTGCTGGTGCTGCACGGCGTGGTCAACGCCGCCCTGCTGTCCCATGCCCTCAGCGGCGGCCAGCGTCTGCTCTACGGCAGCCTGATGCAAAGCCCGGCCTGCCTCAACGTGATCGACGTGGGCGAGGCGCCCGGCGACTGGGTGCTGCGCGGCCTGAACATCGCGCCGCTGGAAGGTCTGCGGCACGAGGACCGCCTCACCACCATGGAACACCTGCTGGCCCAGTACCTCCAATATCTGGACGAGCGCATGCCGAAAGAACCGCAAGCCAAGGAGTCCTCGTGATTCGCGTGATGGGTCTCTACCACTGGGCCGAGGGCGCCCACTTCGATGCGTCCCGCTACGCCAGCGAGCACGCCGAGCTGAGCCGGCGCCTGCTGACGCCCCTGGGCCTGCAGCGCCTGGAGCTGGCGCGCTTTCTGAGTGCCGCTGCGCCCCGGCCGGGCGATCTGATCGCCGCCACCTTTGCCGATTTCGTCGACCTCGCCAGCGCCCAGGCGGCGCTGGCCCAGGCCGGCCCTGAATTGGCTGCGCATGTTGAGAGTTATTCAAGCCTGCGGCCGCAGATCCACCTGTGCGAACTGCTTGAGCAGCCTGGTCCGCAGGCCTGAGATTCCCGCCATTCCAGAGGATCCGCCATGAACTTCGACTACAGCCCCACGGTCCAGGCCTATCGCGAGCGCCTGCTGGCCTTCTTCGATCAGCACATCTATCCCAACGAACGCCGCTTCCACGAGGAGGTTGAGGCCAACCGCCGCGCCGGCAACGCCTGGGTGCCGACGCGCCTGATCGAGGAGCTCAAGCCCCTGGCGCGCGAGGCCGGGCTGTGGAACCTCTTCCTGCCGAAGTCGGCCCGCGCGCCGGAGGGCCTGTCCAACCTGGAGTACGCGCCGCTGTGCGAGATCATGGGACGCGTCTCCTGGGCGGCCGAGGTCTTCAACTGCTCCGCGCCGGACACCGGCAATATGGAGACCCTCGAGCGCTACGGCAGCGAGGCCCAGAAGGACCGCTGGCTGGAGCCGCTGCTGCGCGGCGAGATCCGCTCGGCCTTCCTGATGACGGAGCCCGAGGTGGCCTCGTCCGACGCCACCAACATCCAGTGCCGCATCGAGCGCCAGGGCGATGAATACCTGATCAACGGCAGCAAGTGGTGGTCCAGCGGGGCCGGCGATCCGCGTTGCGTGCTCTACATCGTGATGGGCAAGACCAACCCCGAGGCCGGCAAGCATGAGCAGCAGTCCATGGTGCTGGTGCCGGCGGATGCGCCGGGCGTGCGCATCAAGCGCCATCTGCCGGTCTTCGGCTACGACGACGCGCCGCACGGCCACATGGAGATCGAATTGAAGGACGTGCGCGTGCCGGCGTCCAATGTGCTGCTGGGCGAGGGGCGCGGCTTCGAGATTGCGCAGGGCCGGCTGGGGCCGGGACGCATCCACCACTGCATGCGTTCCATCGGCGCGGCCGAGCGGGCGCTGGAACTGATGTGCCAGCGCGCCGTCGCCCGCGTGGCCTTTGGAAAGACCCTGGCCCAGCAGACCGTGACGCAGGAGCGCATTGCCGAGGCGCGCTGTCTCATCGAGCAGGCGCGCCTGCTGACGCTCAAGGCCGCCTACATGATGGACACGGTGGGCAACAAGGTCGCCAAGGCCGAGATCGCGATGATCAAGATCGTCGCGCCCAATATGGCGCTCAAGGTCATCGACTGGGCCATCCAGGTCCATGGCGGCATGGGTGTCTCCGACGACACGCCGCTGGCCCTGATGTGGGCCCACCAGCGCACCCTGCGCTTTGCCGACGGCCCGGACGAAGTCCACCGCAACGCCCTGGCCAAGCTGGAGCTGGCACGCTACCTGCCGCTCCCGGCAGGCAAGCTCGCCACGCCGTGTTCGCGCGACACCGGAGGCACGCCCCCCTAAGGTTGGGGGCAAGTCCGGGGCGGGGGTGCCTGGGCAGCAGCCGCCTGAGTCCCTAGGATGCCGGCTTTGCTCCGCCGCCTTGTTTCGTCGCGTCCGTCCCCACCCATGCCCCGCCGTCCCGCCACCGCCACCTTGCGCCGCCGTCGACAGCGGCTGCGCTGGCACGCCGCCCTGCGCGGCACGCAGGATCTGCTGCTCAAGCGCGGCATGGCGGGGCTGCTGCTGGTCTGTCTGCTGGCCCAGCTTGCTTGCTTCGCTGCCGGCCTGCACGCCAATGCCCAGGGCGAGCCGGTGCTGGGCTGGGCCATCGCCGGCATGGCGCCGGGGCTGCTGGCGGCCATTCTCGGGTTGCTGGTGCTGATCCAGGGGCGGCACCAGGTCCAACGCGCCTACGACCAGCTGGAGGAAGCGATCGACGCGCTGCCGGCCAGCGTGGAGATCTTCGATGCCCAGGATCGCCTGGTGGCCTACAACCGCAAGCTGATCGAGCTCTATCCGCATATGTGGGGCGCCTTCGACCGCGGTGCCAGCTTCAGCGAAATGGCGCGGGCCTCGGTCTACGGCGGCGGCGTGCCGGAGGCGCGGGGGCGCGAGGAGGCCTGGCTGGCCGAACGCCTGGCGCAGCGCGGTCGGCAGCAGGAGCCTTTGCTGCAGCGGGTGCATGACAACAAATGGCTGCGCATCTACGAGCAGCGCACGGCTTCGGGCGGCATCGTCGGCGTGCGCCTGGACGTCAGCGACCTGGTCCGCGAGCAGCAGCGCCTGGCCGGCAGCCAGGCCCATCTGCAGGCGGTGATCCAGGCGGCACGCAATGCCATCATCACCCTGGACACCGATGGCCACATGCTGGAGGTGAACCCGGCCTGCGAGGTGCTGTTCGGCTACACCTCCGCCGAACTGCAGGGCGCGCATCTGAGCCTGGTGCTGGATGGCGGCGAGCACGGCGAGTCCCGGCTGCAGCCGCAACTGCTGCTGGGGCGGCAGCACGAGCTGAGCGGCCGCCATCGCGGCGGCAGCGTGCTGGCCCTGCAGCTCAACGTGGCCGAGGTGAAGACGGCCACCACGCATCTGTTCGTCTGCATCATTGCCGACTTCACCGAGCGCAAGCGCCAGGAGCTGCGACTGCGCCGTGCCAACGAGCTGCTGGCGCGTCAGTCCACCACCGACGGGCTGACGGGCGTCGGCAACCGCCGGCTCTTCGACGAGTTGCTGCGGCAAGCCTGGCAGCGCAGCCGGCAGCGCCAGCAGCCGCTGTCCCTGCTGCTGATCGACATCGATCACTTCAAGCAATACAACGACTGCCACGGCCATGTGGCGGGCGACGACTGCCTGCGCCGCGTGGCCAGCCTGCTGCAGTCCTGCGTCAATGAGGCGGCGCTGTGCCGCTACGGCGGCGAAGAGTTCGCGGTGCTGTTGGAGGAGGTGGATGCCGCGGAGGCGCGCCGCGTGGCGCAGCGCTGCCTGGACAGCCTGCGCCTGGCCGCCATCCCGCATGGCGCCAGCCCCTCGCGCGGCGGTGTGAGCATCAGCATCGGCCATGCCACCTGGGTGGCCCAGCCGGGCGAGGATGCGGCCGTGCTGGTCGAGCGGGCCGACGCGGCACTCTATGCCGCCAAGCGCGACGGGCGGGCCCGCCTGGTGGGCGGCGACAGCCGTTGCGCCTGAGCCGTCGTCAGCCGTGCCGGGATGCTGCCCCGAGCGGCACAATCCGGCCCATGAGCCTCAGCGACCTCGACTTCATTCGCCAGCAGATCCGCACCGTCCCCGACTGGCCCAGCCCGGGCGTGCAGTTCCGGGACATCACGCCGCTGCTGTCCAGCCCCAAGGCCTTCCGGGTGCTGATCGACCAGTTCGTGCACCGCTACTTCGACGCCCGCCCCACGGCCATCGCGGGCCTGGATGCGCGCGGCTTCATCATTGGCTCGGTGCTGGCCTATGAGCTGAACATCGGCTTCGTGCCCATCCGCAAGAAGGGCAAGCTGCCCTTCAACACGGTGCAGGAGAGCTACGAGCTGGAATATGGCAGCGCCACCGTGGAGATCCATACCGACGCCGTCGGTGCGCAGGATCGCGTGGTGCTGATCGACGATCTCGTCGCGACGGGCGGCACCATGCTGGCCGGCATGCGACTGCTGCAACGGCTGGGCGCACTGGTGATCGAGGGTGCCGCCATCGTCGACCTGCCGGAGCTCGGGGGCTCCACGCGCGTTCGCGAGGCGGGGCTGCCCTTGCACACGCTGGTGAGCTTCGAGGGGCACTGAAGGGCGGGCAGGCGCCGTCCTGCGTCGCCCAGGGCTCCTCGCATGCCGTTCAGCGCGGCGTGCCGCTCACTTTCCAATGCAGGTCCAGGACGGATGGTCGCAGCGTCACGGCCAGCACCTCGTCAGGCAGCGGTGCGCTGCTGGGCAGCAGGTCCAGGACGGGGGCCAGCAGGGCCAGCAGCGTCTTCATCTGCAGCAGGGCGGCATAGCGGCCCGGGCAGGTGCGGGCGCCGGCGCCGAAAGGATGCGATGACGCGCAGGCGGGTTGCCCGTCATCGGCCAGCCAGCGCTCGGGGCGGAACTGCTGCCGGTCCTCGGGACCGACTTGCAGGGCGCTGTAGCGGTTGAGGGTCATCAGCCCGGCGCCCTTGGGCACCCGCACGCCGCCGACGACCTGGTCTTCGGCGGACTGGAACATCAGCAGGCTGATGACCGGCCGCAGGCGCTGCGACTCCTGGATCAGCGCCTCGGTGTAGGGCAGGCGGCGCAGGCTGTCATAGCCGGGGCCGGCCTCGCCGCAAGCCTGCGCGATCTCGGTCTGCAACTGCTGCCAGGCGCCAGGGTGGCGGCTGCAAAGGACCAGCAGCCAGGCGATGGAATAGGCGCTGGTGTCTTCGCCGGCAAAGACCAGCTCGGTCAGCAGGCGCACCAGCTGCTCGTCCGACAGTTCGACGGGCCGCTCGCCGGCCTCGGGCTGGGCTTGCGCGATCAGCAGGGCGTCCAGCAGGTGACGCGGTGGTGCGTCCGGATGGGCGGCGCGGTGGGCGCGGGCCTGCTCGATGATGGGCAGCAGGGCCTGGCGCACGCGGGCGATCGCGGCATCGACGGCACGTTCGGGGGCCGTCTTGAACCAGCGCCAGAGCGGCACCGTGCTGTTGATGCGGCGCCAGACCTGGCGGATCAGGAACTCGATGTCCGCCTGCAACTGCTGGCTGCCCGGGCTGGCCGGGTCCGAGGCCTGGCCCAGGTCCACGCCCGTGGCCAGGGCCACACCCACCTCCAGCGAGAAACGCGGCAGGTCGCGGGCCAGGTCGGGCTGGGCACCTCGCTCGACGGCATCCCGCCAACGCGCGCACCAGCGCTGGCCCATGGCGAGCATCTGCGGGTGAAAGCCCCGCAGCACCTCGGGCGTGAAGGCCCGCACGGTCAGGCGGCGCAAGGCCTGCCAGCGCTCGCCTTCGCTCATGAAGAGGCCGTCGATGCCCAGTTCCTGGCAGACGCGCCGCGTGGTGGGGCTGCGCAGCACGCGCTGGGGGCGCCGCCGCATCACGTCCTGCGCCAGCTGGTGATCGGCCACTACCAGCACCGGGCGGCGGCCGAGCTGCAGCCGGTACAGCGGCCCGTGGACCGCGGCCCAGCCTTCGAGCTGGTGATGGAGCCGGTGTCGGTCCAGGCTCAGCAGATGCCCCACAAGCGGCCATGCCGGCGGCCCGGCCAGCTCGCGCAAGGGGAGGGCGGATGCCGGGGCGGGCGGGTGCGGGTTGGGGTGCAGGTTTGGGTGCGCCGGCAGGCCGAAATCGGCAGCGCCGGGCTGCGGCCCCGGCTCCGCGGCGTCACGGGTCGGTTTCATGGTGTTCCTCTCCCTCTGTTTGGCGCGATGTTAGTGGCGCAAGGCCCGGGGGTACTGAGGGCTGACCCGCAGGCTGTGAGCAAATGAAAGGACGAAACCGGCTGCCTGGCGCCGGCCGGCGAGGGGTGAGGGCGCCAGCACTGCACGCCGGCTCGGCGGACATCCCCGGGTAGCGCGGGACGATGGCCAGGCGACGAAGTCTGAAAAATGATGTTGATATTGCTACGCTTGGTAGTAATATCAACATCATCATGTCTTGGCTGCTACTCATCCTCTCCCTGCCCACGGACAACACCGCCGCTCGCATGCGCAGCTGGCGTGCCTTGAAGGGCATGGGCGCTGCCGTGCTGCGCGATGGCGTCTATGTCATGCCCGCGGCTGCGGATCACGAAGCGGCGCTGAGCGCCGTTGCCGAGGGCCTGCGCCAGCACGGCGGCACGGCGCATCTGCTGCCGACTGACGCGCCGGCGGCGTCCTTCGAATCGATGTTCGACCGTCGGGACGAGTTCGGCGCGCTGCTGGCGGAGATCGCCGCTGCGCGCGCCCAGCTGCGCCCCGAACAGGCCATGGACGGTCTGCGGCAGGCCCGCAAGCTGCGCAAGAGCTTCGAGCAGTTGGTCGCCATCGACTTCTTCCCCGGCGAGGCGCAGCGCCAGGCCCAGGAAGCCCTGGAGGCGCTCGAACTGCAACTCAGCCGGACCCTGTCCCCCGACGAGCCTCACCCCGCCCGCCAGGCCATTGCACGGCTGGATGCTGCGCACTACCGGGGCCGCGTCTGGGCCACGCGGGCGCGGCCGTGGGTCGACCGCCTGGCCAGCGCCTGGCTGATCCGCCGCTTCATCGACCCCGAGGCCCGCTTTCTGTGGCTGAAGTCGCCGGCCGACTGCCCGAAGAAGGCGCTGGGCTTCGATTTCGACGGTGCGACCTTCAGCCATGTCGGTGCCCGCGTGACCTTCGAGACCCTGCTGGCCAGCTTCGGCCTGGAGACGCCGGCGCTGCTTCGCCTCGGCCTGCTGGTGCACGGCCTGGACGTGGGCGGCGTGCTGCCGCCCGAGGCGGCAGGCGTCGAGCGCGTGCTGGCCGGCATGCGCGAGGCCATCGCCGATGACGACCAACTCCTCCAGATCAGCGCCGGTGTCTTCGAAGGGCTGCTGACGGCTTTCCAGAACGATGTGGAGCATCCATGAACGCCATCCCCCAGGACCTTCCTTTCGACCCGAGCAGCCTCCCGGGCCTGTCCGAGAAGCTGCTGCGCAGCCACCACCAGAACAACTACGGCGGCGCCGTCAAGCGGCTGAACGCCCTGCGCGCGCAGCTGCGCGAGGCCAAGCCCGCTGATTTGGCGGGCTATGAGCTCAACGGTCTCAAGCGCGAGGAGCTGATCGCCACCAACTCCATGCTGCTGCACGAGCTGTACTTTGACAGCCTGGGCGCCAGCGAGATGGCGCCTGCCATGGCCCTGGCGCTGGCGGCCAGCTTTGGCAGCGTGGATCGGTGGCGCGAGGAGTTCGTCGCCATGGGCAAGGCGCTGGGCGGTGGTTCGGGCTGGGTGTTGCTGAGCTTCCTGCCCCGCGAGGGCACGTTGGTCAACCAGTGGTGCGCCGACCATACCCATGCGCTGGCGGGCGGGGTGCCGCTGCTGGCGCTGGACATGTACGAACACGCCTATCACATGGACCACGGCGCCGCGGCCGCGGCCTACGTCGATGCCTTCATGGTCAACATCGATTGGGCCAAGGTCTACGAGCGCTACCAGCAGGCGGTGCATGCCGCCAGCGAAGGCCTGGCCGCGGATGCCACGGCGCTGGACGGCGCCCAGCCGCTGCTGCTGGACGTCCGCCGCGACGCCATGTATGCACAGGCCACGAGCCTGCTGCCGGGCGCGCGCTGGTGCGATCCGGCCAAGGTCGACGAGTGGGCGGCCTCGCTGCCGAGCGACCGCGAGATCCTCGTCTACTGCATCTACGGCCACGAGGTCGGACGGTCGACGGCCATGAAGCTGCGGGCACGGGGGCTGCAGGCCCGCTTCCTGTCCGGCGGCATCGACGGCTGGGCACGTGCCGGGCGGCCGCTGCAACCGAAGAAGGCCTCCACATGAGCGGGAACGACGTGCCGGCAGGGCGCCCGGCCTACACGCTCTGGCAGCTGGTGGCCTACATGCTGGGCCTGGGCGCATGGGGCTTTGGCGGCCCGGTGGCCCTGGTCGGCTTCATGTACCGCGACCTGGTCGAACGCCGGCAATGGATCAGCGAGGCCGACTACAAGGAGGGCATGGCCCTGGCCCAGCTGATGCCGGGGCCGCTGGCCGCGCAACTGGCCATCTACCTGGGCTACGTGCACTACCGCGTGCTCGGTGCAACGCTGGCGGGCCTGGCCTTCGTGCTGCCGTCCTTCCTGATGGTGGTGGGCTTGGGCGCGGCCTACGTGGCTTTCGGCGGCATCGGCTGGATGCAGTCGGTCTTCTATGGCGTCGGGGCCGCCGTCATCGGCATCATTGCGATGAGCGCCTACAAGCTGACCACCAAGAACATCGGCAAGGACCGGCTGCTGTGGGCGATCTTCGCGCTCAGCGCCGTGGTCACCGTCGTCACCAAGTCCGAGGTGGTCTGGCTGTTCCTCGGGGCCGGCGTGCTGGTCTGGCTGCTGCGCGCGCCGCCCGGCTGGCTGCGCGGAGGGGGCACGGCCAAGGGCATTGCGCTGGCCGCGCCGTTCGCTGCGCCTGCGGCCTCGGCAGCCTCGGCGGCAGACTGGCCTTTGCTGCTCCAGATCGGTGGCTTCTTCGCCTATGCGGGCAGCTTTGTCTTCGGCAGCGGCCTGGCCATCGTGCCCTTCCTCTACAGCGGCGTGGTCCAGGAGCACCATTGGCTCAACGACCGTCAGTTCGTCGATGCCGTCGCCGTGGCGATGATCACACCGGGCCCGGTGGTCATCACGACGGGCTTCATCGGCTACCTCGTGGCCGGCTTCTGGGGGGCGGTGGTGGCAGCGCTGGCCACCTTCGTGCCCTGCTACCTCTTCACCATCCTGCCGGCGCCCTACTTCAAAAAGCACGGCAAGCGGCCGGCCATCGTGGCCTTTGTCGACGGGGTGACGGCGGCGGCCATCGGCGCCATCACCGGCGCCGTCATCGTGATCGGGCAGCGCTCGATCACCGACGGCCCCACGGCCGCCATGGCGCTCGTGACGCTGGGTGTGCTGTGGCGCTTCAAGAAGCTGCCGGAGCCCGTGATCGTGCTGGCCGCGGCCTTGCTCGGGCTGCTGGTCCATCCCCTGATGCACGCAGGCTGAGCACCTGCAAGGAGGCTGCCATGAAGTGGATCACCCGCGAGCGACCCAAGATCGACCGCATCGCCTGCCCTTGGCTGATCTCGCGCTTCATCGACCCGGCGGCGGAGTTCCTCTATGTGCCTGCCAGCCAGGTGCTGGCGCAGGCCGAAGCGCTGGGCGCCACGCCTTACGACATCCCGGGCGTCGAAATGAGCCATGTCGGCGAGCTGTGCAGCTTCGATGCCTTCCTGGGCAAATACGCGCTGCAGGATCCGGCCCTGCAGCAACTGGCCGCCATCGTGCGCGGGGCCGACACCTCGCGGCTGGACCTCACGCCGCAGTCGGCCGGCCTGTATGCGGTCTCGCTGGGTTTGTCGGCCCTGTTCGAAGACGACCACGAGATGCTGCGCCACGGCCTGGTCGTCTACGACGCGCTGTACGCCTGGTGCTGCCGCTGCCAGGCGGAGACGCACCACTGGCCGCCGGGCGTGTAGGGCGGGGCGTCGTATTCGGTGGGGGGCGGGGTTACTTCCCAATGCAAAACCTGCTGAAGATCTCCCCAAGCAAGTCGTCCGCCGAGAACGCACCGGTGATCTCGCCCAAGGCGTCGTGGGCCAGGCGCAGCTCCTCGGCCATCAGGTCCAATGCCGGTGGGTCGATCTCCACCTGCGCCAGCGCAAGCGCAAGGTGCTCGGCCGTGCGGCGCAAGGCCTGGACATGGCGTTCGCGGGCGATGAACAGGCCCTCGGGCACCGCATGCCAGCCGGCATGCGCCAGCAGCTCGCGGCGCAGTTCGGCCAGGCCGGCACCGGTCTTGGCGGAGAGCTGCACCGCGCCCGCAGGCAGGGTCAGGTCTTGCCTGCTGCGGGCGTCCGCGGCGGTGTCGGCCTTGTTGTAGACCTGCAGCAGTCGGGTCGGGTCGACCTGGGCGAGGCGCTCGCGGATCTCGGCGTCGCCGGCTTCGTAGTCGGCCTCGCCGATGCGGGTGAGGTCGTGCAGGAAGAGCACCACGTCGGCCTCGGCAATGGCATCCCAGCTGCGGGCCACCCCGATGCGCTCGACCTCGTCGCTGGTCTCGCGCAGGCCGGCGGTGTCGGTGATGTGCAGGGGCACGCCCTCGATCTGTATGGTCTGGCTGACCTTGTCGCGCGTGGTGCCGGGGATGGGCGTCACGATGGCCAGCTCGGCGCCGGCCAGGGCGTTGAGCAGCGAGCTCTTGCCGACGTTGGGCTGGCCGGCCAGCACCACCTTGATGCCTTCGCGCAGCAAGGCGCCCTGGCGCGTGCGGTCCAGCACGCTCTCCAGCCGGGCCTGGATGCGGCGCAGCTTGCCCAGCGCGTCGGCCTGCTGCAGGAAGTCGATCTCTTCTTCAGGGAAGTCCAGCGTGGCCTCGACCAGCATGCGCAGGTTGACCAGGCCGTCGCGCAACTCGCCCACTTCGGTGGACAGCGCGCCGGCGAGCGCGCGGCTGGCGCTGCGTGCTGCCGCCTCGGTGCTGGCGTCGATGAGGTCGGACACCGCCTCGGCCTGCGCCAGGTCCAGCTTGCCGTTGAGGAAGGCCCGTTGCGTGAATTCGCCGGGCTCAGCGAGGCGCAGGTACCGGAGCGAGTCCACGGCGGCACCCGCCTCCAGGCAGCGCGCCAGCAGCAGCTGCAGCACCACCGGCCCGCCATGCGCCTGCAGCTCCAGCACATGCTCGCCCGTGTACGAATGCGGGGCGGGGAAGTGCAGGGCCAGGCCGTGGTCGATGGCGTCGCCGTTGGCGGCGCGCAGGGGCAGGTAGTGGGCTTCACGCGGGCGAAGCGGGCGGCCGCAGATCTGCTCGATCAAGGGGGTCAGGTCTTGCGCGGAGGAGACGCGCACGATGCCCACGGCGCCCCGGCCGGGGGCGGTGGCGATGGCGGCGATGGGGTCGAGGTGGCGGGCCAGCATGGTCGCATTGTCCTACGCCGCGCCCTGTGCTCGCGACGCGGCGGTCTTGCCGGCAGGGCCCATGAAAACGGCCCCCGGGCGGATGCCGGAGGCCGTGCAAGATGGCGCGGGGGAGGCGACCGGGCTGGCTCTCGTGAGCCGCACGGCGGGCCTGTGCTGCAGCCCGGCTGTGTGGACCTGCTGCATCAAACTGCCCCGCATGGCCTCGATTTAAGGCGAGCGCCGGGATGAAAAAAAGCCCCCGATCACGGGGGCGATCGAGGGCTTCGTGCGGTAATTCGCGACCGGGCTCAGTTCTGCACGCCCATCTGCTTGTTGATGATCCACTGCTGCGCGATGGACAGCAGGTTGTTCACCAGCCAGTACAGCACCAGGCCCGCCGGGAAGAAGAAGAACATGAAGCTCAGCGCGAGCGGCATGATCCACATCATCTTGGCCTGCGTCGGGTCGGCCGGGGTCGGGTTCAGCCAGACCTGCAGCAGGCTGGAGGCCGTCATCAGGATGGGCAGGATGAGGAAGGGGTCGGCCGAGGACAGGTCGGTGATCCATCCGATCCAGGGCGCGTTGCGCATCTCCACGGTGCTCTGCAGCACCCAGTACAGCGCGATGAAGAAGGGCATCTGCAGCAGCATGGGCAGGCAGGAGCCCAGCGGGTTGACCTTCTCCTCGCGGTAGATGCGCATCATCTCCTGCTGCTGCTTCTGCGGGTCGTTCTTGTAGCGCTCGCGCAGCTCGTTGATGCGCGGGCCCACGGCCTTCATCTTGGCCATGGAGCGGTAGGCGCTGGCGTTCAGGCCGAAGAAGGCGATCTTCAGCAGCACGACCAGGGCGACGATGGACCAGCCCCAGTTGCCCAGCAGGCCGTGGATCTTGTCCAGCAGCCAGAACAGCGGCTTGGCGATCACGTAGAACATGCCGTAGTCCTTGACGCGCTCCAGGCCCGGGGCGAGTTCGGTCAGCTTGTTCTCCTCCTGCGGACCGGCGTACAGCACGTTCTCTGCTACGACCGAGGCGCCGGGGTTGACGGTGGGCAGCGGGAAGACCTGGCCCACGCTGTAGGCGCCGGATTCGGTCTTCTTCACGAAGAACTCGCGCGGGCCGGCGCTGTTGCGCAGCCAGGCGGTCGTGAAGTAGTGCTGCACCATCGCGACCCAGCCATCGTCGGCATGCTTGTCGTAGTCGGTCTTGCCCTTGTCCAGGTCCTTGAACTCGAACTTCTGGAACTTGCTCTTGTCCGTGTAGATGGCCGGGCCGATGAAGGACGCGGGCGCCATGTAGCCGGACGAGGACTCCACCGCGTGCGGGCGCACCAGCTGCACGTAGAGCTGCGGGCTCACCGGGGCGGCGCCGGTGTTGACCACCTCGTGCTTGACGTCAATGGCGTAGTCGCCGCGCTTGAAGGTGTAGGTCTTGACCAGCTTCAGGCCGCCCTGCTCGGGCGATTCGAAGCGCACCGTCAGCGAGCTCGCGCCTTCCTTGAGCTGGCGCTCGGCGCCGACCACGTTCATCAGCGTGAAGTGGTTGGGTGCACCGGGCGTGCCGATCAGGCCGGACTCGGGCCGGTAGCTGCTGGCGTCGAACAGCACCACGGGCTCGGGCTTGAAGCCGGACGGCGCCTTGAGGCCAACGGCACGCAGCAGCGGGTCCATCAGGCCGTGGGTCTCGGTGGTCAGGTGCTGGAGCAGCTCGACGCGGACCAGGCTGCCGCCGCGCGTGTCGAAGGTGGCCTTGACCACGTCGGTCGTGACCTCGAACTTTTCGCTGGCCGGCTGGGCGGCCGAGGCCGCAGCGCCGGGTGCCGCAGCGACCGTGCTGCCGCCGGCACTGGCAGACGTGGCCGTCGGCAGGGCGCCGGAGGCCGGGCCGCTGGCCGCGGGTGCCGCGCTGGCGACGGGTTTGGCCGGCGCGGGGCTGAACATCGAGGGGTGCCCGTTGTATTTCTGCCAGCCGTCCCACAACAGGACGAGCGACATGGTGAATACCACCCACAACACGGTGCGGCGTATATCAGTCATGGAGAAGCTTCAGGATTGGAAGAGGAGGGTGTCCTGCTGCCCCCGAGCCCGAGGCGCGAGAACAGACGGGGCGGATTGTCAGGCACGGGATCATGTCCGCCCAGACAGAACGGGTTGCAGCGCAGGATTCTCGCCGCGGCGAGGTAGCTGCCGGCCACGCCGCCATGCCGGCGCACGGCCTCCATGCCATAGGCGGAGCAGCTGGGCTCGTAGCGGCAGCCGGCCTGGAGCCAGGAGCTGATCAGCAGCTGGTAGGCGCGGATCAGCCCCATCAGGAGCCATTGGAGGGGGCTGCGGCGGGCCGTCATGGCAGGCAGGGGGTGGCGGGCTCAGGCCCGGGCAGCCGTCGACGCGCCGGCCGCGTCGGCATGGCGGGCCAGCTTGGCGCGAAGCTGCAGCAGTTCGGCGCGCATCAGGGCCTTGAGCGGCTCGGACGCGGCACTGGGGAACTGCTTGCGGTCCACAGGCAGGCGCAGGCGCACCACCCAGAGCCCGGGCGGCAGCGAGCCCGCGGCCTCGGCGAAGACGGCGCGGATCTGGCGTTTGATCAGGGATCGGGTCACGGCGCGGCGTGCGTGCCGCTTGGGCACGACGCAGCCCAGCCAATGTCCACCGGGCGCCGCGTGGGCGACGGTGTCTGCCGGCTTCCCACCCTCGGCGGACGGTGTTTCGTCCACAGCTGTGTGGGCAAGCGGTGGGTGGCCTGTTGATAACTCGGATTTCCCGGTGGAAAAACCGGGTCCGGGCAGGCTGGGAGCGGCCATGAGGTGGTGCACAGCAAAGTGCTTGCTGCGGGCGCGGCTGGGCTGGCCCAGCACGCGCTCAAAGTCGGCCGATCGTTCGATGCGGCCGATCATGGTCTTGATTCGGCTCGCTTAGACGGCCAGGCGCTTGCGGCCCTTGGCGCGACGGGCGCGGATGACGGCGCGGCCACCGCGGGTCTTCATGCGAACGAGGAAGCCGTGGGTACGGGCGCGGCGGGTCTTGGAGCCTTGGTAGGTGCGTTTCATGTTGGAAAACCTCTGTGGACGTCTGTGGACGCGATAGCTGATGGGCCAATCAAAGATGCGGGAGCATCTCGGAACTGCAAGCCGGCGCTACCAAAAAGGTAGCCGCTTACCGCACCGCTGATGTGCGCCGCGCCGGGGCGCCGCTGCTGCGTGCGCCCACATCAAGACCTTGCTCGGGAGCCTCGTCCTGGTGCGCCTCCGCAGAGCCGGCCAGTGCGAATTTCCCGGGGCAAAGCCCTTTGTTGGCGCGGTGGACCTACCGCCAGGGGTTTGGCCTCCAAAAGTTGGGAAAGCCACGCGCCCAAGCAAATACATCCGGCGTCCGGAAAAGCCCGCGATTACACCAAACTTCTGAGCGCTGGTCAACTTTCCCGACTTGGCCCTGCTCGGGGTGGTCCGGGATTGACCGCGTAAAAAAATCTGTGGATAACCTCCATTTTCGCGGTCGCGGATCCGTACAATCCGGCCGCTCAAGAAGAAGTTTTCCACAATGAGCGCAGATCTCTGGCAACGCGGCTGTGAACGTCTGGCCGCCGAGCTGCCCGAACAACAATTCAATACCTGGATCCGCCCCCTGCCGCCGGCCGATGTGGCTGATGGCGGCGAGCACGGCGTGACCGTGTCCCTGCGCGTCCCCAACCGTTTCAAGCTGGACTGGATCCGCAACCAGTACGCGGGGCGCATCGAATCCATCCTGTCCGAGATCGCCGGTCGTCCGGCGCGGCTGGAGCTGGCCGTGGCGCCGCGCGAGGCCATGCCGCGTGCGGCCGCGGCGCTGCCGGCCAACCAGCCGGTGGCCGTGGGCCAGGTGCTGCACAACGGCCTGCGGCCCGTGCCGGTGAACCGGCCGGCCGTCGAACAGCCGGCGGTGAATGGCTTGGCCAGCGTGCAGCCGGCGGCTGCGGCGCAGCCTGCCGCCGCCGCGCCTGGCGTGACGCCCGCGCCGGCCAGCACGCGGCATCGCATCAATCCGGCGCTCACCTTTGACACGCTGGTCCCCGGTCGCGCCAACCAGATGGCCCGCACCGCGGCGCTGCATGTGGCCGGCGCGCCCGGGCAGATGTACAACCCGCTGTTCATCTATGGGGGCGTTGGCCTGGGCAAGACCCACCTGATCCACGCCGTGGGCAATGCCCTGCTGCGCGACAAGCCCGATGCCCGCGTGCTCTACCTGCACGCCGAGCAGTTCATCTCGGACGTGGTGAAGAACTACCAGCGCAAGACCTTTGACGAGCTCAAGGCCAAGTACCACTCGCTGGATCTGCTGCTCATCGATGACGTGCAGTTCTTCGCCGGCAAGGACCGCACGCAGGAGGAGTTCTTCAACGCCTTCGAAGCCCTGCTGGCCAAGCGCGCGCACATCATCATGACCTCGGACACCTACCCGAAGGGCCTGGTGGACATCGACGAGCGCCTGACCAGCCGCTTCGACGCCGGCCTGACGGTGGCCATCGAGCCGCCCGAGCTGGAGATGCGGGTGGCCATCCTGATCAAGAAGGCCGAAGCCGAGGGCGCGCCCATGCCCGAGGACGTGGCCTTCTTCATCGCCAAGAACGTGCGCGCCAATGTGCGCGAGCTCGAAGGCGCGCTGCGCAAGGTGCTGGCCTACAGCCGCTTCAGCCACAAGGAAATCAACATCCAGCTGGCGCGCGAGGCGCTCAAGGATCTGCTCTCCATCCAGAACCGCCAGATCTCGGTCGAGAACATCCAAAAGACGGTGGCCGACTTCTACAAGATCAAGGTTGCCGACATGTACAGCAAGAAGCGCCCGGCCAGCATCGCCCGGCCGCGCCAGATCGCCATGTACCTGGCCAAGGAGCTGACTCAGAAGAGCCTGCCCGAGATCGGCGAGCTCTTCGGCGGGCGCGACCACACGACGGTGCTGCACGCCGTGCGCAAGATCGGTGGCGAGCGGCAGAAGAACACCGAGCTGAATCAGCAGCTGCACGTCCTGGAGCAGACGCTCAAGGGCTGACGGCCCGCCGCCTGCGCGCTTCGCGGCCTGGCTGGCCGCGCCAGGCGCGGAGGCCTGGCCCTTTTGCAGGCGCGAACGCAGTCCGTTTGTGTCCGGCAGAGCCGGACCCGGCCTCCGTGCGGGTCGGTCCTGCAACAGATCAAAGGCATGGTTTCCACCCTTCGGGAAATGCCCCATTCCTGGGTGACAATGCGCGCTGTCTCACGCGCGCGCGTCTTGCTATGTCTGGCCCCAGGGCGCCAGGCGGCGGGGAAGGCGGGCGCGGGTCGCCCCGAACAAGTGGAGAGAGGTTCACATGATTGTGTTGAAAGCCAGCCAGGACAAGGTGCTGAGTGCCCTGCAGGCCGTGTCCGGCATCGTCGAGCGCCGCCACACCCTGCCCATCCTGGCCAATGTGCTGATCCGCAAGCAGGGCTCGCAGGTGGAGCTGACCACCAGCGACCTCGAGATCCAGGTCCGCACCACCGTCGAGTTTGACGGCGATGAGGGCAACTTCTCCAGCACCGTGGGTGCGCGCAAGCTGATCGACATCCTGCGCTCCATGCCCTCGGACCAGACGGTGAGCCTCTCCAGCAACGCCAGCAAGATGACCCTGCAGGGCGGCAAGAGCCGCTTCACCCTGCAGACCCTGCCGGCCGACGACTTCCCCCTCGTGCAGGAAGCCGCCGACTTCGGCCCCGCCTTCAGCGTGCCCCAGAAGACGCTCAAGCACCTGATCAACCAGGTGCACTTCGCGATGGCGGTGCATGACATCCGCTACTACCTCAACGGCATCCTCTTCGTCGCCGAGGGCAAGAGCCTGACCCTGGTCGCGACCGACGGCCACCGTCTGGCCCTCGCGCAGGCCGAGCTGGAGACGGACATCCCCAAGCAGGAAGTCATCCTGCCCCGCAAGACCGTGCTGGAGCTGATGCGCCTCTTGAAGGACGGCGGCAAAGACGGCAGCGATGACCAGCCCATCGAGATGCGCTTCGCCGGCAACCAGGCCAAGTTCAGCTTCTCGGGCATGGAGTTCGTGACCAAGCTGGTCGAGGGCAAGTTCCCCGACTACAACCGCGTCATCCCCAAGAACCACAAGTTCCGCGTGACCCTGGGCCGCGCGCCCCTGCTGGCCTCGCTGCAGCGCGCCGCCATCCTGACCAGCGAGAAGTTCAAGGCCGTGCGCCTGTCCTTCGAGCCGGGCCTGCTGTCCATCGCCTCCAGCAATGCCGAGCAGGAGGAGGCCAAGGAAGAGATCGAGATCGACTACGGCGGCGACCTCATCGAAACCGGCTTCAACGTGACCTACCTGATGGACGCGCTGCAGAACATGGGCCAGGACATGGTCTCCATCGACCTGAACGACAGCGCCTCCAGCGCCCTGATCACCATCCCCGAGCAGAGCGGCTTCAAATACGTCGTGATGCCGATGCGAATCTGATCGAGATCCAGAAATGAGAGCAGCGGGCCAGGGCCAGAAGGCCCGGCCCGCTTCAGTGCTTTAAAGGGGCCACGCAAGACCTGACCCCGTGTGAGAGAGAGTTCCCGATGAGTGATGTCCCGAGCAACGAATCCAATCCCGCCGGCAATCCCGAAGGCCAGGGCGACAAGCCGCAGGCCGCCCCGGGCGGGGCCTATGACGCCAGCTCGATCCAGATCCTCGAAGGCCTGGAGGCCGTGCGCAAGCGCCCCGGCATGTACATCGGCGACACCTCTGACGGCACCGGGCTGCACCACCTGGTCTTCGAAGTGGTGGACAACTCCATCGACGAAGCCCTGGCCGGCCACTGCGACGACATCATCGTCACCATCCACACCGACAACTCCATCTCGGTGATCGACAACGGCCGCGGCATCCCCACCGGCGTCAAGATGGATGACAAGCACGAGCCCAAGCGCTCGGCCGCCGAAATCGCCCTGACCGAGCTGCACGCCGGCGGCAAGTTCAACCAGAACTCCTACAAGGTCTCGGGCGGCCTGCACGGCGTGGGCGTGTCCTGCGTGAACGGCCTGTCCAAGTGGCTGCGCCTGACCGTGCGCCAGAACGGCAAGGCCCACTACATCGAGTTCGCCAAGGGCGTGCCGCAGAACGGCGAGAGCGTGATGGTGGACGGCGTCGAGACCCGCCCCCTGAAGGTCATCGGCGACACCGACAAGCGCGGCACCGAGGTCCACTTCCTGCCGGACACGGAAATCTTCCAGCAGAACAACGACTTCCACTACGACATCCTGGCCAAGCGCCTGCGCGAGCTGTCCTTCCTGAACAATGGCGTGAAGATCCGCCTGATCGACGAGCGCAACAACAAGGAAGACAACTTCGCCTACGCCGGCGGCGTGCGCGGCTTCGTCGAGTTCATCAACAAGGGCAAGAACACCCTGCATCCGACCATCTTCCACGCCCAGGGCGACAAGACCTCGGATCAAGGCACGAACATCGGCGTTGAAGTCTCCATGCAGTGGAACGACGGCTTCAACGAGAACGTGCTCTGCTTCACCAACAACATCCCGCAGCGCGACGGCGGCACCCACCTGACCGGCCTGCGCGCCGCCATGACCCGGGTGCTGAACAAGTACATCACCGACAACGAGCTCGCCAAGAAGGCCAAGGTCGAGGTCGCCGGTGACGACATGCGCGAAGGCCTGGCCTGCGTGGTCTCCGTCAAAGTGCCCGAACCCAAGTTCAGCAGCCAGACCAAGGACAAGCTGGTCTCCAGCGAAGTGCGCGGCCCGGTGGAAGACATCGTCGCCAACAAGCTGACGGACTGGCTGCTGGAGAACCCGGTCGACGCCAAGATCATCTGCGGCAAGATCCTCGACGCCGCCCGCGCCCGCGAGGCCGCGCGCAAGGCCCGCGAGATGACCCGCCGCAAGGGCGTGCTGGACGGCCTGGGCCTGCCCGGCAAGCTGGCCGACTGCCAGGAAAAAGATCCCGCGCTGTGCGAGATCTACATCGTGGAGGGTGACTCCGCAGGCGGCTCCGCCAAGCAGGGCCGCGACCGGAAGTTCCAGGCCATCCTGCCCCTTCGCGGCAAGATCCTGAACGTGGAGAAGGCGCGCTACGAGAAGCTGCTGACCTCCAACGAAATCATCACGCTGATCACCGCGCTGGGCACCGGCATCGGCCGCGGCGCCGGCAGCGATGATTTCAATCCGGACAAGCTGCGCTACCACCGCATCATCATCATGACCGACGCGGACGTGGACGGCGCCCACATCCGCACCCTGCTGCTGACCTTCTTCTACCGCCAGATGCCGGAGCTGGTCGAGCGCGGCCACATCTACATCGCGCAGCCGCCGCTGTACAAGGTGAAGGTGGGCAAGCAGGAGCAGTACCTGAAGGACGGCCACGAGCTGGACGCCTTCCTGATGCGCGTGGCCCTGAACGATGCCGAGCTGCACACCGGCCGCGGCGACGTGCTCAAGGGCGAGGCCTTCGAGGCCCTGGCCCGCCAGTACGTGCTGGCCGAGAACGTGATCGAGCGCCTGTCCAACTGGATGGACTTCGAGGCCCTGCGCACCCTGGCCGGCGGCCTGGCGATCAACCTGGACACCAAGGAAGCCGCGGACCAGTCGGCCCGCGACATGCAGGCCGCGCTGCACGAGGCCGAGGTCAGCGCCGAATACGACGCCCGCACCGACAAGCTCTTCCTGCGCATCAGCCGCAAGCACCACGGCAATGTGCGCTCCAGCGTCATCACCGCCGACTTCGTCCACGGGGCTGACTACGAAGTGCTCGCCACCGCCGGCAAGACCTTCAAGGGCCTGATGACGGCCGATGGTCTGGTCCGCAAGGGCGAGGGCGAGAAGGCCAAGGAAAGCAAGGTCAGCGACTTCCGCGCGGCCATGAGCTTCCTGATGGCGCAGGCCGAGAACTCGGTGGGCCGCCAGCGCTACAAGGGGCTGGGGGAGATGAATCCCGAGCAGCTGTGGGAAACCACCATGGATCCCACCGTCCGCCGCTTGCTGCGTGTTCAGATCGAAGACGCCATCGAGGCGGATCGGGTGTTCACGATGCTGATGGGTGATGAAGTTGAGCCGCGGAGGGACTTCATTGAGACGAATGCGTTGAGGGCGGCGAATATTGACGTTTGAGGACATCGCCTCCGCAAGCCAGGCGCCCCGCCGCGTGCGGGGCTTTTTGTTGGCCGGAGCCAGGCGATCTTGAAGCGAGATCCGGCCGACGACAGGCATGATGCCTTGCTTGCAACCCCTGCGAGCCACGAGGCACCGAGCGCCGCCATGCAGCCCCTCACCGTTTCAGATTTCGCCGATCTTGCCCGAGCGTTTTGCGCCTGGTGCGAGGACGCATCACCCGGCGATGACCTCGCCCGTCATGTTGCCTGCTGGCTGGCGCGCCTGCATGGCGCCGCCCTGGCACTTCCCGCTAATCAGGTCGAGGAGTTCGGGGATCAGTACCCCGATCTGCCGAAAGCGGCGCACCAGCGCGCCCAAGCCCAGTTCGCGCCGCTCCAGGGATGTTTCTACCGGGAGCATCTCGACCTGAGCCCCTGGGCCGCGGAGGCGGCGGGCATGGGTGACATCGGTGACGACGCGCTGGACACCTACCAGGACATCAAGCGAGGCCTGCTACTCCATGATGCCGGCCTGCCCAAGCATGCGCTCTGGTTCTGGTCCTATATGCACGGTGTGCATTGGGGCCGGCATGCGGCGGGGGCGGCGTATGCCATTCATTGCCTGCATGTGATGCAAAAGGTGTGAGCCACCAGGGTGGGGTCAGGGCTGGAGTCTGAAGGCCCACAGAATCAAGACCTGACCCCGGCATCCCGGTATCGCTCAGGATCTCAGTCGGCTTCCCTGCCATCCCAGTCGATTACCAATTCAAACGGCCCGTCCGTCTCCTGCTTCTCGTAGGCGCTGCCCACCGGGGCCGCGAGCAAGGGGATGACGCTCGGGTCGTAGTTGGCAATCGTGTTCACGTCGTAGATGGCGTGATGCGCTGGCTCATTCATGTACTCGTCGTCCTCGAGTCTGGACAGGAAGCGCCAGCCGCTGTCGTGCTCGTGCTCCGGTTCGTCCCGGTACATGAATCGCACCGGATGGCCGTCGACCGTGATCATGTCTGTCGCGAAACAGGCGCCTGCGTCCCGCACCAGGGGCTGGATCTGTGCCGCTGACAGCTTGAATTGCTTGGTGCTCATGGTTCACCGCTTTCGATGTTGGGAGGGTTGTGCCGTAATTCCGTCCGGCAATGAGCTGCAGTGTCTGAGGGCGAACGCGTGCGAGCAGGCCGTGCGGCCCTGAGGGCTCGGGGACCTACTGGACCGGGCTGAGCCGTGTGAGAGCAAAGAAGGACTGCCGGGAGCCATCGGAGGAGGGCGCGCGGTAGCAGCCCTTGGCCTGCAGATGCTTCACGGCGAGGGCGGTGAGTTCCCAGGCCATGGGCTCGTCAACCTCGAAGGTGTCCGCTTCACCGAACAGCGCATAGCCGGTCACTGCCTCCAGCGCCTGCAGCGCTTCGGCCTTGGTTCGAAGCTCCGGATGAATGGATGCGTTCGCCCAGGCCCAAAGCCAGGTGCCGGATACGGGCGAGTAGCTTCCGATGAAGACGACCTCGGCTTCCAGGCAAAGGGAGCCTTGCTCATCGAAGAACTGGAGCGTTGCCCTGTCCTGCTCGAAACTCCATCGCGAATAGCTGCCCAAGGCATGGGTGACTTGCAGGGCCTGCTGCTTGTCCTGGAGCTCGCTGTTGGCCTCTTGCAGGAAGGTCTCGAATTCTTCGTCAGTCATGGAGTCAGTATGCACGCCTGTGCTACGGTCAACGATAGGTTGCCGTGCTCAGCTACCCACCGCTGCCATTATGCGCTCGGCCATCGCTTCGGCATTCAGGTGCTCGGCCGGCAGTCGGACGGCTTGCTCCGGCAAGTTGGCGTGCAGGGCAGCGAAGAATCCAGACATGTCCTCGGGCTCACTGATTGGCACAGAGTCGGACTGCCCCTCAGCGATGAGTTTGTTTCTGGCAAGGGCACGCTGGGACGCGCAGGACGGGGAAATGTCCAGGTGGAACGAATGCACCTGGACATCCAAAAGGCCAAGCATGCCCTCGAGGTGCCGAACCCCTTCTTCGAGTGGGAACAGGCATCCCAGTTCAACGACGGTTCGGCTGGCCTGTGAATGGATCACGCTGCCATACACCGCCAGGCAAACGGCATTGGCGTAGGTCGTGAAGCTCTCGCGGGTGAGCTGCTGCTCGCCCTTGGCCTGTACCAATGCCTGGTGACGGACGATGTCGTCGATCTTCAGGCAATTCCACCCCGCCTTCTCCAGCTGCCGCAGCACCGAACTCTTGCCCGAGCATGGCGAGCCGAACAGGAAAGTGCAGCTGCGCCGCTTGTCTTCTGACGGTTGACCCGGCGCACGCGTGGTGCGGCGGAACTCCGCCAATTCGGTGAAGAAGCGCTGATGGGTTCCCAGCAGGTAGGGGTTCTTGCACTTGAGGGCAAGCAGCTCGCTGGCAAACAGGGGCACGTGTTCGATCGCCGACTTGGCACCCCAGGCGAAGTTCGTCCACAGCTGCTGGATCTCCGGGCTCCGGTTGTTGACCTTGCAGGTGAACCACTCATCTACCACGGCATACCAGTAGAGCCGCACGACACGCCGTTCTTCAGGCTCAAAGACGATGCGGCTCCCGTTGATGTCATGCGGCATCCTCTCCTGCAGCCGGCGAATCTCAGCCTGGAACCTGTTGTGGGTGTCGATGAGGTGCACATTCTTCTGCACCCTGAGGCTCTTGGCCGCCAGGAGCACGCCGGCCGCCATCCCGGCGTTGGCCGCTGCTGAAACCAGGGCGCTCACATCCTGAGTGGTCAGGTGGAGAACATAGTCCTTGAGGGTAGTGAGAAATTCCATGTCCCAGCGATCCTTTTCCTTGTGGCCGACCCGGCGGTGAGCGCCTGATATACCTTGTCGAGGCATTCATTCGGCAGGGTCGGTACGTCTGCCGCCTGAGGTTGGGCAGTATGTAGGTTAGGTATCACGCTGTCGACGAGGGTTAGTCTGGCACGGGCTGGGCGCAATGCGTCCTTCTTGCCCTCTCCTTCGCCAACACGGCCTGCATCACCGTCTTCCCCCAGCACCGCTTCTGGCTTCATCCGCAGGAGGCGATGTGGACCTCGGCCGTCCTGCTGGGCGGTGCGCTGGCGGCCCTGCTGCTGCTGGCCGCTGCGGCCTTCAGCCTGATACCGCCGGGCAATGCGGCCGCGCACGGGCTGCAGCTAGTGATGGTGGCGCTGGTGGCCTTGAGCGACTGGCGTCTGCTGGCGCCCGCCGAGGCTGTGACGCCGAGTGCGTCGGCGTCCTCCCCCACAGTCGATGCCATGCCGGCGTCAGCGTCAGCGGCCATGGCCAGGTCGGAATGGGCCTTGTGGGCGGCCGGCGTGCTGGACAGCGCCGCGCCCTTCCTGCTGCGCGACCTGCTGGCCCAGCCGGGCGCGATGGCGCGGGCCTGGCTGCTGATCTCGGCGGTCTACGCCTCGGCCATGCTCAGCAACGCCCGCGTGCAATGGCGGCGCTGGACCCCGCGCCTGGCCCAGCAGCCGGTGGCGCCGGTCACGCTGATACTCGTGGGTTCCAGCCTGCTCATGCCCGCCGCCGCCTTCGGCCTCTTCATGATGGGCCACCGCGACCATCTCACCCGCCAGGCAGTGCAGCACCAGCGGCCCGCCTTGCTGGCCCGGTACAACCAGATGCCCAGGTGGGCGACGGTGTGGGCGTTTGGGGTGATGGCGGGATTGGCCGGGATGGTTGAAAGTGCCATTGTCGATCAGGCCAGGGCCATCACGTCCTTCCACCTCACGCCAAACCTCATCAGGTACTTCCTCAACCGATCCGCATCGTTGACCACGCTGCGCTGGGTGCGGGACTGATCGAACAGCCGGCGGCCGGCTTCAGAGAGGCTGGGACAGTCGCGGCAGACCTGCAGCACGGACTGCAGCTGCAGCTGATCGAAGAGGTCCATTCATATTTAGGGCCTGACCCCGGCCTCGCCGGCCTCGTTTCGGCCTCGTTATTTAGGTTCTTCACGGGTTCCCGGGGAAGGCCGCGCGGATCTCGAGGAAGAAGTAGTCGGCGTCGCCGTGCGCAAACTGCTAGAGGCTTGGTACCGGCAGCGTGCCGCTGAGGTCTACGGCAACGTGCTCATGGAGATGGCGCCGCGTCTGGGGCTGCGCCGAACGTTGCCGCCCATGCGTTTGCTGGCGATGCGAACTCAGTGGGGCAGTTGCTCTCCTGATGGTGCGCTACTGCTCAATCCGCATCTGGTGAAGGCGCCCAGGCCCTGCATCGAGTACGTCGTTGCTCATGAGCTGTGCCACCTGCGGGAGCACAACCACAGCGATCGCTTTTACAGGCATCTGGCACGTGCCTTGCCAGATTGGGCGGCCCGCAAGACGGAACTCGATGAGCTGGCCGAGCTGTTACTCAATCGGTGACACGTTCTCATGGTGTATGGAACGCGAGCTCATTCGCCGCTTTGCAGGTATTGCGGCATGGCTTACTGAGCCTTGCAATTTTGGCGGCACGAAGTCCAGCTGGCAGTGCCACTCAGCTTGAATCAACTGCTGATCCCCACCTAGGGAAGCCGCTGCAGAACCTGATCACGACCGATCTTGAGACGCTCGTGGGCACTCGCTTCCTGGCCACCTAGAACTCCACCGGCCGGACCCACGGCGGACGCCAAGGGCGCAGCAGCAGGGAGATCCCAATGCCGATGGACCCATACCAGGCCTTCCTCGTTCAACGCAGCGCCGATCTCCGGCGCATCGCACGCCAGACCTGCGGCGAGCACACGGCAGAAGACGTCGAGATCGAAGCCTGGTTGATCGCCGAGAAGATCGCGACGAAGCGTGGCTTCCCGATCAGCTTCAGTCATCGGGAAGATCAGGAGCAGGTACTGGCATGGCTGCATAACCGCCTTGTTAAATATGCGGACAAGCAGATTCGCTATGCCGTGAAGCTCGACAAGGACTGGGACAAGGAAGACGCCGACTTCGCCGTGCATGCGATGGCGCGCTTGCTGACAGCGCCCGAAGACTTCGATCCGGCCGTCTTGCTGCTTCGCAGGGACGATGTGCCGGACCCGATCGCACTGACGCGGCACAGCTATTCGCAAGCCTCAGCCTACGTCATCCTGCTGTGCCGGTTCGACTGGGACGCGGAAGAACTGGCCGGGCATCTGTGCGTCGTCGAGCGAACGCTGATTGCGCGCCTGCGATGGTTCGGTGCGTTGACACGGAGGCAGGCCAGCCTGTTCGATGGCCTGCAGACCATTGCGCTTGACTTCGAGCCGACGAGGTCCCGCTCATTCGCTCCGCGCTTGCGCGAAGCCGCCATCAGCCCAGACCCTCAGCTTGCCTGGAATTTCGCGCCAACGCCCGGCCAACACTCCTGATCGACGCACCGGCCCGCGTTTCGCAACGCCGGCAGCAGCACCTCGTCAGCAAACGGGCAGCCGGTGATGCCAGGATCCTGCTGCCGTTCCTTGCCTGCCTCCTTGGGTGCATGTCCTGAGCCGAGGCGGGCATGCAGGGCCTCGTAGCCAGGCCGCCATGCGCCGCAGGCGGGGAAACTCGAGCGCAGCTGCGCCAGGATCGCAAGGCCAGCGAAGTCGAGGTCACCGTAGAAGCCGACGGGGGGCTCGCCCACTCCCTCATACAGCCAGGCCTCAAAGCCTTGGACATCGGCGTCGGATACGCGGCCGCGCCAGTACAGCGAGGAGCCGGTGCGCTCGCGCAAACGACGCGCGCCGGTGCGGAATCCCGCCGCGTACAGCAAGGCCGTGCGCGCCCAGGCCGGCTGGCGCTGCCTCGCCATGCGCTCGAAGCTGATGCCATTCTCTATGAACAGGACTTCCTCTCCCGCCCAGCCTCGGGGCAGGTCCACCAGCAACTGGATCGGAGCTTCCAGAACGCTCCCGTCTTGCGCGCCCAGCAGCCGCAGCAGTTCCTCTCGAGCGTCCAGCACCTTGCTGTGCCCGCGAAAATGCCGGGCTGACAACTCGCGCAGATAGGGCGTTGTCTCGGCGGTGATGGCAGGACCACGCGCCAGCTCGGCCGCCAGCGCATTCAGTACGGCGGCACAGTCTGCTGGCGCCTGCCCCTCGAACGCGGGCAATGGGTTGCGCAACAGATAGTCCAGCAATGCAGGCGCATCGGGTACCGCCAGCAGCGTCGTCTGTTCGCGCAGCGCCTGTACCAGTACGCGACTCCAGCGCGGCGAGGCAGGCACGAAGCCGCTCCATTCAGCCAAGGCTTGCGCATCGAGCAACAACAAGGCCGGCCGGCGATCTGCCAGGGTCTGAAAATCCCGAGCCTTGTCCGCTTTCAGCCGGGCGCCGCCCGTCGAGCAGAGTCCGTCCAGCAGCAGCTCCACATGCGCCAATGCTTCGGGCGACGTGGCCATGTGAAGTTCCGGCAGCTCCGTTGCGTCGAGCGCCAGCGACACGGCCCGCCCGCCTTCGCTGCGCTCGGCCTTGCGCAGCAGCGCATGTGCCAGGCGCAACTGGATCGGGTGCCTCGGCGGCCTCATGCCGACCGTTCCCCCTTCTCCTGTTCTTCGAAGGCCCGCATCGCCTGAGCCTTGGCGGCCTGAGCATGCTCGGCCCACAGCGCTGCCAGCGCTTCGCGCTTGAAGTCCTTCTCCTGCACTTCGCTGATGTGCACGACCTGCCCTTCGGCCTCGGCTTCCAGCTTCGAGAAGGTGTACTCCTTGTCGAACTCGGGCTTGATCGCGCCGGACTTTGAGGTGGGCATCGCCACGATCAGCTGCAGACCCATGTTCTGCGCCAGGAAACGCATCACCGCCCGCGAACGTGCCTCATCCATCTTGGAGAAGGCCTCGTCGCTGAGCATCAGCCGCAGTGCCGGCGCGTTCGGCGCGCGGCCAAAGTGCCCGAGCGCATGGGCCAGCACCGCAGCGCGGATCACATAGAACGGCGTCTCCAGTTCGCCGCCGGAGCCGGTACCCCAGGTGGACATCGGCGTGCGGTGGCCGCCGGCGATGCGATGGATGTCGTAGCGGCGGTAGTTGCGGTAGTCGGCCAGTTCCTTGAGCGCACGCTCGGCGGCGATCTGGTCTTGCGACAGCAGCAGGCGCTTGATTTCCTGGGCCGTGGCACGATGTTCGGGCGAGAGCTGCTGGGCGTCGAAGATGGCGATGCGGTCCTTCTCCAACTGGTCGACCACACCGTCCAGCGCCTCGAAAAAATCGTAGTAGTCCTTGTAGCGCGGCACCCAGTCCTGGACCACGTCGTAGGAGTCCACGCCGAACTGGATGGCCTTCAGCTCCTGGCTGAGCTTGCGCAGCGTATTGGAGCCGTCCTTCACGTCGCGCCTGACCTTGAAGCAGAAGTCGCTGGTGAACACATGGTTGAAGGTGGCCTCGGCCTTCTCCAGCCGCGCCACGTTCTCGGCCAGGCCGATGCCGTCCTGCCGGCGCATCTGCTCGCGCGCTGCCTGCTGAACGGCCAGCACGGACTGCAGCACCGCCTCGATCTGCGCGACATTGCGCGGCGGCTCGGTCCAGGCGAAGCGCTCATCGTCGGTGCGCGCGCCGGCCAGGTAGGTGGCGATGTGGTTGCGCAGGGTCTTGAGCCGGTCCGGCAGGTTTTCCGCCGCATTCGCCGCGTGATTCTGAAGCGTCGCCGCGCTGGGCAGCTCGGCTTCGCCGATCGATCGGGCTTCGTCCAGCAGCTGCAGCTCGCTGGCCACCTCGCCGGCCGCGCTCGCGAAACGGCTGATCCACACCTGAGCCATGACGATGGCCTGAACCAGTCCAGGCAAACCGGCGTCGAGATCGTCCAGCGTCTTGATCAACTGACCCAGTTCCTTGTTCTGCACGCCGATGGCCTGCTGCTCGGCGTCCCACTGGGCCTGCTTCGCCTTGAGGCGCTCGCCCAGGGCTTCGCGCCGCTGCTCCAAGGACTCGATGCTGGAGGTATCCAGCCGCTGCAGGTCATGCACGACGTCGACATGCCGCAGCCGTGTTGCCAGCGCCTCGCTCAGCGCTTCCGCCAGCGAGGCCGCACGGCTCTGACTGAACCAGCCCTGCACCGTCGCCAGCGACTGCGTCATGCTCTTGAGCCGCTGCAGTTCGGGGACCAAGGCATCCAGTCTCACATTGACCCAGGCCAGCCGCCGCTGGCGGCTCTCCAGGCCAAAGGCCAGCTCGTGCTCAGCCGCCAGGCAGGCGAACATGCCGTAGGCGCGGCTGCCCAGGCCCTGCTGCATCAGGCCCTGGGGCGTGCGGCGCAGTTCCGCCTCGCTGGACACCTTGCGCACGCGACCGTACAGCGCCAGCAGGTAGGCCTTGCCGACGGGATGATCGCAGATCAACTCCGTGAGAATGCTCTGCGGCGGCAGCGCCATGTCGCGCGTGTCCTCCACGGCCTTGGCGCCCTGCACGACCTTTGGCGAACGGCGCGGGAAGTGGCGCTTGACGAGGCGGATCGAGTCCTCCTCAAGCTCCGGCTCGACGATGAGGGCGAAGCGGTCGCGCCCCATATAGCCTTCGATGGCGGCCTGCCAGGCGCTGCCCGGCCGAGGCTCGACCAGCGCGGCCAGAAGGCGCGGACGGCTTTTCGGCAGCGCCTCCTCCAGCAGCTGCTGCGCGCGCCGTACGTCATCCGGCGCGGGCGTCCGGCCCTCCAGCAATTGCGCCTGCTCTGCGCGCAGGGCCTCCTGCTCGTTCAGCAATGCCGATTGCTGCACCTGCAATTGGCTGCGCGCCGTCACCAGCGCGGACATCACCGAGCATTCGTCCTGGCCCAGCAGCGTCAGCTCCAATGCGCGCAGCGCCTGATCCAACGGTTCCAGCTCGAAGGCCGCAAGCTCGTCCCCCAGTTGCGCGTCGGACCGCAGCGGCAGGCGCGCAGGCCCCCACTGCTTCGTCGCCTGCAGTGCCGTGGCGGCGAGTCGCTTCACCGCCGCTTGCAGCTCAGGCAGCTGAGAGAGATCCAGAGCCAGCAGCTGATGCACGTGCACCAGCACCTCGTCCATCTGCCGCGCGGCCTGCTGCACCCGGCTCCATTCCTTGCGGAACAGTTCGGCGTACTGGGCCGCCAGCGTCGTCAGGCGCTGCTTCTCCTGCGCGACGCCGCTCTGAGCCAGTTCACCCTGCACGAGCGCCAGTTCCTCGCTCAGGGTCTTGCGCTCGAGATCGATGGCGCGCAGCCGCAGCTGCGACTCACCGGCCTGCCCCTCCAGCTGGACCCGGCGCCGCTGATGACGCTCGCGCTCGGCCTGCGCATCGCGCTGCAAGCGCAAGGCATGGGCGTTCAGCATCACGACATGGCGGCGCAGCAGCGCGACAACATCACCCGCGGCCTCGTCCACCAGCTTCAGCCGGTCGATATTCAGCTTCAGGCGCTCGGCGTCGGCCTTCAGCCGGGCAATTTCCTGCATCAGCTGACGCATCTTGGCGACTTCATGGCTGAAGTCGTGCGCGTCGAGGATCTCATCGCGCACCAGCTCATTCACGTTGCCAATCTCGCGGTAGGCCATGGCCTTGACGATGGCCCGAGCGCATCGCGTGGCATCCGCCTCGGGCACGAACTTGCGGCCCAGCAGCTGCCCGTAGAGGTGCTGCAGATAGCTGTCCTTGCCCTCGAATCGCTGCAGCTGATCGGCCTGCAGGTTCAGGCGGTGCTGGAGCCGGGCATAGGCTTCCTTCAGCGGCAGCGGCCGAACGCGACCGGGTACCGATTCGTCGGACGACAGATGCGACAGCGCCAGATTCGCCCCGCGCAGGAGGAAGAAAAGCGGCTTGCCCCCGTCAGCCCGGCCGCCGTCTACATGCGCCTCGACGCCCAGCAGCGCGCTGAACGGCTCCGCGTCCTTCTCCTGGGCCGATGGTTCGAAGCTCAGGCCGACATAGCTGGTCGAGCGCTGCCTCAGGAAGACCTCGCTGCCGCACTGGCCCAGTGCGTAGGCATGCAGCGTGCGCGGCTCCTTGCCGCCGCGACGGCTCTGGGTCGACTCGTTCTGGCCCGCGTTGAAGTGGAAGACCCCTTGCCGGGCCGCCGTGAGTACGGCCTGGATGGCATCCAGCAGCGTGGATTTGCCAGAGCCTGATTCGCCGGTCAGCAAGGTAGCGTCTGCCAGCGGCCAGTCTCGCGTTTCCAGCGTGCCCCAGTTGACGGTGATCAATCGCTGCAGACGCATCTCAGGTCTCCCCCGCAGTGATCGGCAAGAAGCCTTCCTGGCCGGCGGATTCCTTGGCCAGCATCAGCTGGCGCACTTCAAGCAGCGCTTCGTCGCTGACAAAGGAGAGGATGGGCCGCAGCACGCCCAACAGCATCTCCATCTGGCCGAAACCGGCATCGGCCTCCCGAAAGCGCACCAGGCGGTGCTTGCGCAGCTCGCGCAACAACTGCACCCGCTCCGCCGCCGAGGTCGGCAGCGTGGTGCCGAGCAGCGAAACCAGCGTCTGCGACAGCTCCTCCAGGCTGATCGCCAGCTCCTGGTTGACCAGCTCGCGCTTGCCGGTCAGCCCCTCGCTGTAGAGGAAGCGCAGACCCAGCGCCGCGGCCACAACGTCCTTGGACAGCCGCGCGCGCAGCCGCTTGACCCCGTCTTCGTCCTCCTGGTCGTCACTCGGCGGATACAGGCGCATCAGGTTGGCATCCACGTCATGCGTCAGCGTGAAGCCCAGTACATCGAACCATTCGCGCAGCAACTCCTCGGCCAGCGTGGCGTCGTCATACAGCGCCTGCTCGGGCTTGGAATAGTCGCGCCAGAGGATGCCTCCGGCCAGCAGGCGGTTGCAGATCTCGGCGAAGCGGCGGCGCGAGACGTTGCCGGCGGTACGGTCGGCCAGGCGGGTATCGAGCAGCGTGTGGAAGGTTTCGGTGCTCATGGCTTGGGCAGGCGGCGCAGCTCGTAATCATCAGCGGAAAAGCTCGTCGTTTCGAAACGCTCGCCGAGCTTGCGAACCTGCCACCGCCCGCGCCCCTGCGCGGACCGTGCCGCGCCGACGGCGTGCAGGCTGGTCAGCACTTCGTCCGCTCGTCGCGCCGCGAGATCGGAGAGGCGCAGCGACACGGCCCCGACATGGCCCAGTTGCCGAAGCACGTTCTCCTCGCTGATGACGAAGGCCTCCGCCTCAGCACGGCGCAGCGCCGCTTCCAGCCGGCTGTCCGTGCGAATGCGCCACTCGGTCTCGTCGCCTTCCACCTGCTGGCGCTCCCGCTGTGTCCAGCGCAGGCTGCCAACGGGGACCAGGCGCAACTCGGCCGTGGCCAGACGCCGTCCCAGCAGCTCCAGCCACGCCGCCTTGCGCGGCGCATCGGCGGTCTTGATGCCGGCCAGCGTCAGGCCCATGGGCGACTCGGCACCATAGTCCAGCGAAAGCGCCTGGCGCAGCAGGCTGGTGAAGCGGCGCACGTAGTTGTGCATCTCGCTGCGCAACATCGGCAGCTTCAGTTCGCAGGCGGCATCGATCAGCTGCTCGACGCGCTGGCACAACCACAGCGTGGCGCTGCGACCGTCGGCGACCATGGGTTCCAGCCAGTCGGCTCGCTGGTGCAGTGCCGTGTCGATGCGCGCGCGCAGCTCGTCCGGCCATGCGCGGATCTGTTCCAGCAGCTCGATGATCTGGCCGCGGTGGCGGTCCACCGAATCCGCCACCAGCCGCACGGACATCTCCTTGCCGAACCGGCGTTCAAGGAAGTCGTTGAACTCGTCCCAGGCCAGTTTCTGCGTCAGCGCCTCGCGGGTGAGGCTCTGCATCAGCGCGCGGAAGTACTCGATGTCATCCTGCAGGTCCTGCACGACGCGGCTGGCGTAGTCATGCGCGTCGAGCAGCTCATCTTCGTCATGGCTGTCCAGGAAGGCCAGCAGCGCCTTGCGGGCCGAGCGCATATTGCGCTGGCGGGTCTTGTGACGGGTGTTGTCCAGCTCGGCGAATGTCTCCGCGAAGGCTTTGCCGGCACGGGTCAGCTTGAGCACCGGCTGCAGGTCGATCGGGTCTTTGTAGTCCTCCAGCCAGCCGTGCTCCTTCAGCGCGCGCAAGAGGTTCAGCGCATAGCCGCGCTCGGCCTCGGCATTCACGGCCTGGGTGGCGGAGAGCGCGCCCTCGCGGTAGGCGGGCAGGGCGATCACGCCCAGGCAGATGTCCAGGACCAGGTCCTTTGTCAGCGCCTGCGCGTAGTCGGCCTCCGGGCCGTGCACGCGTTCGTGCAGGCCGCGCAGGACGGCCGCGCAGGCCTCACGGTCGGCCCAGGTCAGCGGGCGGAAGAAATGTTCGGTGGCGCCGTGGAAGAAGATGGCCGATGAGGACGTGGTCGTTCTCCCCAATTCATGCGCTCATGCGGCCGGTCGGGTCGGCCTGCGGCGGCGGGGTTTGGCAGATTATCACGGCCAGGATCGCCCGACTCCTGGCTGAGATCTGCGCCAGACGCCGAATCGACGTGCCGGCCAGCGATACTGCGCCGCAGTGTCTCGCTGCGCTGCCATGGGCTCAGCGTCCCGCCCAGCGCCGGATCTGCTCCAGCGTCGCTGTCGCACCACCGCAGACCACGACCAGCACGTGCTGGTAGGCGTCCAGCGCGGGATGCTGGTCGTAGACGGCGGCCAGTGCGGCACCGCAGGCGGGCTCGACGAGCAGGCGGTGGTCAGCCAGGAATCGCTCGCAGGCCTGCAGCGCTTGAGCGTCGCTCACGCGCGCGCTGTGGATGGGATGGGTGCGGGCGCAATGCAGCGCCTGCTCGCAGACCCGCTTGGCGCCCAGGGACGAGGCGATGCTGTCGATGCGTTCCAGCGTCACGAGCTGCCCGGCCGCCTGAGCGGCATGGAAGGACGCCGCTCCCTCGGTTTCGACGGCGATGACGGGCACGTCCTGCATGCCGTTGCGCCGCAGTCCCTGGACCACGCCGCTGAGCAGGCCGCCCCCGCCCACTGCGACGACCACGGCCTCAGGCCGCACGGGCGTGCGCGCGACCTCGTCCACGAGCGTGGCGTGACCTTCCCACAGCAGTGGGTCGTCGAAGGGATGGATGAAGGCGTCGGATGGCGTCAGCAGGGACTGGGCTCGTTCATTGGCCTCCTGCCACGAGGCCCCGTGCACGATGAGCTCGGCGCCTTCGAGCACCAGGAGCTGCCTGGCGCGCTCGGTGGTGGTCTCCGGCACCACCACCCGCACCGGCAGGCCCAGCTGCCGGCCAGCATAGGCCACGGCGAGCCCGGCATTGCCGCCGGACGAGGAAACAAAGCCCTTGGCTCCCCGCGCTGCATATGTCTGACAGGCATGGCCGACGCCGCGGAGCTTGAAGGATCCTGAGGGCTGCAGGGCATCCATCTTCAGCCAGACCGAGGCGTAAGGCCCCGCCTGCAGTGCGCGCGAGGGGAGCAGGGGAGTCTCGATGTGAAGCGGTGGTAGGCGATGCATGGCTCGGGGAGGTGCGTGGGGTGAACAGGGCGCCGCCATTGTCGGTGCGCGCCGGTGGGCGAGCGAGCCGGCGTCACGCCGGATGGCAACCTACAGGGCGCAGAGCGCGCAGGCTGGCGTGCTGGTCTGGGCCAACTGCTGCGTGCCGTCCACTCATCGATCAAGACCTGATCCTTTGGCCGCTCCGGATATGTCCTGCGCGCCAAGTATGTGGCAGGCTCGGCGCCTTAGCGGCTGCCCAGCTCCCGTAGCGCCCCGCCCGAGCAGGTCTGCGGCGTGCACTGGGCAGCCTCAGGCCGCCAGCCCCTTCACCTGCTCCCACCTCACGCCAAACCTCATCAGGTACTTCCTCAACCGATCCGCATCATTGAGCACGCTGCGCTGGGTGCGGGACTGATCGAACAGCCGGCGGCCGGCTTCGGAGAGGCTGGGGCAGTCGCGGCAGACCTGCAGCACGGACTGCAGCTGCAGCTGATCGAAGAGGTCCATGGCGGCCAGGGTGTCCTCGTCGAGCAGGGCAGTGAGGTCGATGTCGTCGACGCCACCTGCGCGCGAGCCCATGCCCTTGCGCGCGGGCACGTCACCCGCCGGCTCCCACAACCAGCGCAGGCGCTGGATCTCCGCTTCGACCAGACTCGTGCTGATGCGTCCGCCCTCGGCCAGCGTCGCCATGCGGGTGATGCTGGCGCTGAGGTCGCGGAAATTGCCGCTCCACAAGGCCTCGGCGCTGCGGGCGAACTGCAGGTAGCGGGACTTGGCCTCCACATTGAAGCGCACGGCATGGCCCATCTCGGCGGTGCAGCGGGCCAGCAGGTGATCGACATTGGGCTCGATGTCCTCCGGCCGCTGCGCCAGGCCGGGAAGGGTGTAGGCCCAGAGGTTGATGCGGGCGAAGAGATCCTCGCGGAAGCGGCCCTGGGCCACGTCCACACGCAGGTCGCGGTTGGTGCCGGCGATCAGCTGGAAGTCGCTGCTGACTTCGCGGTCGCTGCCCATGGGGAAGAAGCGCTTTTCCTCCACGGCCTTGAGCAGCATGGCCTGCTCGTCCAGCCCCAGTTCGCCGATCTCGTCGAGGAACAGCACGCCCTGGTGGGCGGTGCGCAGCAGGCCGGCGCGGTCCGCGGCGGCACCGGTGAAGGCGCCCTTCTTGTGGCCGAAGAGGGTGGAGGCCGCGCTGTCGCCGCGCAGGGTCGCGCAGTTCACCTCGACGAAATCGCCCTCTACCCGGTGCTGGGCCTTCTTCAGCTCGAACATGCGCCGCGCCAGGTGTGACTTGCCGGCGCCCGTGGGGCCCGTCAGCAGGATGGGCGCCTGCGAGCGCACCGCCACGCGCTCGATCTCCTCGATCAGCGCATTGAAGCGCTTGTTGCGCGTGGGGATGCCACTCTTGAGGAAGTCCAGCGCCTCCGCCTGCGCCTGGCTGAAGCGCTGAGCCAGCACGTCGTAGCGGGAGAGGTCCAGGTCGATCAAGGTGTAGCGGCCCGGATCACCCTGGCGCTGCTTGCGCGGCGGCGCGGTCTGCAGCAGCACGCCGGGGATGAAGCGGGACTCCACCATCAGGAACATGCAGATCTGCGCCACATGCGTGCCCGTGGTGATGTGGGCCCAGTACTGCTCGTGCGCGGGGTCGAAGCGGTAGGCGCGCGCCCAGTCGTAGAGCGCCGCGTACATCTCGCCGAAGTCCCAGGGGTCGGCCACGTCCATGGGCACGAGCTTCACCAGGGTGTCGGGTGAGGTGCTGGCCACGTCGCGCTGCACCTGCTGGGCCAGCGTCGTGTGCGCACGTGCATGCAGCAGCTCGATGCGGTCGACCACCATGTCCTCATGCTGGACCAGGGAGATCGTCGGCCGCCACTTCTCCCAGCGGCCCGCGCCCTGGCCGGCATCCAGTTGGGAACCTAGGAAGCCGATGACGACGGTTCTCTTGGGCATAGCGAAAAAGATAAATGAATAGCGGCAAGTCTAGCTCTGGCGCCTGCATCGAGGCGAAGAATCGAGGTGGTGCGAATGGGCGAGAAGCTTCTTTTCCAATCAAATCAATGACTTGGCCTCTTGTCTGGCAGCTCCTGGCAAAGCTGGCACACCCCTTGCAAAGAAGAAGGCATACGCAAGACGTTGAATGAAGAAGAGGAGAACCTCATGGTCAACACCCAGCTGTTCCACACCATCAAGGGCGCGCTGCTGCCTGCCGCCACGGCGCGCAATGCCCAACAGGCCCCGGCCTATGCCTTCAGCCCCCGCCACCAGCTGGCGCAGTTGGCGGCCACCGGTTGCCTGAGCCGGACCTTCTATGCCGATGCCGGGGATCAGCTCGAACAAGCGCTGGCCCTGACGCAGCAGCTGGAGCCTGCCTTCGTGGCCAAGACGGCGATCTACGGCCGCCAGTCCGGCCACATGAAGGACATGCCGGCCCTGCTGGCCGCGAGCCTGGCCCAGCGCGACGTGGCCCTGCTGAGTCAGGTGTTCTCCCGCGTGGTGGACAACGGCAAGATGCTGCGCAACTTCGTGCAGATCCTGCGCAGCGGCGCGGTGGGTCGCAAGTCCCTGGGCTCGCGGCCCAAGAAGCTGGTGCAGCAGTGGCTGCTGACGGCCACCGAGAAGCAGCTGCTGAACGCCGCCGTGGGTACCACGCCTTCGCTGGCCGACGTGGTGAAGATGGTGCACCCCAAGCCCGCCGAGGCCTGGCGTGCGGCCTGGTTCGCCTGGCTGATCGGCCGCCCCTTCGATGAAGCGGCGCTGCCCCCGCTCACCCAGGCCTTCGAGCGCTTCAAGCGCGCGACGTCGCAGGGCGAGGCAGCCGAGTTGCCGGAGCTGCCGTTCCAGATGCTGACAGCGCTGCCGCTGAGCGCGGCCCAATGGGCCCAGATCGCCCGCCAGGGCTCGTGGCAGATGGTGCGTCAGAACTTGAACACCTTCGCCCGGCACGGCGTGTTCGAGTTGCCCGGCATGGCCGAGGCCGTGGCCGCCAAGCTGAGCGACGCGCAGGTCGTTGCCAAGGCCAGGGTGATGCCCTACCAGCTGCTGGCGGCCTTCAAGGCGGCCGGCGAGGCGGTGCCGGCGCCGGTGCGTGAGGCGCTGCAGGATGCGATGGAGCTGTCGCTGGAGAACGTGCCGGCGCTGGCCGGCCGTGTGGTGGTGTGCCCCGATGTGTCGGGCTCGATGAGCTCGTCCGTCACCGGCCATCGCGGTTCTGCGACGTCCAGCGTGCGTTGCATCGATGTGGCCGCGCTGATGGCCGCCGCCGTGCTGCGCAAGAGCCGCCAGGCCCGCGTGCTGCCCTTCGAGCAGGACGTGGTGAGGGTGTCGCTGAACGCTCGCGATTCGGTGATGAGCAATGCCCAGGCGCTTGCCAGCATCGGCGGCGGTGGCACGAACTGCAGCGCGCCGCTGGCCCTGTTGAACCGTGAGCGCGCGGCGGTCGACGTGGTGATCCTGGTCTCGGACAACGAGTCCTGGGTCGACGCCAAGCGCCACGGTGCGACGCAGACCCTGCGTGAATGGGAGCTGCTCAAGCAGCGCAACCCGCAGGCGCGCCTGGTGTGCATCGACATCCAGCCGACGGCCAGCACGCAGGCCGCGGAGCGGCACGACATCCTGAATGTCGGCGGCTTCTCTGACGCGGTGTTCACGATGCTGGCGAGCTTCGCCGCCGGCACCATGGATGCCGAGCACTGGATCGGCGAAATTGAAAAGGTGTCGCTGGCCCCGCAGTAGGGCCACGGCAATCCAGATTGGAAGGTGTCCCGGGCGAATGCCTGCAGGAGTACAGCACCCCTTGGCCGCGCGGGCCCGCTAGCCCGCAACGGAGAACCCGTAGGCCGCTCCTGCAACTCTGGTCGCCCGGGGCACCGACCGATCCACACATCACGCGTCGTCGCGTGGCGAATGCAGTGGGACTACATCCAAAAGAGTCTCACCGACCGTTCGTCGCCACGCGGGGACCGTCAGTTTGAGCGCGGATGCGGGCAAGACTACATCGGTACGCCGGGGGTTCAAGTCCCCAGCTGGGCAACCAGCGGCAGCGTCCTGCCATCCCTTGTCGCGCCTTTTTGTTTGAGATGCCCTGCGGCGAATGCAGGTGGAACTACAGCCTTCTCAGCTCGTGGTCGCGGGTTCGAGTCCCGCCGGTCCCGTATCAGGGGGACCGTAGCTCAGCGGTAGAGCACGACGTTTCACCCCACCTTGTCGCCGCAAGGCATCCCTTTTGATTTCGGGCGCTTGATGCGGGTTCGAATCCCGTCGCGTCCACCAACAGACAATGAACGAAGAAGAACAGAGGAAGTCATGAACTACAAGATCGAACAACCCGAGGGGGGCGTCCCCATCAAGATGTGGACGAACGGCGTGCCCGTCGAACCCGAGGCCATGCAGCAGCTGAGCAATGCCGCCAAGCTGCCCATCGTCTTCAAACACGTCGCCGCCATGCCCGACGTGCACCTGGGCATCGGCGCCACCGTGGGCTCGGTGATCCCCACGCTGAAGGCCATCATCCCGGCCGCGGTGGGCGTGGACATCGGCTGCGGCATGATGGCGGCCAAGACCTCGCTGCGCGCCGAGGACCTGCCGGATAACCTCGCCGCGCTGCGCTCGGCCATTGAGCGTGCCGTGCCGCACGGCCTGACCCCGAAGCACCGTGGCCGCGACGCCGGCAGCTGGGAGAACCCGCCCGCGCTGGTGGACCAGGCCTGGGCCACGCTGGTGGATGAATTCGAGGCCCTGTGCGAGCTGCACCCGCGCTTGAGGAACACCAACAACCGCAAGCATCTCGGCACGCTGGGCACGGGCAACCACTTCATCGAGGTGTGCCTCGACGAGGCGGGCTTCGTCTGGTTCATGCTGCACTCGGGCTCGCGCGGCGTGGGCAATGCCATCGGCACCCATTTCATCGAACTGGCCAAGAAGGACGCGGAGCGCCACCAGCGCAACCTGCCGGACAAGGACCTGGCCTACTTCGAGGAAGGCGCCCAGTACTTCGGCGACTACGTGCGCGGCGTGTCCTGGGCGCAGAAGTTCGCGATGAAGAACCGCGAGGTGATGATGGCCAACCTCATCGCCACCGTGCGTACCGTCATCAAGAAGCCCTTCGAGGCGCAGGTGGAGGCGGTGAACTGCCACCACAACTACGTGCAGCAGGAGCGCCACTTCGGCCAGGACGTGTTCGTCACCCGCAAGGGTGCCGTGAGCGCCAAGCGCGGCCAGATGGGCATCATCCCCGGCAGCATGGGCGCCCGCAGCTACATCGTGCGCGGCCTGGGCAACCCGGAGAGCTTCGAGAGCTGCAGCCATGGCGCGGGCCGCGTGATGAGCCGCACCAAGGCCAAGAAGCAGTTCACCGTGGCGGACCAGATCAAGGCGACCGAGGGTGTGGAATGCCGAAAGGATGCCGACGTCATCGACGAGATCCCCATGGCCTACAAGGACATCGACGCCGTCATGGCCGCGCAGAGCGACCTGGTGGAGGTGGTGCACACGCTGAAGCAGGTGGTGTGCGTGAAGGGGTGAGCCGGGTGCGGGCTTGGCGTTGCCGCCTGTCCTGCGCCTCGGCTGCTGAAGCAAGAACAACAAGAGAAAGACATGATCGACATTGATGGCTCCTCCGGCGAGGGCGGCGGGCAGATCCTGCGGACCTCGCTGGCCCTGGCCATGTGCACCGGCCAGGCCTTCACGCTGAGCCGCATCCGCGCCGGCCGCCCGAAGCCCGGCCTGATGCGCCAGCACCTGACCTGCGTGAACGCAGCAACCGAGGTGTGCGGCGCGCAAGTGCAGGGCGCCGAACTGAACTCGCAGGCCCTGCGCTTCGTGCCGGGCCCGGTGCGGGCGGGCGACTATGCCTTCAACGTCGGCACGGCGGGCAGCTGCACCCTGGTGCTGCAGACCGTCTGGCCCGCGCTGATGCTGGCCGACGCGCCCAGCCGCCTGCAGTTGGGCGGCGGCACGCACAACCCCATGGCACCGCCCTTCCATTTCCTGACCCGCAGCTATGCGCCCTTGCTGCGCCGCCTGGGCGCGGATGCCGATCTCGTGCTGCGCCGTCTGGGCTTCTACCCGGCAGGCGGCGGCGAGATCGAGGCCCTCATCCGTCCGGCGCGGGATCTGCTGCAGCCCTTCGACCTGAACGAGCGCGGCGGCCTGCGCGAGGCCCACGCCGAGTGCTTCGCGCCCGCTTTGCCGCGCTCCGTCGCGCGCCGCGAGCTGCAGCAGCTGAGCGCGCTCCTGGGCTGGCCCGAAGCGCAGCTGCGCGAGGTCGCCACACGGCAGAACGAAGGGCCGGGCAACGCCCTGATCGCGACCCTTGAATACGAGCACGTCGCCGAGGTCTTCACGGCCTTTGGCGAGAAGGGGGTGAGCAGCGAGCAGGTGGCGCAGGCCGTGGCGAACGAGCTGCGGGCCTACGAGGGCTGCCAGGCGGCGCTGGGCCCGCATCTGGCGGACCAGTGGGCCTTGCCGCTGGCGCTGGCCCTGTGGCAGCGTGGCGGTTCGGCCACCTACACCTGCACCGAGCTGACGCCCCATGCGAGGACCAACTTCGAGGTGATCGAGCGCTTTCTGCCAGTGAGGTTTGCGACGGCGCCGATGGGAAGCGGCTGGCAGGTTCGTGCCAGCGCGCAGCCTTGAAGGCTGACGGGGGCGGGGCGCGTTAAGGACGGCGGGGAGGGCTGCGAGCTCAGGCGGTGCCGTGCGTCATGGCGCGGCCCGTGGGGTCGCCCAGCTCCGCCAGGGCCACTACCACCATCTCGCCGAGGGCCACCGGGCCGAAGCCGAACTCCGTGCGGGCCATGGTCTGGAAGGCGGGCTCGCTGAGCTTGGCGAGCCAGCGTGCCCGCGTGGCCGGCGCCGCCAGCCAGGCCTGCAGCGTGGCGATGAAATCGGGCTCATCCTCCACGAAGGGATGCATGGCGCATCTGGGCCCCCACCAGTTCCAATAGGCGGACTGGGCGAAATGCTGGCTGGAGCGGATGTCGTCAGAGGTGGCCCACCAGTCCAGCAGGGGCTGGATGGGCAGGCCCGCCAGATGCGCCATCGCCAAGACATCCAGCGGATCGTCCTCCGGTTCGGCCGATCGTGCCTGCCATGCGTTGGGGCCCACCAGGTTCTTGAAGTAGGCCAGCACGAAGCGATTCAGGAGCGTGAGTCCCGAGTCGCCAAGCAGGTCCGCTGGACACCGTCTCACATCGGCCAGCGTAAGTTCTAGCGCGAAATGCGGCACCTCACCCTGGGCCAGCAGGTCCAGGAGGCGAGGCAGGAAGTACAGGAACTCCTCACTCGAATGCCAGTCAGGCGAGGAGTCCATGAAGTAGGAGTAGAAGTGCCTGGCAGTCACCTCGCGCAGCCGCAGCTGGCGCATGACGGCCTCGAACTCATGGTCCCGGTAAGCCCCGCCGCAGTTGTAAAGCCTGTCGGGCTGAGGCCAGCCGCCGAAGACCTGGTAGGCCTGTTCCGCGGCCTCGGCCATGGCCTTCTGGTAAGGGTTTGAGTCAGGACGTGCGAGCGGGGGTGTCATGTGAGAGCGGGAGGTGGGCCGCGCAATTCTCCACGCTCCAGAGCCCTGGGCGCTTCAGTTTCGCCCCGCCATCACCCCGCCATCCACATCCCACACCGCCCCCGTCACCCAGTCCGCCCTGTCGGACAGCAGGAAGGCGATGGTCTCGGCCACGTCCTGTGGCCGGCCCACGCGGCCGAGGGGGTGGAAGCTGTTGAAGCCCTGCAGCGTCGCGGCGATCTGGTCCTTGGGGATGAAGCGCTCGTAGACGGGCGTCTCCACGACGGCCGGCGAGACGGCGTTGACGCGGATGCGGTGCGGCGCCAGCTCCATGGCCAGGTGCTGGGTCAGCGCATGCAGGCCGGCCTTGGCCATGGAATAGGCCGAGGACGGCGTGGCCGCGATGGCCTGGCGCGCCCACATGGAGCCGATGTTGACGATGGCGCCTGGCCGCTTGTGACCCACCCACTGCCGCGCCACGGCCTGGGTGATGAAGAAGAAAGCCTTGTTCAGGGCCATGTAGCGCTCGTAGTCCGCGGCCTCGTGGTCCAGGAAGGGCTTGGGGAAGAAGACGCCGGCGGCGTTGACCAGCAGGTCGATGTCGGCATGCCGGCTGCGCAGCACCTCCAGCAGGGAGGCCACGCCCTGGTCGCTGCCCAGGTCCGCCGTGACGGCCTGGATCGGGCCCAGCGTGGCCAGCTGCGCCCGCGCGGTCTCCGCCTTGACGGCGTCATGGCCGACGATCACCGCGCTGCCGCCCTGGCTCAGCACCAGGCGTGCGGTCTCCAGCCCCATGCCGCTGGTCCCGCCCAACACCAGCAGTTTTTTGCCTTGAAATGCATCACTCATCTGAAACCTCGTTTGTCCTTGGATGGAGGCCTTGCGCCCAAGCCCTGGCTGTTCGGCAAAGAAAAGCTATCTGGCTTGAGACCTGCCGACTGAAGTACGACTGCCGCTGCTGTTCAATGCAGGCGTTGTCGTCAGGATGGATTCTTCGGGCCGCCCGCCGGACTGACAAACGAGATAATGTGTCCGCACGGGAAAGAAATTCTTCATGAATGGCAAGACTCTGGTCCACCTCAACGCCCTGCGGGCCTTCGAGGCCTCGGCGCGGCACCAGAGCTTTGCGCTGGCGGCTGGGGAGCTGCACGTCACGCCCGCGGCCGTGGGGCAGCTGGTGCGCTCGCTGGAGGACTGGCTGGGCACGCCGCTGTTCCTGCGTGGCAGCAGCGGCCGCGCCCGCCTGAAACCCACGGAAGCGGCCGAGCGTGCGCTGCCGGACATCCGCGCCGGCCTGGACCGCCTGGCCATGGGGATGGAACGCCTGAGGGAGGGGACGGGCCATGGGGTGCTGACCTTGACGGTCAGCCCGGCCTTCGCGGCCAAGTGGCTGCTGCCGCGCCTGGAGCGCTTCCAGCAGCGCCATCCCGACACGGACGTCCGCCTGGACACCCGGCTGAAGGCGGTGGACTTCGTCGCGCAGCGGGTGGACATTGGCGTGCGCTACGGCCTGGGCCACTGGCCCGGTCTGAGCGCGGTGAAGCTGCTGGACGAAGACCTGTTCCCGGTCTGTGCGCCGCGCCTGCTGCAGTCGCAGGACCGCCTGCGCCAGCCCGAGGATCTGCTGAGGGAGACGCTGATTCACGACGAGTCCATGGACGACCACGCCGGCTTCCCCGGCTGGGCGACCTGGCTGGAGGCCGCCGGCGTGCGCACCCGCCTGTCGCGCTGCCCCCTGCGCATCAACAACTCGGCCGCCGTGCTGCAGGCCGCGGCGGAGGGTCATGGCATCGCACTGGCCCGCAGCGTGATGGTCTGCGACGACCTGGCGGCAGGGCGGCTGGTCCGGCTCTTCCCGGCGGTCGAGTACCGCTCGCCGCTGTCCTACTACGTGGTCTATCGCGCCGAATGTGCCGGCCTGCCCCGCCTTTCTGCCTTTCGCGACTGGCTGCTGGAGGAGGCGGCCCGGCCGCTCGCCTGAAGCCTGCCGCGGCAGGGGCTCAATCCAGCGGCACCTGCGCATCCTCCCGCGTGTTCACCTCGATCACCAGCCCGCCCGGTGCCTGGCAGAAGAAGCGCGTGCCGCGCATCGCGTGGTGCAGCGTCTGGGTGAAGCTCACGCCTTGAGCCACCAGGCGTTCGTACATCTCGACCACCGCCTGCGTGCTCGGCAGCTCGAAGCCGATGTGGAAGTTGCGCGGCCAGTCGACGAGGTCGAGACCATGCTGGCGGCCGTCCTCGATGACGATGTCGAAGCCCTGGTGCTTGAGGAGGTTGAAGGGCCCCATGCGGCGCACGCTGCAGCCCAGCTGCTGCTCGAAGAACTGCGTCGTGGCTTCCAGGTCGGGGGCGGGGAAGCTCAGGTGGTTGAGGGGCATGGTCTTGACGGCCTGATGCATGGGAACTCCTGTGTGTTGAATGCCCGGGCATCGTAGGAAGCCGCCCCCGCTGCGGCCACTCGCTTTCCTGTCAGGGGCTTGCCGCCCCGAGGCTCAGGCCTTGTGCGACGCCGCTCGCAAGTCCGACTCACATTTGGGGCCTTGCTCGGCCCCAAGCGCCAGCGCCGCGCGCTCCAGGTAGCCGAAGGCGGCGGCTTCCACGCGGCGGCGCAGGTGCGGCTGGTCGGTTTCCCGGCGCTCGCCGGCGCCGTCCACCAAGCCGCGTATCAGCGCTGCCAGGTCAGCCACGGCGACGGTCGCATCGGGCTGGGGCGGCAGGTCCGGGCGTTGTAGCAGGTGCTCGATCAAGGCGCCGAAGCAGCCCTTGTCCTGCGCGGCGCGCAGCTCGGGGCGGCCTTCCTGCTCATCCAGCAGGCGGGCCAGCTCGGGCCGCTCCAGCTGTTGCCGGACGGCGGCCTCGATCAGGCGGCGCAACGCGGCCGGCCCGTCGGCGATCGCCAGTGCGGCGATCGCGTCGGCCTGGAAGCGCTCGGCCTCGCGCTGCAGCAGGGCCAGGGTCAGGGCGTCCTTGGACGGAAAGTACTGATACAAGGAGCCGATGCTCACGCCCGCGCGCTCGGCCACGGCATTGGTGGTGAAGCCGGCCAGACCTTGCGTTTCCAGGACCTGGGCGGCTGCCTCCAGAATGCTCGCGACGGTGTGCTGCGAGCGGCGCTGGCGCGGGGCTTTGCGGGGCAGCAGGGGAGGAGCGGAAGTCATGGGGGACGGACGGAGACGGGACCGGAGTCCCGCAGTCTAGGCCGGCTGAGCCCGGCTGAGCCCGGCTGAGCCCGGCTGAGCCTGGCTGAAGTGCGGTGCGACGCTGCCGGGCTGCTCGACTGCGCCCCTTCGCGCCCCGTTGCGCCCTGGCAATCGCCGAGCGCAAGCTGCCGCCACAGCCATACGCCGGCTGCTTTGGGAACCCCCGCGCTGCGTTGCGCCCTCAACTTTGTGGAGGCAGCCGCGCCGACTCCCTAGCTCATGGGGGGCAATCTCCACAAGTGCTCCTAGATTGAGAGGGCCAAGCCGCGCGCTGGGCGCGGAGGCATCGGCATCCCATCGAGAGGATTCTCATCATGAGCATGGACAAGCAACGGGGTTCGGAAAAGCTGCTGGCCGCCTGGAAGGCCCGCCAGCTGACCGAGGAGTCGGTCAGGGAGATCGCGCAGGCCATGGACAAGTCGCCGGCCCGCATCGAGGAGGCGACGGTCTATGGCGGCGCCAATGCCACGGGCATGCGGCTGTCGCTCAGCTATGCGGGTGATGACGTGCCCATGTGCGGCAACGACCTGCTGTTCTGGTTGAAGTGGCACCGCGTGCATGGCGGCGAGGTCAAGCCGCCGCGCATCCTGATCGACGGCACGCCCTGGCCGGACCTGGTCCGCATTCAGCTGGACTTCGGCCATGTGGTGCAGCCCGGCAACATCCTGGAAGGCGGGATCACGAAGGTCGGTTTGCGCGGAGGCCTTGGTGGCTGAGCTTTTCGGCCGCTGGTCGGCGCCCGGTGCCCTGGCCAGCCCGGTCTTGCAGCCGGGCTGCGGCGGGCCCACGGGCGTGGCCCCCATCATCCAGGTGCATCCCACGCGCCGCTGCAACCTGGCCTGCGCGCATTGCTATACCGAGTCCGGCCCACGGGAGGCACAGACCCTGCCGCTGGCGCTGCTGTGCGAGGTACTGGATGACGCGGCCTTGCTGGGCTATCGCCAGCTGGCGGTGTCGGGCGGCGAGCCGCTGCTGTATGAGCCCTTGCCGGCCCTGCTGCGGCATGCCCGCAGCCTGGGCCTGCTGTGCACGCTCACCAGCAATGGCCTGCTGCTGAGCCCCCAGCGCTGGGCGGCCATCGCGCCGTACGTGGACCGCCTGGCCATTTCGGTCGATGGGCGCGAGGCCACGCACGACGCGCTGCGCGGCCAGGCAGGTGCGCTCGCTCGCACCTTGCGCCAGCTGGCGCAGCCTCGGTCCACGGGCACGCCGTTCGGCTTCATCTTCACGCTGACCCAGCACAACGTCCACGAACTGGAAGACGTCGTGGCCCTGGCCGTCGAGCATGGCGCGCAAAGCGTGCAGGTGCACCCGCTGACCTTGCATGGACGCGCCCGGCAGACCCTGAAGGAGGCCCGCCCGGACGGCCTGGAACTGCTGGCAGCCTTGGTGGAGGCGCAGCGCCTGGCGCAAGCGCTGCAGGCGCGCAGCGGCGTGCGCGTGCAGGTGGATGCGCTGAGCCAGGCCCAGATCCGGGCCTACCGCCAGCGCCTGGTGCCGGCCTGGCCGGCCGCGGAGCTGACGGCGCTGGCGCCCGTGCTGGTGCTGCAGGCCGATGGCCAGTTGCTGCCGCTCACGCACGAGCTGCCGTCCTGGCTGTGGCTGGGCTCGGCGCGGGACGCCCCGCTGAAGATCCTGGCCGCGCGCTGGCTGCACAGCAGCGCCAGCCGGCAGCTGGTGCAGGCGCTGCAGCGCTGCTGGCAGGAGCTGGCCGAGGGCGCGCAGCCTGCCGCCTATTGGTATGACGAAGTCGCTGCGCGGGCGCAGGATCTGGGGACGCCGGTTCCCGTGCCGCGGCGGCCCGCCCAGCCCAGGGTGTGGCAGGCCGCGGTGAAGGCGTCGGGACTTGCGAACATCACCGGGGCCTGTGCGACCTCAGGCGCGGTCTTGCGAAGCCAGTGATTGCGTTGCGACCGTGAGGCCATAAAGCGCCAGCAGGCCCAGCACGTGACCGATGGCCACGCCCGGCTCGCCGGCCTCGATGCGACCGATGGTCTGGACGTGCACGCCCAGCCGTGCGGCGGCAGCGGCCTGGCCTTCCCCCGCCTGCAAGCGAGCCTGGCGGGCCGCCGCGCCCAGATCCAGGATGGCCTGCCGCGCCGCGGGAGGGATGTCGTCGGAGATGCGTTTGCCTTGTGCCATGGGCGCCGATTGTGCAGCCAGCGCGGTCGGGCGAGACAATCGGGGCATGAACGCCGCGCCTGACACGACAGACATGGGCACTTCGCAGCCCTTCCCGGACGATCCCATGCCCCAGCCCCCAACGCCACCCGCCCTGGAGGACTGCTGCGGCAATGGCTGCGACCCCTGCATCTTCGACGCCCACGACCTGGCCATGGACGCCTACCGGCAGGCCTTGCGGGCGTGGCAGCAGCGGCATCCCGGGGGCTGAGCGACCTCAGCTGATCGTGCCCTCGCTCATATGCAGATCCTCGCGCGTCCGCAGCGCCACCTGCAAGGCCAGGCGCAGTCCGGCGCTCAGCGTGTCCAGCGACATGGACGGCGCCTGCGGGTGCCGGCAGGCCTGTTGGGGCAGGTAGGGCACATGCAGGAAGCCGGCCTGGCGCAGCCAGGGCCGCTGCCGGGCCAGGTGCATCAGGCCGTAGAAGACGTGGTTGCAGACGAAAGTGCCGGCCGTGTAGGACAGCTCGGCCGGCAGCCCGGCGTCGCGCAGGGCCTGGACCATGGCCTTGACCGGCAGGGTGGTGAAGTAGGCCGCCGGGCCTTCGGCATGCACGGCGCGGTCGATGGGCTGGGCGCCTGCGTTGTCGGGGATGCGAGCATCGTCCAGGTTGATGGCCACGCGCTCGAAGCTCATCGCGCTGCGCCCCCCTGCCTGGCCGCAGCACAGCACCAGGCGCGGCCGCAGGCGATCGACCTGGGCCGCCAGCGCCTTCAGCGCCTCGTCGAAGACACAGGGCAGCACCGCCGCCTCCACACGGACCCCAGGTTCCACCCATTCGCCCTGCAGGCGCTGCACCAACTGCGCGGAGGGGTTGACGGCCTCGCCGTTGAAGGCGTCGAAGCCGGTGATCAGGATGCAGTCGGGAGAGCTCATGGATGGCGTGGATGGGAGGCGCCGGAGGCGGAGCGCGGACTCAAACGAGCAGGTACAGCAGCAGGGTCTGCAGCGCCAGCAGCATCAGGGCCGTGGGGAACTGGGCCTTGATCACCGCATGCTTGTCCTGCAGGCCCAGCAAGGCCGCGGGCACGATGTTGAAGTTGGCGGCCATGGGCGTCATCAGCGTGCCGCAATAGCCGCTGAGCATGCCGATGGACAGCACGGCGGCCGCGTTGGCCCCATGGCCCTGGATCAGGAAGGGCAGGGCGACGCCGGCCGCCATCACCGGGAAGGCGGCAAAGGCATTGCCCATCACCACCGTGAAGGCCGCCATGCCCAGGGTGTAGACCGCCACCACCGCGGCCTTGTTGTCCGGTCGCAGCAGCAGCCGCGCCAGCGCTTCCACGGCCTCGCCCGCATGACTGGCCAGGAAGACGCCGCCCAGCATGGCCAGCATCAGCGGCAGCAGCAGGGGCCAGCCGATGGACTCGATCACCGCTTGCGAAGCCTGCAGGGCCTGCCGTGGTGAATCGCCCGTCAGCCGCCAGGCCAGCAGCAGCGCGCCCAGGCAGGCCAGGGTCAAGGCTCCCAGGGTCAGGGCTTGCGGTGCCAGGAGGCTCCAGCCGGCGGTGCGCAGATGCGGCCCCAGCAGCGCCAGTGCCACGGTCAGCAAGGGGATGCACAGCACGGGAATGAACAGGCGATGCCCCAGCAGGGCGGCGCCTTGGCGGCGACGTTGCTGCGCCCTGAGGTCCTGCCGCGCCGCCGGCCCGGCGCTGAAACCCAGGCCTGCGATCAGGCCCAGGGTCAGCACCAGCAGGCCCATGAGGCGATAGGTGAGGGGCTTGCCGAGGGTGTCCAGCATCAGGTCCCCCGCCAGGAAGGGCAGGCCAAACAAGGCCCAGAACAGGCCGCGCCAGAAGCGGCGCGGCGTGCCGGCGTCGCGCCAGCAGCCCAGGGCGGTGCCCAGCAGCACCAGACCCACCAGCGGCAGCGTGAGGCCAGGACCGATCAGGGCAGCGCTGCCGGTGCTCGGTGCGGCAGGACTCATGCGGCCTCCCAGGTGCTGGTGTCGGCAGGGACTTCCGCGGCGATTTGCGCGTCCAGCCGCGACAGCCGTGCCAGATGCACCACCGCTGCGCACAGCGCCGTGGGAATCGCCCACAGGCCGATCACCAGCGGCTCGGCCACCGGGATGCCGCTTTGCTGCATGAAGCTGTGGATCAGCAGCACGGCGCCGAAGGCGATGAAGATGTCCTCGCCAAAGAAGAGCGCCACGTTGTCGCAGGCGGCCGCATGCGCGAGGATGCGCTCCCGCAAGGCTGCCGGCAGCGGCCCGTGGCGGTGCACGGCCAGACCCTCGGCCATCGGCGCCAGCAGGGGGCGCACGGTCTGCGCAGGGCCGCCCAGGCTGGTCAGACCCAGCGCCGCCGTGCCCTGGCGCAGCAGGTAGTACAGCATCAGCAGCCGGCCGGTGCTGGCGCCGCGCAGCCGGCCCACCCAGGCCTGGGCGTGCTCGCGCAGGCCGTGCTTCTCCACGATCGCCACCACGGGCAGCAGCAGCACGACCACGGCCAGCGAGCGGCTGGCCATGAACTTCTCGCCGAAGAGCTCCAGCAAGGGCAGCGGATCAATGCCGGCGCACAGGCCCGTGACGGCGCCCGCCACCAGCACTACCAGCAGGGCATTGAAACGCAGGGCGAAGCCCGCAACGATGAGGGGAATGCCGATCAGTGGCAGCAGCTGGTGGGGATCCATGGGGTCAGGTCTTGCTCGCGTCGTGTGTTCATGCGGGAGGGCTCAGCGCAATGCCGGCGGCGCTGAGCGCCTGGTGCAGGGCGCGCACCAGGGGCAGGGCGGCCAGGCCGTCGCCATGCACGCAGAGGGTGTCGATGCGCAGGCGCAGCGCGGTGCCGGTGTTGCTGTCGATGGGCTGGTTGAGCGCCAGTGCCAGGCCCTGTGCCACGCCGTCCTCCAGCGTCTGCAGCACGGCACCAGGTTCGCTGCGCGGCACCAGGGTGCCGGCGGCGGTGTAGCGGCGGTCGGCAAAGCCCTCTTCGTGCACCTGGAGGCCTGCCGCACGGGCCGCGGCCACAAGCTCGCTGCCGGCCAGCGCGACCAGGGCCAGCCCTGGCGCCTCGCGGGGCAGCAGGTCCAGCAGCAGCTCGATCAGCCGCGCCTCCTGCGCGGCCTGGTTGTAGAGCGCCCCATGCGGCTTCACATGCCGCGGGCGGGCACCTTCGCGCAGCGCCGCCTCCTGGAAGTCCTGCAGCTGGCGGGCGAGGTCACTGCGCAATGCGTCAAGCAGTGCAGGCGTGATGGGCTGGGCCAGGCGTCCGAAATGGACGCGATCCGCATAGCTGGGATGGGCGCCCACCGCCACGTTATGGGCCAGCGCGCGGGCGATGGAGACGCGCATGCTGGTGGCATCGCCGGTGTGCCCGCCGCAGGCGATGTTGGCCGAGCTGATCCAGGGCAGGATCAGCGCTTCGTCGGCGCAGCCTTCGCCGAGGTCGGCATTGAGGTCCAGGGTTCTTGCAGGCATCGCGGGATTGTCGATGGGGATGGGTGTCATCGTCCCTGCAGAGTCTGGCATTGCCAACGCAGTTCGCCCTGTGCTTGCCTGCGCGCTGCCCGGGCCTGCGTTTCATCCACAGGCACAAAGCGCAGGCGCTGGCCAGGCGTGCATTGCGCCAGGCGGGGCAGGTCGGCCTCGATGAGCACGGCGATGCGGGGGTAGCCGCCGGTCGCCTGGGCGTCGGCCATCAGCACGATGGGCTGGCCGTCGGGCGGGACTTGCACCACGCCGGGCAGCACCGCGTGGGACAGCAGCTCACCGAGGGTGTCGGGGCGGTCGCTGCCGCGCAGGGGCGGGCCGTCCAGCCGGCTGCCCATGCGGTTGCTGCGGGCGCCGAGGCGCCAGTCCGCACGCCAGAAGTCGGCCATGGCGCCTGGGTGGAACAGCGCGGCCTCCGGACCCGGCAGCACGCGCAGGTCCAGTCGCTGGGGGGCCGTGAACGCTGGCAGGCCGCGGCGGCGACCCGTGGGCAAGACGCTGCGGCTGGATGCCGCCTGCAGCGCGTCGCCCGGTCGGAGCGCCCGGCCATGCGCGCCGCCAAAGCCGCCCGCCAGGTCGGTGCTGCAGGAACCCATGCGGGCCTGCACGGCGATCCCGCCCGGCAGCGCCAGGTAGGCGAAGCGGCCGGCGCGCGGCCCCTGCAGCAGCAGACTCTGGCCGGCCTTGGCGGCATGCGGCCAGCCCACGGGGCAGGGCTGTTCGTCCAGCCGGCATTCGTAGTCGGCACCGGCCCATGCGAAAACGCAGTCCTGTTCGAAGCGCAGCAGAAGCGGGCCGCCGCTGATTTCCAGCGCCGGCAGGGTCAGGTCTTGCCCGAGCAGGGCGTTGGCAAGCTGCAGGGCGACGGGGTCCATGGCCCCGGCGCTGCCCAGGCCCAGGTGGCGCCAGCCGGGGCGGCCCAGATCCTGCACGCTGCTTTGCAGGCCGGGCTTGATCACCTGCAGTGTGGGGCGCAGTGTGGAGCGTTCAGACATCGCAGCGCTCCACCACGAAGCGCAGGCGGTCGCCTGGCTGCAGCAGCGTCGTCGGCTGGGCCTCGGGGTCGAACAGGCGCAGCGCGGTCCGGCCGATGAGCTGCCAGCCGCCGGGGCTGGCGCAGGGGTAGATGCCGGTCTGCGCGCCGCCTATGCCCACCGAGCCCGCCGGTACGGCGGTGCGAGGCGTGGCGCGGCGCGGCGTGTGCAGCGCCTCGGGCAAGCCGGCCAGGTAGGCGAAGCCAGGCAGGAAGCCGAGGAAGAAGACGCGGTACTCGGCTTCGCTGTGCAGCCGGACCAGCTCCCGGGCCGGGATCCGGTGATGGCGGGCGACGTCGGCCAGATCCGGCCCCGCGTCGCCGCCATAGTGCACGGGAACCTCGACCAGGCGTCCGGCCTCCACCGCAGGCAGAGGCTTGTCGCACAGCGCATGCCAACGCTTGAGCAGGTGCGTGCAGGCGGCGGTGCTGTCCAGCCGCTCGGGGTCGAAGAACCAGCTGAGGTTGCCCATGCCCGGCGCGCAGTCGGTGGTGTCATGCCGGTCGTCGTTGCGCGCCAACAGTTGCTCACGCAGGCGCCAGAGCCGCTGCTGCAATTCGAGGCTCGGCGGCGTGCCGGGGAAATCCAGCAGCACGGCGCGCTCGCCCAGAGGCTGGCAGCGGGCTTGGAATGAATTTGTCATGGGCGGCGCCTACGATGGCTCGACTGCATGATGGATGAGTCTCCTCCGGGATTCTTCTGCATTCACGCGCTTCGTCGCGGCACGCATTGTCACCTGCGTGACAGGGCTGGTCCACGCTGACACAGGCGCAGACCACTCCCTAGGGTTTGCTGGGGTGGAGCCTCCCAGGCATTTGCCGGATCGTGCAGCGAGCTGCGTCAAGACAGCCCCTGGATTCGCGTGGGATCTGCGCGCACGACTTGCCGACGATTCACATCGCAAGGAGACTGCCATGAAGATATTCCCGTCCATCGCGTTGCACCGCCGCACCCTGGCCCGCTGCGCAACCGTCCTGGCGCTGGCAGCCGGCGCCCTGCCGGCGCTGGCCAGCACGCTCAACCAGAACGTGTCCTGGACCATCGACCGCGCTGGCACCAGCACCAAGTACCGCGTCGTGGCCTATGGCGACTCGATCTACGCCGGCTACAACGGCTCCACCATCAGCGCCGCCAAGTACTCGGCGCCCACGGTCGACGCCGAGTACCTCTCGGCGCTCTGGAATGCCGACATCGAGAGCGTGCGCCGCGCCAAGTCCGGCGCCGTGGCCTCGGACGTGTACAACAACAAGATCGTGGCCGAGGCGTCCTATATGCAGGCCAGCAGCACGCGCGTCGTGACCTTCGAAATGTGCGGCAACGACGGGCTGCAGGCGCGCACGGCCTTCAAGGGCCAGAGCGGCACCTGCGACTACAGCGTGCTGGACAACGCCCTGGCCAGCTGCAAGACCTATGTGGCCAAGGCGATGGACTACATCAACGCCAATGCCTATGCCGGCACCAAGCTCAAGATCATCTCCAACCTGCACTACCCCGGCTACGCGGCCGACAACGTGCAGAGCAGCTGCAGGGACGCCGGCACCGGCGCCACCGTCAATCTGCGCGACAGATTCCTGCCGGCGCTCGTGAAGATGAACTACTGGATGTGCGAGTACGCCCGCCAGAAGGGCTTCAAGTGCGCCGACAACTTCGCCCAGTACATGGCGGCCGACTACGACAGCAATGGCGACGGCCAGGTGGATTCGGACGCCATCCGCTACGTGGCCGGCGACACCGAGGCGGCCTATGTCGCCCGCATCACCTCGACCTACAAGAGCACCCTGCGCGACGCCAACACGCATTTCGTCTCGGCCAGCAGCAGCTACGACTACATCCAGTCGGACGACACGCACCCGACCTACAACGGCAGCACGGTGACGGCCGGGCTGTTCGGCGGCAGCACGGGTTCGGGCGCGCCACGCTACACCAGCTTCAGCAGCGGCAAGAACCCGATCTGGAACCAGTACGGGCATGAGCGCATGGGGTGGGCTTTGTCGGTGTCCAACCCGGCCTCGCCCTGAGTCCGGGACGGCCTGAGGGGACGATCGTGACGCCGCAGCGGGCCGCGCTCAGGCGGCGCCGTCTGATCCTGCTGGCCCACCTTGCGCTGGCCGTGCTGAGCCTGGCCGCCGGGTTGGCCCTGCTTTGGCCGGCCGAGCTGGCGCTCGATGTGCCGCCAGCGCCGTCCGCGCCGCAGCGGGCGGCCGGCAGGTCGGCGGCGGCCTCCGCCGCCAGCGCTGCAGCGCCGCATCCCTGGCTGCTGGTGGGCGCTTCCGGCCCTGCGGTCAGCGACGACCTCGCCGAGCACGTGCAGCCCGGCACCGCCCCGACCATGCAGGAGGTCATCGAGCGCCTGCACAAGGCCGGCGTTCGCACCGGCCTCGGGGCCTTCCAGCCGCCGGGCACGCGGCCGCCCATCGTGGGCCTGGCCGTGCCAGAGGATTACGTGCTGCCCGACGGTTATGTGCGCCACCACCAGGCCACGGACGACGGACAGCGTGTCGAAGCCATCCTGATGTTCGCCCCCGATCGCCCCGTCTACGACGCCGCCGGCAGGCCGATGGCGGTGCCGGCAGATCGCGTGGTCACGCCGGCGCTGGCGCCGCCCGGCTTCCCGATCCGCTTCGTCGTCATTCCGAGGCCGAGGCAGCCGGAGTCGGCGCCCTCGGCCCAGCCCTGATCTGATCAATTCCTGGATGCCATGAATGCGTTGATTTCGCGGCCCTGGGGCCGTGCGACCCTGGCCTTGCTGGGGGGCGCCTTGATGCTGGCCCTTTTTGTCCGAGGCCACTGGTGGCTGGGCTTCTGTGTGTTACTGCCCTGGATGGCCTGGCTGGATTGGCCGCCGAAGCAGCGACAACGGCCGCTGCGCCTGCTGATGCAGGCCTGGCTGCTGAGCCTGGCCTATGCCGCGGCAGCCTTCGCCTGGTTCGGCACCGCGATCGCGCACTATGCGCAATGGCCGCAGGCGCAGGGGCTGGCCGTGCTGCTGCTGATCGCACCCCTGCTGCAGCCGCAGTTGCTGGTCTGGGTGCTGGTGCGGCAATGGCTGGGCGCGCGCCAGGGCCCCTGGCTGAGGGCCGTTGGCGCGGCCGCGGCCTGGGTCGGCGTCGAATGGGCCTGGCCCAAGCTCCTGGGGGACACCCTGGGGCATGGCCTCTATCCCGCGGCCGAGCTGCGCCAGGCGGCCGCGTTGGGTGGCGCGGCCGGGCTGACCTTGCTGCTGCTACTGGTCAACGAGGCGCTGGCTCATGCGGTGAGCCAGCTCCGGCCCGGATGGCGGGCCGCGCCGCGTGCGCTGCTCGCGCCTCTGGGCCTGGCCCTGCTGCTGCCGCTCGGGCCGCTGCTTTACGGCGCCAGCCGCGAGGCGCCGCGGCAGGAAGCCGGCACGCCGCAGCTGCGCCTGGGTCTGGTGCAGGCCAATATCGCGGACTACGAACGCCGCCGCCAGATCCAGGGCAGCTATGCGGTGGTTCGCGAGGTGCTGGACACGCACTATGCGATGAGCTACGACGCCGTCGAACACCAGCATGCCGACGCCGTGCTGTGGTCCGAGACCATCTACCCCACGACTTTCGGTCAGCCCAAGAGCGAGGCCGGCGCCGTGCTCGACCAGGAAATCGTCTCCATCGTCAACGCGGCCGGCGTGCCCTTTGTCTTCGGCACCTATGACCGCGATGGCGACGGCGAGTACAACGCCGCGGCCTTCGTGCAGCCGCAGCAGGGCCTGCTGGGCCTGTATCGAAAGACGCGGCTGTTCCCCTTCACCGAGTCCGTGCCGCCCTGGCTGGACGGGCCGCTGCTGCAGCGCTGGCTGCCCTGGGTTGGCCATTGGCGGGCGGGCAGCGGCGCACGCGTGTTCCCCTTGCGGCTGCGCGACGGGCGGGAGCTGCCGGTGCAGCCGCTGATCTGCCGGGACGACGTCGACCCTTCGCTGGCCATCGCGGGGGCGCGCCTGGGGGCACGTGCAATGCTGACGATGTCCAACGATGCCTGGTTCAGTGGCGACCCGCTGGGCGCTCGGCTGCACCAGACGGTGGCGGCCTTTCGCAGCATCGAGACGGGCCTGCCGCAGTTCCGCGTGACGACCAATGGCTACAGCGCTGTGATCGATGCGCGCGGCACGGTGCTGGCGGGGGGCGACTTCGGCCAGCGGACGCTGGTGGTCGGGGCGCTCCCCGTGCCTGAGCCTGTGCCGACGCTGATGGTGCGCTGGGGGGACTGGCTGGGCGGCGTCTGCCTGCTGGCCCTGGCGGCCTTGATGCTGGCGCGCTGGCGTCCGCATCGCTGGTGGGCGCCCACGCCTGAAGAAGCCCTGCGTTGGCCGCTGCGGGTGCGGCTGTTGCCGCCGGCCGTGCGCTGGGCCGCGGCTGTGCTGCGAGGGGTTTCGCGACTGGGGCTCTTGGGCCTGGGGGCGGCCTTGCTCGTCGACGAGGGGCTGCGTGCCCAGTCTTTGCTGCAGCTGCGGTTCTTCGCAGCGCTGGTGCTCGCGCCGGAGGTGACGGCCTGGTGCCTGCTGCAAGCCTTTGCCGCGCGCTTGCAGGTCGATGCGCAAGGCCTGGCACTGACGCTGCGTGGCGGCGAGGTCCTCCGCTGCGGGCTGGCTGCGCTGGCATGGGCCGAGCACTGGCGCCTGCCCTGGCCGGCGCCGGGCCTGAGCTTGGGCCTGGAAGAAGGCAAGACCTGGAACCTGGCGCTGGGGCGGCCGCTGGCCCTGCGCGATGCGCTGGTGGCCGCGGGGGCTCCGCTGCCCGCACCAGGCCACGACAGTCGAGCAGCGCACTACGCCTGGGCTCGGCAACGCATGCGGCGACCGCGCCTGGCACGCCCGGCCTGGAAGTTCCTGGTGCTGCCCCTGCTGCTGGCGCTGCCGGCCTTTGCCCTGCACCAGCACATCGCCTACGGTGGATTCCTGGGCGAGTACCGCAGCTATGGCCTGCAGGCCTATGCCAGCGCCTTCGGCCTGTGGTGGGCCGCCTGGGGATTCGGCGTGCTGCTGGCGGCGGCCCTGCTGCGCCTGCTCATCGAGACGCTGGCCTGGCTGGACTTGCTGTGGCGGCCGGGGCGGGCCCTGCTGTTGCGCCAGGGCCTGGAGACGGCGGGGCTGGCGCTGCTGTACCTGGGCTTGCCGCTTTGGCTGGCCCTGCGTCTGCTGGGGGCTTGATCGGCGGGGCCTCGCCCAGGCCGGCTCCTGCCGCGGCCCGCACCCTGCGGCGCGGTGTACCATGCCTGCCACCCCGCCGCGTCAGGAGCTCCGCCGCATGCCCCCTCCAGCCTCTTTGCCCGCTGAAACACGGCTGGACCGCCCGGTCTGGCACAGCCTCAGCGGTCCCCAGCAAGACCTGGCCCTGGGCGATGCGCTGGCACGCCGATACCGCCCCGACATCCACCTGTTCGCCTCGGCCGCGGATGACAGCCCGCAAGCCCTGGCGGCCCTGGGCGCTCTGTTGCCGCCGGAAGGTTCGGTCTATCTGCTCCAGGTGCCGGACCTGCAACTGCCGCCGGGCGCCGTGGTGCTGAAGCAGGCCATGGGCGTGCAGATGCTGGCCACGCGGTCGTTGCGCAACGAGGTCTCGCGGACCGACATCCAGCCCCTGGGCGATGCCGATGCCGCCGAGATGCTGGCCCTGGCCGAGCTGACGCAGCCCGGCCCCTTCCTGGCTAACACCCATCGCATGGGGCGCTTCCTGGGTGTGCGCCTCCAGGGCCGCCTGGCCGCCATGGCTGGCGAACGGATGCACGTGGACGGCTACACCGAGATCAGTGGGGTCTGCACCCATCCGGACTTCCGCGGCCTGGGCCTGGCCCGCGAGCTGTCGGCGGCGGTGGCTCGGCAGATCGAGGCTCGCGGCGAAACGCCCTTCCTGCACGCCTGGCGCAGCAATGCCGGCGCCATCGCCCTCTACGAAAGCCTGGGCTTTCGCTGGCGGGCCGACGTGCAGGTGGCTGTGATTGCCCGATCGCCCTGAGCGAGCCCGGCGCTTGTTCCCGGCGTCAGACGTTTGCGCGCTGATCGCACATTGATCGCGCAGCGCCTGGACCATGTCCGCCGCGCCGCAAGCCATGTCCTGCCGGCATGCCCGACTGCCCTCCTGGGTGATTGTTGCGGCGCACAATGAACGTCATGAACAGCAAGCATGCAAGCGCAGACAAGCCCACCCGCCCCCGGGTGCTGATCGTCGGTTGTGGCTTCGGCGGCCTGGCCGCCACGCGGGCCCTGGCGGGGGCCGCGGTGGACATCACCCTGGTGGACCGCAGCAACCACCATCTTTTCCAGCCCTTGCTGTACCAGGTTGCCACCGCCGGCTTGTCGGCGCCGTCGATCGCGGCGCCCATCCGCCACATGCTGCGCCGCCAGCGCAACGTGACGGTGCTGATGGCGGAAGTCAGTGGCATCGACAAAGCCCGACGGTGCGTGAGCCTGGCCGACGGCCAGCTGCTGGGCTACGACTTCCTGATCGTGGCCGCAGGGGCCACGCACAGCTATTTCGGGCGCGACGAGTGGGCCGTGCATGCGCCAGGCCTCAAGACCCTGGAGGACGCCTTCCGGCTGCGCGGCCGTGTGCTCAAAGCCTTCGAACAGGCCGAGCTGGAGCCCGATCCGGCGCGCCAGGCAGCGCAGCTGAGCTTTGTGGTGATCGGGGGCGGCCCGACCGGCGTCGAGATGGCCGGCACGCTGGCTGAAATCGCGCGGCACACGCTGCGCGACGAGTTCCGCCGCATCGACCCAGCCTCCGCGCGCGTGCTGCTGCTGGAAGGCTCGGACCGGGTCCTGCAGGCGCTGCCGCCGGACTTGTCCGCCAAGGCCGAGGCGCAGCTGCGCGGCCTGGGCGTCGAGGTGCAGACGCGCTGCCGGGTCGTGGGCATCGACGCCGAGGGCGTGAGCGTCGTGTCAGGCGGCGAGGGCGCCGAGCCCCAGCGCATCGCGGCGCGCACGGTGGTCTGGGCGGCCGGCGTGGCGGCCTCGCCGCTGGGGCGCCTGCTGGACGTGCCGCTGGACCGGGCCGGCCGTGTGGTGGTCGACGGGCAGCTGAACATCCCGGGGCATCCGGAGGTGTTCGTGATCGGCGACCTGGCCGCCGCGCAAAGCCTGGAGCCGGATGGCCGCCTGAAGCCCGTGCCCGGCGTGAGTCCTGCGGCCAAGCAGATGGGCGCCCATGCGGCGCGCAGCATCCTGGCCCGGCTGCGCGGGCGCGAGTCCGCGCAGCGGCCCTTCCGCTACCGGGATTACGGCGCCCTGGCCACCATCGGGCGCAAGGCGGCGGTGGCGGATCTGGGCTGGCTGCAGTTCTCCGGCTATGCGGCCTGGCTGTTCTGGCTCTTCGTCCACATCTACTTCCTGATCGGCTTTCGCAACCGCCTGGTGGTGCTGATGGACTGGGCCTGGGCCTACTGGAGCTTCCAGCGCTATGCGCGCGTGGTGGTGGAGCCGGCCGCTGGCACCGCGGCGTCGCCGCCCACGGCCTGATCAGGCAGCCCTCTCGCTCAGGGCAGAGGCCAGCTACCGATGCCTTGAGCCACCTGGGCGCAGCTGCCTTCGTCCAGCGTGGACGAAGGCAGCTTCAGGGTCCGTGTCATCCAGGCTTCCCTTTGCTGGATCTGGGCCTGCGCGATTTCGCCCATGCCCGGCCAGCGGTCAGGGTCGGAGTCGCCCAGACGGCTGGCAGCTTCGACCTCGCCTTGCAGGGGCTTCAATGCCCGCCTCAGCGCGGCTTGAAGGCTTGGCAGTTGCTGAGGGCTTTTCTGCGCGCACGTCAGAAGCATCGACTGCAGCAGACTCATGCGCACGAAGACCTGTGTCAGGCGCCGCTGCTGTGCGGTCAGGGGCGTGTCGGGGCTCAGCGGGGAGCGCGAGGCCAACTGCCTGGCGACGGACTGGTAGACGCGCATCGGCATGTCCAGAGCGTCCCCTGGGCGACCTTCGTACTGCCCGGCGAACTGCCCATGCACATAGATGTGCATCATGGGGATCTTTGCAGTGGCCTGCACGCCGGCGGGAAAGCTGGGGAACTGCTGCCAAGGCTTCCATTGCACGCGCGCATAGCCTCGCCGTGGATCAAAGGACAGCGCCGCCATCAGGTCAAAGGGCTTGTCGGCGCCGACGCAATAACCGCACTTGGTGTCCGGCGAGGTGTACTGGACGACCGCTACCTCATGGGCAGCCAGGAATGCGGGTAGATCCTGCGCGCTCAGCGCCTGGACCTGGGCTTGGGCAGCGCAGCCCAGAGTTAGAGCCAGGCCGGCCAGCAAGATAGAGACAAATGACGGTGCGCGATCTGCCACCGGGGGCGTCAGGCGAAATGGCATGCGGAAATCCTTCCTGGGTCTGTCGGGGTGGCCGGCAGTCTAGGCGCGTCCCGGCAGCGGGCGCATGGCTTGTCACGACTGCTTACGCCTGCGCAGCATCCAGCGGCAGGGCCGTGCGGCTGATCACGTGCTGCAGCACGAAGCTGGAGTGCACGCCGGTCACGCCGGCAATGCGGGTGAGCTTGCCCAGCAGCAGGCTCTGGAAATGGTCCATGTCCCGCACGACGAGCTTGAGCTGGTAGTCGGCAGCCTGACCCGTGATCAGCAGGCATTCCAGCACCTCCGGCAGCACGCGGATCGAGGCCTCGAAATTGGCGAAGCGCTCGGGTGTGTGCTGATCCATGGAAATGTGAACCAGTGCCATCAGGCTGAGCCCCAGTTTTTTCGCATCCAGCAAGGCGCGATAGCCGGCGATCAGGCCGCTGTCCTCCAGGGCCCGGACGCGGCGCAGGCACGGTGACGGCGAGAGCCCGACCCGGTCCGCCAGATCCTGGTTGGCGATGCGGCCTTCCTGCTGGAGGATGTCAAGAATCTGGCGGTCTATGCGATCCAGTTCCATTTGAATTGCTGTAGTAGTTCAATGCCGGCAATTAAATTCCAAAAGTTAGGCGACAGAAGCCATCTTCGCAATTTTCTGCCCGGACTCGCTTTCTACACTAGGTTCACTGCAAACAGCAGCCCTCCACCGCCCGGGCAAGACCCCCGCGGAGCAGGCCCGGCCCACGATGGCCTGAATCCCTGCAGTCAAGGCCCCAGGCGTCACGAGCGCGCTGGGGCCTTGGCCATTGCGGGGGGCGCGGTTGTCTGCGCGTCTGGAACACGGTGCCAGCGCAGCCATGCCGGGCCGAAGCGACGCCAGGGGCGCAGCGGCGTCTTGCTCCAGTCTTGCCCAAGGATTGCGCGGCAGACGCCCCCATCCGAGTCCGGCCATCGAGGGCGCGGCGTCCTGCGGCCCCACAATGACGCCATGGACCTGACGCTTGAACGATTGACCCTGGACGAGCTGCGCCAGCTGGAGGCCGGGGAATGGCCCGCCGGCTGGCTGGACCGCGTGGAGCCTGGTGCCCTGCCCCCCGAGCGCGTGCATCACCGCGCCCTTGCCTTGCTGGCACAAGGCTGCGACCCCCGCTGGGCCGTCAGCTGCATGATGTGCCGGCCCAGCGACGGGCGCTACTTGGGCAATATCAGCTTCAAGGGCCCGCCCTGCGAGGGGCGGGTGGAAATCGGCTACCAGGTCGCTCCGGGCCAGCAGGGCCAGGGCCTGGCCACCGCTGCGGTGCGCCTGATGCTGGAGGAGGCATGGGCGGCCGGCGTGGACGTCGTTCGGGCCGAGGTGCTGCCAGACAACCTGCCCTCGCAGCGCGTGCTGGAGAAGGCGGGATTCCGTCTGGTCGGGCACCATGCCGACACGCGGCAGGAATGGGTCGGGATCTGGGAGGCGGTGAGGCCGGAGCGCCCGGCCTGAGTCTGCCCGTCAACGAATCATCACCAAGGTGCTGCCCCGGTGCGCGTCTTCCTGGTAGCGCAGCTTGAAGCCGCCCAGGTCCAACTCGCCCAGGTTCGCCAAGGCCTGCTGCAGGCTGTCCCGGGTGATGGGCGGCTTGGCGCGGCGCAGGCCCTCGCTGAGCACGCGGGCCGCGATATAGCCCTCCAGGCTGAGCGAATCGAACTGCCTGTCCCCACGCGCCAGCATCGCCTTTTGGTAAGCCGCCACCACGGGCAGGCTGGGGTCATTGGGATCCGGCACGACTTGCGCGACGCGGACCTGGCGCATGTCGCCGAACAGTGCTTCCCTCAGCGGCTCAAGCCCCACGAAGGACAGCAGATAGAAGCGCCCCTTGTAGCCGCGTGCGCGGGCCTGCCGGATGAAGGCGGCGCAAGTCTCGTAGGCGCTGATCATGAAGACGGCTTCAGCGGGGTCACGGCTGATCAGGGCTTCCAGGGCCTCCTCCACCTGCGTGGAGTTGCGCTTGACGGTGGCCGAGGCCTGCAGGTGCAGCTTCAGGGACTGCGACGCTTCGCGCATGGCCTCCAGGCCGGCGCGGCCAAAGAGATCGGCCTGCAGCAGCACGTTGAAACGCTGGATGCCGTCCTGCTTCATGGCCGCGGCCAGGGCCAGCGACTCGTCGCCGTAGCTGGCGCGCACGCTGAAGATGCGCCCCGGGCCGGGCTCGTACAGCATGCTGGCGCCCGTGTAGGCCGCCAGGAAGCTGATGCCATGCCGCTTCAGATAGGGCAGGGCCATGCGGCTGGTGGGCGTGCCTACGTAGCCGAAGAGCAGCAGCACGCGCGGATCCTCGACCAGTTGGCGGGTGTTGATCTCTGCGCGATCGGGCTCGTAACCGTCGTCCCTGACGTCGAGCACCACCTTCTGGCCCTGGATGCCGCCCTGCTGGTTGAGCAGGTCCAGTTGCGCCCGGATGCCGGCGTGGTAGCGCAGGCCCAGCTGGGCCGCCGGGCCGCTGAACGCCGCCGAGCTGCCGATGCGCAACTCCGCCTCAGCGCTGGCCCAGGTGTCCGCGCCCAGGCCCAGGCCCAGGCCGAACAGGGCGGCCAGGCAGTGGCGTCGCGAACGGGCGAGGGCGGCATGCATGACGGGCTCATTGTGCGCCCGTCGCGTCCCGCACAGAATTGCCCGCCAACGCAAGTGGGTGCATCCGTGGGCGCAAAGCGGTGCTTTGCCACGCAAGGCCTGGCGAGCGGCGCATGGCTGGATGCCCGTACCTGGCCGTGCGGCGGCGGCCTTGGCGCATGCGCGGGCATGCCTCGCCGGCCTGCCGAGCATTGGGATAATGCGCTCCTGCACCCGGCGCTGCAGCCATTGGCGCCGGGGCTGTCGAAACAAAGGCATGAGCGGGGAGATCGATCGATGCACAGAATGCGGACCATCACCAGCATGGCCAGCCTGGCCGGCGCCTGCCTGCTGCTGGCCGGCTGTGCCTTCTCGGTGCCCGGGCGGGAGCCCGCCAAGGTGTCGGTCTACCAGAACGAGCGCTTCCAGGCGGAGGAGACCTTCTCTCGGCTCTTCGACGCCACGGTGGAGGACACCTGCGAGGCCGCTCGGCGGGCGCTGCTCAGCCAGGGCTACCTGATCAACCCCGGCAAGGCCGGCGCGGTGAGCGGCACCAAGCGCTTCCAACCGGAGGGCGAGGTGCACGTCGAGATCAACTTCAACGTGGTCTGCGTGCCCGATGGCCGCAACGCCCAGCTGGCCACGGCTTTTGTCTCGGCCCAGCAGGATCGCTATGCGGTCAAGAAGAGCGCGAATTCCACCAGCATCGGCGTCAGCGCCATCGGGTCGATTTCCGTGCCGCTGGCCGCCTCGCAGGATTCCATGGTCAAGGTGGCTTCGGAAACCATCCCCGCGGGCGAGTTCTACGACCGCTTCTTCGCCCTGATGCACCGCATGCTCAGCGAGCAGACCGGCGAGGGCACGGGGGGCGGCAGCGCCGCCGTGATGCGTCAGCGCTGATGCGGGCGAGGGTGCCATGAGCGAGAGCCGCCTGGTCTACTCCACCGAGCTGGGGCGCACCTGCCCGCAGTGCCGCTGCGCGCTCGCCGCCTGCCGCTGCGACAAAACCGCGGCCCGGCCGGCTGGCGACGGCATCGCCCGTGTCTGGCGCGAGAGCAAGGGCCGCGGCGGCAAGACGGTGACCCTGGTCAAGGGCCTGCCCCTGGACGATGCCGCGCTCCAGGCCCTGGGCAAGCAGCTGCGCAGCGCCTGCGGCAGCGGCGGCACCTGCAAGGACGGCGTGCTGGAGATCCAGGGCGATCATGCCGAGCGCGTCACCGCCTGGCTGGTGGCTCGGGGCCATCCCGCCAAACGCGCCGGGGGCTGAGCCAGCGCGCCCGGCGGGCTCAGGGCTTCACGAAGCGCAGCGTCATGCGGTCGCTCTCGCCGATGGCGGTGTAGCGCTCGCGGTCCTTGTCCTTGTTGGCCAAGGTGGGCGGCAAGGCCCAGACGCCGTTTTCGTGGTCGGCCTTGTCCCGTGGGTTGGCATTGATCTCGCTGCGCGCGGCCAGCTTGAAGCCCACGGCCTCGGCCAGCCGGATCACATAGGCCTCGTGCACATAGCCGCTGCTGGCCTTCTCGTCTTGCGGCTGCGCGGCCGGCCGGCGGTGCTCGACCACGCCGAAGCTGCCGCCCTTCCTGAGGGCGTCGTAGGCACTGCGGAACACGGCCATGACGGCCGGCTCGCCGCCGGCTTCGATCCAGTTGTGCACATTGCGGAAGGTCAGCACCAGGTCCGCCGAGCCCGGCGCGGCGTACTGCAGGCGCCCGGGCACCTCGAAGACATTCATCTGCACCCGGCCGTAGACCTCGGGCGCGGCCGCCAGCTTGTCCTTCAGGCGCTGGCCGCTGCGTTGGCGGTAGGCATTGGTGGACTGCGGATCGTCGGCGCCCAGGATCAGCTGACCCTTGTCACGCAGATAGGGCGCCAGGATCTCGGTGTACCAGCCGCCGCCGGGGCTCAGTTCGACCACGTGCATGTCGGGGCGGATGCCGAAGAAATGCAGGGTGTCGTAGGGATGGCGCGCGCCGTCGCGCAGCGCGAAGGCCGGCGTGCGCTGCGGCCCGGAGATGGCGGCCTGCAGAGCCGTGTCGGGGCTGCTGTCCGCCCAGGCCGAGACCATCAGGGGCAGGAATGCGAGGGCGGCAAGGCCGCGTCGAGCCAGGTTCATGGGTTCCTCCAGGGGGGCTGTCGGGGCATCGCATGGCCCCGGGTCGGCGCAGTATGCGGGTCCGCACTCGGGGGTGACGGAAGGCACCCAGGGCCATCCACAGCAGCCTCCATCGCCTGCCTTGGCTACAGTGCCAGGTCTTGCCACCCCTCCTGATGACCATGCCGCCCCAGCCCCAGTTCCGCTCGTTCGTGCGCCGTCTTGCTTGGCTCCTGCCGTTCGCACTGGCGTCGACGCTGGCGATGGCGGCGGGTCGGACCACCGAGCCGGGAGAACTCAGCACCGAGGCCGAACGCAGCGGCTTCTTGCGCACGGGGCGCTATGAGGAGGTCGGCCGCCTGTGCGCCGCATTCCAGCGCCGCTATCCCAAGGCCGTCCGTTGCAGCCGCTTCGGAACCTCACCCGAAGGTCGCCCCATGTGGGCGCTGGTCGCGAACCAGCAGGGCGTGTTCAGCCCCGCGCAGGCGCACCGCCGGGGCTTGCCCGTCACGCTGATCCAGGGCGGGATCCACGCGGGCGAGATCGATGGCAAGGACGCCGGCTTCCTCGCGCTGCGCCAGATCCTGGACGGCCAGGCCGCCCCGGGCGTGCTGCAGCAGCAGGTACTGGTCTTCGTGCCGGTCTTCAATGTCGACGGCCACGAGCGCTTCGGCGCCTGGAACCGCCCCAACCAGCGCGGGCCCGAGGCCATGGGCTGGCGCACCACGTCGCAGAACTACAACCTGAACCGCGACTACGCTAAGGCCGATGCGCCGGAGATGCAGGCCATGCTGCGCCTGGTGCGGGACTGGGATCCGCTGGCGGTGATCGATCTGCACGTCACCGACGGCGCGCAGTTCGAGCACGATGTGTCCATCCAGGTGGAGCCCGTGCATGCGGGGGACGAAACCCTGCGCCGCAGCGGCCGTGCCATGCGCGACGGCGTCATCGAGGCGCTGGCTGCCCAGGGCTCGCTGCCGCAGCCGTTCTACATGTCCTTCGAGAAGACGGATGACCCGGCCTCCGGTTTTGCCGACGGCGTGCCGCCGCCGCGTTTTTCCACGGGCTACTTCTGGCTGCACAACCGCTTCGGCATGCTGGTGGAGGCGCATTCATGGAAGGACTATCCGACCCGCGTGCGCGTCACCCGCAACACCGTGCTCGCCGTGCTGGAGCAGGTGCGCCGCCATGGCCGCGAATGGCTGGCGCAGGCGCATGCGGCGGATGAGCGCGCCCGCCATCTGGGCGGCAGCGAGCAGCCCCTGGCCTTCGAGGCCAGCGCCAAGGCTCGCATGATCGACTTCCGCGGCTACGCCTACACGCGCACGCCATCCGAGGTCTCGGGGGCGTTGATGACGCGCTATGACGAAGGCCGGCCGCAGCTCTGGCACGTGCCCTTGCGCGACGAGGTGCTGCCGGCGCTGAGCGTGCCAGCCCCGGCTGCGGGCTACCTGGTCCCGGCAGCGCACGCACAGGCGGTGGCTGCGCGGCTGCGTCTGCATGGTCTGCAGTTCGAACGCCTGGATCGGCCGCGCCGCCAGGTCGAGGTCCGGGTCTTTCGCGCCGAACAGGCGCGCTTCGACGCCAAGTCGGTGGAGGGCCACCAGCGCCTGGCGCTGACGGGGCACTGGTCGCCCGAGCGCCGCGACCTGCCGGCGGGCAGCCTGTTCGTTCCCATGACCCAGCCCGGCGCCCGGCTCGTGATGGCCTTGCTGGAACCCCAGGCGCCGGATTCGCTGCTGGCCTGGGGCGAGTTCAACAACGCCTTCGAGCAGAAGGAGTACATGGAGGACTATGTGGCCGAGGACGTCGCTCGGGCGCAGATGTCGGCCGATCCGCAGCTGGCGGCCGAGTTCCAGCGCCGCCTGGCCGAGGACGCCGACTTCGCCGCAGACCCACGGGCCCGCCTGGCCTTCTTCGCCCGCCGTCATGCCTCCTGGGATGAGCGCTACCGCCTGTATCCCGTGCTGCGCCTTGAGCGGCCGCTGCGCTGAGCCGGTCGGCGCGGCAACGCCCGGTTGAATCTCGCCAACAAAGTCGCGGGAATGCCCGACGCTTGCCGGGAGCGGCTGGTCAGGGGGCCGGCCATCGCCTACTGTTGACCCCACGGGAATTTCCCGTATCGGCAAACCGCGCGAAAGCGCGGGACGCAAAGCTTCCGGCCTAAAGCCGGCTCCACCGCACGGAGCAGGCCATGGCAGCGGGGCCGCCAGCCGTGACGCCATTCCTGGGCGAACGACTGGCCTCGATCAACGCAGTACGAGGCGAATCAATGAAGACACCCCTGCCCACCGCCCTGGCCCTGGCTTTGCTGGCCGGACTTTCTCCCGCCCAGGCGGCCGTCCAGGCCTGGTCCATGAGTCAGGAGGGGCTGCTTGTCCAGGCCGGTCACACGGACCGGCTGATCGTCAAGTACAAGTCCGGCAAGGGCGCCTTTCCCACCGAGAACGCGCGGCTGGCCGCCCAGATCGCGGCCAACCGTCATGGCGTGCAACTGGTGCATCTGCGCCAGATGGCCAGCGGGGCGCAGGTGTTCCGGATCAGCCGCCGCATGGCCCGGGGCGACATCGAGGCCCTGGCCGCCAGCTTCCGCAATGGCGACGCCAACATCGAATACGTGGAGCCGGACCGCCTGCTGCAGCCGCAGCTGACGCCCAACGATCCCCTGTATGCGCAGCAGTGGAGCCTGTTCGACGCGGTGGGCGGCATCCGCGCGCCGGATGCCTGGAACAAGGCCAGCGGCGATGGCGTGACGGTGGCCGTCATCGACACCGGCGTGCGCCCGCATGCCGATTTCGCGGCCAAGCTGCTGCCGGGCTATGACTTCATCGCCAACACCAGCACGGCCGGCGACGGCGGCGGGCGCGACGGCGATGCCAGCGATCCTGGCGACTTCGTCGCCGCCGGTGCCTGCGGCAGCGGCAGTACGGCCCGCAACAGCTCCTGGCATGGCACACACGTCAGCGGCATCATCGGCGCCCTGGGCAGCAATGGGCTCGGCGTGAGCGGCGTGGCCTTCAAGGCCCGGCTGCTGCCGGTGCGTGCCCTGGGCAAGTGCGGCGGCTACACCTCGGACATCGCCGATGCCATGATCTGGGCCGCAGGCGGCAGCGTGGGCAGCGTGCCGGTCAATGCCAATCCGGCGCGGGTGATCAACCTCTCGCTGGGCGGGGCCGGCGCCTGCGACATCACCACCCAGAACGCCATCAACAGCGCCCGCGCCAGAGGCGCCGTGGTGGTGGTGGCCGCTGGCAACAGCAACCAGGATGCCGCCGGCTTCTCGCCAGCCAACTGCAGCGGCGTGATCACCGTGGCGGCCACCGGCAAGACGGGCGGCAAGGCCTTCTACTCCAACTACGGCAGCAAGGTGACGCTGGCGGCGCCCGGCGGCGACAGCAACGGTGCCATCCTCTCCACCTACAACACCGGCAGCACGACGCCCGGCACCGACAGCTATGCCGGCATGATGGGCACCTCCATGGCCACGCCCGTGGTCAGCGGGGTCGTCGCGCTGATGCTGCAGGCCAACAAGAACCTCACGCCGGACCAGGTGGCCAGCCTGCTCAAGAGCAGCGCGCGCGCCTTCCCTGCCGCTTGCACGGGCTGCGGCGCAGGCCTGGTTGACGCCAATGCGGCGGTGAACGCGGCCCTGGCGGCGGCCGGCGCCCCGAGCCCGGCACCCAGCCCGGCACCGGCGCCGGCGCCAACTCCGGCACCGACGCCGTCACCCACCCCGACCCCCAGCCCAGCGCCGGCTGCCATCAAGGAAGCCGAGCCCAATGACAGCCTGGCCTCCGCACAGTGGATTAGCGCGAGCAGCGCCGCCATCAGCGGCAGCATCTCCAGCAATGCCGACAACGACTACTACCGCTACAGCATCCCGGCCGGCAAGACGCTCAAGGTGACCTTGAGCGCCGGCAGCGCCTCGGGCTTCGGCCTCGGTGCCTACACCGCCAACGGCACCCAGCTGGTGCTGTCCAAAGGCGTGCTCGGGGCGACGCAGATGCTGCAGATCAGCAATACCGGCGGCAGCGCCGTCACCATCGTGCTGCGCGTGCTGCGCAGCACGGGCGCGACGGGTGGCTATGGCCTGAGCCTGGGTATCTAGACGCCGTCGGGGGCCGCACGCACGATTTCCTTGTCCTTGCTCCTCGCTTTGAGCGCGCGCTGCAGCAGCAGGGCGCGCTCTTTTTCGTTGAGGCTGAGCGCCGCGGCCTGCTCGAAGGACTGCGCCGCTTCGCTGCTGCGCCGCACTTGCTCCAGCAGGTCGCCGCGCACGCTGTGCCACCATGGGTAGCGCTGCAGGGGGCCGTCAGCGCCCAGCGCCTCCACCAGCAGCAGCGCTTGCGCAGCGCTGCCCTCGGGGGCACGGCTCAAGGCGACGGCGCGGTTCAGGGCAATCACCGGTGAGGGCCAGCCCTGCAGCAGCCGGTTGTAGAGCGCCAGGATGAGCGACCAGTCTGTGTCCTCGGCGCGGGTGGCGCGGGCATGGCAGGCGGCGATGCCGGCCTGCAGCAGGTAGTAGCCCGGCGCCAGGCCCAGCTGCTGGCAGGCGGTTTCCCCGGCGGCCAGGGCGGCCAGGCCGCGCCGGATGAGCAGGCTGTCCCAGCGGCGGCGGTCCTGGTCCATCAGCAGCACGGGTGCGCCTTGCGCGTCCAGGCGCGCGGCCTGGCGCGAGGCCTGGATCTCCAGCAGGCTCAGCAGGCCCAGTACCTCGGGTTCGTGCGGCATCAGGGCTGCCAGCAGGCGCGCCAGCCGCTGCGCCTCGGCCATCAGCTCCGGCCGCAGCCAGTCGCTGCCGGAGCTGGCCGCGTAGCCTTCGTTGAAGATCAGGTAGACCACCTCCAGCACCGCGCCCAGGCGTTGCAGGCGTTCGGCCGGGCCGGGCAGCTCGAAGGGCACGCCGGCCTCGCTGAGCGTGCGCTTGGCCCGGCTGATGCGCTGCGCCACCGTGGGCTCGGGGCACAGGTAGGCGCGGGCGATCTCGGCGGTGCTCAGGCCGCCCAGCAGGCGCAGGGTCAGGGCCGCGCGGGCTTCTGGCGAAAGCAGCGGATGGCAGGCGGTGAAGATCAGGCGCAGCAGGTCGTCGCCGATGTCGTCGGCACGGCGTTCGTCCAGGGTTTCCGTGAGATCGGGCACGACGTGGTCCTGCCGCGCCTCCAGATCCTGGGCGAGCGCTTCGTGGTGGCGTTCCTGCATGCGTTGCTGGCGCAGCCGGTCCAGGGCGCGGTGCTTGGCGGTGGTCATCAGCCAGGCACCGGGCTTGTCCGGCACGCCCTCTTGCGGCCAGTGCTCCAGCGCGGCCAGCAAGGCTTCCTGCGCGATCTCCTCCGCCTCGTCCAGATCCCGCAGCATGCGCCGCAGCGCCCCAACGACGGCGGGTGACTCCAGCCGCCAGATCGCCGCGATGCGCGCCTGCAGGGCGCCGGCCGCCTCGCTCATGGGCGCACTCGCTGCTCCGCCAGTGCGGCGTTCATGCGCCCTGACCTTGGCATTGGACCTGGCTGGCGTCCACCATGTGCACCAGCTCCCAGAGGTGGCCGTCCAGATCTTCGAAGCCGTGGCCGTACATGAAGCCGTGGTCCTGCGGCGGGCGCGGTGCACGGCCCCCGGCGGCGATGGCGCGGGCCACCAGTTGGTCGACCTCGGCGCGGCTTTCGCAGGACAGGCAGACCAGCACCTCGGTGCTCTCGCGGGCGTCGGCGATGCGCTTGTCGATGAAGCCCTGGAAGAAGGGCTGGACCAGCAGCATGACGTAGAGGTTGTCGCCCAGCACGAGGCACGCGCCCTGCTCGTTGCTGAACTGCGGGTTGAATTGATAGCCCAGCGCCTCGAAGAAGGCACGCGAGCGGGCCATGTCGGCGATGGGCAGGTTGACGTAGATCTGGCGATGCATGGTGGACTCCGATTCAGAAGTTCAGGATTTGGACGGCGCTTCTGCGAGCTCCTGCAGGTTCTTCAGGCCCTGCTCGAAGTCGCCGCCGATCATGCGGTCCATGTTGAAGAACAGGCCCATCAGCTTGCTGACATAGGGGCTCGGGCCTTCCATGGCCCAGCGCAGCTCGCTGCTGCCGTCGGCCTGCGGCGTGATCTGGAAGATGGCCTGGTGGTGGGCTTCGAAGGGCTTGATGAAGTCCAGGCGCATGCGCACCTGCTGGTCGGGCTGCAGTGTGGTGATCTCCATGCTGCCCTGGCCCAACTCCTTGCCCTGCCAGCCGTAGCGCGAGCCGACACCGGCGGCCGGGCCGCCGTATTGGCCCTGGGCGCTGGGCTCCTTGCGCAGCCAGGGGTTCCAGCGGTTGAACTGGTGCAGGTCCTGGATCAGGCCGTAGACGGTGGCCGGCGGGGCCTGGATGCGCAGACTGCGCTCGACGCGGAAGCTGTCCGGCCGAAAGGTGGCGGCGACAAGCACGCCCACCAACAACAGCAGGGCCACGAGGCCAAGGGTCTTGATCATGACTGCGCTCCTTGACGGTGGGCTTCCAGGGCCTGGAAGCGTTCGATGCCTTCGATGGCGGCGAAGTCGTCCAGCTCATAGAGCGGGCGCACCTCGATGCAGCCCTCGACACCCTCGCCAAACGGTGCCGGGAAGCGCCGCGCCCATTCCAGGGCTTCTTCGCGGTCGCGCACCTGGATCAGCGTGTAGCCGGCGATCAGCTCCTTGGTCTCGGTGAAGGGGCCGTCCAGCAGGCGTGCGCCGTGCGGCCCGTGCTCGATGCGCCAGCCTTCGCGGCTGGGCTTGAGCCCGTTGGCGTCCAGCAGCACGCCGGCACGGGCCAGCTCCTCGTGGAATTCACCCATCTGCGCCATCAGCCGGCCATCTGGCATCTCGCCGGCCTCGCTGGTGGCATTGGCGCGCACCATGATCATGAATCGCATGCTCGTCTCCTGTGTCAGGCCGCCCCTTGCGGCCTCATGCCTGTACGACGGACGAGCCTCGGCCGTTTCGACAGGGGGCATGGATATTCAGGGTTTTCACTGAGCATCGTCGAAGCAGGGCCCCACGCCACGTACCTCGACCGTCGCCCATTCGGCCGCGGGGCAGCGCGCCGCGATGTCCAGCGCGGCCTCGCGGGTCGGGACGTCCAGCAGGAAGAAGCCGCCCACCAGCTCCTTGCTTTCCGTGAAGGGGCCGTCGGTGATGTTCAGCGCGCCCTCGCGCCTTTGCACGCGGCTGCTCTTGAGTGAGAGCGAGTTGCTGGCCAGCAGCTGGCCGCGGGATTGCAGATCGGCGCCGAACTGCAGCATGCGTTCATAGACCTGCTCGCCGGCGTCGCGACCGCGCTCGGCACGCTGGCCATGGGGTTCGAGGATCAGCAGCATGTAGCTCATGGGCGCGCACTCTGGAAGAAAGAAAGGCGTGCATTGTGCGCTGGATGCCACGCTCGCCGCCGCGGCAGTCGACCGTCCCTGGCACCGTCATGGACTTGGCCGAGAATCGCCGTTCAGTCGTCACCGAAGTCCTGTCATGTCGTACTCCCCGTCGTTCCCGAAGTCGGTCTCCCCGGCGGCCCAGCGCCCCGCCGTTGCCACGCTGGCGGCCGTTCTCAGCACCTTGGCTCTGGTCGCCTGGCCCTGGCAGTCCGCACAGGCCTTTGGCGCGACCGGGCATTCCGCCGTCGCCGACGTTGCCGCCCAGTTGATCAAGGGTACGCGGGCCGAGCGCGAGGTGGCGCGCATCCTGGGGCCGACCCGCCTGCATGACATCGCCGTCTGGGCCGATTGCGTCAAGGGCATCGACCCGGCCAAGGGCTTCAGCTACACCGTCACCGGCCGCTACCCGGAGTGCGCACCCTTCGAGAACAAGCCGGAGGAGGAAGCCCTCATGCGCGACTACGTGAAGCGCAACAACGAGGCCTGCGCGCCCAAGCCCGGCGAGGAAAGCTGCCACAAGCAGTACCACTACACCAATCCGGCGCTGGAGCGCGGCCGCTACAAGCCGGGATCGGTCGGCACCAGCGACCATGACATCGTCGCCGCCATCGAGGCCGCCCGCCAGCGCCTCAGCGGCGGCCAGGTGCCGGCGCCCTTCCAGCTGGAGACCGAGCGCGAGGCGCTGGCCCTGCTGGTCCACGACCTCGGCGACCTGCACCAGCCGCTGCATGTGGGCTCGGTCTATCTCGACGAAAAGGGCCTGCGCCGCGACCCGGACGTCCAGGGCGACGACCCGCAGGCCCGCACGATAGGCGGCAATGCCCTGGTGCTCAACGGCCCCAGCGGCCCGGCAGGCAATCTGCATGCCTTCTGGGACAACCTGCCCGGCAAGCTCAGCCCCGAGCAGCTGGCGGCCTTGCCGGATGCCGCGCGCCATGTCCCGGCGACGGTCTCGGATCCCGCCCAGTGGCCGGCGCTGTGGGCCAGCGAGTCCATGGCTGAAGCCGAAACCGCCTTTGCCGGCCTGCAGTTCGGCGAGCGCCAGAGCAGCCTGCGCGGCCCGCGCTGGGTCGTGACCCTGCCGGCGGACTACGACGCCCGCAGCCAGCGCCTCATCGTTCAGCAGCTGGCGCGTGCTGGCGCACGCCTGGCGCAGCTGCTGCAGGCCATCTGGCCGGAAGCGTCCAAGCCCTGATCCCCCTGAGCGAGGGGACGCCGCCACTGCTGCTAGGAGTCCGACCCGGCTTGGACGATGATGGCACCCATGACTGCCGCGCCCCTTCGAACTGACGAGGACCGCGTTCTGGCCGCCCTGCGCGGCCTGCAGGTGCTGGACAGCCCACCCGAGCCGGAGTTCGACGCGCTGGTGAGGGCCGCTTCGCTGGTGTGCGAAGCACCGGTGTCGATGATTTCGCTGGTCGATGCGCGCCGCCAGTGGTTCAAGGCCCAGGTGGGCATGGCCGGTCCCCGCGAGACGCCGCGCGAGACCGCCTTCTGTGCCCACGCGGTGCTGGGCGACGCGCTGCTGGAGGTGCCGGATGCCCAGGCCGATCCCCGGTTTGCCGACAACCCGCTGGTGCAGGGCGAGCCTCGCATCCGTTTCTATGCCGGCGCGCCGCTGCGGCTCAGCGGCGGCGAGCGGGTGGGCACGCTCTGCGTGGCCGACAGCCAGCCCCGCCAGCTCAACGCGATGCAGCGCGAGGTCCTGCAACAGCTGGCCCTGGCCGCCAGCCAGTTGCTGGAAGGACGCCGCGCGAGGCGCCTCGAGCGCCATGCCCTGGCTGAGGCCGGACGCGCCGCAGCCCTGCTGCAGCACAGCGCCGACGCCATCCTCAGCATCGACAGGCAGGGCGTGATCCGCCGGGCCAATGCCGCAGCAGAACGGCTGTTCGGGGCGACGCCTTTGCAGCTGCTGGGCCGCTCGCACGAGGATCTGGTGCCTGAGGGGTGGCGCGTCCGGGAGCGCAAGAACCGCGAGACCCTGCGCCCCGGCGAGGCGCTGAGTCACGAGAGCGAACGCCTGCGGCTGGACGGCCAGCGGCTGCTGGTGTCGGTCACGCTGGTGGCCGAGTCGGGCCTGGACGCCGATGAAGAGGGCTCGACGGAGTTCATCCGCGACATCACCGCCCGCGAGGAAGCGGCCCAGGCGCTGGCGTACGGCGCCGAGCGCTTCCGCAGCCTCAGCGATTGCGTGCCGGTGGGCGTGTTCCAGGTGGACCGCGGTGGGCTCTCCGGCTACACCAATGAGCAGTGGCGGCAGATCTACCAGATCAGTCCCAGCCAGGTCAGCCACGAAACCTGGCTGGCGCGCGTGCACCCCGAGGACCGCGAGCGGGTGCGCCTGGCTTCGCAGCGCAGCCGAGGCGGCAACATGCCCTTCGACGAGGTCTATCGCGTGGTCTGGCCCAACGGTGAGATTCGCCATGTGCGCAGCCGGGCGCGTGAGCTGCACAGCCTGCGTGGCGAGCCGCTGGGATTCGTGGGCATGGTGGAGGACGTCACCGACCGGCGCGCCTTCGAGAGCCAGCTGGTGCAGGCGCGGGACCAGGCGCGCGCGGCGGCCCAGGAGGCGCTGGAAAATGCCCGCCTGCTGCGCAACATCGCCGATGCCGTGCCCGGGTTGGTGGCGTACTGGCGCCGCGATCTCAGCTGCCGCTTCGCCAGCCGCTCCTTCCTGGAGTGGTACGGGCGCAGCCGCGAGGACATGCTGCAATTGAGCATGCCCGAGGTGCTGGGGGAAGAGGCCTTCGAGCGCACCAAGCCCTATGTCGAGGGCGCACTGGCCGGCCAGATGCAGACTTTCGAGCGCAGCATACGTCGGCCGGACGGGAGCCTGGGCCACACCCTGATCCACTATGTGCCGGACACCGACGCCCGCGGTGAGGTGCGGGGCATTTTCGCGGTGGCCAGCGACGTGAGCAGCCTCAAGGTCGCGCAGCGCGAGCTGCTGTTGGCGGCATCGGTATTCCGGGCGACGGTGGATGCCGTCATGGTCACCGACGCCCAGGGGCTGGTCCTGTCGGTCAACCCGGCCTTCACGGCCATCACCGGCTTCGAGGCGGCCGAGGTGCTGGGACGGTCGGCCGACCTGCTGGGGCGTGACGAGCCCGGTCTGGAGGCGCAGGCGCGCCAGGCTCTGCGCGAACATGGCCACTGGCAGGGCGAGCTCTGGCGGCGGCGCAAGAGCGGCGAGGCCTTCCTGCAATGGCTGGACCTGAACCTGATCCCCGATGAGGACACCGCCGGCGCTGGCGAGCGCCTGCTGCATGTGTTCAGCGATGGCACCGAGCGCCGCCAGCGCGACGATCTCCTTCGCCGGCTGGCCTTCCACGACGCGCTGACGGGCCTGGCCAATCGCAGCCTGCTGATGGAGCGCCTGAGCCGCCTGCTCAGCCAGACCCACCGCGAGCCGCGCGACCTGGCGCTGATGTACATGGACCTGGACGGCTTCAAGGCCGTCAACGACAGCGTGGGTCATGCCCAGGGCGATGCCCTGCTGCGCCAGGTGGCGGTGCGCATGAACGCGCTGGTACGGGACACCGACACCCTCGCCCGACTGGGCGGCGACGAATTCGTGCTGCTGTTGGACCAGGCCGCCGGCCGGCAGGAACTGGAGCAGGTGGCCGGCCGGCTGATCGATGCCGTCAACCAGCCCATGGTGCTGGCCGGGCAGAGCGTGGTGGTGGGGGTGTCGGTGGGGATCGCCTGTTTTCCCCAGCATGGGCAGACCGTGGACGCCCTGATGCGCGCGGCCGACCTCGCCATGTATGCCGCCAAGGCCGGGGGGCGCAACCGCTGGCAGTTCGCCAGCGAGGTGGTTCCTCCGGCCGCGTCATGAACGCCCAGGCGCAAGGCCGGCAGGTCTGTTGCCTGTTTGCTGACTGCAGCGACGCGCCGGGTCAAGCTTTGCGAGAGCGCCGAGGGGAAAATCCTGCGGGAAGGCGACGCCGGGCCGCGCTTTGCGTGCTGCAGCTGGGCGATCGCCGGCTCCCGCCTCAGGCCTAGCGAGGCCGGCGCAGCAGGCGCAGCTTCCAGCCGCCCTCGTCGTCCGGCGTCATCAGCGCGTCGCCGGCGCGGCGAGGGCCAATGCGTCCGTCGACCGCAACGCTGACGACGATGCGGCAGAGATGGCTGCGGCCGGAGTGGTATTCGCAGCGGACGGCGTCCAGGTCTACGATGCGTACCAGGTAGGGCTGGGCCTTGCTGGCGCCAAGCGCCTCGACGATTTCGGCATTGCTTGCCGCCACATGCCGGCGGTAAGCCTGGGCGACTTCCGCCAGGCTGGGCCCCGGCAGCGGGCGGCGCTCCCAGGGTTCTGCGCCCGCCGTCAGTATGGCGGCCATCAGCAGCAGGCCAGGCAAAACCTTGCTGCAGCAAGCAAGCCTGCTCAAGGCCGGGCGGCCTGGTCCGACACAGTTCCGCAAAGGCAAGGGCAGCCTCAGCTCAGCGGGTGACGATGTCCCGGTGCATGGGCGCCAGCAGGGCCAGCAAGCGACCCTGCGTGGAAAAGGGGATGCCGGCCGCATCCAGCGCATCCTGCAGGTCCTCGACCAGGGCGTTGAAGTGCGCCTGCTTCAGGCCCATGGCGGCGTGGGCGTTCTTCATGCTCTCGCCTTCGTAGCGGCAGGGGCCGCCGCTGGCCGCGCAGAGCTGGTCCACGAGCTGGGTCCGCAGGTACTGCAGGTTGGTCTCCTTGAAGAAGTCCTGGATCCGGGGATCGCGCGTGGCGCGTTGCAGCAGGCCATCGACCACGGCCTCCAGCGCAGGCTTGCCGCCCAGTTGCGTGTAAAGGCTGTCCTCGGCACGTGCTGTCAAGGGCAGCGCGCACAGGAAAGCGAGGGCGAGTGCGGCGGAGACTTTCATCGGCGGACTCCTTGAAGGCGGAGGGTGCTGGCTGCGCGGTCGGCTCGCACACACCTGGCAGTTGCGGTGGTCTCAATAGCTGATCTGGGCCGAGAGATACAGCCCGCTTTGCCGGCGCGGTACGACGCCAGGCACGATGGCACCGAGGTCGACATACGCGGCCGTCAGCGAGAACTGCTTGTTCGGGGCCCAGGCGATGAAAAGATCCTTCCAGTCCTGCTCGGCCAGGCCCTGGCCCAGGGCGGAAGGGTTGAGCTTGTCCGGCTTGAAACGGTACTCGGCGCCGATGGCCAGCCGCCGGTTGATCAGGTAGGCCATGGACAGCTCCGGGCGCAGGCTGAAGCGGCTGCTCGCATGGCCACCAAAGCCCAGCAGGCCGTTCTGGTTGGCACGCGTGGCTCGCAGCGTGAGGTTCAGCAGCATGCTTTGCCGCAGCAGCAGCTTGCTGGCGCTGAGGTAGAGCTCGGCGTCGCTCGACTGCGCGCCCAGGCTGGCCAGGGTGGGGGTCAGGTCGCCGGCATGACTGCGCTTGTGCTCCAGCCCCAGGCTCAGCTGGGGCAGCCAGCGGTCGCTGTCGAGAACGGCATCGCCCGCGATGCGCCACTTGGCGCCAAAGATGTCCTGCTTCAGGTGCAGGCCCGGCAGGCCCAGGGCAGTGCCGGTCGGGCCGGTGCTGAAATCCTGGCGAGCCAGGGACAGCTCGAAGCGGTCATGCAGGCCCAGTGCCGCACCGTAGACCGTGAGGCCATAGTCCTGGGTCCGCACCCGGGTTGCGAAGGCCGTGGCCCCGATTTCGCCGGGCGCTGCGTAGCTGCCGATCAGGGCCCAGGGCGTGAGGCCGCCGCCCGCTGCGCCGTCGATGCTGCTGACACCGCCGGTGAGCAGCAGCTTGCCCTGGGCTTGAGCCTGTGCCGGCGCCGCCAGTATGGCCGTGAGGGCCAGCAGCGACAGGACGGTGCTCATGCGGCGCTGGCCGGAACGGGCGGTGAGGACGGTGCTGGCAGGCATGACACTCCTTCGGTTCGTCTGCGCCCGCAGCCGGCGCATCACCAGCTGCCGGTGTTGGGCATGGACGCCCAGGGCTCGGCTGGAGCCAGGGCGGGCCCATTTTGCAGCAACTCGATGGAGATGTTGTCAGGCGAACGCACGAAGGCCATGCGTCCATCGCGCGGCGGGCGGTTGATCGTCACGCCATGCTCGGCCAGGCGCTGGCAGGCGGCGTAGATGTCGTCCACCGCGAAGGCCAGGTGACCGAAGTTGCGGCCGCCGGTGTAGGTCTCGACTTCACCCGCGGGGCTGGGCCAGTTGTAGGTCAGCTCCACCTGGGGCTGGAAGGGGCCATCGGCATCGCCGGGAGCGGCCAGATAGACCAGGGTGAAACGGCCGGCCTCGTGCTCGGTGCGGCGCACCTCGCGCAGACCCAGGGCGTCGCGGTAGAACTTGAGGGATTGGTCCAGGTCGGTGACGCGGACCATGGTGTGCAGGTACTTCATGGCTGCTGTGCGGAGGAGGCTTGGGAGAGCGCCATTGTGGCCGCGCGCCCGGTCGCCTGCCGCGGTGGGGCCTTGGGCGCGGCGATGCCCAGCAGGCGCCGCAGGCCGGGGACAGGTCTTGCCAGGCGGTAGACCGCGGCGCAGGCCAGGAAGGTCAGGCCGACCAGGAGCAGGGCTTCCACGCCGTCGGGCAGCTGCAGCGGCTCCAGCAGGGGCGTCAGGCCCACGATGACGCTCTGGTGCAGCACATAGGCGCAGAACACGGCGGCACCCAGGCCGGCACGCCAGCGGTGGTCACGGTCCAGGTGACGCTTGCCGAAGCCCAGGACGGCGAGCAGGGCGGCGCCTTGCTTCAGGCCGTAGAGCAGGCGCTGGGCGTAGAGCACGAAGGTCGAGGGGTCGTGGTCGGCGTAGTGCCGGATGTAGAGCCCAAAGCCCAGCCAGCCGGCCAGGAAGAGGGCCAGGGCCGGCCAGCGCAGGCGCTCCGCCCAGGTCCACAGCGCGGGGGCCTGGGAGGCCGCCATCCAGCCGACCAGGAAGAGCCACAGCGAGACCATGTGGTTGTACCAGTCCCAGCTGAAGTTGTGGGTGACGGGGAACAGGCCGTAGAAGCAGCGGGCCGCCATCAAGGGTACACACAGCCCTGCCAGCCACCATCCGCCGCGCGGACCCAGCAGGCCCTGCTGCAAGACCTGACCCCGTCGCGCCAGAGGCCTGGCCAGCAAGGCCGCCAGCAGGCAGTAGCTCCATAGATAGGGCAGGAACCACAGGTGGTTCCAGGTGGGCAGCGTCAGGCATTTGTCGCCCTCGCAGAAGCCGTGGTAGGCCTGGAAGTACAGGCCCAGGAAATCCAGGTAGCTGCCGGCATAGCCCAGCTTCTGCACCACCTCGAGGTAGGGCTGGATGGGCACCACGACGGCCATGCCGAAGACCAGGGGCCACAGCAGCCGGCTGCTGCGCTCGCGCACGAAGCGCCAGGGATTGTTCAGCTTGGCCATCAGCTGGCTGGCGGCGACGCCGCCGATCAGGAAGAGCAGGCCCATGCGCCAGGGGTTGCTCAGCAGCATCAGCGGCTCGATCGACTCATGGATCACCGGGTTCTTCACATGCCAGCCCCAGCTCACGTAGTACATGCCTACGTGGTAGGGGATCAGCAGCGCGAAGGCGGCGATGCGCAGCCAGTCGATGAAGAGGAGGCGGGAGGTGTGCGTGTTCATGTGCCCATCGTGACCCGCTGCGCGGGCTTCGTCCGCGACCGTGGGGCGAGTGGCAAGCAGCCTGGGGTGAGTTGCACGGCAAGCACGGTCCTTATGCGTTCCTGATGGCGGTGGAGGGACAACCATGACCTGGCGACGCAGGTCGTTGGCCTGCCGCTTCAAAGGCAACAAGAGGAGGAACCCATGTCCTGGTTTGATCTGTCCGGCTCCGCGCTGCTGTCCCTGCTGTTGGGCTTCGGCGGCATCGGCGTCATCGTGCTGCTGCTCTATGCGGCAGGCATCGTTCGCTACATCCCCAATGACCGCGTCGGCGTGGTCGAGAAGCTTTGGAGCGCGAGGGGTTCGGTGCAGTCCGGCCTGCTGGCGCTGAACGGCGAGGCCGGCTTCCAGCCCGAGCTGCGCCGCGGCGGCTTCCATTTCTTCACGCCCTTCCAGTACCGGGTGCATATTCATCCGATGGTCTCGGTGACGCAGGGCAAGATCGGCTACGTCTTCGCCCGTGACGGCCTGGACCTGCCGGCCGGTCAGACACTGGCCAGCAACGCCGCGGTCAGCGATTTCCTGGATGTGCGCAGCTTTCTCAAGCTGGGTGGCCAGAAAGGCCCGCAGCGCAAGGTGCTGCGCGAGGGCACGCATGTGATCAATCCCGCGCTCTTTGTCGTGATGACCGAGGAGGCGACCTATGCGCTGAATATGGATGCGCACGAAAGAAGTTACTACGAGCGCATGCGAGGGCTGCTGGAAGAGCGCAACGCCTTCTCGCCCGTGGTGATCAAGGAAAAAAGCGGCAGCCACGACTCGGACCAGTTGGCCGTGGTGACGGTGCAGGACGGCCCGGCGCTCTCGCGCGACGAGCTGCTGGCGCCCGATGTGGGTGACGCCCACAACAGCTTCCAGGAGCCCGAGCGCTTCCTGGCCGCTGGCGGCCGCCGTGGACGCCAGGAGCGCGTGCTGGTCGAAGGCACGTACTACATCAACCGCCTGTTCGCGACGGTCGAGTTCATCAGCAAGACCATCATCCCGGTGGGCTATGTGGGCGTGGTCGTGTCCTACACCGGCGCGCGCGGCGAGGACGTCTCGGGCAGCGAGTACAGCCATGGCGAGCTCGTGAACGCCGGTTGCCGCGGCGTCTGGCGCGAGCCGCTGATGCCAGGCAAGTACGCCTTCAACACCTACGCCGGCAAGATCGAGCTGGTGCCCACCACCAACTTCGTGCTGATGTGGCAGAGCGGCGAGAGCGGCTCCAGCTTCGACTCCAACCTGCGCGAGATCACGCTGATCACCAAGGACGCATTCGAGCCGCAGCTGCCGCTGTCCGTCGTCGTGCACATCGACTACCGCAAGGCGCCCATGGTGGTGCAGCGCTTCGGCAATGTGAAGCAGCTGGTGGAGCAGACGCTGGACCCGATGGTGTCGAGCTACTTCAAGAACGTCTCGCAGACGCACACCTTCATCGAGCTCATCCAGTCGCGCTCGGAGCTGCAGACCAACGCCTCGCGGGACATGCGCGAGCGCTTCCTGGCCTACTCGCTGGAGTTCCAGGAGGTCCTGATCGGCACGCCGCGCCCGCAGGCCGGCGACCACAAGATCGAGGCCATCATGGCCCAGCTGCGCGACCGCCAGATCGCCCGCGAACAGGTCGAGACCTATGCGCAAAAGGAGATCGCGGCCAACAAGCAGCGTGAGCTGAACGAGGCCGAGAAGCGCGCCGAGAAGCAGGCTGAGCTGACGGCCTCGCTGGTGGACATTTCCATCAAGGAGAACCACGGCGCCGCCGCGGTCAAGGCCGCCGAGAAGCGCCGCCAGGAGATCGAGGCGCTGGCGCAGGGCGAGCGTTACCGCCAGGAGGCCGAGGGCCAGGGCCGCGCCGCCGCCATCCGCAGCGTGGGCGAGGCCGAAGGCGCGGCCATCCGTGCCAAGTCCGAGGCCCTGGAGGGGGAGGGGGCCGACAAACAGTTGATGCAGACGGTGATGCTGCGCCTGGCCGAGGCCTTCGAAGCCGCGAAGGTGCCGCTGGTGCCGCAAATCCAGCTGGGCGCCGGTGGAGCCGATGGCGGCAATGCCTTCTCCACCTTGCTGGGCCTGATGACGGCGCTCAAGGCGCGCGAGCTGGAGGCCGGCGCCCAGCCGGCATCTCAGGCGCGCAGCTGATCGCGGTAGTTGCGCGACACGCGCAGCTGCTGGCCTCCGCGCAGGGTCAGCAGCGCTTCGCCATGCGGCAGGGCTTCAATGCACTCGATGTGCGCGGGGTTGACCGCGTGGCTGCGATGGATGCGCAGGAACTGGCCGCTCACCGCCGGATGCTCCAGGAAGGCGCTGAGCGTGCGCCGTTCCAGGTAGCTGTGGGGTGGGGCGTGCAGCTCGATGTAGTTGTCGGCCGCCGACACCCATTGCAGCTCGGCCAGGGGCAGCTTGAGCAGGCGGCCCTGGCGCTGGACCAGCCAATGCCCGGGCGCCGGCTGCAGCTGCTGCAGGGCCGCGACCAGGCCGCCGCGCGCGGGCCCGCCCGAGGCGGCTGAGGACGTCAGGCGCCCCTGCAGCCGCTGCAAGGCCGTGGCCAGGCGTTCGGGGCTGCAGGGCTTGAGCAGGTAGTCCACCGCATGCAGCTCGAAAGCCTGGATGGCGTGCTGCTCGTAGGCCGTGCAGAAGATGACGGGCAGTTGCTCGGGCAGCTGCAGGGCCAGCTCCAGCCCGGTCTGGCCGGGCATCTGGATGTCCAGGATCAGGGCCTGGATGTCGGGGTGGCGCTGCAGTTGCGCCAGCGCCTCGCCGGCATCGCCCGCTTCGCCGATCCATCGCACCTGCGGGTGGTCGGCCAGCAGGCGCCGCAGGCGTGCGCGTGCCGGCGGCTCGTCATCGACGATCAGCAGTCTCATGCCGGCAACTCCCGCCTGGGCAGCCGCAGGCGCAGCAAGGTGCCGCCCTGGTCGGGGCCGATCCAGAGCCGGGCGGTGTCGCCATAAGCCATGTGCAGGCGTTCGCGCAGATTGGCCAGGCCCAGGCCGCCGGCGCGCTCCACCTGCTCGGCGCCGACGCCGCTGTTGCGGATCTCCACCACGAGGTCCTGGTCCTGCGCTGCAGCGCTCAGCGACACCTGCACCGGGCCGCGGCTCAGCGCGACATCGTGCTTGATGGCGTTCTCCACCGGATTCAGCAGCAGCAGCGCGGGCAGTGGCCAGCCCTCGGTACCCGGATCGAGGTCGAGTCGCACCTGCAGGCGCTCGCCGAAGCGGGCCTGCATCAGCGCCAGATAGGGCTGGATGAGGGCCATTTCCTCGCCCAGCGTCTGCCAGCCGCGCTGCTGCGCCGACAGCGAGCTGCGCAGCAGGTCCGAGAGCTGGCACAGCAGGCGGTCGGCGCGGTTCACATCCTCATGCATCACCGAGGCAATCAGGTTGAGGCTGTTGAAGAGGAAGTGCGGCTGCAGCTGCTCGGCCAGCCGCGCCAGCTGCGCCTGGGCGAGCTCGGTGCGCATGCGGGCCATCTCCAGCGCCGTCTGCTGGCCCTTGAGATGCACCCACAGGCCGTGGCACAGCAGCACGTTGCTGACATAGAAGACCAGGTCCTTGGCGGCTTCATAGCCCAGCACCTGCCAGGCATTGCCGGGGTCGTAGCGGACCGTGCTCAGCGCATAGACGCCGTAGCGCAGCCCGAACATGCCGAGCACGTGCAGCAGGGTGTAGGCGGCATAGCCCAGGGCGTGGCGCGCCAGCAGCCGGCGTCCGCCCAAGCCCAGGCTGGCGCGGTGCCAACGGAAGATGAGCGGCAGCAACAGGGCGACGACCAGCACGGAGCTGAACTCCCACAGGAAGGGCTCCCAGGGATGCTCGCCGCCATTGCGCAGGTAATGCTGCAGCTCGGCGATGGCGAAGAAGGTCGCCACGCCGGCCAGCAGGCCGGCGTAGATCCACCAGAACCGGCGGGGCAGCAGAAGGGGCGTCGCATCGCTCATGGGCTGGCACGATAGCAGCGCGGCAGCGGCTGCCAAGGCGGTTCACCCCAGGGGAGATCCGCACGGCCCCATCGGCCTATGCGGCCGGCGGCGCGTAGACTGCACGGCAGCATTTCGGCAGTAGGACGAGACATGAAGAAGATCTGCATCGTGGGCATGGGTGCCATCGGCGGTTGGGTGGCGGGGCATCTGGGCCATCGCCTGGGTAGCGAGGTGCAACTCAGCGCCGTGGCGCGCGGCGCCACGCTGGCGGCCCTGCGCGAGCACGGCTTGCGCATGGACACCGTGATCGACGGCGCGCCGCAGCGTGTGACGGTTCCCGTGAACGCGTCGGAGCGGCCCGAGGCCCTGGGCCCGCAAGACCTGGTCGTGCTGGCCGTCAAGGGCCCGGCGCTGGCCGACGTGGCTCCGCTGGTGCAGCGCCTGCTGGGTGCCGAGACCCGGGTGCTGGTCGCCATGAACGGCGTGCCCTGGTGGTTCTTCCAGCAGCTCGATGGCCCTTGCCGCGGGCTGCAACTGCAATCCGTGGACCCGGGCGGCCGGGTGGCGGCGATGATCCCGGCGGAACGCGTGATCGGTTCCGTCGTGCATGCCAGCTGCGCCACGCCGGAGCCCGGTCTCGTGAAGCATGTGATGGGCATGGGCCTGATCCTGGGTGATCCGGCGGGCAACCCGGAGGGTGACGGGCCCGCGCATATCGCCGAGCTGGCGGACCTGTTCCAGCGTGCCGGCTTCAACGCCACGGTGTCCCCGCGCATCCAGAAGGACATCTGGTACAAGCTCTGGGGCAACATGACCATGAACCCCATCTCGGCGCTGACCGGGGCCACTTGCGACCGCATCCTGGACGACGAGCTGGTGCGCGGCTTCGTGAGTGCCGTGATGCGCGAAGCCGCGGCCATCGGCGACGCCATCGGCTGCCCCGTGGGTCAGACACCCGAGCAGCGTCATGAGGTGACGCGCAAGCTGGGCGCCTTCAAGACCTCGATGCTGCAGGACGTGGAAGCGGGCCGAAAAATCGAACTCGACGCCCTCGTGACCGTGGTGCGGGAGATCGGCCAGCACATCGGCGCGGCCACGCCCAGCATCGACGCGATGCTGGGCCTCACGCGCCTGATGGCGCAGACGCGCGGGCTGCTGTGAAGAAGCCGGCGGAGCTCAGACGGGCAGGGCCGCGAGCCTCAGTCCCGGCTTGAGCCCGAGTTCGTCGATCAAGCCGACACGCAGCTCCAGCGCCACATGGGCGCCAGGGCAGGCGCTCAGCCGCCAGGGGCGCAGGCCAGGCACGCATTTGAGGATGCAGCCGGTCCTGTCCAGGTAGACCACGTCAAGCGCCTGGCGCATGCCCAGCATGTGCACGCTGTTGCACGGCGCGATCCACAGGCCGGCCGGCGCCTCCTGCAAAGGGCCATGGAAGAGCAGCCCGCAGGCGCGCTCCCACCAGCGCAGGGCCAGGCCGATGCGCAGGCGGGTGGGCAGGCCCTGCAGATGCAGGCGAGCTTCGGGCCAGCGCATTCAGATGCCCGACTGCATGAACTTCATCACGATGGGGAAGCCCAGGACGATGAAGGTGCAGGGAAAGATGAACATGATCAGCGGCCCGAGCATCTTCACCGGGGCCTCCATGGCCAGCTTCTCGGCGCGCAGGAAGCGCTCGGTGCGGCGCTGGTCGCTCTGCGCGCGCAGGATGGGGCCGAGGCTGGAGCCCATCAGCTCACCCTGGATCAGCGCGCTGACCAGGCTGGAGATGGGCGCATAGTCCAGGCGGTCGGCCAAGGCGCGCAGCGCCTCGATGCGAGGCTTGCCGCCGCGGATCTCGCGCAGCACGCGGTTGACCTCCACCATCAGCGGGCCGGGTGGGCAGCGATCCACGGCCTTCTGCAGGGCGCCGGTCAGGTTGAGGCCGGACTCCACGGAAAGCGTCACGATGTCCAGGAAGAAGGGCAGGGCCTTGAGCAGGGCGAGGTTGCGGGCCTTGGTGTGGTCGCGCAGCCAGATATCGGGGTAGTGGAAGCCGAGGGCTCCACCGATCAGGGCTGCGACCGCGCCGCCACCTTCGCCCGACAGAATCAGGCCTAGGGCAGCGAAACCTATCGCACCCAACAGCTTGCCGGCGTAGAACTGCTGCGGCGTGAGTGCGTAGTCCTGTCCTGCCCGGCGGAGCTTGAGCCGGCAGCTTTGCGCCTTGGTCTCGCTAAGCAAAAAGCCAAAGCTGTTGGCCAGGATGTTGATCAGTGGCCAGACGTACAGGAAGCCGCGCGGTGGCTTGTCCCGGTACTCGGTACTGGCGCTGCCCAGCTCGGTGTAGAGCCGGTAGACGGCATAGAAAGCCAGCAGCGTGGCGAAGCCTGCGCAGGCCGCGAAGAGGTAGACGGTATTCATGGCTCAGACGTCAATCGTGACGATCTTCTTGATGAAGAAGCCGCCCATCAGGAGAAAGACGAAGATCACAGCCATGGCGCCCCAGCCATAGAGGGTGGTGAACAGTGGGGTCATGGCCACCGGGTCCATGGCATAGAGAACGCCTGCCAGCAGCAGGGGCAGCAGGCCTACCACAATGCCCTGCAGCTTGCCCTGCGAGGTCAGCGCCTTGATCTTGCCTTCCATCACAGCCTTGGCGCGCAAGGTCGCGGCCAGGCGTTCGAGGATCTCGGAAAGATTGCCACCGACTTCCTTGGCAATGGTCAGTGCTGAGACGAAGAGATCGATGTCTTCGAGCTTGAGCCGCTGCGAGAGACCGCGCAGCGAGTCTTCCAGCGCCAGCCCGAGGCGTTGCTCGCGCAGCAACACCGAGAACTCCTGCGACAGCGGAGCAGGCGACTCCTTCACTACGAGGTCCAGCGCAATCTGCAGACTGGCACCCGCCCGCATCGCGCCGGCCATCATGGTCAGGCCGTCAGGCAACTGCTCGATCAGCAGGAACGTGCGCCGCCTGCGCAGGACGACCCAGCTCAGTCGGGGCAGGATGGCGCCGCACAGTGCACCCAGCACCGCCAGTACCGGCGACCCGGTGAAGACCCATAGCAGCATGGGCAGCAGAAGGAACAGCGCCAGGTTCAGCTTGAATAAGGAGCCGGGGTCGATGAAAACGAACATGTCCTCCAGCGTCACCTTGGCCGTCTCGGTGAAGCGGGCCTGCCAGCCGAGCAAGGCGCGGCGCGCCAACAGCAGCAGCACGGCGGTGGTGCCGAACAGCAGGAGACCGATGAGGACAACGTAGGTCTTCATGCTCGGGCTCCCCAGGAATCCGGCTTGACTTCGTTGAAGATATCCATGCGGAGCGGAATGCCGATCGCGGCCAGCTCCTCGTAGAACTCGGGTACAAAGCCGCGACCGGTGAAATAGCCTTGCGTCTTGCCGCGGGCATCGCGGCCGGTCTGCACGAAGGCGAAGATCTCCTGCAGCTGAATCTTCCCGCTCTCGACGCCGGTGACTTCAGTGATGCTGGTGACCTTGCGGGTGCCGCAGGCGAAGCGAGTTTGTTGCACGACGATATGCACGGCAGAGGCGATCTGCTCGCGGATGGCCGTCACCGGCAGGTCCATGCCGGCCATCAACACCATCACCTCCAGGCGGGCGAGCATGTCGCGCGGGCTGTTGGCGTGGGCGGTGGTCAGCGAACCGTCGTGGCCGGTGTTCATCGCCTGCAGCATGTCCAGGGCCTCGCCGCCCCGGCACTCACCCACCACGATGCGGTCCGGACGCATCCGCAGCGAGTTCTTCACCAGGTCGCGGATGGCGACCAGGCCCTTGCCCTCGATATTGGCGGGGCGGGCTTCCAGCGACACCACATTGGCGTGGTGCAGCTGCAGTTCGGCTGCATCCTCGATGGTGACGATGCGGTCGCCCTCGGGGATGAAGTTCGACATGATGTTGAGCAAGGTCGTCTTGCCCGAACCCGTGCCGCCGGAGATCAGCATGTTGCGGTGGTGCTCCACACAGACCTTCAGGAACTCGATCATCTCCGGGCTGGCCGAGCCGAAGCGCAGCAGGTCGTCGGAACTCAGCTTGCGCTTGGAGAACTTCCGGATCGTGATGGAAGGGCCTTTGAGCGCCAGTGGCGGGATCACCGCATTCACGCGCGAGCCGTCCTTCAGTCGGGCGTCCACCATCGGCGAGCTCTCGTCGATGCGTCGCCCGATGGGGGCCACGATGCGCTCGATGATGCCCTGCACGGCGCGGTCGCTGGTAAAGGCTACAGGCCAGCGTGTCAGCTGGCCGCCCTGCTCGACGAAGACCTCATCGGCCTTGTTCACCATGATTTCTGTGATCGAGGGGTCCGCCAAGAGTGGCTCCAGGGGACCGAGGCCGATCGCCTCGTCACGCACCTGCTCCAGCAGCTGGCGCTTGTCGATGCTGTCAGGCAGTTCCTTGCCCAGCTTTTCGATCTGCTCCGAAATCAGCTTCTCAGTGAGCTCCTGCAGTTCCGCATCGCTCATGCGGTGCGTATCGGTGCGCCGCAGATCGAAGGCTTCCAGCAGTCGCTCGTGCAGCAGTCTGCGGTACTTGAAGCTGGCATCCGCCATGTGCCCGGGCTGCTGCCCGGATGCGGCCGGCGGGGAAGTGGGCGGTGGCGTCGGTGCGGCGGCAGCGGGTGCCTTGGCCGTAGCCTGGGGCGGCTCGGGACTGCGTGCCGCGTTGGCAGGCGACGCTGCCTCGACGACCTCGCGGGCCCAGTGCGCACGCAGGGTATGACCGCCGATTCGCAGCACAGCTCCGGCGGGCACGGCCACGGTGTCGGCGATGCGCTGGTCGCCGAGCCAGGTGCCGAAGCTGGAGTCCAGGTCCCGCACATAGACCCGCTCGTTGGACACAAAGAGCTCTGCGTGTCGACGGCTGACCTTCCATCCTGACAGCACGAGGTCGCAGTCGCCGTCTTTGCCCACGATGCAGCGCGTGCTGGGAAGCGGCGGTAGGTCGCTTCGCCCTTCAATCTGGATGTGCAGCATCAGCGAGCCTCCTCCAAGGAGTCTTGCTTGAGGCGGCTGCGGTTCTGTTCGCTGGCGGCTTCCGCCTTCGTGTTGGCCTTCTCAAGGGCCGCGCGGTTCAAGGCCGAGTCCGGCGTGACGATGTGCGGCGTGGCAACGACGAAGAGCTCGGTCTGCTCGGTCGTGTGCTCGCGGGACTTAAACAGGTTGCTGATCAGCGGAATCCGCCCCAGGCCGGGCACGGCATCGTGGCTGCGCTCGCTGCGCTGGCGCAGCAGGCCGGAGATCACCAGCGGCTCCCCTTCCTTCATGGCGACTTGTGTGCCGGTCCGGTTGGTCGAGAAGGCGACGAAGCCGGCGTTGGTGTTGCGGGCGTCGGGTTCACTGACTTCCACCATCAGGCCCGAGTCGATGTTTCCTTGCCCGTCAGCCAACGGACGAAACTCGATGCGCACGCCGTATTGCTTGTACTGCACGCCAATGGCACCGTTGCCCTGCGGCACGGGAATGGGAATCTCTCCACCGGCCAGGAAGTTCGCTTCGCTGCCGCTGCGGCAGCTCAGGCGCGGCTCGGCCAGCGTCCAGGCATCGCCCTGCTGTTCGAGGAACTTCAGGGCACTGGTGATTTGCGTTGCCATGCCCAGATAGGAATAGATCGGATTGCTTGTGTTCACCGCCGGGTAGCCGGCCGTGTTTTCCGGGCGCCAGGGGGTGTTGCTGTAGACCAGCGCATTGGTGGCAAAGGTGGGGCCGTTGGCTGTCGTCACCCACTTGATGCCCAGCTGTTCGAGCGCCCGCTTCTTGACCTCGATGACCCGCAGGTCGATCTGGACCATGCGCTCCAACTGCAGCGGGTCGGCATCCAGGGGGCGGTCGGGCACGAGGTTCAGCAGCTGCGGGAAGCTGCCGGTCAGGCGCTTGATGCGAGCGGCGTCCTGGCCGTTCTGGTAGTGCCCCTCCAGAACGACACGATCGCCCACGATGCGCGCGTTGAGCCCGGGCGTTTCCTTGAGCAGGGCCTGGAGCTCCTCCAGCGCCCGGCCCGGACGCGAGGCGAGCACCTCGATCTCGTAGCTGAGCTGGCGGCCGTTCTTGAGCCACACATGCATGAGCGTGCGCCCGGGGGCTTCGGCGATCAGCACGATCTGGCGGTCGTCCACGACGGTAGCCTTCAGCAGGCCGCCATTGCCGATGGCCACCCGCACGACACCGCTCAGGCCAATGGTGGAGACATCGCCGACGGCCATGGTCCGCGTCGGCGCCTCCTCGATGGACACGGCAGAGGTGCCGAGGGCTGCCGCTTGCGAGGTGCTGCGGTTCGACATGCTGTTGGAGGCTTTGACAGCGACGGGATTGATGCTGCCGCGCCCGGCCCCGGCCTCGACTGACTGGGCATGCGCGGACACGACGGCGCTGGCCAGCCATGCCAGCCATACAGTGCTTGCAACAGGTTGGGCAGGCAAGTGGCGTTGGATATCAGTAGACATGGAAACAGGTGTGAAAGAGAGATCAGGGCTTTGCCGGGGCGGCGCTGTTGCCGCTGGTGGGCAGTGCCTGGGGATTCACGGCAGCACGGCTCGCCTGGGTCTTGATGTCAGCCAACTCCCCGCCGCCGCCAACCAGATACTCGATGCCCCGGGCTGCCGCCGGACCATGCTGGATGGCACCAAGCAGCGAGCTCGGATCCATACGTCCGGTCGCGTTGGCAGCCTTGTCATCGGGGTGGCGCAGCAGCGCCGTCAGCCGGCCAGCCTGCCGGGCCACGATGACCTTCTGGGCGTCCTGCGGCGTGAGCTCCATCGTGATGGTGGAGAAGGTGCGCTCCTTGCCGGTCTGCTCATCGCGGCGCGTCTGTACTTGGTCCGTGGCGAGGACCTCGAGGTTGGAAAGCAGCGGCTGGGTGATGTCGCTTTCGCCGGCGCCTCTTGCCGTGTAGATGAGGTCGATTCGATCGCCCGGACGCAGCATGCCGGACACGGAGTTCACGGTGTCGACCTCAAAGGTCAGCGCACGCTTGCCGACGCCCAAGGTGCTGGAGAAGACCTTGTTGCCATTGCCTTCGGTATGGACCGGCAGGAGGATGTCACCGCGCTTGAGCCCGACGATCAGCCGTTGTGCGATGAAGCCTTCGAAATCGGCCGGCCGGACAGCATCGGCATTGAGGTACTCCTTGGGCACCTTGCGTACCGCGAATGCGGTAGCGGTAATGGCTTCGCCGCGCTGCAGGTCCTGCTTGGCCACGACGACGGGCACCAGTGTCAAGCCTGCCCGGGCTTGCTCGTCCAACTCGTTCATCCGGTTCTGAAGAGCAGTGCCGCCCAGATAGGCAGCGCCGCCGCCAAGTGCGATGGCCAGACCAAGTAGCAGCCAGTTGCTGTTGATATTCTTGAAAGACGCGGCCATGGTCAGGGCAGTGAGATGAAGTAGCTGAGGTTCTTGAAGAAGACGCGAACGGCTTCGGCCAAATACTGAGCGGCCGTCTTGCCGCCAAACTCGACGACAAACAAGGCCATGACCAGCGCGCTGGCGGCGACCGCGTATTCCAGGGTGGCCTGGCCACGTTGCTGACGTACAGGCTTGTTGATGAGGGCGCTCATGGCGGGGAGTCCAGGAAATTGATGGTGAGATGGGTGAGGGGGGCGTTGCCGCTCTGCAGCAGTGCGGCGTCCACTGAAAGGCCGTTGCGCTCGAAGGCCGCGATCCATTGCTTGCCGCCGTCCTTCTGTTGAAGCTGGTCCACGACGGGGCGCCAGCCCTGGCTCCGTGCATGGGACAGCAGCCGCTGCCGAGTCAACTCGAAACCGTCCTGGGACTGCACTGCCACGAGACGGCTGCGACGGGGGCCATCGCGGGTCTCGGTGACCTGTGTGACCTGCGCGCGCAGCGGTTGCGGCATCTCCTGCGGCATGAAATCCAGCTGACGCTCCCGCCACTGCGCCTGGCTGAGCACTGCGGTGGTGCCGCTGCCATCTGCCTGGACCTGCAGTGCCAGGTGCAGGTCCGGCAAGTCCAGCGACAGCAGGCGCTTGCCCCCTTGGGGACGGACCACCGGGCTCCCCAGCCGCTTCCAGCGACCCTCGTAGTAGCTCACCAGTTGATCCACTGACAGCTCGGACTTCAGCTCCTGGGCCTGCATGGGAACGCCGTTCACCCGAGCCTCGACCAGGGCCCACTGCCCGGTAGTGCGCGGAGGCAGGGGATCGTCTTGCCACCGTGCCGCCTGTGCCGCGACCGCGAGTAGCAGGCAGGAAGCCAACGTCGCAGCACTTGATGCAAGGGAACGCTTCATCGGCAGGAATCGCGCTGCGCAGCGCCTTCCAGACGGTCGCGCGCCACGATGTTGGCCTTGATGCAGCCGAACTCGGGCCCCTCGTCCTCGAGCAAGGAGATTGCCCAGGACACCGCCGAGCGCACCGGCGACGGGATGAGGCGGACGGGCACCAAAGGCGAGACGGTTTTGACGGTCTCAGTGGTTCCGCCGCTGCCCAGGGCATCACCGACGGCAGCGGTGGAGGCGCCGATCTTCAGCACGGCCGGAGCCCCTTCAAGCTGGTTGAGCCGGTTGACGGCTGCCACCTCGATGTCCGCCCTCCGTGCGGGGGTGTAGTCCTTGCCCAGGAAGTCGGTGACTGCGTCCAGCCCCTTGGCCACTTCGCCGGATCCCAAGGCATGGGAACTCCAGGCCACGCTGACCCTGCCGGGGTTCTCCAGTAGCGCCTTGCCACGAAGGTCCTGCCAGAGGCCAGGCATCAGCTTGGCGTCGGTGATCCCTGCGGTGCTGTCGGAGGACTTGATCGCGCCGTCGTGCAAGGCTTTGGCGGAAAGGAAGAAGCGGGCGCGCATCTGGTTGGCTAGATCCGCGTCAGAGAACTTGCTCGAATCCGGCTGTGTTGCGCGGGCAAAGGCAGCATAGCGGCTGGCCTGAGTCGCGCGTTGCTGGAGGTCGGCGTAGCGACCGAGATAGCTGATCGCGATGAATAGTGGCACCAGCGCTGTCAGGGCCACCACGAATTCGGTGGTCGACTGCCCCCGCTGGGCCCGGCGCAGCTTCTGGTGACGAGTCTGGGGATTTCGAATCATTTGGCATCTCCAAGTTCCACCCAGCGTGGACGGCCCAGGAAGGATTCAGCGCCACTGCGGTTGAAACGTTCCTTGGCAATGGGAGCGTCCTTGTCAAAGGCCACTAGTTGGCCCTTGAAGGCTGCTGCCACGCCACCGAGCTGGTCTGACAGGCGCGTGCCGCCCCGCGTTTCGTCGCTCAGCTCATGCGTGAGGTACACGGCACGCTTCTGGCCGCGATAGTCGGCATAGGGATAGACGGTCATGTCCGCCCACTGGCAACCGCCTTCCGGTCGGGATCCGGTCGGGGTGCCGGACAGGATGGCCATCACGTCGGAATCCCAAACACATTGCGCACCCAGGCCTGCGGCATGGCGCGGTGCTTTAGCCTCGGCGGCGGCGATGGCCGGACGGATCTTGGGCGTGGGCGTGCAGCCCGGGCCTCCGTAGCGCTCCTCCGTCAGGGGCATTGCACGCCCGGGGCCGTCGGTCTCGAAGACGCTGGCGCCGCCCTTGAGCTGCCAACTGCAGGTCTTGTCGATCTCCACCCAGTAGTTGCGGGCTACGCGCAGTTTGCATGCCTGTGAGGGATCCGGCATCACCTCACTGCGGGTGACGTAGCGGCCTGCCATCGGACCGTCCAGCAGGCGCTCCTCCACTTCCATCTTGAAGTTTGCCAACTCGGCCTCCGAGGGCAGGCCAGCGTCACTCTTCGGCAGGCCCTTGCTCAATTGGCAGACGTGCAAGGCCAGGCTGATGTTCTTGCGATAGCTCGCGGGCTGCGGACGGCCTTCGATGACGATGCGCAAGCTCGGCGGAGCGTCCGCGGCCAGTGCAGGTAGTGCCGCGCCAGCAAGTACCACTGCGCAGACGGGAGCGATAGACAACACGCGGGTGCTCATCGAGTCTGTCCTCCAGGGGTATAGACCAGGTAGTCGGGCGGCAACCCCACGGCGCCCAGCATCGCGAGCTTTTCGCCACGGCTGAGGTCGGTCAGGCGGGCCTGCCAATAGGGGCTGTACAGCGAGCCGTACTCCTTGGCGCTGTCATCGCGCCAAAGGGGCACGGCGGTGATGTCCTTGGCCAGCCCTCGCTGCGGACGTTCGAAGCTCACGCGGGCCTTGGCGAAGGCCGTGTTGCGGGAAGCGGCCAAGCGGGAGGGAGTCTCCGGCGAACCCAGGGGGCTTGACAGCGCCTTGTTCACACCCAGGGTGGTGCTGGAGAAGTCGTTGCCGGTGGGCCGGCCCACGGCGACCAGGAAGTCCAGGCCCAGCTTGTCGCGGCTGGCTGCCGACTTGTCTGCGATGTCGTACTGGGAGGGCACGCCGGTCCAGCCGTCATGGGTGCCGCCGTCGCTCTGGGCGAAACGCTGCGCCATGCGTCGCGGTGACCATACTGTCCCCGAGCTGCCCCAGCGGTCGGCGTTGGCGCGGCCCCAGCCGATGGGCAGGTAGGAATTCTTCCAGCATGGATATTTGATGATCCTGCCGCAGGTGCCGAGCCATCGGTTGCGCAGCTCCAGGGTGTCCTCGGTCTCCCAGCGGTCGAAGTCCACCAGTTGGCTGCCGCCGCCCTTCTCCAGTCCGATGAAGGTCACAGGGCTGGTCGGCAGCATCCAGTTCACCATCCATGACCCTGGCCGGGTGGTGCTGAAGTTATCGCGGGAGTCCATCAGGATCTGCTTGGCGTCCCTGCGCTCGCCCGCCTCGTAGAGCTTGGTGAAGCGGACCCAGGCGACTTCGTTCATGGCAAAGGTCAACGGACGCACGAGATCGTCGTCGATGATGGTGGCGCCATCATCGGTGCGGCCCTCGAAATTGCTTCGATTGGCCGAGACCACGCTCTTGGCAGCGTTTTCCGCCAGCAGCCCGCCGCCCAGGTGCAGCACCTTGTGAGCGGCCAGCATGGTTTTCTTTGCCTTTTCGAGTACCGTGATCATGGGCGGAATGACGCGATCCCGCAGCGCGTCGTGGCCTTTGTCTGCCATGTCCGCGGCTTTGTGAAGGCCCTCGGCCAGCGCCTTGAGCGGCGGGAAAACGACGGAGGCCACATCGACAACATAGCCGATGTTGTCGGTGGTACGGGAGACGTACTGCGTCCAGCTCTCCAGGCTGAGCATCTGGATCAGGAAGACCTCGTTGGCCATGACGGCGCGGTTGGTGTAGGCCATCAGGTTGAGCAGGCGGGCTTGAGCGGTCGCGCCGGCCAAGGCGGCGGCGTCGGCCGCGTTAACGGCACGCTCCTTGCCCACCACGGTCTGCGAGGTGTTGAACAGCGCGAACATCACCGCTGCACTGGCGGCGAGCATGCCGAGCAGCCAGATCATGGCCTGGCCACGAAGTGAGCGCCTGGATGCCTTGAAAGTGGACGGGCGATGCATGGGTGTTTCCTGTACCAAGAGCGGCCTGGTGTGGCCGTACTTACTTGATCTTGACCAGTTCGACGCGGCGGTTCTTGGCGCGCCCTTCCTCGGTCCGGTTGTCTGCGATCGGGAACTCCTGGCCCTGACCCACCGCCTTCAGGCGCTTGGCGTCGACGCCCAGTGCGACGACGGCGCGCATCACGGCGTCTGCACGCTCCTGGGAGAGTCGCTTGTTGTCTGCGGCTTGACCGACGTTGTCGGTGTGGCCCTCGATGGAGAGACGCAGGGACGGGTCGGACTTGAGTAAGGCCGAGATCTCGCTCACCGCAGCCTTGCCCTCGTCTTGAAGCGTGGCCTTGCCGGTCTCGAATTCGATGTAGAGGGTGGCCGTGCCCGTGGCTTTGAGGTCGTTCGCCAACTGGCCGGCGGTGACCTTGTCGACGAGCGGCTGCTGCTCGACGACAGTAAGGTAGTAGTTGCTGGTGTCCAGCAGCAGGGTCACGACGACGGGCGTCTTACCTGCCATGAGGCTGAACACATGGGATTTGTACTGGACGCCGTCATCCGACATAGAGAAGCCGGTGTTGAGCTGCTTGCCCCCCAGCTTGGCGATGGCCTGCTGGTAGCTTCGCAGCACCGCGAGCGGGCCGCTGCCCTTGACGGTCGGACGGTACTCGATGCGCGTCACCTTGCCGTCCACCAACCAGGGCAGCGCATGACCCGGAAGCTTGCCTGCGACCGACTCGATGCTCAGCGTGTCGCTGTCGCGTGCGGTCTTGCTCTTGACGGCAAAGCCGGACATGCCGCTCAGCAGAGGGTGATCCTGATGAGCGCTGCCCTGCGCCTGAGAGACGGCGGTGGCGAAGCAAAGGGACAGGATGATGAGTCGTCGTGAGAAGAACTTCATGGGGATGCACAGCGAATTGAAAGGCCCGCATCATGCCGGATGGCATGGATGTGGGCCTTGCAGGGAAGCGGATTACTTCTTATCCGTGTCGGTAGTGAAGTCAGACAGGTTGCGAGCCTGGTCCGCCACCTTGGTGGCCTTCTCGCCCGACTTGCCAGCGGCCTCAACGGCCGCGTCAGCCTTTTCTTTGTCACCGGCCAGAGCGGCGGCCATCGCACCAGTCTGGTTGCGGACGGTCTTGCCGAAAAGGTTGTAGACGCCGATGGCGGCCACAGCGATCAGGGCGACGATGATGATGTATTCGGTCATGCCTTGGCCGCGGATCTTGGACTTGCTCAGGGCACGTTGTTGCATTTGCAGCATGGTTTCCTCTATGGGCTGAATGGGTGGCGGGCTTCCTCCATGGAGCCCGGTGGAGTTGCGGACCGAGCGCTCATTCGCTCCGCAGGCCGGCACCTTAGGGGATGCATGCCGTGCTGCGCCACCCCCTAATTCGGGATTCCTTGTAAGTCAAGGTAAGGGGCTGCGTAGATTGTTAAAAATGCACGAGATTTGTTGACCGGGTTCTTCGGTTTGAGGAGACTCGCGCCCCGAGCACTCGCCCCATGGGCCTTGATGCAGGCTTTTGACAGCAGCGAGCCTGCCGGTGTTCCGCCGCGCCAGCGGCATTGATAGCGGCGACAGTGAGCGTCCGCAGCACTTAATTGACCAGTGATACGGAGGGGCGCAGGATGCATTCCGCGCGACATGGGCTGGCAGCGGCACGAGGCGTTGGCCTGGTTGAGTTCGTCATCGTGCTGCCGGTGGCCATCGTCTTCGTGCTCTGCCTGGTGCAGGCAGGGTTCATCTACATGGCCAAGCTGCAGGTCAATCACGCCACGTTCCTGGCTGCTCGGATGGGGGCGGTCCACAACGCCGACGTCAGCGTCATGCGCAATGCCATGCGGCGTTCCTTGAGCCCCTTCTATCAGAACAGCTTCGAGACGGATGACAGCAAGCGCCTGGCAGAGGGTGTAGCGGCATCCGCGTTGGCCGATATGGATCCTCGGCGCATGGAGTTCGAGCGCGTCAATCCCTCGGCTGCGAGCTTCGCTGACTTTGGCGTGCGGGATCCCAAGACAGGCGTCACTTACATCCCGAACGACAACCTCGAGTGGCGGCTGGACACCCCCGGCTCGTCTTCTGGGCAAACGCTGCGGGATGCTAACGTGTTGAAGTTGCGCGTTGTTTACGGCTATGAGCTGAAGGTGCCGCTGATGGCCGGCGTGCTGCGGCGTGTCATGTGCGGTGGAGCCTCGCCCATCGAGGCCTTTGGCAATGTGGGCGCTCTGGAGGCTGTGTATCCCGCAGGCGTGTCCGAAAATTGCCTCCGTTATTACCTATTCGGGCGCTTGCCCATCGAGAGTGTTGCGATTGTGCAGATGCAGTCGCGTGCTGAGTTGTGAACAAGGAGTCTGGGAGAAATGAATCAACGATTGCAATGGGCCAGCCAGGCGCGGCGACTTGGCATCGCGGCAGGCCTGGTGGCATCGGCCAGTTTGGCGGCCTGCGGTGGCGGCGGCAATGAATCCGGCCCGCCGGACAACATCCAGCTGTCGATGACGGATATCACCGTAGGCGAGCCTGGTGTCTGCTATGCCGGCACGGGGCCGACCGTTCATGTCTACGGCGGCACGCCGCCTTACAAGGTCAGCAACTCCCTACCCCAAGGGCTGGCCTTGACCCGGACGCTGGTACCCAGCAGCGGCGATGGTTTCCGTGTGGATTTCATCGGCAACGTCTGCATGAAGGGAATGCCCATCACCGTTGAGGACGACATGGGCCGGCTGGCCAAGCTCGTCGTGAACAATGGGGTTTGAGGGCCGGCGGCGCTTGCTGCCAGCGGCCTTGCTGACCGTTGTTTCGGTGGGCCATGCGGGCGGAGGCGTGATCCTCGACGGCGCTTCATTGGCGGCGGAGGGACGCTGCCAGCGAGGTGCCGTGCAGTGGGTCGGCGGCGCCGCCGCATGCACCGCAACTGGACGCGCGGATCGCCACGCGGCGGATGTCCGGGGTCTTGCAAGGGCAGAGTCCTCGCCGGCTGCGTCTGCCACCTCCCGTGCCATTGAGGCTCGCCGACTCATACTGATGCAGGAGCTGTCGCAGGAGCGGTCTCGCCTGGCGACTCTGATGCAGTCATCGCGCGATCCGGGCGCGGAACTCACCGTGCAGCGCAGTCGTCAGGACGTGCTGGCGCTGGAGCGGGAACTGTCGCGCCTGGTGCCATGAACGCGCCGGGACGGTCGTCAAGAAGGGGCGACGGCGGCGAGCCCGGCCGTGCCCATCCTCCGTCCCATTTACAGCTTGACCAACTCGACCCGGCGGTTCTTCGCCCGCCCCGCTTCCTTGCGGTTGTCCGCGATCGGATAGATCGCGCCGTGGCCGGCTGACTTGAGCCGCTTGGCATCGATGCCTTGGGCGATCACGGCCTTCATCACGGCCTCGGCCCGGGCCTGCGACAGGCGCTGGTTCTCGGTGGCATTGCCGGTGTTGTCGGTATGACCCTCGATGGAGATCTTCAGCGCGGGCTCGTTGCGCAGAAGGGTGACGATTTCCTTGACCACGCTCTGGCCGGCCGGGAGGATCTCGGCCTTGGCGGTCTCGAACTCGATGTAGAGCGCGACGTCGCCTTCGGACTTCAGGGCGTTGGACATGTCCTGCGCGGAGATGGTGGCCGTGTTCTCGTGCACGGCCTCCTCCACGACGATGAGCGTGTAGTAGCCATCGAAGTTGTCCTTCAGCACCAGCCAGTCGGCGCCGCCGTCCGGGCGGGCGAAGCGGTAGATGAACGGGCCGCTGGAGCCGTCATTCTTGGTGATGAGCTTGCCTCCCTGTCGCTTGGCGAGCTCGGCGTACTCACGGGCCACGATGGCCGGGCCGACGCGCAGGGCCTTGTCGTTGTTGTGGATGCTTCTTTCGCGGATGCGGCCGACCAATTCAATGTCGGCATATTTGCCGGGCGGGGTGTCGCCGCAATAGCTGGTGCTGCCGCAAGGGGCCCACACCTTGATGGCATCCATGGCCAGGGTCTTCTCGGCGTTGACGTTGTAGCCCTTCACCGGAGACACCTCCAGCGCATGGCTGGGCAGTGCACTCAGGACGAGGGTCAGGGGCAACAGGCCGTGGGTCAGGGCTCGACGCATATCAGTTCAGCAAAAGAAAACGCGCCCGATTGGCGCTGGCGCACGTTACGAGCCGAGATGGCCCGCGCCCATCCCCCGAGCGACGGGAAATTGCAAGCAGCGGTGACATTCGGTGAACGCGGAGTGGTATTCTGTTGATATATCAATAAGCATGTGAGGCAGGCCATGAAGGCGATCGGTGTGGGCGGGCGTTCCCGGGCGGAGGCGCTGGCGGCGCTGTCGGTGATGACGGCGGGTGTGCAGCCCATTGCCGTCGATGAGTACCAGACGCGTCTGCACAAGCTGCAGGGCCTGATGCGCGACGCCGGCATGGCGGCGGTGTACCTGCATGCCGGCACCAATCTGCGCTACTTCACCGGCCTGGTCTGGCCGCCCAGCGAGCGGCTGGTGGGGGCGCTGGTGCCTGCCGAGGGGCCGTTGCAGTACCTGGTCCCGGCCTTCGAGGAAGGGACCTTGCGCGACTACTGGCAGCTGCCCGGTGAGCTGCGTCTGTGGGAGGAGCACGAGAGCCCCTATGCCCTGCTGGCTCAGGTGTTGAGCGAGGGAAGCGCTGCGGCGGGCGCGAGTGTCGGGCTGTCTGAGGACTGCCCCTTCTTCGTCGCCGATGGTCTGCGGGAGGCCGCACCGGCGCTGCGGTGGGTCAATGCCCGCCCGTTGACGGCCGCCTGCCGCATGCGCAAGTCCGCCGCCGAGTTGGCGCTGATGCAGCGCGCCCACGACATGACGCTCGCCGTGCAGCGTGCCGCAGCCAGCATCCTGCACGAAGGCATCTCGACGACCGAGGTGGCGGCCTTCATCGACGACGCCCACCGCCGCGTGGGCGCCAATGGCTCCTATTTCAAGATCGTGCTTTTTGGCGTGGCGACGTCCTTCCCGCATGGCGTGAAGGAGCCGCAGATCCTGCGCGAGGGGGACATGGTGCTGATCGACACCGGCTGTCTGGTCGAAGGCTATATGTCCGACATCACCCGCAGCTATGTGTTCGGCGAGCCAAGCACGCGGCAGCGCGAGATCTGGAATCTGGAGCAGGCCGCGCAGGCCGCGGCCTTCGAAGCCGCCCGGCTGGGCCGTCCTTGCCAGGAGGTGGACCGCGCCGCCCGCCGCGTGCTGGAGGCCGCGGGCCTGGGGCCGGGCTACCGCCTGCCGGGGTTGCCGCACCGCACCGGCCATGGCTGCGGGCTGGACATCCACGAGTGGCCCTACATGGTCGAAGGGGACCAGACGCCGCTGGATGTCGGCATGTGCTTCAGCAACGAGCCCATGATCGTCTGCCCCGGCGAGTTCGGGGTGCGGCACGAGGATCATATGTACATGACGGCCGCGGGGCCGCGCTGGTTCACGCCGCCGATGAGGTCGCTGGACGATCCCTTCGGCCTCGCTTGAGCACCGTGTCAGGCGTGGCGACCTTGCGTTGCCGGCGCCTGGACGACGTTGGCGTCGCCCTCCAGGGCACGAAGGGCGGCAAAGCCGGCAACGGCCAGGCTGGTCAGCAAGGCCCAGAGCAGCAAGGCACGCCAGGCGGTAGGCCGGCGCAGCGCGGTGTCAGGAAGCGGGGAGTAGGACATCGCAGGGCTCCTGAAAGGCGAAATGGCGGCAAGCAGCCTCATGCGGCAGACAGGGCGTGCCGCAGGCTCCACAGCAGCATGGGGTAGGCCACGCCCCAGACCAGGGCAATCAAGGCCAGGGCTCTGAGGGCAAGACTCAGTGGACGACCACCTCGGGGCAGGTCATGCGGTCTCATGGGCACTCCTCGAAAAGACGGGCTGATGTCCGTCAAAACGAGCAAGGGCCATGCCAGGTTGACGCTGAGGCTCGTGGCGTCCCGCTGACGCTCAGAGTGGTGCCAGGCAAACCCGGTCACGCCCCTGGCGCTTCGCCTCGTAAAGCGCCTGGTCCGCCCGGTGCAGCAGCGCTTCCCAGCTGGCATCGGCACTGTGCAGGGTGGCCAGGCCGATGCTCACGGTGAGGCGTAGCGGCACCGTGCTGGTGCGCATTTCTCGCTCCTGCACCTGCTGTCGAATGCGCTGAGCCTCCGCCAGCGCCTGATCGTGAGGCAGGTCCTCCAGCAACACGGCGAACTCCTCGCCGCCGACGCGGTAGAGATCCTGGTGGCCGGGCATGGCATGCTCGATCAGGCGGGTGACATGGCGCAGAGCCTCGTCGCCGGCGGCGTGGCCGTGCCGGTCATTGACGGCCTTGAAGTGGTCGATGTCCAGCAGCATGAAATGCAGACGCCGCCCGGCGGCGCGAGCGCGGCTGAATCCCTGGGCGGCGCGCTCTTGCAGGGCGCGCCGGTTCTTCCAGCCGGTCAGGCTGTCGGTCTCGGCCACTTCACGCAGGGCCAGGGCCTGACGGCGAATGACCAGCAGAGCGCAGAAGATGGTCAGCAGCACGGTGAAGGTGGCGGTCGCGAGGTAGCCGATGCTCAGCCAGGCATGGTTGCCGATCAGGCTCAGGCTCATGTCCGGCTGACGCAGCAGCAGGCCGGCGCGTACCAGCAACTGTCCTACGAACAGCAGATGCAGCACGATCATGGGGCGGTAGACCGGCCACATGGCCGGCGAACGACTGCACCACAAGGCCTGCGCACCGGCCAGCAGCAGCAGGCTTTGCAGGGCGTAGACCATCAGCAGTCGCGGCCCGACGGCGTTTTGCACCCATGGCAGCGCATGCAGGGCATAGGCCAGCACGCCGACGAGGAGGATCCAGCGTCGCGGCGCCCTCAGATGCAGATGCCTTCGTATGCCCACCGTCACGGCGGCCTGGCCGGCCAAGTAGCAGGCATTGCCCAGGGCGGGCATCAGCCACCAGGGCAGGCTTGCGCTGTCGCCCAGCTTGCCGACCAGGATGCCCAGCAGGCTGGAGACGCTCGCCAGCACGCCGGCCAGCATCCACTCAAAGACGCCGGGCTCCCCCGGGCTGGCCCGTAGCAGAGCCCCCATGCCGATGGCGAGAATCAGGCTGGCCAGCTGCGCGGTAATCAGCAGGGTGTAGGAGTCCATGCGTCAGGAAGTGACTTTTGGCCCTGCAGTCTAGTGAATTATGTGAGCTCCATCCGTGCAGAATTTGGCAGAAATTCCGGGCATGCTGAGCCTCGAGAGCTGGGCTTCAGCCGCCGGCGCTGCGGTCCACGCGCAGTGCGAGCACGACCGAAGTGGTGGTCTTGATCACGCCCTCGATCTCGCCAATCTCGTCCAGCAGGGCGTCCAGGCGCATGGTGGTGTCGGCGCGCAGCAGGGCCATGTAGTCGAACTCCCCGCTCACCGAAGCCAGCTGGCGCAGCTCAGGGAGGCGGCTCAGGCGCTTGATCACCTCGCGCTGGGCCTTGGGCTGCACGCTGATGCCCACATAGGCCTGCACGCCGCGGTCCAGGGCTTCGGCGCCCAGTTTGACGGTGTAGCCCACCACCACGCCGTCGGCCTCCAGCCGGGCCAGGCGCGCGACCACCGTCGTCCGCGCGATGCCCAGCTTGCGAGCCAGGTTGGCGGTGCTTTCGCGGGCATTGGCCTGGAGCAGGGTGATCAGGTCACGGTCGACTTGGTCGCGCGGCGCCGCGAAGGTGCTGGCTGCGGCCATGGCGGGAGGCTTGCGGGGGCTCATGCGAACGGACTCCTGGGAAACCCTTGTTTCATGCGTTTCGTCAAAGACTGATGACGAAACGGCGAAAGCATAGCCGTTTATGACGATCTCATGCTTTCTTTCGTCGGAGGCTCTTCCTAGACTGCGGTCCATCAAGCCCCATTTCACGAGGAGACTCCATGAAGATCGCATTGCTCGGCGCCGGCCATATCGGCGAAACCATCGCTCGCCTGCTGCGCAACTCCGGCCACTATGACGTGACCGTCTTCGACAAGAACGAGAAGGCGCTGAGCGCGCTGTCCGAAGAGGGCATCAAGGTGCAGGCCGTACAGGAAATCGGTCCGGGTGCTGCGGCCATGGTTCGCGGCTTCGACGCCGTCGTCAACGCGCTGCCCTACCACCTGGCCATTCCCGCGGCCCACATGGCCCTGGAAGCCGGCTGCCACTACTTCGACCTGACCGAAGACGTGGCTGCAACCAAGGAAATCATGCGCATTGCCGAAGGCTCGCGCACCGCCTTCATGCCCCAGTGCGGCCTGGCGCCCGGCTTCATCGGCATCGTGGCCCATCACCTGGCCAAGGGCTTCGACAGCCTGCAGGACGTGAAGATGCGCGTCGGCGCGCTGCCCGCCTTCCCGACCAATGCCCTGAAGTACAACCTGACCTGGTCGGTGGACGGCCTGATCAACGAGTACTGCCACCCCTGCGAGTGCATCCACGACGGCCGCAAGATCGACGCCCTGCCGCTGGAAGGCCTGGAGCACTTCTCGCTGGACGGCACCGAGTACGAAGCCTTCAACACCTCGGGCGGCCTGGGCACCCTGTGCGAGACGCTGGCCGGCAAGGTCCAGAACCTGGACTACAAGACCGTGCGCTACCCCGGTCACCGCGACCTGATGATGTTCCTGCTGGACGACCTCCAGCTGAAGAACGACCAGGAAAAGCTCAAGGACATCATGCGCAATAGCATGCCCGCCACCATGCAGGACGTGGTGCTGGTCTTCGTGACCGTCTCGGGCATGAAGCAGGGCCGTCTGGTGCAGGAAGTCTTTGCCCGCAAGATCTTCGCCGAGCGCGACGGCGCCCGTCCGCTGTCCGCCATCCAGATCACCACCGCTGCTGGCATCTGCGCTGCCGTGGACCTGTTCCGCCAGGGCAAGCTGCCGCAGCAGGGCTTCATCCCGCAGGAAGCCGTCGAACTGCCGGCCTTCCTGGCCAACGAGTTCGGCAAGGCGTACCAGCAGTCGCGCCAGGTCGAAAGCATTGGGTGATGGACCACCCCCTACCGGCTTCGCCGGCCCCCTCAAGGGGGCGCAGCCGTAGGACCGGCAAAGCCGGATCCTCGGCTGCCGCGCGGTCGGGTGGGGGTGTGCTTATAGTGGTTCGCTTGACCGCCTGAAGTGAACTCAGAGCCCCGGCCGCATTTGCTTGTCGCCGGGGTCTTGCATTGGAGAATGACGGAATGAACATCACCGATCTGCTGAACGCCTGTGGCGTCCCCGCCGCTGCCTATACCGGCGGCACTTTGTCTGTCCGTTCGCCCATCGATGGCGCCTCGCTGGGCGCCGTGCATGAGGCCTCTGCCGAGGACATGCGCGCTGCCGTCGACCGCGCCCATGCCGCCTTCCTGGAATGGCGCACGGTGCCGGCGCCCAAGCGCGGCGAGCTGGTGCGTCTCTTCGGCGAGGAGCTGCGCACGCACAAGATCGACCTGGCCCGCCTGGTCTCGATCGAGGCCGGCAAGATCGCCAGCGAGGGCGAGGGCGAAGTGCAGGAGATGATCGACATCTGCGACTTCGCCGTCGGCCTCTCGCGCCAGCTGCATGGCCTGACCATCGCCAGCGAGCGCCCCGGCCACCGCATGATGGAGCAGTACATGCCCCTGGGCGTGGTGGGCATCATCTCGGCCTTCAACTTCCCCGTGGCCGTGTGGGCCTGGAACTCGGCCCTGGCTCTGGTCTGCGGTGACACCTGCCTGTGGAAGCCCTCCGAGAAGACCCCGCTGACGGCCCTGGCCACGCAGGCACTGTTCGAGAAGGCCGTCGCCCGCTATGTGGCCGCCGGCCACAAGGCGCCCGCCCATCTGTCGCAGCTGCTCAACGGCGGCGCGGCGGTCGGCGAGGCGATGGTCGACCACCCCAAGGTGGCGCTAGTGTCCGCCACCGGCTCGACCCGCATGGGCCGTGCCGTGGGCCCGCGCGTGGCCGCGCGCTTCGGCCGCTGCCTGCTGGAGCTGGGTGGCAACAACGCCATCATCGTGACCCCCAGCGCCGACCTGGAACTGGCCGTGCGCGGCATTCTCTTCGGCGCCTACGGCACGGCCGGCCAGCGCTGCACCACCACGCGTCGCGTGATCGCCCACGAAAGCATCCACGACGAGCTGGTGGCTCGCCTGGACAAGGCCCGCGCCCAGCTGCGCATCGGCAACCCGCTGGAAGCCGGCACCCTGATCGGCCCGCTGATCGACAAGGCCAGCTTCGACGCCATGCAGGCGGCGCTGGCTGCAGCCCGCGAGCAGGGCGGCCAGGTCAGTGGCGGCGAGCGCGCCCTGGCCGAGCAGCATCCGGAGGCCTGGTACGCGGTGCCGGCCCTGGTCCGCATGCCGGCCCAGACCGAGATCGTGCGCCACGAGACCTTCGCGCCCATCCTGTACACGCTGAAGTACAAGACCCTGGACGAAGCCATCGCGCTGCAGAACGACGTGCCGCAAGGCCTGTCCTCGGCCATCTTCACGAACGACATCCGCGAGGCTGAGCTGTTCGTGTCGGCGTCCGGCTCCGACTGCGGCATTGCCAACGTCAACATCGGCACCTCGGGCGCCGAAATCGGCGGTGCCTTTGGCGGCGAGAAGGAAACGGGTGGCGGCCGCGAGTCGGGCTCCGATGCCTGGAAGGCCTATATGCGCCGCACCACCAACACGGTGAACTACTCGCGCGAGCTGCCTTTGGCTCAGGGCGTCAAGTTTGATATTTGACCCCCCCGTACCGGCTTCGCCGGCCCCCCGAGGGGGGCCGAGCCCGGACAGGGTGGGTCCAGCGGACCCGCCCAGCCTGGCGAGGAGTCGGACCCGCAGGTCCGACGCGGCCTGCAAGGCCGCCCGTAGGCCCGGCGAAGCCGGATCCTCGGGCGCCGTTGGGGGCGGTGGGCTTCGCCACCGCATTTTTTCCGCTGAGCTTTGCGTGGTCGCCCGAGGGTGGTCTGGGCGGAGCCTTGCCTGAATCGATTGTTTTGGAGTGCTGGACATGATGGACACGGCCCTGTTTCGCCTGCTGGCGAGTGCGCTTGGGGAGAACGCCGCGCGGGAGACCTTCGCGCAGCTGGAGGTGGCGCCGGCCCTGCTGAAGCCGGCGGCCGAGACGGTGTCGCGCGCGGAGCTGGCGCAGGCGCTGAACATGGCGCTGTTCCGTGATGTGACCCTGCGCGTGCCCGCCGCGGCGGCCTATGTCGCCGACCAGCAGCGCGCTGGCCAGAAGCTGGTCTTCGACCATGGCGCCCTGCGCACCGTGGCCTGGCCCAGCGGCGCGCTGCCCCCCGGCGAAGCGGCGATCACCCGCGTGCTGCGGCCGCTGGGCTTCGAGCTGGCGTCGCCCTATCCGCTGCCGAAGCTGAAGATGACGGGCCGCGCCTGGTGCCATGCCGACCATCCCGAGGACATCGCGCAGTTCTTCGTCTCCGAACTGCACCCCGAGCTGTTCTCCAAGGGTTTCCAGGCGGCGGTGACGCGCGTGCTGTCGACCTCGCGCGACCCGCTGCAGCCCTCGGACATGGCCCTGCTGGAGCAGCTCGCCCGCGACCGCTGCCTGCCCTGGCCGGCCGCACTGCAATTGCTGCCGGCGATGATCCGCTGCTTCGATCGGCAGCACGGCCTCTTCCCGCTGGAGGACTACCAGGCCCTGCTGCTGGAGTCCGCCGAGATGGCCTGGATCGCGACCGAAGGCAACGCCTTCAATCACGCCACCGACCGCGTGGCCGACCTGAACGCCCTGGCCGCCACGCAGAAGGCGCTGGGCCGGCCCATCAAGGACCGCATCGAGGTGTCCGCCTCCGGCCGTGTGCTGCAGACGGCCTTCCGTGCCGCCCAGGTTCGGCGCGAGTTCCTGAGCGAAGGTCGCGTGGTGGGCATGGAAGTGCCGGGCTCCTTCTACGAGTTCATCCAACGCGGCCATGATGGCGGCAGGCTGGACCTGCGCTTCGACGCGGCCAATGCCACCGGCATCTTCAAGATGACGGCCGGCGCGACTCGCGAAGAGGCGGCGGCGTGCTGAACGCCGGGTTCCTGAGCTCCGCTGCGGCGATCTGCGGCGAGGGTCAGGTCGTGCCTGGCTCAGCCATTGAGCCACGCTACGTGGAGCCCGCACGCTATGCGCCGGGGCATGCCGCAGCTCTGCTGCGCCCGGGCAGCGCCGCCGAGGTCGCGCAGCTGCTGCCCTTGTGCGCCTCTCACGGCCTGCGCGTGGTGCCGCAAGGCGCCCATACCGGCCTGGTGCGTGCCGCAACGCCGGATGATGCGCAGCGCGAGGTGCTGCTGTCGACCGAACGACTGCGCGAGGTCTTCGAGTTCGATGCCTGGGACCGAACGCTGCGTGTCTCCTCGGGCTTTCGCCTTTCGGAAATCAACGAGCGTCTGGCCCCGCACGGCCTGATGCTGCCCATCGACCTCAGCGCCGACCCAAGCGTGGGCGGCCTGGTCTCGCACAACACCGGCGGTACGCGCATGCTGCGTTACGGAGACGTGCGCGCCAACACCCTGGCGTTGCGCGTGGCGCTGGCCGACGGGCAGATCCTCCAGCTGGGCCAGGGGCTGCAGAAGGACAATGCCCAGCTGGCTCTGCACCAGCTCTTCGTCGGCGCGTCCGGTGCGATGGGCCTGGTCCTGGAGGCGACCTTCCGCCTGAGCGCCGTGCCGCGCCAGCAGGCGGTGGCGATGATCGCGCCCCGCAGCCTGGACGACGTCTTCCCCTTCTACCAGCGGGTCATGGCCCGCTATCCCGGCCTGGTGTCGGCCTTCGAGGCGATCTCGCGGGAGGCTTTCGAGGCCGCCCTGCCCAGCCCGGCTGACGCGCAGCGCTGGTTCGGCGGGAAGCTGCCGGACTACGCGCTGCTGCTGGAACTTTCCAGCGAGCTTCGCCCGGAGCAGCTGGACCTGGCCTCGCTGCTGCAGCAGCTGCTGGAGGACGAGTTCGGCGAGGCCGTGGCCGACGCGGTACTGGGCGCGGACGCCGATTGCTGGCACCTGCGCCACCACATCAGCGAGGGCCTGCGTCGCCAGGGCAAGGTGATCGGCTTCGACCTGTCCTTCCCGCGCCGGCAGTTCATGGCCTTCCGCGAGGCAGGCAAGACCTGGCTCGCCACACACTTTCCGGCGGCGCGCCTGGCCGACTTCGGCCATCTGGGCGATGGCGGCCTGCACTTCAACCTGGTCTGGCCTCGCGAGCTGGCGCTGGATGAAGCGCGGCTGCGAGACGGCATCTACGGTCTGGTGCGCGCTCACGGCGGCAGCATCAGCGCCGAACATGGCGTGGGGCCTCAGCTGCAGCAGGCCTATTGGCGGCACAGTGCTCCCGAAGTCCTCGCGCTCAGCGGGCGTCTTCAATCCAGCCTGGATCCCGACGGGCTGCTGGCCCATACGCGCTGGGGCGCTTCACCAGCAGCCGGACGGGCCGGCTCCGAACCGAGCCGTTGACCCGCATCGCGAAGTCAATCGAAAATTTTTCGTGAATTGGCTTGGCAAGCGAAAATTCGATGCTATAGTAGCGGTCTTCGCTGCTTGAACAGCAACGAAGCAAAGCCCAGGTGGCGGAATTGGTAGACGCACTAGTTTCAGGTACTAGCGGGTAACTCCGTGGAGGTTCGAGTCCTCTCCTGGGCACCAGACAAAAAGGCCAGCACGCAAGTGCTGGCCTTTGCGTTTTCCGGGGCCGATTCGCCAGGCCGCTGATTCGGCTTGAGCCTGACGCCGTCGGCTCAGCGCGGGGTCAGGTCTTGCGCCATTTGCTGGCGCAGCAGGCTTTCCAGGGCTTCGGCCGGCATAGGCCGGGCGAAGAAGAATCCCTGTCCCTGATCGCAGCCGATGGCAGCCAGCAACTCCCGCTGCTGCGCCGTCTCCACCCCTTCTGCGATGACAGTCATGCCCAGCTCGTGGGCCATGGTGACGATGGCCCGGCACAGGGCCAATGCCTTGCTGCCGAGCTCCAGTTCATGCACGAAGCTGCGGTCGATTTTGAGACAGTCGATCTCGTAGCGCTGCAGGTAGGACAGCGAGGAATAGCCCGTGCCGAAGTCGTCCAGCGCCACGCTGAGTCCGGCACGGCGCAAGGCCATGAGCTGCTGGCTGGCGTTGTCGCCACCGTCCAGCAGCAGGCCTTCGGTGATTTCCAGCGAGATGGCGTCGCCGGAGAGCCCTGCCTCGACGATCTGGCGCAGCCAGCGCGTGTGCATGCCGGCCTCGCTGCGGAACTGCAGCGGCGACTTGTTGACGCTGACCTGGAACTGCTCGTCGATCTGCGCCCGCCAGCGCTGCACATCGCGCACGGCCCGGCGGAACACCCACTCGTCAATGTCCAGTATCAGGCCGCTGCTCTCGGCGATGGGAATGAACTCGGCCGGCGGCACCGGACCCCGTTCGGCATGGTGCCAGCGCACCAGGGCCTCGGCCTTGCAGATGCGGCCGCTGCGCAGATCCACGATGGGCTGGTAGACCACCCGCAAGCCTTCGCCGGCCAGTGCGTCGCGCAGGTCATTGCCCAGCCGCATGCGGTTCTGCGCGGCGCGCTGCAGCGCCGGCGTGAAATAGCTGTAGCGGTTGCGGCCGGCGTCCTTGGCCACGTAGAGCGCCTGGTCAGCATGCTTGAACAGCGCCTCGATGTGTTCGCCATCGTCGGGAAAGAGGCTGATGCCCACGCTGGCCGAGACAAAGGCACGCTCGTCCTCCAGCCTGAAGGGGCTGGCCATGCGCTCGATCAGCCGCTGCACCAGCGGGTCCACGTCGGCATGGCCGCGGATGGGGGCCAGCAGCACGGTGAACTCGTCGCCGCCCATGCGCGCCACCACGTCGGAGGGCCGCAGGCTGTCGCGGATGCGCTGGGCCGCCTGCAGCAACAGCAGGTCGCCCTTGCCGTGGCCGAGGGTGTCGTTGACCTCCTTGAAATGGTCGAGGTCGATGAAGAGCACGGCCAGTTGGTCGCCCTGTTCGCGCGCGCGCCTGATTTCCCGCTCCAGATGCTCACGCATCATGCGCCGGTTGGGCAGGCCGGTGAGGGGGTCGAAATTGGCCTGCTGCCAGATCAGAGCCTCGGCCTCCTTGCGCGCCGTGATGTCCGTGTGCGTGCCCACCATGCGCAGCGGCCGGCCCAGCTCGTCGCGGGCGATGACCATGCCGCGGCTCAGCACCCACTTCCAGCTGCCGTCCTTGCAGCGCACGCGGTGCTCGTTCACGTAGGCTGGTGTGCGGCCTTCGAAGTGGTCGAGCCTGTCGCGCTCCATCCTGGCTACGTCATCCGGGTGCGTCAGCAGGTCGAAGGACTCGGGCCGCTCGGCGATCTCGTCCGGGTCGTAGCCATACATCTGCAGATAGCGCGGCGAGAAGGTTTCGATGTTCTCCTCGATGCGCCAGTCCCACACGCCGTCCCCCGTGCTTTCCAGCGCGAGCTTCCAGACGGCGTCCGTCTCGCGGAGCTGGGCCTCGCTGCGCTTGCGGGCGTGAATGTCGGTGAAGGATCCCAGCCAGCCTTGAAGGCTCCCGTCGGGGCCGAGCAGCGCTTGGGCCAGGCAGAGATGCCAGCGCAGCTCGCCGGCCGCGTTGCGCAGGCGCAGATCGAGAGTCAGCGGCTGCTTCGTGGGCCAGGCGCGCGCCAGCATGGCCAGCTCTTCGGCGGGCAGGAAGCCGCGCCATCCTTGAGCGAGCAACGCGGCTTCGTCCAGGCCCGTGTAGGCGCACAGCGCGCTGCTGCAGGCGCTGAGCTGGCCCTGCGCATGGGCCAGCCAGACGAGGTGGGGCAGCTGATCCAGCCATTGGCGCGCCACGGCCGGCAGCTGAGCGCCTGGCGCCTCGCCGGCGGGCTTTTCGCCGGGACTCGGTGGCTTTTGAGCGCTTGGCACGGGGCTTTCCTCAAGGGCGAGATGGTCGGAGGACTCAGAGCCCGCGGCTCATCTGCAAGCTGTGGGCGGCAAAGCCCAGCTGCTCATAAAGCCGACGGGCCCCCGCATTGGCCGCCAGCACGTTCAGCCCGAGCTGCCGTGCGCCGAGGCGCCGCGCTTCGTCGAACAGGGCCTCCAGGGCCCGTCCGGCATGGCCGCGGCGGCGGTGCGCTGCGTCGACGAACAGATCGTAGAGGTGCGCGCGCCCGTGCGGGCCTCTGTGGAGCCAGAGGCTGCCGATCGGCCCTGCGCCGGCACCGTGGATCTCGAACAGATGATGTCCGGGCGTGCCCTGGCCCTGTGGCAGCAGCTCGGCATGCACCCGCTGCGCCTGCGTGAGGGATTCGGCCGCCTCGGCACGTCCGCTGTCCACCAGGTAGTGGGCATAGCGCAGCACGGCGGCATCCAGCCATGCGGCGAAGCCGGCGGGCGGCAGCACTTGCAGGATGGTTGCGTTCATCGGACCATGATGCCGCATTTCTTGACCTTGGCTGTGCGCGGGTCTTGAGTTCTGTCAAGTTGTCGCGACCCTGCTTGTTTCGACAATGGACACATCACCCCTGCACCGGGAGTTGCCTGCTCATGCGCTGGAGTCGGAAAGTCGTGCTGCCGCTCGCAGCCGTGTTCGTGCTGCTGCTGGGCTGGGGCTGGCTCGGGTGGGACAGGCCGGTCGCGCGGGTGCAGGAAATGCGGCCGCGCGATCTGGTCCGCAGCGTGGTGGCGAGTGCCCGCGTGCAGGCTCCGCACCGGGTGGAGCTGGGTGCGCAGCTGACCGGCACCGTGCGCCAGGTGCTGGTGGGCGAGGGGCAGTCGGTGCGGGCCGGCCAGCTGCTGCTGGTGCTGGACGCCAGCGAGGCTCAGGCCAACTGGCAGGCCGCCGATCTGGCGGTGCTGCAAGGCGAGGCCCGGCTGCGCCAGCTGCAGGAAGTGCAGGCACCCGCCGCGCGCGAACTGGAGCGCCAGACCGAAGCGAACCTGGCGCAGATCCGCGCGAGCCATGCCCGCCAGCAGGACTTGTTCCGCCAGGGCTTCGTTGGTCAGGCCGCGCTGGACGAAGCAGGGCGGGCCCTGCAGGTGGCCGAGGCGCAGGCCCGTGCGGCCACCTTGCAGCGCCAGTCCGCCGAGCCGCATGGCGCGGACCAGGCGCTGGCCCGGTCCGCGCTTGCACAGGCCCGTGCCAATGCCCAGGCGGCCAAGGCCCGGCTGGACTACATGAGCCTGAAAGCGCCGGTGGCGGGCGTCATCGTCAACCGCAGCGTGGAGCCTGGGCAGGTGGTGCAGGCCGGCCGCGTATTGCTGCTCCTGGCCCCCGCGGGAGCTACCGAACTGGTCACCCAGATCGACGAACGCAACCTGGGGCTGCTGCAGCTGGGACAGCCGGCCCTGGCTTCGGCGGACGCCTATGCGGAGCAGCGCTTTGAGGCCCGCGTCAGCGAGATCAGCCCGGGTGTCGACGCGCAGCGTGGTTCGGTGGCGGTGAAGCTCGCGGTCCCCAAGCCGCCTGCCTATCTGCGCCAGGACATGACGGTGTCTGCGGAGATCGAGGTGGCGCGGCGCAGCCAGGTGCTGAGTCTGCCGCTGGAGGCCGTGCTGCAGCCGGACTCGCCGCAGCCCTGGGTCTGGGTGCTGGACGCCGATGAACGCCTGCAGCGCCGCGAGCTGCGCCTGGGCTTGCGCGTCGGTGCGCTGGTGGAGGTGCAGCAGGGCCTGAAGGCCGGCGAGCGCGTGCTGCTGGCGCCTGACCGGCGTTGGCAGCCGGGGCAGCGCCTGCGTCTGGCGGGGGGCTGAACATGGCGCTGGCGCACTGGCAGCCCTTCGAGTGGATCGTCGCGGCCCGCTTCCTGCGCGAGGGCCGCATGCAGAGCCTCTTCATCGTCGGCGGCGTGTCCATCGGCGTCGCGGTGATCGTCTTCATGTCGGCGCTGCTGGCGGGCTTGCAGGCGAATCTGGTGAGGCGAGTGCTGACCGCGCAGCCGCATGTGCAGCTGCTGCCGCCCAAGGAGCAGGTGCGGGCGCTGCATCCCGAGGACGGCGCGGCCCGTGTCACCACCCTGCATGCGCCGCTGCAGCGGCTCAAGTCCATCGACCAGTGGCAGGCCTTGCTGACGCAGCTGCGCGCCATGCCGGAGGTCAAGGTGGTCTCGCCCACCGTCAGCGGCGCCACCCTCATCCAGCGGGGCGATGCCAGCCGCTCGCTGGGTCTGGTCGGCGTGGAGCTGGAGCACTACGACCGCATCGTGAGCCTCAGTGAAAAGATCGTGAAGGGCCGGGCGCGGCTGGACGCGACCGACATCCTGATCGGCGTGGAGCTGGCCAATGACCTGGGCCTCAGCGTCGGGGACAAGCTGCGGGTGAGCGCTGCCAGCGGCGCGGCCAACACCTTCGAGATCGCCGGCATCCTGGACCTGGGCAACAAGGGGGCGAACCAGCGTACCGGCTTTGCTTCGCTGCACAGCGCACAGAGCCTGCTGGGCTACGCAGGCGGCGTGACCAGCATCGACCTCACCGTGCATGACATCTACGCCGCCGAGATGGTCGCCCAGCGCATCGCGGCACAGGCCCCGGTGCAGGCGGACAGCTGGATCAAGACCAATGCGCAGTTCTTCAGCGCCGTGCAGTCGCAAAGCATGGCCAACACCGCCATCCGCTTCTTCGTGGGCCTGTCGGTGGCCTTCGGCATCGCCAGCGTGCTGGTGGTCTCGGTGGTGCAGCGCTCCAAGGAGATCGGCATCCTGCGCGCCATGGGCATCTCGCGGCGGCAGATCATGCGGGTGTTTCTGCTGCAGGGCGGGCTGCTGGGACTGGGTGGGGCGCTGATCGGCTGCGTCGTCGGGTCCATTGCGCTGAAGTTGTGGCTGGGCTATGCCAAGACACCGGACGGCAGCCCCATGTTCCCGGTCAGCTTCGACGCCCCGCTGTACCTGACGGCCCTGGGCCTGGCGACGCTGACCGGCCTGCTGGCCGCCTTGGCGCCGGCCTTGCGCGCAGCGCGCCTTGATCCGGTGGTGGCCATCCGTGGCTGAGTCGCTGACACCCGTCGTGGAGCTGCGCCAGGTGCGCAAGTCCTTCAACGTGGGCTTGCCCACCGAGGTGGAGGTGCTGCATGGCATCGACCTGCTCCTGATGCCGGGGCAGTTCTCTGCCGTGATGGGACCCTCGGGGTCGGGCAAGAGCACGCTGCTCAACATCGTCGGCCTGCTGGACCGGCCCACGCAGGGGCAGTTGCTGATCCAGGGCCAGGAAACCACGGCCATGGAAGACGCGGCCTTGACCCGCCTGCGCGGCCACACCATCGGCTTCGTCTTCCAGTATCACCATCTGATCGGGGCCTTCAGCGCATTGGAGAACGTGATGCTGCCCATGGTGGGGCTGAAAGGCTTTCCCGCCCCCGACATCGAGGCGCGTGCACTGCGCCTGCTGGAGAGCGTGGGCCTGGACCCATGGAAGGACATGCCCGCAGCGCGGCTGTCAGGCGGGCAGCAGCAGCGCGTGGCGGTGGCACGTGCGCTGGCCATGCAGCCCGCGCTGCTGCTGGCAGACGAACCCACGGGCAATCTGGACAGCAAGAGCGCCGACGCCGTCTTCGAGCTGCTGCGCCAGGTCAATCGCGAGCACGGCACGGCGGTGCTGTTCGTCACGCACAACCCGAACCTGGCCCGGCGCTGCGACACCACGCTGAGGGTGGTGGACGGCCTGATGCAGGATTGATCAGCCGCGCCAGCCCAGCAGCCGGGCGGGCAGGAAGAACAGCGCCTTGACCAGGGCCAGGCTGCCCTCGACGGCAAAGCCCAGGATGCGCAGGGGAAGCAATAGCAGCCAGACCAGCGGCCACAGCAGCAGCGCCAGCAAGGCCAGCGGCCAGCAGAGCACGGCCAGCAGCAGCCACAGCAGCAAGGTGAAGAGCGACATGGCGTGAGCGTCCTGTCATCGAGTCGATGGTCTGCATGGTGCCAGCCGGGGCGCCGGCGTCGCAAGGTGCCGAAGGCCATGGCGGCGAGCCCGTCCGAGGGCCAACCCGGCCCGTGCCTGCGGGGGAATGCGCTCGCGCCTAGGGCTTTTACCGGGGTGCTGACTTTTGGGCGCGCCACGCGCTGCCCGTATGCTTCCGGGCTTTCGTCCATCCCTAGAACAGGCCCCGAGCGTCAGGAGCGCGACCGGGCCGAGAGAGAGTCCATGAAGTCGACGTTCAAACTGGGCGCCCTGGCGCTGATGATCCAGCTGGCCGGCGCCGCTTTTGCAGCCCCGCACAACCACGGGCTGGACCTGCCCAATTACGACCCCGCCGTGCGTGCCCAGGACGATCTGTTCCTGGCCGCCAACGGGGGCTGGCTCAGCCGGACCGAGATCCCGGCGGACAAGGCCTCCTTTGGCACCTTCGTCCAGCTGCGCGACCTGTCGGACACCCGCGTGCGCGCCATCGTCGAGGAGCTGGCCAAGAACAAGCAGGCAGTGGGCAGCAACGAGTTCAAGATCGGCACCTACTACGCCACCTTCCTCGACACGGCAGGCATCGACCGCGCGGGCTTCAAGCCCGTGCAGCCCCATCTGGCGGCCATCGACGGCTTGAAGTCCGTGGCTGACCTGACCCGCTGGATCGGCCAGGTGCAGGGCGAGGTGGCCACGCCTTTCGCCATGTACGTCGACGCCGACGCCAAGAAGCCCCAGGAGAACCGGCTGACTCTGTTCCAGGCCGGCCTGGGCTTGCCCGACCGCGACTACTACCTGCTGAAGGACGACGCCCGCATGGGCGAGGCGCGCAAGGCCTACCTGGCCTATCTGCAGAAGCTGGCCGGCTTTGCCGGCGAGAAGAACGCCGTGGCCTTCGCGCAGCGCATCTATGCGCTGGAAGAAAAGATCGCGCAGCTGCACTGGAGCAACGTCGAGAACCGCGATCCGGTCAAGACCTACAACCCGCTGAGCCTGGCCGAGCTCGCTCAGCAGGCTCCCCAGCTGGACTGGGCGGCCCTGTTCCAGGCGGCCGGCCTGCCGAAGCTGGAGACCGTGTCCCTGATGCAGCCCAGCGCCGTGCAAGGCATTGCCAAGCTGCTGGCCGAAGTGCCGCTGGCGGACTGGAAGCTCTACCTGAAGGCCCGCACCCTGGACAGCTATGCCGGCGTGCTGCCCAAGGCCCTGCGCGATGCGTCCTTTGCCTTCCATGGCCAGGCGCTGTCGGGCCAGAAGGCCGAGCTGCCGCGCTGGCAAAAGGGCGTGGCCGAGGTGAATGCCGCGCTGGGCGAGGCCATCGGCCAGATCTATGTGGCGCGTCATTTCCCGCCCGAGGCCAAGGCCCGCATGGAAAAGTTGGTGGCCAACCTGCTGGCGGCCTACAAGGATTCCATCGATGGCCTGAGCTGGATGTCCCCGGCCACCAAGGTGCAGGCGCAGGACAAGCTGTCCAAGTACATGACCAAGATCGGCTATCCCGAGACCTGGCGTGACTACAGCCGTCTGGTCGTGAAGGCCGGCGATGCCCTGGGCAACAACCAGCGCGCCGGCCGCGCCGAATGGCTGCGCATGGCCGCCAAGGCCGACAAGCCGGTGGATCGCAAGGAATGGGGCATGACGCCGCAGACGGTCAATGCCTACTACAACCCGTCCCAGAATGAGATCGTGTTCCCGGCGGCCATCCTGCAGCCGCCCTTCTTCGACATGAATGCCGACGACGCCGTGAACTATGGCGCCATCGGTGCGGTCATCGGCCACGAGATCAGCCACGGCTTCGACGACCAGGGCAGCCAGTTCGACGGCGACGGCGTGCTGCGCAACTGGTGGACCCCGGAAGACCGCCAGGCCTTCGACGGCATCACCGCCAAACTGGTCTCGCAGTTCGACGGCTATGAGCCCATTCCCGGCAAGCATGTCAACGGCAAGCTGACCCTGGGCGAGAACATTGCCGACCTGTCCGGCTTGCAGATCGCCTTCAAGGCCTACCTGCGCTCGCTGGGCGGCCAGCCCGCGCCTGCCATCGGCGGCTTCACGGGCGAACAGCGCTTCTTCCTGGGCTGGTCGCAGTCCTGGCGCGTGAAGGCCCGCGAGCAGCGCTTGCTGCAACTGCTGGTCATCGATCCGCACTCGCCCGGCGAATACCGCGCCAACGGTGCCGCCATCAACCATGACGGCTTCCACCAGGCCTTCGGCACCAAGCAGGGCGACAAGATGTTCAAGCCCAGCGAGGAGCGTATCCGCATCTGGTAATCAGGTGGGAAGGCCGCGGGCCTTCTCCCTTCCCGAACTGTCGCCTAAGGCATCACATCTATGAAAATTCTTCGCCTCGCCTCCCTTGCGCTGTTGACGCAGCTGGCCTGCGCCGCCATGGCCGAACCCTCCGCCGGTCTGCAGACCTCGGGCTATGACAGCCAGGTTCGCATTCAAGATGACCTGTTCCGTGCCGTCAACGGCGGCTGGATCCAGTCCACCGAGATTCCGGCCGACAAGTCCCGCTTCGGCAGCTTCGAGCTGCTGCGTGACCAGTCCGACGCCCGCGTGAAGGCCTTGATTGACGAACTGGCCGCCAAGCCCCAGGCCCCGGGCAGCAATGCCTTCAAGGTTGCGGCCTACTTCAAGAGCCACCTGGACGTGGACGCCATCGAGAAGGCCGGGCTGGCACCGCTGCAGCCCACGCTGAGCGAGATCGCCGGCATCGATTCGGCCAAGGCGCTGGCGCGCTGGTTCGGTGGCGCGCAGATGCGTTCCATTTCGCCGATTCGCGTGTTTGTCGCGCCGGATGCCAAGAAGCCGACGGTCAACGGTGTGCGCATGTGGCAAGGCGGCCTGGGCATGCCGGACCGGGACTACTACCTGAAGAAGGACGACCCGCGCCTGGGCAAGGTGCGCGAGGCCTACAAGGTCTACCTGGCCACGCTGGCCGGCCTGCTGGGTGAGAAAGAGCCGGCGGCGGCAGCCGAGCGCGTGCTGGCGCTGGAAGAAAAGATCGCAGCCGTCCACTGGGACAAGGTGGAGAACCGCGATCCGGTCAAGACCTACAACCCCATGAGCCCGGCGGAGATCGCCGCCAAGGCGCCCGGCATGGACTGGGACGCCTACTTCGCCGCCACTGGCCTGGGCAAGCTGGACAGCATCGCCGTGGCGCAGCCCAGCGCGCTCGCTGCGCTCTCGGGCCTGGTGGCCAGCGAGCCGCTGGCGGACTGGAAGCTTTATCTGTGCCTGCATGCCCTGTCCGGCAACGCCGAGGTGCTGCCCAAGGCCGTGCGTGAGGCCCGTTTCGCCTTCTTCGGTCAGGCGCTCTCGGGCCAGAAGGCCGAGCTGCCGCGCTGGCAGAAGGCCATCGGCGAGGTCAATGCCGCGCTGGGCGAGGCCGTCGGCGAACTCTATGTGGCCAAGCACTTCCCGCCCGAGGCCAAGGCCCGCATGGAGAAGCTGGTGGCCAACCTGCTGGCAGCCTACAAGGACTCGATCAAGGACCTGAGCTGGATGAGCCCCGCCACCAAGGCCGCCGCCCAGGACAAGCTGTCCAAGTACGTGACCAAGATCGGCTATCCCGCCAAGTGGCGCGACTACGGCAGCCTGGACGTGCGCGAGGGCGATGCCTTCGGCAACGGTCAGCGCGCCGCCGAGTTCGCCTGGAAGCGCATGATTGCCAAGGCCGGCAAGCCGGTCGACCGCAGTGAGTGGGGCATGACGCCGCAGACGGTCAACGCCTACTACAGCCCGCTGTCCAACGAGATCGTCTTCCCGGCGGCCATTCTGCAGCCGCCCTTCTTCGACATGAACGCCGACGACGCCGTGAACTACGGGGCCATCGGCGCCGTGATCGGTCACGAGATCAGTCATGGCTTCGATGACAAGGGCAGTCAGTACGACGGCGACGGCGTGCTGCGCAACTGGTGGACGCCGGAGGACCGCAAGGCTTTCGAAGGCATCGCCGCCAAGCTGGTGGCGCAGTACGACGGCTACGAGCCCCTGCCTGGCAAGCATGTCAACGGCAAGCTGACCCTGGGCGAGAACATTGCCGACCTGTCCGGCCTGCAGGTGGCCTACAAGGCCTATCTGCGCTCGCTGGGCGGCAAGCCCTCGGCCACCATCGGCGGCTACACGGGCGAGCAGCGCTTCTTCCTGGGCTGGGCGCAGTCCTGGCGCGAGAAGGCCCGTGAGGAGCGCCTGCTGCAGCTGATCACGACCGACCCGCACTCCCCCGGCGAATACCGTGCCAACGGCGCCGTGGTCAACCACGACGGCTTCCATCAGGCCTTTGGCACCAAGCAGGGCGACAAGATGTTCAAGCCCGGTGAGGAGCGCATCCGCATCTGGTGAGGCAGGGTGCTCTGCCGCAGGACGAAGGGCCGCCATCGAGCGGCCCTTTTTCATATCGCCCACCATCGGGCAAGAAAAGGCCCGGCGAAAAAAAGCCCGGCATCGGCCGGGCACAAGGGAGGACATGGGGTCGGGCGCGGGAAGCCAGATCAGGCCGCGGCTGGGAAGCCGTGAGCCGGTGTTCAGGCCTGAACCTGGACGTCGGATGCGAGGCCGGCCTGGGCCACATGCAGCGAGGGCAGCTGAAGGGCCGGCGCACCCAGGCATGGCTGTTCACCAGTCGCATCAGCCTGGGCCAGGGTCAGGGACGCGGCGCTGGCGATGGCGAGAACGGCGGTGAGCAGGGTCTTGGTGGCGGCTTTCATGGCAATCCTCTCGGGGGTTGGCGGGCCTCATGGCTTTGTCGATGAGAGGAGTGTGCGCGCTGCCTGTCGCCGCTTCCAGGTGGCTGCGACGAACTGACGCCGCCGTGACGTGAATGGCTGCTGGCTGCGATCAGCGTCGGCAGCCAGGCATGCCGGCCGCGTTCAGAAGCGGCTCGCCAGCCAATCCTGGACCTGCGCGATGAGCCGCTCAGGCTGGTCTTTGTGCGGGCTGTGGCCACAGTCGGGCAGGGCCAGAAGCCGGGTGTCTTCGTGCAGTTCGGCGATGGCCTCGATCTGGGCCAGGCTGCCATATTCGTCATTGACACCCTGGACAGCCAGCACCGGGCAGGCCAGCCGCCCGCTCAGCTCGTCCACGATGGTCCACTCCTCGTAGCCGGGGCGCAGCCAGGTGTCGTTCCAGCCATAGAAGGCGGAGTCCGGGTCGGCATGGTGGCGGGCCAGCGCCTTCCTGAGCGAGTCCCCATGCTCGTAGGCGGCCCGGGCCGCTTCCAAACCCAGCAAGGTGATGGGTTCCACGAAGAGATGCGGCGCCATCGCCACCAGCCCGCGGACATGCTGCGGTGCATGCGCCGCATAGAGGAGGGCCAGGCTCGCGCCGTCGCTGTGGCCGAACAGCAGCAGCGGGCGCTCCTCCAGCCCCAGTGTCTTGAAATAGGCGGGCAGCAGGTTGCGCGACTGACGCTGCAGATAGTCCGGCGGCAAGGGTTCCGTGCGCGGGCTGCTGTGGCCATAGCCGGGCCGGGAGAACACCAGGCCCGGCAGATCCAGGGCCTCGCAGAGCCGTGCCGGGAAGTCGCGCCATTGGCTCAGGGAGCCCAGACCTTCATGCAGAAAGACCAGCAGCGGCCTACTGGCGTCCTGCGCGTCGCCCAGCCACTGCGATTCGATGCGCAGGGACCGCCCGTCCAGGTCCAGCGCCTGGAAGAAGGGCTCTCCTGCCAATCGGGACCTGGGCGTGCTCATGGCGAAATTCTGCCGTCCTCCCGACGACCCCGGCTGCGCTGCGATACTTCGATCATTACAAGGAGTTTCACGGTGGAGACATTGCATATTGCGGTGGACGCCCGCGGCGTGGCGCGCGTCACCATGACCCGTCCGGAGGTGTTCAACGCCTTCAACGAGCAGATGATCGCCGAGCTGGACCAGGCCTTCGAGCGCCTGACGGCCGACCCCAAGGTCCGCGTCATCGTGCTGGCCGGCGCCGGCAAGGCTTTCAGCGCCGGGGCGGACATCCAGTGGATGCAGCGGGCCGCCCAGGCGAGCCAGGACTGGAATCTGCAGGATGCAAGGCGTTTTGCCGCGATGCTATACCGCATTCAGTCCTGCCCCAAACCGACGATTGCCCGTGTCCAGGGTGTGGCCTTGGGTGGCGGCGTTGGCTTGACGGCGGCCTGCGACATCGCGCTGGCCAGCCAGGACGCGAAGTTCGCGGTCAGCGAAGCGCGCTTTGGCATCCTCCCGGCCGTGATCGGGCCTTACGTGGTCAATGCTGTTGGCAGCCGCCAGGCACGGCGCCTGGCGCTGACCGGCAGCCGCATTCCCGCCAGCGAGGCGCTTGCCATGGGGCTGGTGCACGAAGTCGTGCCGGCCGAGTCGCTGGACGAGGCCCTGGAGCGCTGGCTGCAGGAGCTGCTGGCCAACGGCCCGCATGCGCAGGCGGAGATCAAGCAACTGCTGGGCCAGTTGGCCGTGGGGCCCGTGACCGACGAGGTGCGCGAACTGACGGCCCAGACCATCTCGCGGGTTCGCATCGGTGACGAAGCGCGTGAAGGCTTTGCGGCCTTCATGGCCAAGCGTCCGGCGGCCTGGGTGCCGCAAGGAGAAGGCGCATGAGCGGCGGCACCCAATGGGCGGTGACGAGCCGGCCGGCCTCGGCGGCGCTGGTGGGCGTCATCGGCGCGGGTGTCATGGGGGCTGGCATTGCCCAGGTGGCGGCACAGGCTGGCCATCCGGTCCGGCTGATGGATGTGCGCGACGGAGCGGCTGCAGCGGCGCACGCGCAGATTGCTAAGGCCTTGGAATCCCTGGTCGCCAAGGGGCGCATGGAGGCGGGCGAGCGCGAGGCGGTGCTGGCACGCATACAGCCGGTGGCGGCGATGGCCGAGCTGGCCGAGGCGACCCTGGTGATCGAGGTCATCGTCGAGAAGCTGGAGCCCAAGCAGGCGCTGCTGCGCGAGCTCGACGCGCTGCTCGGCCCCGAGGCCCTGATCGCGTCGAACACCTCCTCGATCAGTATCACCGCGTTGGCCAACGGCATGCAGCGCCCGGGCCGTCTGGTGGGCATGCATTTCTTCAATCCCGTGCCCTTGATGAAGCTGGTCGAGGTGGTGTCCGGCGCGGAGACCGAGCCCTCGGTGGCCGAAGCCATCCATGAGCTTTCGCGGCGCTGGGGCAAGGCGCCCGTGCATGCCAAGTCCACGCCTGGCTTCATCGTCAATCGCATCGCCCGGCCTTATTACGCCGAGACCCTGGCCCTGCTGCTGGAACAGGCGGGCACGCCCGCCCAGCTGGACCGAGCGCTGCGCTCGGTCGGTTTCCGCATGGGGCCTTGCGAGCTGATGGACCTGATCGGGCACGACACCAACTTCCTGGTGACCCAGTCGGTGTTCGAGGCCAACTTCGGCGACAAGCGCTACATGCCGTCGCTGGTCCAGAAGGCGCTGGTCGATGGGGGGCGCCTTGGGCGCAAGGTGGGCAAGGGTTTTTATGACGGCGTGCCCGCAGCACCGGCGCCGGTGGAGCGCCTGTCCGGCCAGGCTTTGCCCGCGCTGGCGCTGCATGGCGACGGGACACTGGTCGACGGCCTGGCCCAGGCCCTGGAAGCGGCAGGCCTGTCATTCCAGCGCCTGCCGCAGTCGCCTTGGGCCGGTCTGACGCTGGGCCAGCTGCAGCTGCCGCTCAGCATGGGCCGCTGTGCTGCCGAGCTGGCCTTTGAGTCGGGGCATGCGGAGCTGGCGGTCATCGACTGGCCCGTCAGCGGTCCGCGCACCGAGGCCTTGGCCCTGGCCTTTGCGCCACGCTGCTCGGAGCTCGCGCGTGCGCAGGCGCTGCAGCTGTTCTCAGCGCTGGGCTGGGCGCCACTGGTGTTGCGTGACGTGCCGGGCCTGGTGGTCGCTCGGACCTTGGCCATGCTGGTCAATGAGGGCGCGGATGCGGTCTGGCAAGGTGTCTGCGACGAAGCGTCCGCCGACCAGGCCATGAAGCTGGGCGTCAATTACCCGGCCGGTCCCTTTGAGTGGTTGGCGCAGCTGGGGGCCGCGCGCGTCATCGAAACGCTGGACGCCCTGTTCGAGGCCAGCCGCAGCGAGCGTTATCGCGTCAGCCCCTTGCTGCGGCATCGCCATTGGGCAGGCTGAGGTCCGCGGGCCCCAAAATGGAGAAGCCGCCCTCGGGCGGCTTCGGTACTTCTGGACCAAGGGCGGCGGGTCTCAGAGCAGCATGCGCAGATGCTGCTGGGCCTGCATCAGCGGGGGCAGGGCATGCTCGACCAACTGTTCCATGCTCATGCGCGAGGCGTGGATGGAAATGTTGAGCGCCGCCACCACGTCGCCGCGATAGTTCTTCAGCGGCACCGCCAGACTGCGCAGCCCCAGCTCCAGTTCCTGGTCCACGCAGGCATAGCCCAGCGCCCGGGCCCGCGCCACCTCGTTGCGCAGGCGGTCGGGATTGGTGATGGTGTGCGGCGTGACGGGCTCCAGGGTCTGGCGCGCGATCCAGGCGTCGGCGTCTTCCGGCGCCAGTGCGGCCAGCAGGGCCCGGCCGTTCGCAGAGCAGTAAGCCGGCACGCGTCCACCGGACTGCAGGTGCTGGGACAGCACGCGACCGGCGCTGGTGGCGGCGATGCAGATCACATCATTGCCGTCCAGCACGCCCGCGGCACTGGCTTCCTTCAGGGCAAAGGCCAGCTTGTGCAGTTCGGGCTCGACGATGCGCGGCAAGCGCGCCGAGTGCATGTAGCTCTGGCCCAGGCGCAGCACCTTGGGTGTCAGCGCGAACATCTTGCGATCCTGGGAGACGAAGCCCAGATAGCTCAGCGTCAGCAGATAGCGTCGCGCGGCGGCTCGGGTGAGCCCCGTACGGGTGGCCACTTCGCTGATGGTGAGGCGTGGACGCTCCTGATCGAAGGCTTCAATCACGGCGAGGCCCTTTTCCAGACCAGCGACAAGATCGCGCTTCAGCGGAATCTGTTGTTCCTGAGAGACAGTCGTTGCCGGGCTGGCCGGGACTGCAACGGAGGCAAGATCATCAAGGGCACGAGCAGCAGACATGGCGTTCCAGGGTCCGATGGGGCGCCCAAGAAAGCCTGAGCGCGGTCAATTCAGTCGCCGACTATAGAAGTCTGTCACTACAAACGGTGACGACTTTGCAAGCATTGGGCGACGAACGCACATGTATGCACCATCTTGGTGATTTTTGGGCGCGCGCATCTGACGGCCTGGTGCAGGTCGCTTCGAGCGGGCCCCGATCACCGTGGGTCATCGGGCAGCGGATCATCCCCCTGTCTTGCTTCTCTTCGGGCCGGCAAGTTTCGGGAGGGGCCTAGAACGTCCGCATATGACTTCCGACATATGTGTGATATATGGCCCCGTCGAAGCCAGTATCACACGATCCGAATACCTCTTGCCAGCCAACCCAAAGGGGGAGGATTTGGGCTTGAAGGGCGGAAGACGTTCGCATATCGGACGAATCTCGGGGGTGCCTTTGGCGCACCGCGAGCGTCATCCCGCCGCAGGGGCGTCAGACGCGCTCCAGGATCAGCGCAATGCCTTGCCCCACGCCGATGCACATGGTGCACAAGGCGTAACGGCCGCCGGTGCGCTGCAGTTGCAGGGCGGCGGTCAGCGCCAGACGGGCGCCGCTGGCGCCCAGGGGATGGCCCAGGGCGATGGCGCCGCCGTTGGGATTGACGCGGGGATCGTCGTCCGGAAGGCCCAGTTGACGCAGCACGGCCAGGCCCTGGGCGGCAAAGGCCTCGTTCAGCTCGATCACGTCCATCTGGTCGAGCCGCAAGCCGGCCCGGGCCAGCACGGCCTGGGTGGCAGGGGCCGGGCCGATGCCCATGATGCGCGGCGCCACGCCCACCGTCGCCATGGCGACGACGCGGGCGCGCGGCGTCAGCCCGTGCCGCCTGGCCGCGGCTTCGCTGGCCATCAGCAACGCGACGGCGCCGTCATTGACGCCCGAGGCGTTGCCGGCCGTCACCGAGCCGTCCGGCGTGACCACGCCCTTGAGCTTGGCCAGGGCTTCCAGGCTGGTGTCTCGCGGATGTTCGTCCTGGCGGACCAGCAGCGCTTCGCCCTTTTTCTGCGGAATCTCCACCGGGCAGATTTCCGCGTCGAAGAGGCCCGCCTGCTGCGCCGCCAGCGTCTTTTTCTGGCTGGCCAGGGCCATGCGATCCTGGGCCTCGCGCTCGATGCCGAACTCGCGCGCCACGTTTTCGGCCGTCTCGGGCATGGAGTCGACGCCGTAGGCTGCCTTCATCAGCTTGTTGATGAAGCGCCAGCCGATGGTGGTGTCGTAGACGGCGTTCTGCCGTGAGAAGGCGGCATCCGCCTTGGGCATCACGAAGGGCGCGCGGCTCATGCTCTCGACACCGCCGGCGATCAGCAGGTCCGCTTCGCCGGCTTTGATCGCGCGGGCAGCGGTGCCGACGGCATCCAGACCGGATCCGCAGAGCCGGTTGAGCGTGACGCCCGGTGCCCCGATCGGCAGGCCGGCCAGCAGGGCCGCCATGCGCGCCACATTGCGGTTATCCTCGCCGGCCTGGTTGGCGCAGCCATAAAAGACATCCTCCAAGGCCTGCCAGTCGAGTTGCGGGTGGCGGGCCATCAGGGCCTTGATCGGGATGGCGCCGAGGTCATCGGCCCGCACGTGGGCGAGTGCGCCGCCGTAGCGGCCGAAAGGGGTGCGTTGTCCATCACAGATATAGGCGGCGGTCATGGTGTTCCTTAGGTTGGGTCTGTGTCGTCCGCAAGGCTGGCAGCGTATCGGCGGATTTGAAATGTTGTGTTCTATATAAGAACATTAGTTCATTTAATGAACATGCTAGGGCCGTGCGATCTTTCCAGTCAAGCGTGCCGGCGTTTGCCTGGATTCCCGAAAGAGGTGTATCCGTACGTGTAAAGTTCCCGGGCGCATCACTCAAGTTCCGGGAACGGACGGCCGATGCATGGCACGAGGGCGTCCCAGGAGGAAGGGGCGTAGGACAAGCATGAAGGACAACGCATCAGATCCGCTGATTGACGTGGCCCAGCTGAAGGTCGGGATGTTCATTCATCTGGATCTGGGCTGGATGTCACACCCCTTCCCATTGAGCAGTTTCAAGCTGAGCTCGGAGGATCAGCTGCTGGTGTTGCGCCGTCTGGGGCTCAAGCAGGTGCGCTGGAGTCCCGCCAAGAGCGACCAGCCCGACGACGCGCCTCCCGCGGCTGCGGCGCCGGCGGTGGAAGCCAAAAACCCGGCGTCCGGTCCCGAGCAGCAGCAGAAGGAAGCCCACCGCAAGGCGCTCGCGGCTCAGCGGGAGGCCCTGGCGCTGTGCGAGAAACAGTACGCCGAAGCGGCGACGGCTTTCAAGCAGATTGTCGATCTGGTGCCCCGCGAGCCCGTCAATTCGAGGGATCAGTCGACGGCCTTGGTCAGCGCACTGCTGGACAAGATGCTGGTCGAAGGGGATCTGAACATCCGCCTGCTCAACGAGGGGGCTGGCGACCGCGGCACGGCGCATGCCCTGAACGTCTCCATCATTTCCTTGCTGCTGGGCCGGGCCTTTGGTCTGGGCCGCGACGAAATGATGGACCTGGGCGTGGGTGCGCTGCTGCATGACATCGGCAAGCTGGACCTGCCGCCGCGCCTGCGTCATCGCGACGAAAGCTTCACCACGGCCGAGAGCCAGGTCTATCAGACCCATGTGGTCAAGGGCGTGGCGCTGGCCAAGCAGATGGACCTGGCGGCCGGGCCGCTGCTGGTGATCGCCCAGCACCACGAAAACGCCGACGGCACGGGCTTCCCGCAGCGCATCAACGTGGACCGCATGAGCGCAGCCTCGCGCATCGTGGCCCTGGTCAATCGCTTCGACGGGCTGTGCAATCCCCTGCTGGTGTCCAAGGCCATGACGCCGCACGAGGCGCTGTCCTTGATGTTCGCCCAGGGCCGCAACCGCTTCGACGCCACCATGCTCAACGCCTTCATCCGCATGATGGGCGTCTATCCGCCGGGTTCGACGGTGCAGCTGACCGACGACCGCTATGCGCTGGTCGTGGCCGTCAACTCCTCGCGGCCCCTGAAGCCGCGGGTCATGGTGCATGACACCAAGGTTCCGCGAGACGAGGCCCTGATCGTCAGTCTCGAGGACCATCCCGACCTGGGAATTCGCCGCAGCCTGAAACCCGGCGCATTGCCGCGGGCGTCGCTGGACTATCTCAGCCCCCGCGCTCGTGTGGCCTACTTCTTCGAGTCCGCCTCCCCTGCGTCCCTGGGAGAGGTGGCGGTGTGATGCCGGCGAGACGGGAGCGACAGACCAGCCAAGCGGATGAAGCGGTTCCCGGTGTGCTGAATGTGCAGCGCTATCGCAGCCTGCTGAACGGGCTGCAGGAGGCCGTCTGGCTGGTGGACGCCCACAGCCTCGCCGTGCTGGACGCCAACGAAGCTGCGCAGGCCATGCTGGGAATGCCGGCGGGAGCGCTGGTCGGGCGGCACATCGAGTCTCTGTGCGTGACGCCCGAAGACCTGCTGTTCTGGAGCGAGGTGGCGGCTGGCAGCCGTGAGGGCCTGCATACCGAAACCCTGATGCGGCACGCTGACGGCCGTACGCTCTGGGTGGACCGCCGCATCAGCCGCGTGCCGCTGGACGCGGCGCAAGCCGAGGGCGCAGCGCTTTGGGTGCTCAGCATGCGCGATCTCAGCGCCCAGCGCCGCGGCGAGGAGGAACGCGAGTCCCTGCTGGTGGATTTGCGCAGCACGCTGGAATCCACCGCCGATGGCATTCTCGTGACCGACCTGGCCGGGCGGCTGCGCAATTTCAACCAGCGCTTCGCCGCGCTTTGGGGCATTCCCGAAGACTTGCTGCAGCAACGCGATGACGCGGCGGTGCAGGCCTGGATGCGGCGCAGCGTGGTGGACGGCGCTGCGTATGCCACGCGGCTGCGGGCGCTGCTGGAGGCACCCTTGCTGCAGAGCAGCGACGTGATCCGCCTGCTGGATGGCCGGGTGCTGGAGCGCGTGTCCCTGCCCCAATGGAGTCGGCAGCGACCGGTGGGGCGCGTGTTCTCCTTCCGCGACCTCAGCGAGAAGCTGGCGGCCAGTCAGCGCATCGAGGAGCTGTCGCACACCGACATGCTCACCGGCCTGCCCAACCGGCGGGCTCTGGCCGAACGGGTGGAGTACGCCCGTGCCATCGCCAAGCGCGAGTCCTCGGGCTTTGCCATGCTGTTCGTCGACCTGGATCGCTTCAAGCAGATCAACGACACCCTGGGCCATGCCTTTGGCGACCGTGTGCTGCGCGAGGTGGCCCAGCGCCTGCGCGACTGCCTGCGCGAGGTGGACACCGTGGCCAAGCTGTCTGGCGACGAGTTCGCGCTGCTGATCCATGAGGCGGATGCCGTTGGTGCCGAGCACACGGCGGGGCGCGTGCTGGAGGCCATGGGCCGCCCCTTCGGCTTCGACACCCTGAGCTTCACGGTCACGGCCAGCATCGGCATCGCCCTTTTTCCGGGCGACGGCGAATCGCTGGACGAGCTGACTTCCAGCGCCGAACGCGCCATGCAGGGCGTGAAGGACAGCGGCCGGGCGGGTTACCGCTTCCATCAGCCGCGCAAGGATGTGGACCTGCTGGCCCGCATGCGCCTGGACCACGCCATGCGGCAGGCGCTGCTGGAAGGCCGTTTCCGCCTGCATTTCCAGCCCCAACTGGACCTGGCGAGCGGCCAGGTCATCGGCGCCGAGGCGCTGATCCGCTGGCGCGACGCCCTGCGCGGCGAAGTGTCGCCCGCAGAGTTCATCCCCGTGGCCGAGGACAGCGGTTTTATCGTGGCCATCGGCGACTGGGTGCTGCATGAGGCCGTCGCCCAGGCGGTGCGCTGGTGGCAGCAGGGGCGGCGCATGCCGGTGGCGGTGAATGTCTCGGCCCTGCAGTTCCAGCAGTCGCAGTTCGTGGAGACCGTCAGCCAGGTGCTGCAGTCGGCCGGCCTGCCGCCCGACTTGCTGGAGCTGGAGCTCACCGAATCCATCCTGCTGCGCGATGCCGACGAGGCGCTGCGCCGACTGCAGGCCCTGGCCGAGCTGGGTGTCGGTCTGTCCATCGACGATTTCGGCACCGGCTATTCCAGCCTGGCCTACCTCAAGCGCTTTCCCATCCAGCGGCTCAAGATCGACCGCAGCTTCGTGCAGGGCCTGCCTGCGGATGCCAGCGATGCCAGCATCGTCCGCGCCGTGGCGCAGATGGGCCGGGCGCTGGGCTTGCAGGTCATCGCCGAGGGCGTGGAGAGCGAGGCGCAGCGGGATTTCCTGCGCGAGGCGGGCTGCCATGAATACCAGGGCTATCTCTTCTCGCCAGCCCTGGACCTGGCGGCCTTCGAAACCCGGGTGTGGGGCGCAGAGCGGCCGCCCATGCGCCTGGTGCACGGCGGCGGGAGCTGAGCGACGCCGGGCCGGGTCCACAATAGGACCTCGTCTTGTGCATGCGCGCCACAGCAGCGCCGGGTTTCCATGTATCGATTCAAGTCCAAGGCTGCGGCCGATGTGATCTACCTGCCTGATGCCGGCCAGCAGGTGCTGGCTGCGATGGGCCGCGAAGCCGCCCCGCAAGGCATCATCGAGCTTGCCGACCTGGAGGCCGCGCAGCAGGCGCTGCTGGCTGCGGTCGAGGCCGACGAAGCGGCCTTTGCCGCTTTGGTGGCCGAGGCGCAGGCCCGGGGCGAGCCTCCGCCGCGGCGCCAGGGCATCAGCCTGCGCCAGCGGGTCTGGCCGCTGCTGGACATGCTGCGCCTGAGTGCGGCCGAACGCGCCGACGTCATCTGGCAGGCTTGATGGGCGATGAGTCGGCAATGAGCGGCCTGGATGAGGTCACGCAGCTGGTCTGCGTTCGACATGGGCTGACGAACTGGAACGCCGAGGGCCGCATCCAGGGTCAACTGGACATCCCCTTGAATCCGCAGGGCGAAGCCCAGGCCCAGGCCCTGGCCGATGCGCTGCAGGAGGAAGCGGTGGACCAGGTGTTCTGCAGTGACTTGCAGCGCTGTCGCCAAACCCTGGCGCCGCTGCTGGCGCGCCGCGGGCTGCCGGTGCAATGGCATACGGGGCTGCGGGAGCGAAGCTTTGGCGAATTCCAGGGGCAGACCTGGGCTGAGCTGGCCGAGCGCGAGCCCGAAGCCGTGCAGCGCTGGCGGGCCCGGGATCCGGTCTTCGCGGCGCCGGGCGGCGAATCCTTGAGCGCCTTCAGCGAGCGTGTGTTGTCGGTGGTGCGTCAACTGGCTGCCCAGCATGCCGGCCGGCACCTCCTGCTCGTGACGCACGGCGGGGTGCTGGACTGCCTCTACCGGGCGGCGCTGGGCCTGGACCTGCAGGCACCACGCAGCTGGCGCCTGGGCAACGCGGCCATCAACCGCCTGATGGTCACCAGCGGGCAGCTGCACCTGGTGGGCTGGGCCGACGATGGGCATCTCAGTGCCCTGCAATGACGCCAATATGCTGTTTGGTTGACAAATAGTGCGAGATGCGAAGCGTTTCACCCTGCAAAAAGTGACTGTTGCAAATACGCGTCGCTAGGGCTTCGGTCAAACCCTAGGCCTCCTATACTGCCGCCACATTCCGCGTGACAAGACCGGGTGATCCAACCCGGCACAACCTCAACCTACAAAGGCAAATGATGAAGAAGATCGCTCTCGTCGCCGCTCTGGCCGCTGTGTCGGCTTCGGCTTTCGCGCAAAGCTCCGTGACCCTGTGGGGCCGCATCAACACCACGGTTGAAAGCCAGAAGTTCGGCGACAACGACCGCAAGGTCGTGGTGCAAGACAACCGTTCGCGCCTGGGCGTGAAGGGCCAGGAAGACCTGGGTGGCGGCCTGAAGGTCAGCTTCGCCCTGGAGCACGGCTTCAATGTCGATTCCGGCAAGCAGTCCAGCACCGGTTCTTTCTGGAACCGTGAGTCCTCCGTGCAACTGAGCGGCTCCTTCGGTGCCGTGCGTCTGGGCAACTGGACCAACGGTTCCTACTTCGCCACCGCTGACTACGTCAGCATGCACAACCACGACACCGGCACGTCTGACGACGCCCTGTACTCGTGGGTTGGCGCTGGCAGTGCCAACAAGGTGGGCTACTTCACCCCGAACATCGACGGTTTCACCGCTGAAATCACGATGCAAGCCGGCGAAGGTTCCGTCAAGCGCGGCACCGACCTGTCGGTCAACTACGACCAAGGCCCCCTGCACCTGGGCGCTGGTTTCAGCAAGGCCGGCAACGCCAAGCAATACGCTGGCCGTGCTCTGTACGAAATGGGTGAGTTCACCGTTGGTGGCTACATCCAGCGCGAAGATGTGGGTGGCGTGACCCGCAACATCGTGCGCCTGTCCGGCATGTACACCATGGGTGCTTCCGAGTTCCACGTGAACTTCGGCAACTCGGGTGACTTCAAGGGCATGAGCGACTCCGGCGCCAAGCAGCTGACCCTGGGTTACAACTACAACCTGAGCAAGCGCACCAAGGTCTATGGTTTCTACACCATGATCGACAACAAGGCCAACGGCTCCTTCGGCCCCAGCGCCATCGCCACCGGCGACAGCCTGGCCAAGGGCAAGGACTTCAACAGCCTGGCTGTGGGCGTCCGCCACAACTTCTAATCCCTCGGGATCAGCAAGTGCGAAAGGCGACCTTCGGGTCGCCTTTTTCTTTTTGTTGCCTCACCAAACAATGTTGACGGGCGGTTGGCGTCTACGGCTGCGGCGGCCTCATTCGTCAAACAACCCCGCCGTATTCTTCGGCGGCGCAACCCCCAGATGCCGGAACGCCGCCAGCGTGGCAATGCGCCCGCGCGGCGTGCGCTGAAGAAAGCCCTGCTGGATCAGGTAGGGCTCGATGACGTCCTCGATGGTGTCGCGCTCCTCGCCGATGGCCGCTGCGACGTTGTCCAGGCCGACCGGCCCGCCATCAAAGCGGTGCACTACGGCCTCCAGCAGCTTGCGGTCCATCAGGTCGAAGCCCTGCGGATCGACGTCCAGCATGGCCAGGGCCTTGTCGGCCATCAGCTTGGTGATGCGGCCGTCTCCCTTGACCTCGGCGTAGTCGCGCACGCGGCGCAGCAGCCGGTTGGCGATGCGCGGGGTGCCGCGCGAGCGACGGGCGATTTCAAGCGCGCCCTCGGGAGCTATGGGCGCGTTCATGAGACCGGCGGAGCGGGTCACGATGCGCTGCAACTCGTCGGGCGTGTAGAACTCCAGCCGCGCGACGATGCCGAAGCGGTCGCGCAGCGGGTTGGTCAGCATGCCGGCGCGGGTGGTGGCGCCGACGAGCGTGAAGGGTTGCAGGTCGAGCTTGATCGAGCGCGCGGCCGGGCCTTCGCCGATCATGATGTCGATCTGGTAGTCCTCCAGCGCCGGATAGAGGATTTCCTCGACCACGGGCGAAAGCCGATGGATCTCGTCGATGAAGAGCACGTCGTTCTTCTCGAGATTGGTCAGGATGGCGGCCAGGTCCTTGGGCTTTTCCAGCACAGGGCCGGAGGTCTGGCGCAGGTTGACGCCCAGTTCGGCCGCGATGATGTGCGAGAGCGTGGTCTTGCCCAGGCCGGGCGGGCCAAAGAGCAGCACATGGTCCAGGGCTTCCTCGCGCTTGCGGGCCGCGCCGATGAAGATCTCCAGCTGTTCGCGGGCCTTGGCCTGCCCCACGTATTCGTCCAGCAGCTTGGGACGCAGGGCGCGTTCCAATGCCTCCTCGTTGGGGTTGCCTGGGGCCGCGCTGACCACGCGGGGCGGCTGGGGGGCGAAATCGTCGGTCTGGATGGGCATGGCGGGTCGGGGTGCGTGGCAGCGATCAGCGGTTCAGGGACTTCAGGGCGAGCTTGATGCCCTCGCTGACGCCTACATCGGCCGGCAGCTGCTTCAGTGCCGCTGCGGCTTCCTTGTCGCTGTAGCCCAGGGCTTGCAGGGCCTGGAGGATGTCGGCCTGGCTGTCGTTGGCGACGCTGGCGGGCAGGGCCAGATCAGGCCCCAGCTTGCCCTTGAGCTCCAGCAGCAGGCGCTCGGCGGTCTTCTTGCCGATGCCGGGTACCTTCACCAGGCGGCCGGCCTCCTGCAGGCTCACGGCCTGAGCCAGGTCGCCGACGCTGAGGCCGGACAGGATGGACAGGGCGGTCCGCGGGCCGACGCCGCTGATCTTGATCAGCTGGCGAAAGGTGGCGCGCTCCTCGGGCGTCAGGAATCCGAAGAGGATCTGTGCGTCCTCGCGGACCACGAAATGGGTCAGCAGGCTCACACGTTCGCCCAGGCCCGGCAGGTTGAAGAAGGTGCTCATGGGCACGTCGACTTCATAGCCGACGCCTTGCACGTCGATGAGCACGAGCGGGGGCGATTTTTCCGCGATGACGCCGGTGAGCCTTCCAATCATCGGGCGATTATCGGCGGCTTCGGTCCGCCGCCAGACCCGGTCGCTGCGGGTGGTTCTTGGGCGAGGGAGGTCGGCGCTTCAGTGCCTGCTCCGGAGCGCCTGCTTCAGTTCCTGCCGAACAGGCCCAGACGCTGCGCCTCCAGTGCGGCCTCGGCGCGGGACGAGACATTGAGCTTGCGGTAGATCTGCTTGACGTAGTCCGCAATGGTGTGGCGCGACAGGCCCAGCTGCACGCCGATCTCGGGCAGCGTGAAGCCCTTGGCCACGCGCAGCAGCACCTCGGTCTCCCGCTCGGTCAGCGAGACCTCGATCAGCTGCGGCGAGGCCTGCGGGCGGCGCTGCGAGTTGAAATGCGCGATCACCTTGCGGGCGATGGACGGCGACAGCGGCGGCTCGCCCTGGCTGATGCGCTGCAACTGCTCCACCAGCAGCTCGCGGGCCTGTTCCTTCAGCAGATAGCCGAAGGCGCCGGCTTGCAGCGCGGGGAAGATGTGCTCGTCGTCATCGTGAATGGTCACGATCACCGACTGCACCTCGGGCTGCTTCTCGCGCAGGGCCGCGACCACGTCCACCCCCGAGCCATCGGGCAGGCCAAGGTCCAGCAAGGCCAGGGTGAAGCGCTGGCTGTTGATGTGCTGCAGCGCGTCCTGCACGCGCGAGCACTCGGTGATCACGGCATTGGCGAAGACCTGGCTGACCAGGGTCTTGAGCCAGGCGCGGATTTCCGGGATGTCTTCGAGCAGCAGGATGTTGTTCATGGTGTTGTCTTGGTGTTAGCGGACTCCGCCGGAGTCCTGGGCCTGACGGTCTGCCAACAGTATGCCTTTTGGCGCGCCGTTGCCAGTCCCTGCCAGGGCCAGGGGCTGAATCTCAAAGCGGAATCGTCAGGCGGATGATGGTGCCCAGCCCGGCGCCGGACTCGACCAGGCACTGCCCCTGCATCTGCTTGGCGCGCGCCTTCATGCTGGCCATGCCGTGCCCCTTGTCCAGGCGACCGTCCAGTTCCAGGGGAATGCCCTGGCCATTGTCCTGGATGACGACCTGGAAGTCGCCGCCTTGCACATTGCAGCTGACGGTGCAGTGCGTGGCGCCGCTGTGCTTGATGATGTTGCTCACCGCTTCCCGCAGGATGCGCGTGGTCTGCACGTAGGCGCGGGCCGGCAGCGTGTGTTCGACGTCCTCCGCGGGGGACTTCCATTCGGCATTGATGTTGGCCTGGCCCAGGCGTGAGACCAGCTCGGCGCGCCAGTCGCCCAGCGCGTCCAGCAGGTGCACGGGCTTGCCGGTGAGACCTCGCACCGACAGGCGCATTTCCTCCAGCGCCTCGCGCGCCAGGGTCGAGATGCGGTCGGACTCGCTGGTATGCACGATGGTGAGCAGCTTGGCGCCCAGGTCGTCGTGCAGGTCCGCGGCAATGCGCTTGCGCTCGCGTTCGGTGACCTGCTCCAGCTTCTGCTCGGCCATCTGGGCGTAGCTGCGTTCGATCTCGGCCAGCTTCTCCGACATGCGCTGCTCCAGCTGCACGTGCTTGTGCTCGGCCACCTTGCGGGCGCGAGCCACGCAGACCGTGGCGTGCAGGCCCAGGCCCATCAGCAGCAGGGGTACGGCCAGCGGCGTGAGCGGAACCCACAGCGGCAGCTGCAGCTGCGACAGCAGCAGCTCCAGCAGCACCGCGGCGATGGCCAGGATGAGCAGGGAGCAGACCACGGCGAAGTCGCGGCGCTGCACGGTGTTGTCCAGCGGTCGCGCCTGCACGGCCTGCCAGCGCAGCCACAGGTGCAGGGCCATGCCGGCCACCAGCTCCACGGCCAGCAGCGTCGTCCAGATGCTGGCCACGAGGAAGTGCTGCAGCGGCCCTGCGGCGGCGAGGCTCAGCGGCACCAGCGCACATTGCGCCAGCAGCAGGGCATTGAGCTTGCCATTGCGCCAACCCATCTCGCGCAGCAGGAACTGCAGCGCGAACAAGGTGATGAACGGCAGGCAGCTGGCCAGACCGATCTCCAGCCAGTGGCGCGGCAGCGCCAGGCTGCCTATCCACAGGCGCGTCGACAGCAGCACCCAGGCCAGCATCAGCCCGGAGAGGAAGAGCAGATGCCGCTCCCGACGGTAGAGGATGGCCAGCACGCCCGTGGTGACGGCCATCATCACGAGCATGGCATTCAGGGCCCTGGGCAGCGCCTGGCGCCAGAGGCTGGCACGTGCGTGGCGCTGGGTGAGCTCATCGAGCGGGCCGATTTCGACCACGCTCAGGCGTGCGCTGCGCTGGCTGGAGCTGAGCTCCTGGCGGCTGTAGCCGGCGAGCTGGATGTCCAGCAAATTGCCTTGGGGGCGCAGCAACTCGCCTGGCAGGGGCACCAGCAGGGGTTCGTAGCAGTGGTCGCTGATGGGTTCGTCCATGCGGCCCTGTGCCAGCAGGCTGATGCCGTTGAAGCGCACCCGCACATTGCTGCAGGCCTGGGCGATATAGGCCGCCTGAGGGACGGGGCTGGCAGTTGCCGGGGCGTCAAAGGCCAGGCGGTACCACAGCGGCTGGCGGGAGAACTGCGAGGGCGGCTCCATGCGGCTGCGGTGCCAGTCGTGCGGGAGCGCCTGCAGGGACAGGGCGGCCTGCTCGGGAAACTGGGTCTCCGAGCCGACGGCCACCAAGGCTTGCTGAAGAACCAGGCGCTGGGCCTGGGCTCGCGCGAGGCCGGGCAGCAGCGTGATGCACAGGATCAGCAGTGCGGCGCCCGGCATGACGGAGAGCCGCAGCAGAAGGGATTGGATGCTCATGTGTGGGATGGGGCGCGCCGGGCTTGGCCGGTCCGATTTTGCCGAAGCTTTGCTGTGCAGGTGGCGGCCCTGGCATGCGCGCAGGGCGACCGCCACATCGGCGGGAGCCCGGCGACAATAGCCGACTGACTCCGACCGCTGCAAAGGTCCCGCTTTGATACTGCGCCACGTTTTTACCCCTGCCGACAACAAACGTCTCTCCCATCTGTGCGGGGGGCTGGACGACCACCTGCGCCAGATTGAATCAGCCATGGACGTGCGCATCACGCGCCGCGGCGAGGCCTTCCGCGTCGAGGGGCACAAGGCGGCGGCCGAGCACAGCCTGCAACTGCTGCAAAGCCTCTATGACGTCGCCCGCAAGCCCATCCCGCCGGAGAGCCTGCAGCTGGCCCTGCTGGAGGCCACCCAGCAGCTGGCCGAAGCACTGGGCGCCCGCAAGCCACGCCGCGCGGAGCTTGCCGAGCCCCTGCCGGACTCGCACGGCGTGGTGCTGCGCACCCGGCGCGCCGATCTCGCGGGCCGCACGCCGAACCAGCATGCCTATCTGCGCAACATCCTGAACCATGACATCACCTTCGGCCTGGGCCCCGCGGGCACCGGCAAGACCTTCCTGGCGGTGGCCTGCGCGGTGGATGCGCTCGAGCGCTCGCAGGTCCAGCGCATCATCCTGACCCGCCCGGCCGTCGAAGCCGGCGAGCGCCTGGGCTTCCTGCCAGGCGACCTGACGCAGAAGGTGGATCCCTACCTGCGCCCCTTGTATGACGCACTGTATGACCTGATGGGCTTCGACCGCGTCAGCAAGGCTTTCGAGAAGGGCCAGCTGGAAATCGCGCCGCTGGCCTTCATGCGGGGCCGCACGCTCAATCATGCCTTCGTGATCCTGGACGAGGCGCAGAACACCACGCCGGAGCAGATGAAGATGTTCCTCACCCGCATCGGCTTTGGCAGCAAGTGCGTGGTGACGGGCGACACCAGCCAGATCGACCTGCCCAAGGGCGTGCTCAGTGGCCTGATCGACGCAGAGCGCGTGCTGAAGAAGGTGCGCGGCATCGCAATGACGCATTTCACCTCGGCCGACGTGGTGCGCCACCCGCTGGTGGCCCGCATCGTCGAAGCCTATGAGGCGCGGACCAAGGCCGAGCACAAGAAGCAGGCCGCTGCCGGCGCGGCTCTGCGTGGAGGCCAGGCATGAGCCGCCCTGAACTGAACTTGTCCCTGCAGTTCGCCGATCCCCGTCATCGAGCCCAGCTGCCTCGCCACAAGGTGCAGCGCTGGATCCGCGCGGCGCTGGAGCTGCCGGGCGAGATCGCCGTGCGCATCGTCGATGCCGAGGAGGGCCGGCGGCTCAACAAGGAGTTTCGCGGCAAGGACTACGCTACCAACGTGCTGACCTTCGACTACAGCCACGAGCCGGTGGTCGGCGCGGACCTGGTGATCTGCGCCGAGGTGGTCGAGCGCGAAGCGCGCGAGATGGGCCTGGACCTGGTCGCACACTATGCCCACATGCTGGTGCACGGCACGCTGCACGCGCAAGGCTACGACCACGAGGAAGACGACGAAGCCGAGTGCATGGAGGCCCGCGAGTCCGAGATCCTGCTGGCCCTGGGCTTTGCCGACCCCTACAAGCGCTGAGGCGCGCAGCAGGCTCAGCTCTGGCTGCTCAGGTAGCGCTTGCGCCAGAAGAACAGGCCCAGGCTGACGCCGACGCCGCCCATCACCGCCACCGCGATCCAGAAGCCGGTGGCTCTGTGGATCAGGGGTAGGGTGTCGAAGTTCATGCCGAAGATGCCGGTGATGAGGTTGAGCGGCAGGAAGATGGCCGTCAACACCGTCAGCGTCCGCATGATGTTGTTGGTGCGATGGCCCAGGGCCGAGAAATGCATCTGCACGGCGGACTCGGCCGAGCTCTCCAGGCGCCGCACATGACTCAGCACGCGCTCCACATGCTCCAGCACGTCGCGTGAGCGCAGGCGCAGCAGTTCGCGCTCGCGTTCGGCCTTGATCTCGTTTTCCGGCGGCCATTCGGCCAGGGCGTCCAGCCATTCCTGCACGGCGCTGCGCTGGTCTTCGCAGACGTCCTCCAGCCGATGCAGGGTGTCGCGGGCCGTCAGCAGGGCGGGCCAGTCGCGGAAGTTGCTGTGTGGGTCGAACAGCTGACGCTGCAGGCCGGTCAGTTGTCTGGTTAGCATGCGACGCAGGTCGAGGTAGCTGTCGACCATATGGTTGAGCATGCGCAGCATCAGCTCGGCCGGACTGGTGGGCAGGCGGTTGGTACCGCGCAGGTCACGACCTTCATGCAGCTGCCCCAGCCGCGTGGCGAAGAAGTCGCGCACCTGGCAGTCGCCGGGATGCACGCTCAGCAGCACGCGGTCAAAGACGGCGAAGCCGACGGGGCTGGTATCGATGGCCTGCAGGGAACGCTCGATGGCCGCCGCCGAAACGGGCGACTCCTCGTCCGGCATCTCCGCGCCCGCCGTGGTGGCCAGGCGGCGGAAGATCATCAGGTCGTACCAGGACGTGTAGTCGAAGTGCGAAGGCAGCTGGGCGTTGAGCAGGTCCGAGACATGCAGGTCCACCAGCGGCGCGCCGCACCAGCGCTGCAGGGCCAGCTGCAACTCCAGGCTGCGCAGGCTGAATTCCTCGCGACTCAGGCCCAGCCACAGAAAGCCTTCTGCCGGCAGGTCCTGGGGGAGTTGGGCCAGCTCCGTGAGTTGCTCGCCGCTGAAGAGGAAGAGCCGCACTCAGGCCTTGCGCAGGAGGCGCGCTGCTTCCAGCGCGAAGTAGCTGAGGATGCCGTCGGCACCCGCACGCTTGAAGGCCAGCAGCGACTCCATCATCACCACGTCGTGGGCCAGCCAGCCGTTGGCGGCGGCGGCCTTGAGCATGGCGTACTCGCCGCTGACCTGGTAGGCGAAGGTGGGTACGCGGAACTCGTCCTTCACGCGCCGCACCACGTCCAGGTAAGGCATGCCGGGCTTGACCATCACCATGTCGGCGCCTTCGGCCAGATCCATGGCCACTTCGCGCAGGGCCTCGTCGCTGTTGCCCGGGTCGACGTAGTAGGTGTTCTTGTCCGCCTTGCCCAGAGCGCCCTTGGAGCCCACAGCATCGCGGAAGGGGCCGTAGAAGCCGCTGGCGTACTTGACGCTGTAGGCCATGATGCGGGTGTGAATGTGGCCGGCGGCCTCCAGCGCCTGGCGGATCGCACCGATGCGGCCGTCCATCATGTCGCTGGGGCCCACCATGTCGGTGCCGGCCTCGGCCTGGGTCAGGGCCTGGCGCACCAGCAGCTCCACCGTGGCATCGTTGATCAGGTAGCCGGTCTCGTCGGGCAGGCCGTCCTGGCCGTGGCTGGTGTAGGGGTCCAGCGCGACATCGGTCAGCACGCCCAGCTGCGGGAAACGCGACTTCAGGGCGCGCACCGCACGCGGAATCAGCCCGTCCGGATTGAAGGCCTCGGCGCCATCGACGGTCTTCAGATGCGGCTCGATGGCGGGAAACAGGGCGATCACCGGGATGCCCAGTGCGACGGCTTCCTCGGCCGTGCGCAGCAGGTGCTCGATGGGCAGGCGGGAGACGCCCGGCATGGAGTCGATGGGATGCGGATCGCTGCCCTCATGCACGAAGACCGGCAGGATCAGGTCCGAGGCATCGAGCCGGGACTCGCGGACGAGCGCGCGGGTGAAGGGATCGCGGCGCAGGCGGCGCGGGCGGGCGGCAGGGAAGGGGGCGCTGAGGGTGCGGCTGAGGGGGCGAGACAAGGCGGACACTCCGGGCAAACCCCCTCAATCTAGGGGTTTGGTTGTGGGGCCGCCAAAAACGTGCAGTTCTACGCAGTGACCCGTAGAGACGGCCCGATGGCGGCTCTGTTAAACTGGTTCCCGAATGATAGCTGCAAGGCGTCATTCCCTGCTTTTCCTCCCTGAGCAGGAGCCTTAACGTGATGACAGCGATAAGGCTTTCCCGCCCCAGCCCATTGGCTGGGGCTTTTTTTTGGTTCATCACCGATTTCCGGGGAACGCCGCCCGGATCTTGAGGAAGAAGTAGG